>NZ_JBITTO010000001.1:0-954835 GCF_044541975.1 Streptomyces sp. NPDC085460
CTCCGCCAGCGCACGCACCGACTCCCGGAGCATCTCGTGCTCCTCGGACAACCGGTACAGGTCGAAGTCCTTGCCCATGGTCTTGAGCTCCCTGGAAATGCTGGTGGCACCTGCGGGCGGGGCCTGGCTTGTGGCACCCGGTATCGGCTACGGCACCCGTGTATGGCACTGAGTACCCTCAGCAAAACACACTCAGTGCCATGACGCCAGAGCGCCCCGACGGCAGTCTGCCGTCGGGGCGCCAAAGGAACCGCGTGGTCTGTTTTCGGGGGGCTCCCGGTTACGCGGAGGTGTCCGCCAGGATGTCGTCGCGATGGCGCCGGCCCGCGTCGTACTCGGCCGCGAGAGCGAGCGCCCGCTCATCGGACATGTCGAGCTCGAGCAGGATCGCCGGCGTGCAGATCGACGGGATCACATGCCGCATCAGCACCGACGTGCGATGAGCAAGATCGTTGCGATTGCACAGCACGGCGGACATGGTCTGGATGCCGGTGAAGGCCCCCGAGAACAGCTCGGCCGTGTCCGTCACGTTCACATGGTGGAGGAGCTCGCCGCGCGCCCGGGCCACGGTGAGGATCTCGGACACCTGGTCCACCCACGCCTGGAAGGGCACGGCGCGGTTCACGCCCACCGCGCCGCTGTCCAGGGCGAGCGCCACGCTCGCCTGGACCAGGGGGTCGTGCTGGAGCCGGTGGGAGAGGAGGAAGCCCTGGTCTATGAGCTCCTGGAGTTTCACCGCCTGCGGGGTGAGCGGCTCGTCGAGCAGCTGCGCGTCGAGCACGCCGGTCGCGACTTCTTCCTTGGATGCAAAGTGGAAATACAGCGCACCCTTCGTCACCCCGGCGCGCGCGAGGATCTCCCCCACGGTCGCTCGCTCGTAGCCCCGCTCCGCGAAGACGGTGGCGGCTGCCTCGAGGATCGCCCGCCGTGTACGGATAGCTCGCGCTTGTTGCGCCACAGGCCCTCCCGCTGTCTCACTGTGTGCTCTCGCCATGTGACGTGAAGCATTGAAAAAAAAACCAGAACGTACGTACCCTACGCCGGGCCGGGCTCTACGTCCGGGGGGGAAGGGACGCAAGGGGAGACATGGAACGGCACGACCGACTCGGCAAGACGAGCGTTCCCGGAGAGTTCGTCCACCGCTCCGACCCGGCGGACATCATCCCCACCGGCTGGACACAGTTGAGAGAGAACCGCTTCTCCGTCTCCGCCGCCTGGCCCGCCGCGCACCCCTACTTCTCCCCGGTCGGCGGCGACCGGCACGATCCGATCCTGGTCGCCGAGACCATACGCCAGGCCACCATGCTGGTCGCCCACGCCGAACTCGGCGTCCCCGTCGACTCCCAGTTCGTCCTCTGGGACCTCTCCTACGACGCCGAGCCCGACGCGCTCGCCCTGGACGCCGGCGGCGCGGACGTCACCATCGACGTGATCCTCTCCGACGTCCGGGGCCGCGGCCGGGGGCTGCGCGCGCTGCGCACCACCACCGTGCTCACCCGGGACGGGAACCTGCTGGCCACCGGAAGGGGCGTGGCGAGCTGCACCTCGGCCGCCGCGTACCGCCGGATCAGGGGCCCCCAGCTCGAACTCCTCGGGCAGCCCGTCCCGCTGATACCCGGCGTCCCGCCGGAGACGGTGGGCCGGGAACGGGCCCAGGACGTCGTGCTCGGCCGGGGAACCCGCCCCGGCCAGTGGCAGCTGCGGATCGACACCGGCCACCCGACGCTCTTCCGGCGCCCCAACGACCACGTGCCGGGCATGCTCCTCCTGGAGGCGGCCCGCCAGGCGGCGCACGCGCTGGTCGGCGCGGAGGGCTTCCTCCCGTCGGTCATGAACGTGTCGTTCTTCCGCTACGCCGAGCTGGAGGCGCCCTGCTGGGTCACGGCCGAGGTCGTGCCCGCCCCCGCCCCCGGGATGCTGACGGTCCGCGCCGAGGGGCACCAGGACGGCCAGCCCGTCTTCGCCTGCACCCTCTCCTCGCGGGCCGGCACTCCCGCGCTCGCCCGGCTCGACCAGCGTCTCGCGGGCTGACCGGCGCACCACCGCGCCCCGTACGCGTCCTTCGGAAGGTCCCATGGGAACCCGCATCCTCATCACCGGCGCCACCGGCTTCATCGGCGGCCGGGTCGCCGCCGCGGCCGCCGCGCACCCCGGCCTCGACCACGTCCGCCTGCTCGTCCGGCGCCCGGACGCGGCGCCCGTCGCGCCCGAGGGCGCCCCGCCCGCCGGCCGGCCCGTCGTCGAGACCGTCCGGGGCGACCTCAGGGACGCCGAGAGCCTGCGCGGGATCTGCGACGGGGTCGACGCCGTGATCCACTGCGCCTCTGCGATCGGCGGCGCGGAGGACGTCCTCCAGGTGGTCAACGAGCACGGCACCCGGGACCTCGTCGCCGCCGCGCGACGGGCCGGCGCGGGGCGGATCGTCGCCCTGAGCACCGCCTCCGTGCACGGCCGCGGCCCCTTCCGCGCCGCCGACATCGACAGCCTCCCCCTCGCGCCGGGCTCCGCGACCAGCCGGACCCGGGCCGCGGGGGAGCGGTACGTGCTGGACGCCGGCGGCACCGTGCTGCGCCCCCACCTCGTCTACGGGACGGGGGACCGGCTGGTCGTCCCCGGCCTCCTGACGCTGCTCGCCGCCCTGCCCGGACCGCTCGCGGGGGCCGGCTCGCTGCACTCGATGGTCGAGGTCGAGAGCCTGGCGGGCGCCCTGCTGGGCGCCGCGCTCTCCCCGGCGACCAGGCCGGGCGCGTACTGCGTCGCCCACCCGGATCCGGTCTCCGAGGCCGAACTCCTCGCCGCCGTCGAACCGCTGCTCCCGGCCTCGGTGCGGGACGCCCGGGGCCCGGCGGTGGAGCTCGCCGAGGCCCGCGCGCTGCTCGCGGGGAACCCGGTCGCCGCCCACCACCTGGAGATCTTCGGCGTCGACCACTGGTTCGCCGACGAGCGCCCCTGGACCGATTTCGGCCGCGGCCCCGGCCCCGGCTTCACCGCGGCCTTCTCCCGGCACCTGGCCTGGTACCGCCAATTTCTCTCGGCCCGCGCCGATCGGCCGTAGTCCGTCACCTCGGCGCCGGGAGCGCCCGGCCGGCGGCCTCCCAGGCCCTAAGGTGGGGGCACGATGACACGTTTTCGCGAGACTGTTCGGTCCTTGTTGCGGGAGCAGGTGCTCGACGCCGCGTACGGGCTCGTCGCGGCCGACGGGTGGGGCGTGCTGCGGATGACCTCCGTCGCGCGGGTCGCGGGGATCAGCCGGCAGACCCTCTACAACGAGTTCGGGTCCAAGGAGGCGATCGGCGGGGCACTGGTCCAGCGGGAGCTGGAACGGTTCCTCGTCGGGATCCGGGAGGAGCTGGACGCGCACCGGGGGGACCTGGAGCGGGCCGCCGAGGCCGGGGTGCGGTACACGCTCCAGCAGGCCGTCGACAACCCGCTGATCAAGAGCGTCCTCGTGGCCGCGCGGGGCGGCGACGACGCCGACCTGCTCGCCTATCTGACCACCCGCACCGACCCGGTCTTCGGCACCGCGATGGCCCTCCTCGACGCGTACGCGATCGAGGCGTGGCCCGAGGTGGACGAGGTGTCGCGCGGGCTCGCCGTCGAGACGATCGTCCGGCTCACCGTCAGTCACATCGTCCAGCCGGTCGCCGCCCCCGAGGAGTCGGCGCGGCGCATCGCCCGCATCACCGCCCGGGTCGCCCACCCGGCCTGACCGGCCGCCGCCGCAGGTTCCCTGTCCGTCGCCCGCCGCCGCAGGTCCTCGGTCCGTCGCCTCAGGGCGCCGGCAGCGGGACGGCCGCCGACAGCACCGTGCCCTCGCCGGGCGCGGACTCCACGGTCAGCGTGCCGCCGAGCTGCCGCGCGCGGGTGCGGATGGCCGGGAGGCCGTGGCCGCGCTCCCCGCCGTCCGCGCGGACGGCCGCCGGGTCGAAGCCCCTGCCGTCGTCGGCGACGTCGAGCACGACCTGGTCGTCGAGGTACGTGAGGGTGAGCGCGGCGGCACGGGCGTCCGCGTGCTCCCGTACGTTCGCCAGCGCGCCCTGCGCGATCCGCAGCAGCGCCGACTGGACCCGGTCGGGCAGCGCGCGGACCGGCACGCCCTCGATGTGGCAGCGGACCGTGAGGCCGGCGGTGGACTCCCGGCGGGCCAGGGTGCGCAGCGCCTCGTCCAGACCGCCGCCCCCGGCGAGGTCGGCGGGGGCGAGGTCGTGGACGAAGCGGCGGGCCTCGGCGAGGTTGTGCTCGGCGATCTCGCCGGCCGCGCGCACGTGCCGGTGGGCCGTCTCGGGGTCCGACCGCCAGGTCCGGTCGGCCGCCTGGAGCAGCATCCGCTGGCTCGACAGGCCCTGGGCGAGGCTGTCGTGGATCTCCATGGAGAGCCGCTGCCGCTCGGCGAGGGTGCCCTCGCGGCGCTCGGTCGCGGCGAGTTCCCGCCGGGTGCGGACGAGGTCCGCGATCAGCTCGCGCTGCCGCTCGGTCTGCCGGTCCATCCGGACGAAGACGGCGACGCAGATCGCGGCGATGGCGGGCGGGGCGAGCAGGATGTCGAACTCGAAACGGCCGGCCAGCCGCAGCTGCGCGGTGACCGAGACCACCGTGAGCAGCCCGATGTAGCCGGCCGCGGCCGGCGGGCGCAGCTCGCGCAGCCCGAGGTAGAAGAGCGGGATCGAGCACCAGGCGAAGCTCGGGGCGAGGAAGACGAGCGCGATCCAGGTCGCCGAGCAGGCACCCAGCCAGAGGTGCCGGCGGGTCCGGTCGCCGGTGAGCGCGGGCTCGGCCACGTACAGCACGGCGAGGACGGCGGCGAGCCCGACCACCCAGGGGGCGATGCCCTCCCCGGTGTGCCGCATCAGGAACCGGGTCAGCGAGGAGCCGAGCAGCAGGAAGAAGCCCACGTGGAGCAGGACCCGGAACCAGCGGGCCTCGTCGTCCGCCGCCCCGGGGTCCCCCTCCGGGCCCGCCGCCGTCCCCGTCCCGTCCCACCGCGCCATGCCGTACCGCACCTCTCCGCCGGCCGGTCGGACGACTCACCGACCGGATTAACGGAGCAAACCTCTCATATACGGACGCGCGGCCTGAGGTGCGCCCCGGTCCGGGCGCGGCCGGGGTGCGCCCCCGTTGCGCTACAGCCAGCCGTTGCGGCGGAAGCCCCGGTGGATGACGAAGCAGGCGACCGCGATCACCCCGAGGACCAGCGGATAGCCGTAGGTCCACCGCAGCTCCGGCATGTGGTCGAAGTTCATGCCGTACAGCCCGCACACCATGGTCGGCACCGCGACGATCGCCGCCCAGGCGGTGATCTTCCGCATGTCCTCGTTCTGCGCGACGGTGACCTGCGCCAGGTGCGCCTGGAGCACCGAGTCGAGCAGGGTGTCGTACGAGGCGACCTGCTCGGTCACGCGGGCGAGGTGGTCGTTGACGTCGCGGAAGTAGGCGCGGATCTCCGGGTCGACCAGGGGCATGGGCCGGGTGGCGAGCGCCGTCAGCGGGCGGGAGAGCGGGGCGACCGCCCGGCGCAGTTCCAGCAGTTCCCGCTTGAGCTGGTAGATCCGGCCGGCGTCGCCGCGGCCCGCCTGGCCGGAGAAGACCGTGTTCTCGATCGCGTCGAGGTCGGTCTGCACCGCGTCCGCGACGGCGAGGTAGTCGTCGACCACGTGGTCCGCCACCGCGTGCAGCACGGCCGACGGGCCCTTGGCCAGCTGCTCCGGCAGCGCTTCGAGGGCTTCGCGCAGCGGCCCGAGGGAGCCGTGCCCGCCGTGCCGGATGGTGATCACGAAGTCGGGTCCGACGAAGGCCATCAGCTCGCCGGTGTCCACCACCTCGCTGGTCGCGGTCAGCTCCTCGTGCTCGACGTACCGGACCGTCTTGAGGACGGCGAACAGCACCCCGTCGTACTCCTCGACCTTGGGGCGCTGGTGGGCGTGGACCGCGTCCTCGACGGCCAGCGGGTGCAGCCCGAAGAGCTCGGCGAGGACCGTCAGCTCCTTCTCGGCCGGCTCGTGCAGCCCGATCCACACGAAGCCGTCCCCGCCCCGGCGCACGTACCGCAGCGCGTCCTCGGCGCTCGTCCCCCGGACCGTCCGCCGCACCCCGTCGACGTACACGACGCAGTTCACGACCGCGCTGCCGAGCGGGGAGCGGGCCGGGTGGCTCAGGTCCACGGTCCGCCGGTAGGTCCGGCGGACGGCGGTGCGCAGGCGCTGCATGACGGACACGGTGGTACTCCTTCGGCAGACCGGAGCCAGTGTGCCACCCGCCCCCGGCCGGGGGTCAGCCCCCGGACCGGGTGATCAGCCGGCCGCCGGGGGCGCGCCGAGGACCCGGTCGAGGTACGGGTTGGAGAGGACGCCGGACGGGTCGAGCCGGTCCCGGAGCGCCACGAAGTCGTCGAAGCGCTCGTAGCGGGGCCGCAGCCCGGCCGCGTCGAGGTCGTGCATCTTGCCCCAGTGCGGACGGCCGCCGTAGGAGCCGAGGATCTGCTGGCAGGCGTCGAAGTACCGGCGGTACGGCATCCGGTGGTACTGGTGGAAGGCGATGTAGCAGCTCTCCCGGCCCTGCGCGGTGGAGAGCCAGATGTCGTCGGCGGCCGTGAACCGCACCTCCAGCGGGAAGGACACCGGCTCGCCCCGGGTGTCGATCCAGGACCGCAGCTCGCGCAGCGCCTCGGCCGCGTGGGCGCGCGGGATCGCGAACTCGCCCTCGTGGAAGCGGACATCGCGCACCGAGGCAAAGATCCTGTACGCGTGGTCGGTCCAGGTCCTGGAGGACATCGCGCGCGCGGCGAAGCGGGTGATCGGCGGCACCAGGCGCGGCACGCGGGTGCCGAGCCGGTTCAGGGCCTCGAAGCCGGGCCCGCTGACGGCCTCGTCGAGCCGCCGGGAGAAGGCGCCGATGGGGGAGAGGGGCGTGTCGGCGGGGAGCCGGCGGAAGCGGCGGGTCAGGGTGGTGTCGCTGTGCGGGAACCAGAAGAACTCGAAGTGGTCGTTCTCCGCGACGAGTTCGTCGATGCGGCCGAGGGTCTCGGCGACCGGCATGGACGCGTCGCGGGCGTGCAGGGCGTAGAGCGGCACGGTCTGGAGCGTGACCTTGGTGAGGACGCCGAGCGCCCCGAGGCCGACCCGGGCCGCGGCGAAGAGCTCGGGCCGCTCAGTCGCCGAACAGACCGTCACCGAGCCGTCGGCCAGCGCGAGTTCGAGCGCGCGCACCTGGGTGGCGATGCCGCCGAAGCGGATGCCGGAGCCGTGGGTGCCGGTGGAGATCGCGCCCGAGACCGTCTGCCGGTCGATGTCGCCCATGTTCTCCAGGGCGAGCCCGTGGGAGGCGAGCAGCGGGTTCAGCTTCCACAGCGGCATGCCGGCGCCGACGGTGACGAGCCCCGTCTCGGGGTCCACCGCGTCCACGGCGTCGAGCCGGTCGAGGCGGAGCTGGACGTCCGGGGCGACGGCGACGCCGCTGAAGGAGTGCCCGGAGCCGACCGCCTTGACCCGCAGCCCGTCGCGTACCGCGTCCTTCACCGCCGCGGCGACGTCCTCGGTGCGCGCCGGGCGCAGCACCCGCCGGGGGCGGGCCTCCTCGTTGCCGGCCCAGTTGCGCCAGACGGCGCCGTTCTCGCTGCCGCTCATGCCGGGCGTTCCCTTCGGGCCGGGGTCCGTGGAGGTCGGAGGGCGGGTCACCGCCGGTTCTCGTCCGGAAGGGTGGACTTGGACGAGTGTCCAAGTCAAGGGTCCCGGAGGCTTGACTTGGACACTCGTCCAAGAGAACGTGACGGCGTCGCCACCGGTCCCGGAGAAGCCCGCGCCCTCTCCTCCACAGGTCCACGAAAGGCCGCCCACCATGGAAAGCGCCCGCCCCGCAGCCGCCTCCACCGGGCCCGCCCCGCGCCCCGCCGGCTTCGCCGACCTGGAGAAGGCGACCGCCGGCCTCCAGCCGCCCTTCGCCGTGGTGGACCTCGGCGCGCTGCGCGCCAACGCCGCGCAGATGGCCCGCCGCGCCGGCGGGAAGCCGATCCGGCTCGCCAGCAAGTCGCTCCGCTGCCGCGCCCTCATCGACGACGTCCTGGCCCGCCCGGGTTTCGCCGGCGTCCTCGCCTTCACCCTCCCCGAGGCGCTCTGGCTCGCCGCCCACGACCCCCGGGCGGACGTCCTCGTCGGCTACCCGACCGCCGACACCGACGCGCTGCGCCGCCTCGCCGACGACGAGGACGCCGCCGCCCGCGTCACCGTGATGATCGACTCCGCCGAACAGCTCGACCTCCTCACCTCGGCCGTCGGGGCCTCCGGGCCCCCGGTCCGGGTCTGCCTCGACCTCGACGCCTCGCTCCGCCTGCTCGGCGGCCGGGTCCACCTCGGCATGCGCCGCTCGCCCCTGCACGCCCCGGCCGAGGCGGCGGCGCTGGCCCGCGCCGTGGTGGCCCGCCCCCGGCTGCGGCTGGTCGGCGTGATGGCGTACGAGGGGCAGATCGCCGGCGTCGGCGACGACCAGCCGGGCCAGGGCCGCCCGATGCGCGCCGCCGTCCGCGCGGTCCAGCGGCTCTCCGCCCGCGAGCTGCGCGCCCGCCGGGCCGCCGCCGTCCGCGCCGTCCGCGAGGTCGCCCCGCTGGAGTTCGTCAACGGCGGCGGCACCGGCAGCCTGGAGTCCACCTCCGCCGAGCCCGCCGTCACCGAACTCGGCGCGGGCTCCGGGCTCTACGCCCCCGCCCTCTTCGACCACTACCGGGGCTTCAGCCCGCTGCCCGCCGCCTTCTTCGCGCTCGCGGTGGTCCGCCGCCCCGCCCCCGGCCACGTCACCGTCCTCGGCGGCGGCTGGACCGCGTCCGGCGCCCCGGGACCGGACCGGCTGCCCGTCCCCGTCCACCCGGCGGGGCTGCGGACGCTCGGCTCCGAGGGCGCGGGCGAGGTGCAGACGCCGCTCGTGGGACCGGCCGCCGACACCCTCCGCTGCGGCGACCGCGTCTGGTTCCGGCACGCCAAGGCCGGCGAGCTCTGCGAGCGCGTCGACACCCTCCACCTCGTCGAGCACGACCGGGTGGTGGACGAGGTCCCCACGTACCGCGGCGAGGGCATGGCCTTCCTCTAGGTCCTGCCGATCCTCCCCCGCGATACCGTGACCCGGCCCGCCGCCCGGCCGGTCCCGCCCCGTCCCCCGCGAGGAGCCCCCCATGCCCCGACTCTCCGCAGGCGAGCGCCGTGAGCAGCTGGCGGAGGCGGCGATCCGGGTCATGATCCGGGACGGGGTCGCCGAGACCACCACGCGGGCCGTGGTCGCCGAGGCGGGGGTGCCGCTCGGCGCCTTCCACTACTGCTTCCGTTCCAAGGAGGAGCTGTTCCAGACCGTCATCGAGCGGATCATGGAGCGGAACCTCCCGCCGGCCGATCTGGCCCACCCGGAGGGCGCCACCCCCTTCGAGAAGGTCCGCGCGATCCTCCACGCCTACTGGGAACAGGTCCGCGCCCGCCCGGCCGAGCACCTGGTGACGTACGAGGTCACCCAGTACGCGCTCCGCAGGCCCGGCCTCGCCGACCTGGCCCGCCGCCAGTACCGGCACTACCTGGACGTGAACCGCGCCCACCTGGAGTCGATGGCCCGGGCGGCCGGCCTCGCCTGGACCGTGGACCTCGCGGTCCTCGCCCGCCACGGCCTCGGCGTCCTCGACGGCCTCACCCTCACCTGGCTGATCGACCGCGACGACGAGCAGGCCCTGGCCGCGCTCGACGAGTACGCCCGCTACCTCGCCTCGGTCGCCGAGCCCCTGCCCGGTCCGTAGCACCGCGTCCCGCAGCACCGCGTTCCGTAGCCCCGCGCCCCGTCCCGTAGCGCCGCGTCCCGCGAGGCCACCCCCTCCTCCCGGATGCAGCCCGTCCCCAAGCGTGGCAGTTTGGGCGGAAATGCGGCAGGTGAGGAGGGTGGCCATGGCGGAGCGCGCGGTGCCGACGGCCGGGGAGGCGCGGCGGACCGCCGCCGAGGCGTGGATCTGGGGCCACCCCCTCCTGGAGAACTACCGCACCCTCCACGCCCAGGCGATCGACCCCGAAGCCCCCGCCGCCGGGGGCTTCGGCCGCTTCCGGCACCACGCCGCACCGCTCGTCCCGGCCGGCGGGGACGCGGCCGGACCGGACGTCGACACCGTCCGCTCCGTGGCCTGGCTCGACCTCCGGGCCGAGCCCTGGGTGCTGTCCGTCCCCGCCACCGACCGCTACCACGTCCTGCCGGTGCACGACCTCGACACCGTGTACGTCGGTTTCGTCGGCACCCGTGCCACCGGCCCCGGCGCGGGCGACTACCTCGTCGCCGGGCCCGGCTGGACGGGCTCCGTCCCCGACGGCGTCACCGGCGTCCTGCGCGCCGCCACCCGGCTCGTCGGCATCGTCGGCCGCACCCGCCTCGCGGGACCGGAGGACGTGCCGGCCGTCCGCGCGCTCCAGGAGCGGTACCGGCTGCGCCCGCTCTCCGCGTACACCGACACCGCCGCCCCGCATCCGCCGGAGGAGCCGCTCCGGCCGGTCGTGCGGCCGGGGGAGACCGACCCCGTCGCGTTCTTCACCGCCCTCGACTTCCTCCTCCGCTTCTGCCCGGTCCTCGACGCCGACCGCGCGCTGCGCGCCCGGCTCGCCGTCCTCGGCGTCGACGGCGGCGGCGCGTTCGAGCCCGGCGCGCTCGCCCCCGGGCTCCGCGCCGCCCTCGAAGCGGGCCTCGCCGACGGCCGGGCCCGGCTCGCCGAGGCGGTCGCCGCGACCCGGCGCCCCGCGCCCCTCTTCGGCACCCGCGCCGAGATCGGCGCCGATCCGCTGCGCCGCGCGGTCGCCGCGCACCAGGGCCTGTACGGGCTCCCCGAGGCGGAGATGTGGTCCAGCGGCCGGCTGCGCGACCCGGCCGGTCACGGACCGCCGGACGGCGCCCGGCGCGCGTACACGATCCGCTTCCTCCCCGGGCAGCTCCCGCCCGCCCGCTTCTTCTGGTCGGCCTCGCTCCACGGGCCGCCCGGAGGGCACCTCGCCGAGAACGCGATGGGCCGGAACGCGATCGTCTGGAACGCGATCGGCCGGAACGCGATCGGGGACCGCACCCCGGGGATCGTCTACGACGACGACGGCGGGCTCACGCTCCACCTCGCCCACGAACGGCCCACCGACCCCAAGCGGGCGGCCAACTGGCTGCCCGCCCCGGCCGGCCCGTTCACGGCGGTGCTGCGCCTGTACGGCCCCGACCCCTCCGTCCTCGACGGCCGCTGGAGCCCGCCGCTGCTCACCGTCCCCACCGGGACGGGCGACTGACCGGAGCCGGGCGGCGTACGGAGAGGTTTCAGCGGTCCTCGGCGGAGGTCCGCGTCTCCTTGACGGTGTAGGTGGCCGCGGGCTCGCGGGGCGCGTCGCCGGCCTTCATCTCGCGCGCCTCCGCCTTGAGGATGCGGCTCGCCTTGCCGGCGTTGCGCGCCAGCTCCGGCAGCTTCCTCGCGCCGACCACCAGGGCGACGACGATCAGCAGGATCGCGATCTCGCTCATACCGAACACGGGGACTCTCCTGGCGGGCTACGGGACGCTGGTCCGACCCGCGTCAATCTACAGGGGCGTAGAAGGAGCGGGTAGGGTCACCCCCCGAACGATGAACGGCGCCCGGACGGTCCGGGCGACCGGCCGGGAACGGCGAGGGGGACGACGGATGAAGAAGCGGGACGCCGGGGCGCCGGAGCCCGCCGGGGACGCCGGGCGCCGGCGCGGCCAGGGCGAGCTGGAGGCCCAGGTCCTCGCCGCGGTGCGGGCCGCGGGCCGCCCGGTCACCGCAGGCGCGGTGCGCGAACGCCTCGGCGGCACCCTCGCGTACACCACCGTCATCACCATCCTCACCCGCCTCCACGCCAAGGGGGCCGTCGCCAGGGAACGCGCCGGCCGGTCCTTCGAGTGGACCGCCATGGCCGACGAGGCCGGGCTCGCCGCCCTGCGGATGCGCAGGCTGCTCGACGGCGAGGGCGACCGGGAGGCCGTCCTCGCCCGCTTCGTCACCACCCTCCCCGCCTCCGACGAACGACTCCTCCGGGAGTTGCTCGCCCGCGCCGAGGAGGAACCGGAGGCCGGGGAAGGCACGGAGGCCGGGGAACACCCAGGGGCCGAGGGAGAAACGGGGGCCGAGGGAGAACCGAGGGCCGAGGGAGAAGCGGAGGCCGAGAGGGAGCCGGAGGCCGAGGGGGAGCCGGAGGCGGGAGCAGGGGAAGACGACGGGGCGGGGGAGGGCTGACACCGTGGGCGTCCTCGTCTTCCTGCCGCTCGTCCTGCCGCTGACCGCGTGGCCCGTCGCCCGGCTCGCCGAGCACCACCTGCACCCGCGCACCGCGACCCGGCTGCTCACCGCCGTCGCCGCGCTGCTCGCCGTGTGCAGCACGCTCTGCCTCGCGCTCCTCATGGTCGTGGGCACGGCCCAACTGCCCGGCAACCCGCTCCCTGACGCCTGGTCGGACCCGGAGGTGCGGGCCGCCGTGCCCCTCGACGAGGTCGCCGGCCGGGCGGCGATCCCCGCGCTCCTCGCCGTGGTCGGCGTCTGCGGCCGGGTGCTGCTGCGCCACCGGGGCGTCCGCCGGCGGGCCGCCCGCGCGCTCGCCGGGCTGCCGGACCGCCCGGTCGCGGTGCTGCCGGACCCCGTCCCGTACGCGTACGCCCTCCCGGCCCCGGCGGGCCGCTCCCGGGGCAGGGTGGTGGTCAGCCGGGGCATGCTCGCCCGTCTCGGCCCGGCGGAGCGGCGGGCCCTCTTCGCCCATGAGCGGGCGCATCTGACGGGCCGGCACGACCTGTTGCTGCTCGCCGCCCGGCTGGCCGCCGCCGCCAACCCGTTCCTGAGGCCGCTCCGTACGGCCGTCACGTACTCGGCCGAGCGCTGGGCGGACGAGGAGGCGGCGGTACGGGTCGGCAGCCGGCGCGTGGTCGCGCGGGCCATCGGGCGCGCCGCGCTGGCCTCCGGCGGCGCCGGTCCCGCGGCCCTGCCGGCCTTCGCCGTCGCCGGTCCCGTGCCGCGCCGGGTCGCCGCCCTCCTCGCGCCGCCGCCCCCGGGCCCGCGTGCCTGGCCGCCGGTCTTCACCGCCGTCGGGCTCGCCCTGTGGGGCGCCCTGGTGGGCGCCGCCGCCTCGGCGCTCGCCTCGGCGAACTCGGCGGTGACGCTCTACGCGGTGCTCAGGGCGGCGACCCCGCTGTAGGCCCGGCGCCCACGGGTCTCAGGGGTCGAACTCGTGTCTCAGAGGTCGAACTCGTGCGGGGGCAGGCCGAGCGCGAAGCACGCCTCGCGGACGACGGACCGCTCGGCCGGGTCGAAGTGTCCGTCGGCGCCGCCGATGACGATGCCGATCTGGACGACGGCGCGGGCCTCCGCCGGCTTCTTCGCCGCCTTGGCGATCTCCTGGAGGACGGCGACCTTCCCGAAGTCGACGTCCGCGGCGAGCCGGTCGAGCTGGGCGTCGAAGCGCCGCTGGAGATCGGCCGCGTCGAAGTTCCGCAGCACCTCGTTGGCGGCGATCAGCTGGGCCACGCGGCTCCGCTCGGCCGGGTCCACGGTGCCGTCGGCCGCCGCGACCAGCGCGCACATCGCCATGCTCGCGTCCCGGAAGGCGCCGCTGGTCAGTTCGTTCTTCCGTGCGGTCAGCTGGGTCTGCATGGTCGAGGCGGACTCCTTGATCCGGTCCCACAGCGCCATCGTCGGCTCACTCTCCCTCGTCCGGACTGCTCCGGCTCGAACTTCTACAGTGCTGTAGAAGTTAGCAGGTGGAAGCTACCAGCCCGAAAAGGGGTGCGAAGGGGCGGGGGCGGGCTGTTAGGTTCGGCCGCATGTGCTCCGTCATCCAGAACTTCCGGGCGAACCGGCTCCGTTCCGCGCGCTGACCACGGCCCCGGCCCCGGCCCCGCGCGCACGCCGACGCGCCCGCACACGGCGCGCGTCCGATTCCGCCAGGCGTCCGCGCGTCCGCGCGCCCGCGTTCTGGCTGCGCTGTCGCGCCCACCGGTCCCGAGGTCACCCGCGTCCACCGTTCGCCTCAGGATGACGAGGATCTCTCCCATGCGCTCAGACCAGCGCCCGTACCCCACCTTCGTGTTCGTGCACGGCGGCTCCAGCAACGCCCGTGCCTGGACCCCGCTCCGGAACGAGCTGGCCCTGCGCGGCCACCGCTCGTACGCCGTCGACCTCCCCGGCCACGGCGACCGGGCCGACGGCCCCGCCTCCTACCACCGGCCGGCCCAGGACCGTACGGCCCTGACCCGCGAAGCCTCCCCGATGCACGGCGTCACCCTCGCCGACAACGTCGAGCACGTCGTCGGCGTCCTCCGGCGGCTCGCCGGACACGGCCCGGTCGTCCTCGCCGGCAACAGCCTCGGCGGCCTCACCCTCACCGCCGTCGTCAACGCCGCCCCGGACCTCGTCGACCGGGTCGTCTACCTCTCGGCGCTCTGCCTCGCCGACCCCGCCATGCTCACCGAACCGTGGGACGTCGCGGACGACGGCCTCCTCGACGCGGCGGTGGCGTGGGTCGCCGTCCCGTACGACGCCCCCGGCCGCGACCCCGGCGTCGTCCGCCTCGACTGGCGGCGTGCCCACACCGACCCGGAGGCGTTCGCCGTGCTGAAGGAGGCCATCATGGCCGACGCGCCCGACCCCCTGTTCCGCCACTTCCTCGACTCGCTCGACGCGGACGAGAACCACGGCGTCATGGAGCCGGCCGCCCTCGTCCGCCCCGAGGCGTGGCGCCGGGTGCCCCACACCTACGTCCGTCTCTCCTGCGACCGCGGCCTCACCCCGGCGGTCCAGGACTTCATGATCCGCAAGGCGGACGAACTCACCCCCGACCACCCCTTCGACGTGCACACCCTGCCCACCTCGCACGTCGGCTACGTGAGCCGCCCGGCTCTCTTCGCCGACCTCCTCACCCGCCTGACGTGATGTGACGTGACGTGACGTGACGTGATGTGACGTGGCCCGGGGCGCCGGGCCGCGTCACCCGATGGTGTGCACTCTCCCCATGCGCCGGGGGCGTACGCCTCGGTCGTGGTCCGGGACGTGCGCGCCCGCTCCCTACACTCCGCGCTCATGTCGCTCTGGCTGCTCAACCACTTCAGCTCCCTCACCCTCGCCGTCCTCCTCGTCGGCGGCACCGTCGTGCTCGCCGTCGCCGGCAGCGTGCTGCTCCGCCGCCGCCACCCGTCGCTCGCCGAGGGGGAGCACAACGACATGGTCGGCGTGACCCTGGGGATGTTCGGCGCGATCTACGGCATCATCCTCGCCTTCGTCATCGTCACCCTCTGGACCCAACTGGAGAGCACCCAGACGATCGTCGCCGCCGAGGCCACCGACGTGGCCCTGATCGCCCGTGACGCCGCCGCCTTCCCGCCGGACGTCCGCGCCGGACTCGACGCCGCCCTCGGCGACTACGTCCACGCCGTCGTCGAACAGCAGTGGCCCCGGATGCGCGAGGGCCGCCCCCAGTACGGCGCCACCGAGCGCAGCCTCGTCGACGCCTTCGACGTGCTCCAGGCGTACGACCCCGCGTCCCCGCGCGAGGAGGTGTTCTACGAGGAGGCCGTCGCCCGCCTCAACGACGTGGCCGCGCAGCGCCGCGCCAGGATCACCATGGCCGAGCAGGAACTCCCGCCGCTCCTCCAGGTCCTGGCCTTCGGCGGCGCGCTCGTCCTCGTCCCCCTGACCTTCCTGTACGGGATGCGGCGGCTGCGGATCCAGGTGCTCTTCGTCGCCTCCGTCGCCGGTCTGATCGGCTTCAGCCTGCTGTTCGTGCTCGTCCTCGACCGCCCCTTCGCGGGCGAGCTGAGCGTGAGCCCCGCCCCGTACAAGGAAGGCGCGCTGGCCCGCTACTGGGCCCCGTGACCCACCCGTCCGGCCGCCGCCGGGTGGCCGGGGCCCCGGTCGTGCCGTCTCATGGCGGAGAACGCCCGCGGCGGAGAACGCCCGCGGCGGAGCACGTCCGCGGCGGAGCACGTCCGCGGCGGAGCACGTCCGCGGCGGAGCACGTCCGCGGGGGAGCTCATCCTCGGCGGGGAGAACCGGCCGGACGGGGCGAGGCGAGGCGGGGCGGGGCGGGAGGCGCGATGGCGTGGAAGGACCGGGTGCGGGAACTGCGCACCGGGGCCGAGCGGCGTTTCCCGGTCCTGACCGAGGTGACCGAACGGCTCGTCGGCGGCAGCCTCCTCGACGCGGGCACCCGGCTCGCGGCCCAGGCGTTCCTCGCGGCCGTCCCGCTGCTCTTCGCCCTCGCCGCCTTCGCCCCCGCCCCCGTGCGGGACCAGCTCCGCGAGTCCCTGCGCGCCATGTTCGGCCTCACCGGCTCCGCCGACCAGCAGCTCCAGCAGGTCTTCGACAAGAACACCGCCGCGGGGGTACGGGAGACCAGCGGCGCCGTCGGCGCCCTCATCGCCCTCGTCTCCGCCACCAGCTTCAGCCGCGCCATGGCCCGAGTCTGCGAACGCGCCTGGAGCCTGCCCAGAGCCGGCACCCGGATCGCCGCCTGGCGGTGGGCGGTCTGGCTGCTCGCCCTGGTCGTCGTCGTCCTCCTCCAGGCGCCGATCCGCGACGGGTTCGGCGCCGGCGCCTGGCTCGGCGTCCCGCTCTTCTTCACCCTCGCCACCGGCGTCTGGCTCTGGACCCAGCACCTCCTCCTCGCCAAACGCGTCCCCTGGCTGCCCCTGCTGCCCGGCGCCCTGCTCGGCGCCGCCGCCTCCACCGTCCTCGGGATCACCGCCCGCTTCTACATGCCCGGCGCGCTCAACCGGGCCCTCGCCGAGTACGGCGCCCTCGGCCTGGTGCTCACCCTGCTGTCCTGGCTCATCGTCGTCTGCGCCGCGCTGACCTTCGCCTTCACCATCGGAGCCGTACTCGCCCGCGAACCCTCCCTCAGCCGCAGGCTCGGCACCGACCGGATCGACGCGGAGGGCCCCACCGCCCCGGGTGCCGCCCCGGACGGCGGAGCCGGCGGACCTGACGGGTGAGCCTGCCCCCTGACCGGCCCAACCGGAGGCCCTGCGAGTGGTGGGCCGTCGGCCGCGCTCCGAGACTCCCGGCATGACACAGCACACGACTCGCCCCCCGGCGCGCCCCAGGCGGCGCGCGGGAGCGACGGGCCTCGCCTGCGCCCTGGCGCTCGCGTCCGTCCCCGCCCTGGTCCTCGGCCCGGCCGCCGCCCCCGCGGCGGCCGCCACGCTCCCGGGCGGCCTCGGCCCCTGCATCCCCGGTGACCCGCCCGGCTGCCCGAGCCCCTTCCCGCCGATCGACAACGACCCGATCAAGGGCCGCGACGACGCGATCAACATCTACGTCGGTGACGACTACCTGGTCCGGGGCCGGGCGGCCGAGGCCGAGGGCCGGATCGTCGTCCTCGACACCTTCGACATGAACAAGGCCGCGGACGGCGTCTACAACGTCGGCGAGGTCGGCGTCGGTTCCAAGGTGCCGCCCTCCGAGGGCGCGGACTGGCTGACCACCGGCGGCGACATCACCGTCGCCACGGGCCAGTCGCTGCTGGCCGAGGCCGGTGTCGTCCGCCACGCGGGCACCGTCACCGGCACCGTCGAGTCCACCCTCGTACAGGACGACGACGCCGCCGCCCCGTACACCGCCCTGCGGGACCAGCTGACGGCCGCGAGCCAGTGCTACGCGCGCGTGGACGGCTCCCCGCGCACCCCCACCGGCACCGCCGAGAACCAGGGCGGCCAGACCCTCTTCACCGGTGACGGCAGCTCCG
The DNA here is from genome assembly GCF_044541975.1 of Streptomyces sp. NPDC085460. NCBI lineage: Bacteria > Bacillati > Actinomycetota > Actinomycetes > Kitasatosporales > Streptomycetaceae > Streptomyces > Streptomyces sp. NPDC085460. Next base: position 17,718 of record NZ_JBITTO010000001.1, read on the forward strand.
CGCTCCAGGTCTTCAACGTCGACTTCGACATGGAGGCCGCGAACGAAGGACAGCAGGGCATCGTCTTCGCGAACATCCCGGACGGCGCGACGATCCTCGTCAACGTCTTCGGCGCCGACCGCACCCTGCGCACCTACAGCGGCGGCATCGCCGACACCGACGACCCGCTCAACGCCTACCGCGAGCGGCTGCTGTGGAACTTCCCCGACGCGACCGCCATCGACCTCGCGGGCACCGGCCAGTTCCAGGGCAGCTTCCTCATGGGCAACCAGGCGTCCGCGACGACCGTGAGCCTGCCCGGCATCAACGGCCGCTTCTTCACGACCGGTTCCCTCACCCACACCAGCGTCGGCGAGAGCGGCGGCCAGGAGTTCCACGCCTACCCGTTCAACGGCGACCTCCCGGCGTGCGACACCCCCAACACCGTCACCGGCGACGTGCGGGTGGTGAAGACGGACGCCGAGACCGGCGACCCGCTGGCGGGCGCCACCTTCCAGCTGTGGGAGGAGACGAACGGCATGCCCGGCCTCCAGACCGGGGGCGCGACTCCGGACACGAGCGTGGGCGAGCCGTGCGTGACCGGCGCGGACGGTGTCTGCGAGGAGACGGTGGAGACGGGGACGTACTACTGGCAGGAGACGGACGCGCCCGACGGGTACGACCTGCCGGCGAACCCGGTCTTCGGTCCCCTCGTGCTGACGGAGGAGAACGCCGAGGCGGGTGTCTCCGTGGAGGCCGACAACTCGGCCACGCCGGCGGTCACCGGCGAGGTGCGGGTGGTGAAGACGGACGCCGAGAGCGGCGACCCGCTGGCGGGCGCCACCTTCCAGCTGTGGGAGGAGACGAACGGTGTTCCCGGCCTCCAGACCGGGGGCGCGACTCCGGACACGAGCGTGGGCGAGCCGTGCGTGACCGGCGCGGACGGTGTCTGCGAGGAGACGGTGGAGACGGGGACGTACTACTGGCAGGAGACGGACGCGCCCGACGGGTACGACCTGCCGGCGAACCCGGTCTTCGGTCCCCTTGTGCTGACGGAGGCCAACGCGGGGGCGGGTGTCACCGTGGAGGCGGACAACTCGGCCACGCCGGCGGTCACCGGTGAGGTGCGGGTGGTGAAGACGGACGCGGAGAGCGGCGACCCGCTGCCGGGCGCGACCTTCCGTCTGTGGGAGGAGACCAACGGCGTCGCCGGGCTCCAGACCGGTGGCGGCGACCCGGACACCCTGGTCGGTCCGCCGTGCGTGACCGGCGCGGACGGTGTCTGCGAGCGGACGGTGGAGACGGGGACGTACTACTGGCAGGAGACGGACGCGCCCGACGGGTACGACCTGCCGGCCGACCCGGTGTTCGGCCCGCTGGTCCTGACGGAGGCCAACGCGGCGGCCGGGGTGACCACCCAGGCGTCCAACTCCCGTACCCCGATCCCGCCGGGGACCGGGTCCGTGCGCCTCTTCAAGACCGACGCGGACAGCGGGATGCCGCTGCGCGGCGCCACCTTCGAGCTCTGGGAGGAGACGAACGGCGTCGACGGGCTCCAGACCGACGGCGACACACCCGACACCCGCGTCGGCACGCCCTGCACCACCGGCTTCGCCGGGATGTGCGGCTTCGGCGACCTCGACCACGGGACGTACTACCTGCGGGAGACCGCCGCCCCCGACGGGTACGACCTGCCGGCGGACCCGGTCAGCGGGCCGTACGTGGTGAGCGCCGAGCAGGAGGCCGTGTTCGTCACCCTGGACAACGAGCGGGGCGACGACCCCGGCCCGGGCCCGGACCCCTGTGAGCCGAAGGGCTACGGGGACGAGGGCTACGGCGAAGAGGGCTACGGCCACGAGGGCGGCTACGGCGACGAGTGCCCCACCGGCAAGGCGCGGAAGGCCCGCGTCTGAGCGAGTGACCCGACGGGCGGACGGTGCGCGGAGCACCGTCCGCCCGTCGGTCCGTCAGGGCGCGGGGGCGGTACGAGGAGCGCCGCCGGTCCGTCAGGGCGCGGGGAGGGTACGAGGAGCGCCGTCGGTCCGTCAGGGCGCGGGGGCGGTGCTGTCGCCGGGGACGAGGGCGGGCAGCAGCATGCGGGGGCGCGGGTCCGGCCGGACGGTGGACCCGGCGGCGCCGAGGGCGAGGTCGACGGCCTGCCGGGCCAGCTCCCGCTTGGGGAGGACCACGCTGGTGAGCGCCGCGCCGGAGAGCACACCGGCCGGGGTGTCGTCGTGGGCGACCACGGACAGGTCGCCGGGGACGGCGCGGCCCAGGGCGCGGGCGGCCTCCACGGCGGCGACCGCGAGGACGTCGTGCGTGGCGAAGAGCGCCGTCGCCTCCGGGTGGGCGCGCAGCGCGTCCAGCGCCGCCGCCAGGCCGCCCCGGAAGGTGGGTTCGGCCGCCGTCCGCACGGCGGCGTCCGGCAGCGGGATCCCGTCCTCGCGGAAGGCCCGGCGGAAGCCGGCCGTGCGGAGGGTGTGCGCGGGACTGGCGAGGACGAGGGCCCGCTCGTGCCCGAGCGCCCGCAGATGCCGGCCCGCGAGGTGGCCGCCGTGCTCGTAGTCGACCGTGACCACCGGGAAGCCGTCCGGCAGCGCGGTCTCCCAGGCGCACAGCACCACCGGGAAGCGGGCGTCCGCGAGGAGCGGCAGATGGCCGGTGAGCCCCTGGTCGCCGGCGATCAGGAGGGCGTCCACGGAACGGCTGGCCAGCGCGGCGAGATGGCGGCGGGCCCGCTCCCCGTCGAGCCGGGTGGTGCAGAGCAGCAGCCGGTACCCGCGCTCCTCCAGCGCGTCCTCGACCTCCTCGACCACGTCCGCGTAGAACGGCGTGGAGACGGTCGGCACGAAGAGCCCGACGGTGCGGCTGCTGCCGGTGGCGAGGGAACGGGCCACCAGGTTGGGCACGTACCCGAGTTCGGCGATGGCGGCGCGGACGCGCGCCTCGGTGGCCGGGCGGACCGCGACGCGCCCGGTGACGACGTTCGAGACGGTCTGCTTGGTGACGCCGGCCCGCTCCGCCACATCCTGCATGGTGACCATGACGTCGCCCCCGTCGTCCCCGTCCCGCCCCGTCGATCTTGCCCGCTCGCAACGTAACCGGGCCCTCACCTGCGGTCAAGGCGCGGGCGACGGCCCGCCGAGCTGCGGACGCGCGGTCAACTCCCTTGCGGAGAAGGGGATCCGGTGGATCCGCACCTCTTGTTTTACCGGTCAAATGCGCTCTAGGGTCCGTGCCACCAGCGGTCAGGCTCCTCCACCCCAGGGAGTACTCGTGCACCTCTCGCGCAACGGACGGGTGAGGACGCTCGTCGCGGCGGCCCTCGCCGCGACCGGCGTCACCGCCCTCGCCGCCGCCCCGCCGGCCGGCGCCGAACCCGCCCCCTCGCGTGCCGCCCCACCCGCCTCCGTAACGGCCCCGGCGCCTGCCCCCGCGCCCGCCTCCGCCACCGCCACGTACACGGTCACCGTCGGCGCCAAGGGTGCGTGGAACCGCCCCGACGACACCCCGGCCAGCCCCTACACCGACAAGGACGGCACCTTCTACTACCAGCAGGCCCACGCGCTCTACGGGGCGAACGACCCCCGCAAGTGGACCTTCTACACCGGCGCCGACTTCGACTCCGCGAACCGCTCCGCCGCGATCAGCGACGCCGTGAACCCGGCCAACTCCGCCGACCGCAACAACGACACCACCTGGCGCTGCAACAACAGCCCCACCGGAGTGAAGTCCACCGCCGCGCCCGCCGGCAGCGGCTACGCCCACCGCAACTACTGCGACCTGACCGGGATGTGGGTCGATCCGGACACCGGCGACTGGTACGGCCTCGTCCACAACGAGTTCACCCCGCAGCCCTTCGCCGACGGCATCCACTACGACGGCATCGACTACGCGGTCTCCACCGACCAGGGCCGGACCTGGACGATCAAGGACCACGTCATCACCTCGCCGTACAGCACGGACCGCGACGACACCGCCGCCTTCCCGCAGCAGACGTACCACTACGGCACCGGCGACCCCCGGCTCTTCGTCGACACCGCGTCCGGCTACTTCTACGCCTTCTACGGCTCCCGGATCGTCAACAAGGGCGGCGGCTGGGCCGCCTTCTACGGACACGTGGCCCGCGCCCCCATCTCCGGGAAGATGGCGCCCGGTTCGTGGCGCAAGTGGTACGACGGAGCCTGGACCCAGCCCGGCGTCGGGGGCCGCGAGTCCACCATGGTCCCGGTCGGCGCGGGCAGCGCCACGGGCTATGTGCCCAAGGAGAAGGAGTACGACCCCGCCCACTCCGGCTCGGTGAGCGCGCAGGTCGCCGCCGGGCTCACCCCCGCCACCTCGCCGCTCTTCGTCATGGACATCACCTACAACGCGTACCTCGGTCTGTACATCGGCGAGCCGCAGGCCGTCGACCAGAGCGGGAACGCGCCGCAGGAGATCTACGCCACCACCGACCTGACCACCCAGAAGTGGTTCCGGCTCGGCGACACCGGCGGCTACCGGACCGCGTCCTGGTACCGCTGGTTCCTCGACGCCGGCAACCGCACCGGATCCGGCATCGTCGGCAAGGACTTCCGCGCCTACTGCTCCTTCGGCTGCTCGGGCGGCGCGAGCGCCGAGTACGTCAACCTCAGCATCGGTACGGACACGCCCGCCGCCCCCGTCGACACCGGCCGCGCCTACCGCGTCTCCGCCGCCGGCGGCCGCGTCCTCGCCCAGGTCTCCGGAGGAACGGCCACCACGTCCACGGCCGCGCCCACCGGCTCGACGCTGGAGCACTGGACCTTCACCGCCAAGGGCGACGGCTCCTACCGGATCGCCAACGCCGCCACCGGCGGCCTCCTCGGCGTCGCCTCCACCTCGCCCGCCACGCGCGCGTGGGGCACGAAACCCGTGGTCACGGCGGCCGCCTCCGGCCCCGGCCAGGACTGGTTCGTCGTCCCCGGCGCCTCCGCCGCCGACAACACCCCCACCGGCACGGTCAAGCTGGTCAACCGGTACAGCGGCCTCGTCCTGGCCCTCTCCGGCACCCCCGCCCGCGCCGCCGAGACCACCCCCGCCCGCAGCTGGACCGACACCACCGGCTCCCCGGTCGGCGCCGGCCGCACCGCCGCCGAGCAGACCCTCGGCCTCACCCCGGTCGGTGACGCCCCCCGGACCGTCACCCTCACCACCGGCGGCAAGGCCCTCGACAACCCCGACCACAGCACCGCCGACGGCACCGGACTCGTCACCTGGACCCCGAACGGCGGCGCCAACCAGAAGTGGACCCTCACCCCGCGCGCCGGCGGAGGCCACGAACTGCGCAACAACGCCTCGGGGAAGTGCGCCGACATCGAGAACGGCTCCACCGCCGCCGGCGCCCGCGTCATCCAGTGGACCTGCCATGGCGGCCCCAACCAGCGCTGGACGCTCACCCGTCTCCCCGACGGCACCTCCACCGTCGCCTCGGTGCGCAGCGGCCTCCTCCTGACCGCCGCCTCTCCCGCGAACGGAGCGCGGGTCACCCAGCAGCCGGACACCGGGAGCGCCCTCCAGCGCTGGACGGTGGGCTGACGCACGGGAGTGCGGGGCGGCGGCTTGGCCCGGCGGGTGCCGGGTAGAGCCCTGGTGACAAACCCCCGGCGCCGACCGCGCCGGGGGTCCGCTCTGTGTCCGGGAGGAACCGATGGAAGACGCCCTGTACGGAGACGCCGCGGAGCCCGGGGGCCGGCGCCGGGCCGGACGGCTCTGCGTGCCGGTCCGGCCGGGTCCCCGCGCCTGCGTGACCCGGCTGTTCCGCACGCCGTTCGGGGACAGGACCGCCGTCGCCTTCAGCTGCCCCGCCCGGCTGAGGGAGGTCCTGGGGCCGGCCCAGGCGTGGATCGTCCTGTCGGAACCGGCGCTGCGGGCGCTCGTGGCGCCGCTGGGCGTCCGCGAACTGCGGATAGACCCCGCGCGCCTCCCCGCACCCGCCCCGGCACCCGTCCCCGCGCCGGTGGCCTGAGCCGGCCGCCGCCGGACGTGACCCCTCCCCGATCCGAGCCGTACCGCCGACGACCGGCGGGTACGGCGACGGCCGGGGGGTACGGCGACGGCCGGCGGGTATGGCGACGGCCTACGAACGGGCCTGCCGATCCGGTACCTTACCCGCGGGTAGCGGGTCGGTGGCCGTCCCGTACCGGGCGAGGGGAGACCGTCATGGAACGGCAGTGGAGCCTGGAGGAGAGCACGGTCGTGGACGCCCCGCCGGAGCGCGTCTACGCGTGGGTGTCGGACCTGCGGAACATGGGGCGCTGGAGTCCGGAGTGCCGGTACGTGTGGGTGCCGCGGCCGCCCGCGCGCGCCGGCACCCGCTTCGTCGGCTTCAACCGGCGAGGTCCCTTCGCCTGGCCGACCTTCGGGCGGGTGGTCCGGGCGGCTCCGGGCGGCGAGTTCGTCTTCGACGTCGGAGTCCTCGGACTGCCCATCGCCCGCTGGGGTTACCGATTCGAGCCGGAGGGGGAGGGGACGCGGCTCACCGAGTTCTGGGAGGACCTGCGGACCGGGGGCCGCCGGGCCAGGGCCGCCGAACTGCTGGGCACCGTCTTCGCCGGCACGAACACCGCCCGCCGCGTCGCCGTCAACCGCGCCGGCATGCGGACCACCCTGGCCCGCATCGCCGAGACGGCCCGCATGACCGCCTGAGGCGCGGAGACCGGCCGCGGTGCCGGGACCGCCCGAGGCGCGGAGACCGCCCGTGGTGCCGGAAGCGCCGGGCCCGGGCCGTCGGTGAACCCGTGCTCCCGCCTCATTCGCCGTGGACCCGGACGATCCCCTTCTCCGCGAACGGCGCGTAGTACTCCGTGAAGAGCTTGCCGACCAGCTCGCCGCGGCTGGAGACGCCGACCTTCTCGAAGACGCCCTTGATGTAGTCGCGGACGGTGTGCGGGGAGAGGTGGAGCTGTTCGGCGATCTTCCCGGTGGGCAGCCCGCGCGCGATGCACTGCGTCACCTCGGTCTCCCGCTCGGTCAGTTCGAAGGCGTCCACGATCAGCGGCACGATCTCGGAGGTCTTGGCCGGCTCGATCACCACGGCCGAGGGCCCGAGGCGTCCGTCCGCCTCGCGCAGGCAGGAGGCGTGGCAGACCAGCCAGTGGCCGGTCCGGGTGCGCACCCGGACCCGGGCGTGGCCCCGGTCGCGGTCCTGGGAGATGGCGCGGGCCTTGAGCGCGGTGGCCTGGACCCAGGCGGGCACCCGGAGCCCCGCGGCGGTGATGGCCGGCCCCTCGGGGAGGTCCGCGAGGTGGGCGCGGGCGTCGTCGTTCGCCGACAGGAGGGCGCCGGAGGCGTCGAAGAGCAGCAGGCCGGGGCCGTGCGGGGAGTCCGGCAGCGCCTGCGGGGCCGTGCCGGCGAAGGAGCGCAGCCGGCGGGCGAGCGGGGTGACCAGGCTCTCGACGAGCCGGGTCTCCGCCGGGCCGAACGCGGGCCGCCCGTGGGCGCGGAAGAGGCTGATGTGACCGTGCGGGCGGCCGCCGACGCGCAGCACGGCCCGTAACTCGTCCTGGAGGCCCCGGGGCTTCATGAAGGAGTGGTAGAGGCTGCTGCGGGCCGGCAGGTCGCCGGTGGTCTCGCGCAGGCCCGCCACCGGCACCTTGGCCTGGGCGAGGTCGCGGAAGAGGTTCACGTTCTCGGTGAAGAGCTCGGTCTCCCAGTAGACGGCGCAGCCGTGCTCGTCGAGGTTCTCGGCGCGGATGGGCGCGGCCATCATGCCCGTCTCCGGGTCCGTGACGCGCCAGACGGCGGCGTCGTACGGCAGGAGCCGTCGGACGTGGTGGGACGCCTCGGCGAACATGCCGAGGGCGTCGTCGGCCTTCGCGGCCCGGGCGAGCAGCTCGGCGCGGCCGATCTCGATTCGGGAAACGCGTGAAACGCGGCTGGCACTGGTCACCCCTTGATCCTGACAGGCCGCGGGCCGGTCGCCAACCCCTCACTTGAGGGGGGTGAAACCCAAGGTCGTGTCAGCAAAGGATTAAGGCGCTGCGAGAGCGTTCATTCGACAGGTCGACGCGTTCTCGCGCAACCCCCCGAAAGGGGGGATGGAACGGAGGGAACACTGCGGGAGAATTTTTTCCGTGTGCATTTCGACAGGGCCCGGGGTACTCCACGGCGCCTTTTCGGACAGTGACTTCTCGGCAGGCGGTGGGACGCGTATGAGGGTGGGCATCATCGGTGCGGGCGCCATGGGCAGGGCCATGGCCCGCCGTGCGGCGCGGGCGGGATCGATCGTACGGCTCGCCGACCGCAGCGCCGGCCGCGCCCGCCTGGTGGCCCGCGAGACGATGGCCGGAACCCCAGGGGTCGTCGAGGCGTCGAGCATCCGCGCCGCCCTGCGTCCGGGTCTCGTGATCCTCGCGCTGGACCGGGCCGATTCCCTGGAGTTCCTGCGCCGGCACGGCCGGCTGCTGGCCGGAAAGGTGCTCGTGGAGGTGACGGCGCCGCGGACCGACGCGTACGGGACCGACGCGTATGGGACCGACCCGTGTGGCGCGGACCCCTGCGGGGCGGACGCGTACGGGACCGACCCGTGCGCGGCGGGCCCGTGCGCGGCGGGCGGGTACGGGTCCCGGGCGTCCGGCGCGGGGATGGGAGACCTGATGGCGGCCGTGCCCGGCGCCTCCTGGGTGCGGGCCTGCGCCGCCGGCGACGCGGAGTCGATCTACCGTGGCCTGATCGACGGGCATCCCGTCGACATATTCGTCGCCGCCGACGACGAATCGGCCAAGATTCGGGTGATCGAGCTGGCCAATCGCTCGGGCCTGCGGGCCCTGGACGCCGGAAGACTCGACCGGGCACGAGTTCTCGACGAATTGACATCTTTGGGTAGGGAAATCAGCCACAGGCTGGCTGCGCCGGAAGGCTGGGCAATAAAGTTGCTGCCCAGTTGGTGAGAACGGTCGTCGGATCGGCGTCCGAATTCCACCGGCAATCCGATCTTGGGGGAGAGATCCATGACCAGGGAACCGGCGAGTTTTCTCGCCCTGGGGGCGCTCGTCGTGCACGGCGCGGGCGGCGAGGTGAAGCTGAGCGGCAACCGGCAGCGCATCTTGCTGACCATGCTGTTGCTCGAAGGCAACAGGGTCGTCCCCGTCGACCGTCTCATCCGGGCCATCTGGGGCGACGCGCCACCCGCCACCGCCCGGAGCCAGATCCGGATCTGCGTCTCCTCGCTGCGCCGCCAGTTCGCCTCCGGCGACGTCGCCGCGACCATCGAGACCCACAAGACCGGATACCGGCTGAGGACCCCGGAATCCGCCATCGACCTGCACCGCTTCAGCCGCCTGATATCCAGGGCCCGGGGCGAGGCCGCCGACCGCCCCGACTGCGAGCTGGCGTCGCTCTACCGAGAGGCCCTCGCCCTGTGGCGGGGGCCTCTCGGCGAAGGACTCGGCAGCCCGCTCCTCGACACCGTGGCGCTCAAGTACCACGAGGACTACCACTCCGCCCTGGAGGACTGCTACGAGCTGGAGCTGCGGCTCGGCTACCACCGCCGGGTCCTCGGCGAGCTCACCCACCACGTCTCCGAGCACCCGTTCCGCGAGACGCTCATCGCCCAGCTGATGATCGCCCTCTTCCGCTCCGGGCGGACCGCGGACGCCCTCGCGCTGTTCCGCGACACCCACCGCCGCTTCCGCGACGAGCTCGGCATCGTGCCCGGCGAACGGCTCCAGTCGATCGAGAGCCTGATCCTCGGCGCCACCGACAAGACGACCACCGACCGCTGCGGTCTGCCCGACGGCTCCGTCCCGCACTCCTGGCCCGACGAGGCCCTGCTCTTCGGGCAGCCGGCGGGCGCCGGCCGCGCCCGCCACTGACCGGCCCCCCCTCAGCTGAGGGGGGAGGGCCGGGCGAAGTCCCTCCTCCGCAGGGGATGGGGCGCCCCGCGCGCGACGGAAAGACTCGGGGCGCATCCAGGCACGGCGCACATCCGCCGTACACAGAGAGAGGGGCCGCCCATGGCTCGCCAGCCTCAGTACTCAGCCATCCCGGACGGGGCGGTGGACCGGCTCGTCTCCGAGGTGAAGGGCGAGGTCTTCCTTCCGGACGACCCGGGGTACGAGGCCGAGCTCGACGGCTTCAACCGGATCGGCCGGCACCACCCGGCGATCGTGGTGGGCGCGATCACCGCCGAGGACGTCGCCGTCGCCGTCCGCGTCGCCGCCGAACTCGGGCTGCCCGTCGGCGTCCAGGCCACCGGCCACGGCATCGCCGCCCCCGCCGAGGACGCGCTGCTCGTCACCACCCACCGGATGAACACCGTGGCCGTCGACCCCGTCGCCCGGATCGCCCGCGTCGAGGCCGGCGCCCAGTGGCACCAGGTCATCGCCACCGCCGCCTACCACGGCCTCGCACCCCTCAACGGCTCCTCGCACCTGGTCGGCGTCGTCGGCTACACCCTCGGCGGCGGCCTCGGCCCGCTCGGCCGGCTGTACGGATACGCGGCCGACCACGTCACCCGCGTGCACCTCGTCACCGCCGACGGACAGCACCGCACCGTCACCCCCGACAGCCACGGCGAACTGTTCTGGGCGCTGCGCGGCGGCAAGGGCAACTTCGGCATCGTCACCGCCCTGGAGTTCGGCCTCGTCCCCGTCACCCGGCTCTACGGCGGCGGCCTCTACTTCCCCGGCGCCCAGGCCGCGGCCGTGCTCGACGCCTGGCGCGACTGGACCCGGACCGTGCCCGAGACCCTGACCTCCTCCGTGGCCCTGCTCCGGCTGCCCGGACTGCACCAGGTGCCCGGCCACCCGGCGGGCGAACTCGCCGTCCACGTCCGGATCGCGTTCACCGGCGGCCAGGAGGAGGGCGAGAAGCTGGTGCGCCCGCTGCGCGAGGCCGGCACGCTCCTCGCCGACACCGTCGCCGACATGCCGTACCGCGACGTCGCCCAGATCCACCAGGACCCGACCGAGCCGCTTCCCTACCACGAACGCAACCTCGTGCTGCGGGAGTTCGACGAGGACGCGCTGGCCGCCCTGCTCGCCGCTGCCGGTCCCGGCAGCGCCTGCACCGACCCGATGGTGGAGCTCCGGCACCTCGGCGGGGCGCTGTCCCGGCCGCCGGCCGTACCCAACGCGGTCGGCCGCGACGGCGCGTACACCCTGTCCACGCTCTCCCTGCCCGGCTCCCCGGACGTCGTGCTCCCGCCGCTGTCCGGCTGGTCCACCGGGCGCCGCTACCTCAACTTCCTCGCCGGAGCCGACACCGCCGGCTCCGCCCCGGACTGCTTCGACGAGGCGACCCTCGCCCGGCTGCTCCAGGTCAAGAAGGACTACGACCCGCACAACACCTTCCGGCTCGGACACGCGCTGCTCCCCGGCGCCTCCTGAGCCCCCGCGCCGGCCGGGCCGGGCCCGTACAACCCCCGGCGGGCCCGCCCGGCCTCCCTCCGCCGCGGCTGCCGCGCAGCCCCGGCCCCCCTTCCCCGTCCCGCGACCCCGCTCGTCTCCCCAGGAGGAGACCCATGACCACCGACCAGGCCCTGTCCACCGTTCCCGGGCAGCCGGCCGCCGTCCTCGGCGCCCGTTCCGCCGGACTCCGCTACGGCGCCCTCTTCGGGCCCGCCGTCTTCGGCGTCACCGCCGCCGGCGTCGCCCTGCCCGACGTCGCCAAGGCCCTCCAGGCCACGCCCGCCACCGCCGCCTGGGTGCTCACCGCCCACGCCCTCGCGCTCGGCGTCGGCACCGCCCTCTTCGGCCGCCTCGCCGACGCGAAGGGGGTCCGCGCCTCGCTGCTCGTCGGCTCCGCCGTCCTCGCCGTCGGCACCCTGATCTGCCTGCTGGCCCCGAACATCGGCGTCCTCGTCGGCGGCCGCTTCGTCCTCGCCGCGGGATCCGGCGCCATGACCTCCGGCGCCCTCGCCCTCTGCGCCGCCGCGCCCCCCGCCGACCGGCCCAAGGTGCTGGGCGGATTCGGCGCCACCATGGCCGTCTTCTCGGCCAGCGCCACCCTCGCCGGCGGCGTGTTCACCCAGTGGGTGACCTGGCGGATCGCCCTGGTGCTGCCCGCCCTGTCGCTGCTCGCGGTGCCGCTGTGCCTGCGCGCCGCCTCGGCCCGGGCCGGCAGCGGACGCAAGCTCGACCTGCCCGGCGCGGTCCTGCTGACCGCCGCCGCCATGTCCTTCCTGCTGCTCATCCAGTCGTACGCGCTCGGCCTGTCCACCCCGGTCGTGATCGCCCTCGCCGCCGCGCTCGTGGTGTCCCTGGGCGGCCTGATCCAGCGGGTGCGGACCACGGAGGGCTCGTTCGTGCCGCGCCGCCTCGTCGCGGACAGCGTGTTCCTGCGCGCCTCGGTCACCGGCGTCGGCGCCTACGCCGGCCTGTTCGCCGCCATGTACCTGGTGCCGCAGATCCTCGTCGGCGGGCACGGCTGGAGCGTCCTGGCCGTCGGCTCGTGGCTGCTGCCCGGCGCCATCGTCGGCGCGGTCCTGTCCCGCTTCGCCGGCAAGTTCGCCGGCGGGAGCGCCGGCGCCGTGATGCTCAGCGCGATCGCCCTCGCGATGGCCCTGGTGCTCGCCCTGACGGCCGCCACCACCCACCCGGCGCCGCTGCTCATCGGCGCCTCGCTCGGCTTCGCCGCCTTCGCCGTCACCCAGGTCATCACCACCGCCCTGATGGCTGCGCACATCGAACCGGCCCAGCGCGGCGGCGCGATGGGCCTGCTCAACCTGACCTTCTTCGTCGGCGGCGGCGTCGGCAGCGCCACCGCCGGCGCGCTCGTCAAGTCGATGGACCTGACCACCGTGCTCGCCGTCGTCGCGGTCTTCCCGCTGGTCGCCGCGGCCGCCGCGCTCACCCTGCGCTCCGGGGACGGCGCCGCCAAGGGGGCCTGACCCCCGGCAGGTCCACCAGGCCGCCCCGCGGCCCCCGCACCGAAACAACACCAATACAGCCGCGATAGGCGCCGACCGAAGGATGGGCACGTCGGCGCCTCTTCGCGTTGAAGGAGACCAGTACCCGCCATGACCGACTCCCCGACCACGGAATTCGACCTGCACATACGCAAGCTGATGGCCTGGCACTTCGGTGCCGGCACCGGCTCGCCGTTCTGGCTCGCCAAGCGCGACAGCCTCGGCTTCGACCCGCTCACCGACGTCGGCGGCCTCGCCGACCTCACCCGCTTCCCCGACGTCAGCGCCGAACTGCGCACCGTGCCCGTCGGCGACCTCATCCCGCGCGGCGTCTCCGGCCGCGTCTTCCGCGTGTACGACTCCGGGGGCACCACGGGCTCCCCGAAACGGATCGTCGACAGCGCCGCCCGCGCCGAACTCCTCGTCTGGGCCCGGCAGCGGCTCATCGAGAGCGGCGTGCCCGCCGAGGGCGACTGGCTGCACCTGGGCCCGAGCGGCCCGCACGTCATCGGCTACGACGTCTCCCGCTACGCCGCCCTGTCCGGCGCCCTCTTCCACACCGTCGACCTCGACCCGCGCTGGGTCAAGCGCCTGCTCGCCGACGGCCGCGAGGACGAGTCCGAGCGCTACGTCCAGCACCTGCTCGACCAGGCCGAGACCATCCTCACCAGCCAGAAGGTGGCCGTCCTCAGCACCACCCCGCCGCTCCTGGAGGCCCTCTGCGCCCGCCCCGCGCTCTACGAGCGGGTGCGCGCCGAGGTGAAGGCGGTCATCTGGGCCGGCACCTCCATCAGCGCCGAGAGCCTGCGCACCCTGGACGAGGACTTCTTCCCCGAGGCGGCCGTCGTCGGCGTCTACGGCAACAGCCTGATGGGCGTCGCCCCGCAGCGCCCGGCCGCCCCCGGCGACAGCCACCCGTGCGTCTTCGAGCCTTACCCGGCCACCACCCGCCTCGAACTCGTCGACGACGACGGCCGGCCCGTGCCGTACGGGGAGCGCGGCCGCGTCCGCCTGCACCTGGTCGCCGAGGAGATGTTCCTGCCCAACGTCCTGGAGCGGGACAGCGCGATCCGGATCGCCCCGCGCCCCGGCTCTCCCGTGGACGGCCTCGCCGACGTCCAGACCTACCGGGCCGTCGACGACGTGCGCGTGATCGAGGGGGTCTACTGATGACCGGCACCCCGCCGATCCCCGTCGACCCGCTCGTCTGCGGCCGGCCCGTCACCAGCTCCGACCGCGGCCGGCTGCCCGACGTGCGCGGCGGCGACCTCGCCGACGTCGGCTCCGCGCCCCGGCTCATGGCGCTCTCCGCCCTGCGCGAGCTGCGCGCCCACGCCGACGGCGTCCCGGTCGCCCAGGAGGTCTTCGACCGTGCGGCCGGGCTCTTCGAGGAGGCCACCCTGGAGGGGGAGTCGCCCGAGGAGTACGCCGACCGGGTCTCGTACGCCACCGGCCTCACCGCGGCGGCCGTCGCCCAGTCCGTCCGCGACCTCGTCGACGAACTGCGCGAGCTGTCCGAGACGACCGCCGCCGAACTGCCCGGCACCGGCTTCGGCGCCGGCTTCGCGACCCGCTGGGTGGCGCGCGGACGGGTCTTCGCCGCCGTCATGGCCAGCAACCACCCGACGCCCAACGTCACCTGGGCGCAGGCCCTCTTCCACGGCTACAGCGTGGCCGTGAAGCCGGGCAGCCGCGACCCGTTCACCCCGCTGCGGCTCACCCGCGCGCTGCTCGCCGCCGGACTGCCGGCGCGGAAGCTGGCCTTCCTGCCGGCCTCGCACAAGACCGGCGAGTTCCTGCTCCAGGAGGCCGACCGCGGCATCGTGTACGGCGGGGACAGCGCCGTGCGCCGCTGGCAGGGCGACGAGACGGTCGCCGTACGCGGTCCGGGCCGTACGAAGGCGCTGCTGGACGCGGAGGCCGACGAGCCCACCGTCGCCCACCTGGCGCTCTCCGCCTCCTTCGACGGCGGCACCCGCTGCACCAACCTCTCCGCGGTCCTGACCACACGCCCGGTGCCGGAGGTCGCCGACGCGCTCGCCGCGCGCCTGGCCGCCCTGCCGAGCGTGCCCGTCACCACCGCCGGTGCCACCCTCCTGGTCGCCGACCGGGACCGGGCGGACCGGATCCGGCGCCAGGTGGACGAGCTGCGGGCGACGCCCGGGGTGACCGACCACAGCGCGGACCACGACCCGGCGGGCGCCG
Source organism: Streptomyces sp. NPDC085460 (assembly GCF_044541975.1). NCBI lineage: Bacteria > Bacillati > Actinomycetota > Actinomycetes > Kitasatosporales > Streptomycetaceae > Streptomyces > Streptomyces sp. NPDC085460. The sequence continues at coordinate 32,770 of NZ_JBITTO010000001.1, forward strand.
GCACGGTCGTCGAACTCGCCGACGGCTCGCGGCTGCTGCGGCCGGTCGTGCTGTCGGTCGACCGGGTCGACCATCCGGTGGTCGGCACCGAGCTGCCGTTCCCGTTCGTGGTCGTGGCGCCCTGGACGGCCGCCGACGGGGTCGCCCCGCTGCGCGAGTCGCTGGCCCTCAACCTGCTCACCGAGGACGAGGAGCTGGTCGACGCGGCCGTGCGCGAGCCGTCGGTCCGCAAGGTGACGCGCGGTCCGGTCCTGCCGTGGACGGCGGTGCCGGGCATCCCGCACGACGACAACTACACGCAGTTCCTGCTGGAGCCCAAGGGCGTCGTGGCCGCGGGCTGACGCGCCCGCCCCCGTACCGCTGAACCGTTTCCCCTCCCGTCCCCACCCCAAGGTCCCCCTCCGTCCCCCTCAGAGAGGAATCCAGCGTGTCCATCAAACGACGCGACATGGTCAAACTGACCGCCGGCGCCGCCCTCGTCGCCTCCGCCGCCGCCGTCCCCTTCGTCACCGGCGCGGCCGGCGCCGACGAGGCCCCCGCCCAGGCCGCCGCCGGCGCCGACGGGGGCGAGTACACCGAGACGTACCAGGGCCGCACCATCCGGGTCGCGTCCGCCGCGGCCGGCGGCGGCGTGTTCATCGACGACCGTCCCCTGCACCTCATGAAGTTCGCCGACGACGCCTACCTCAGCTCGCTCTGCCACTACGAGATGGCGCCGACCCCGCTGGTCGCCGCCCGGCGCGCCGTCGAGGAGCTCCGCGGCGCCCACCTCCTGCCGACCGTCCACGGCGCCCACGTCATGGACGCCACGACGCCCGCCTGACCCGACCGCCCCCGAAACGGAGCTCCGCCATGGTCCACGTACGCAAGAACCACCTCGACATGACGGCCGAGGAGAAACGCCGCTTCATCCACGCGGTCAAGGAGATCAAGCGCAGAGGCATCTACGACCGCTTCGTCGACCTGCACATACGCATCAACTCCCAGGACTACCTGGACAAGGTCACCGGCAAGCGGCTCGGCCACATCAACCCCGGCTTCCTGCCCTGGCACCGCCAGTACCTGCTGCGCTTCGAGCGCGAGCTGCAGAAGGTCGACAAGCGGGTCACCCTGCCCTACTGGGACTGGTCGACCGACCACGGGGTGGACTCCCCGCTGTGGGCGGACAACTTCATGGGCGGCAACGGACGCCCCGGCGACCGCCGGGTCATGACCGGCCCGTTCGCCCGCGACAACGGCTGGGTCCTCAACGTCAGCGTCATCCCCGTCGGCGACGAGCACCCCGCCCTCAACGGCAACTACACGCACGACGACCGGGACTACCTGGTGCGGGACATGGGCACGCTGACCGACCGGCTGCCCACCCCCAAGGAGCTCGACGACACCCTGAACCTGAAGGTGTACGACTCGGCGCCGTTCAACCACACCTCGGGCAGCGAGCCGCCGTACGCCAGCTTCCGCAACCACCTGGAGGGCTACACCAAGTTCGCCTGGGAGCAGAGCGCCGGCAAGCTGCACGCGGCGGGGCACGTGTGGGTCGGCGGCCACATGATGTACATCGGTTCGCCCAACGATCCGGTGTTCTTCCTCAACCACTGCATGATCGACCGGTGTTGGGCCCTGTGGCAGGCCCGCAACCCCGAGGTCCCGCCCTACCTTCCGGTGGAGCCCACCCAGGACGTCCCCGACCTCAACACCCCGCTGGGTCCCTGGCACACCATGAGGCCCAAGGACCTGATCGACCACACCAAGTGGTACCGCTACGACAACTGACGCCCCCAGGCGCCGGACCGCGGTCTCCCCGGAGGCCGGGGTCCGGCGCCTTCGTGTCTTCCCACCCCGAGGAGGAATCGTGCTCGCCCGAAGACACTCTCCCGTGGCCGTCCTCGCCCTGTGCTGGGCGGCGGTCTTCTTCGACGGCTTCGACGTCATGGTGTACGGCGCGAGCCTGCCGTACATGCTCGACGACCCCGCGTTCGGTCTCGGTACGGCGACGGCCGGCACCATCGGCAGCTGGACCACCTTCGGCATGCTGCTCGGCGCCCTCGGCTGCGGCAGCCTCACCGACGGCCTGGGCCGCCGCCCGGTCCTCGTCGGCTGCGTCCTCGCCTTCTCCGCCGGCTCGGGCGTCTGCGCCGCGGCCGGCTCGGTCGGCGTCTTCGGCGCCGGCCGCTTCCTGGCCGGCCTCGGCCTGGGCGGGCTGATCCCCGTCTGCCTCACCGTCGTCGCCGAGTTCACCCCCGCCCGCCGGCTGCCGCTGGCCACCGGCATCGTCATGTCGGCGTACCACGCCGGAGGCATGACGGCGACCGGCGTCGGGCTCGCCCTCGCCCCCTCGCACGGCTGGCGCTGGGCCTTCGCCGCGGGCGTCCTGCCCGCGCTCGTGGTCGTACCGCTGCTGCTCCGCTTCCTGCCCGAGTCGCCGACCGTCCTGGCCGGCCGGGCCCGGCGGGACGAGGGGCGGCCCCGGCGGACCCACGCCGTGGCCGAGCTCGTCGGGCCCGCGCACCGCGCGTCCACCCTGCTCCTGTGGCTGGCCTCCGCCTGCGGCCTGATGCTCGTGTACGGCCTGAGCACCTGGCTGCCGCAGCTGATGCGGGTCTCGGGCTACGGGCTCGACTCCTCGGTCGGCTTCCTGATGGCGGTCAACGCGGGCGGCATCGCCGGCATGCTCCTCGCCGGCTGGGTCGCCTCGCGGTTCGGCGCCGTACCGGTGGCCGGAACCTGGTTCGTGCTGACGGCGGGCTCCCTGCTGCTGCTCTCGGCGCGGATGCCCGTAGCGGTGACGTACGTCGTCGTCACCGTCACCGGGATCTGGCTCTACAGCGCCTCGACCATGGTCTACGCGGTCGCCGGCGGCCACTACCCGGCGGCGCTGCGGGCCACCGGGCTCGGCTGGGTGGCGGGGGTCGGCCGGCTCGGCGCCGTCCTCAGCCCCTGGCTGGGCGGCTACCTCTTCTCGCGCGGCCACGGCCGGTGGGGCTTCTTCGTCTTCGCCGCGGCCGGCCTGACCGGAGCGGTCGCGGTGTTCCTGAGCCGGGCGGCGGCGCGCCGTGCGGCGCCGGGCGACCCGGCCGGGCCGGCGCCGGAGGCGAAGGCCCGCTCGGCCACCGCGTGAAACGGCCCCGGCCGTGCCACCCGCGAGGGTGACACGGCCGGGAGCTCACCGCGGAGGGACCTACTTCTCCAGGCAGAACTCGTCGATCGGGTAACCGACGTGACGGTCCTCGCTCGGCAGGTAGCCGAGCACGATGTCACCCGGCTTCAGCTCCGTGCTGTTGAGCACCACGCCCTCCGGGCCGAGGACCCGGACGTGCCAGTCGTCCTGGAGGATCAGGTTGACCCGCTGCCCGTTGGGGGCCTCGGCGTCGATGGAGATCAGCGGACGGGACTCGATCTTCACCCGGCCGACCGTGACCAGACGCGTGTTGCCCTTCACGTCGACCGCGGTGACCTTGCTGCCGGCCTTGAGCTCGCTGAGGTAGTTGGTGCGCTCGTCCTTGCCCAGCGTGTACGAGTGGATCGCGCCGGCGTTGACCCGGAACGGGCGGGTCGGCATGTACGGCAGCGGGTGCGTCTCGCTGACGCACAGGATCATGCCCTTGGAGTGCGAGCCGACCAGGATGCCCTCGTCCTCGCGGAAGTGCGTGCAGGTGTCGACGCAGGCCCGCTCGCCCATGCCGATGTGGGTGGTCTCCACGATCCGCAGCTCGGTGAGGTTGACGTTCGGCACGTCGGCCTGGGCCGCCCGCTTCAGGGCGGCGGTGTCACCGACCTTCGCCGGGGCCATCATGACGCCGTCCGAGCCGTGCTCCAGGACACCGAAGATGATCTCGGCCTCCTCGACGTCCTGCGCCACGGTGACGAGCGAACCGGTGGCCCGAGCCGCCGCCGCGATCACGATCTCCAGCGGGATCTTCGTGGGGTCGCGGAACAGCAGCACGCTCCACTTCTCGGTGCGCGCCGACTCGCAGGCGTCCTCCAGGGTGGGGGCGTCGACGATCTCGACGAAACGGCCGACCTCCACCTCGGGGTGGGCCAGGGCGACCTCGGCCGGGGACACGCCGTGCTTGTCGGGGTCGACGATGACGACGGTGGCGTCCCCGAAGTCCTCCGGCAGCGGCTTGCCCTGCGGGAACAGGACCTTGGTGATGGTCGGCGGCAGGTCCTTGAGGTGCTCGGTGTCGTCGGCGACGACCGCCTCCACCCGGTGGTGCAGCGCCTCCTGGAGGATCGCCTCACGGGCCTCGCCGAGCGAACGGATGTCGAGCCAGCTGATCTTCACGGAACTCTCCTGATCTGTCGGTCTGTCAACGCTTCAGCGAGTCGTCTGGACGACGCGGTGCGGGTGGAGCGGCGGTGCGGGGACGGCGGAGCGCCGTCCGTGCACCAGGTCGGAAAGCTTGTCGGTGAGGGCGCCCGGGTTCGGGGCCTGGAAGACGTTGCGGCCCATGGCGATGCCGGCGGCGCCGCCCGAGAGGGCCTCCTCGACGTAGGCGAGGGTGGCCGCCTCGTCGTCGTTGCGGGGACCGCCGGTCACGATGACCGGGACCGCGGCGGTGGCGGTGACGTCCCGCATCGCCTCGACCGAGCCGACGTACGGGCTCTTCACGATGTCGGCGCCGAGGTCGGCGGCGAGCTGGACCGCGTGGGCGACCAGGGCGGGGTCGCGCGGGTCGACGATCTTGGGGCCGCGCGGGTACATCATCGCGAGCAGCGGAACGTTCCAGCGGTCGCAGGCGTCGCCCACCGCCGCCAGGTCCGCGACCTGCTCGCGCTCCTCGTCGGAGCCCAGGTTGACGTGCACGCTGACCGCGTCGGCGCCCAGCCGCAGCGCCTCCTCGACCCCCGCCACCAGGTACTTGGCGTTCGGGTCGGGCGCGTGCACGGTGCTGGCGGACAGGTGCACGATCAGCGAGGTGTGGGCGAACCACTCGGGGTCGATCCGCCGGAGCGCGCCCTTGTGCAGCACGACGGCGTCCACGTGGTGGCGGGCCAGGTCGCCGACGAGCTCGCCGACCCGGCTGCCGCCGGTCACGGGACCGTCGGTGACGGAGTGGTCGAGCGGTACGACGAGGAGCCGGTCCGGGGCGTGGCGGTACAGCCTCCGGAGCCGTAGCCGGCGGGCGAAGGACAACTGCTCGGTCATCGTTTCCTCTTCCGGAGGGGGGTGGTGTGCGGGCGGCCCGGGCGCGGGCGGGGTACGGCCGCCGGGCTCATGAGCGGCTCGCGAGGGTCAGCGGGGCGTCGTCGGGCGAGCCGTCGAGCTCGAACTCGGTGTGCAGCAGCCGGACCGCGCGGTCCGCCTCGGCCCGCGGCACCGTCACCGAGATCCGCAGCTGGGAGGCGGAGAAGGCGCCGGCGGTGATGCCGCGGCCGGTGAGCGCGGACAGCATCCGGGCCGCGTACTGGGGGCGGCTGAGCAGGCCCTTGCCGACGATCGACACCTTGGCCACCGTGTCGTCCACGGTGAGCGCCCCGGCGCCGTCGGCCGCGTGCGCGGCGAGGAAGTCCCGTACGGCCGCGACCCGGGTGTGCGGCACGGTCAGCCCGATGGTGTGGCCGCCGCCGTCCTCCTCGTGCACGGACGTCATGTCCGCCGGCACGGCCTGCTGGCCGAGCGCGCGGAAGACGCTCAGCGCCGGGTTCTCCGCACTCCGCGCGGTGCGCACCGTGACGCGGGCCGCGTCCCGGTCGTGGACGACCGCCATGACGGCGGCCTGGGTCTCTAGCATGTTGTCTCCGTCCGTCGCGTGGATACGGGTGCCGACCTCGGGGGCCGCGGAGTCGCCGACGTGGATGTCGAGGCCGCAGAGCGCGGCGAGTTCGACGGCGCGGGAGTGCATGACCTTCGCGCCGGCGAAGGCCATCTCCGCCATGACGTCCATGTCGAGCCGGGGCATCAGCCGGGCCGTGGGGACCAGGCGGGGGTCGGCGGTGAGCACGCCGGGGACGTCGGTGTAGATCTCACAGTGACCGGCGCCCAGTTCGGCCGCCGCGGCGACCGCGGTGGTGTCGGAGCCGCCGCGGCCCAGCGTGATGACGTCGCCGGCCGCGTCGACGCCCTGGAAACCGGCGATGACCACGACCCGGCCGGCGTCGAGGAGCCGTTCGGCGCGCTCGGTGTCGATGGCGACGATGACGCCCGCGCCCGGCGGCCCGGAGGCGAGGATCCCGGTCTGCGCCCCCGCGAGGGCGGCGGCGGGAGTGCCGAGCCGCTGCAGGGCCATGGCCGTGAGGGCGGCGGAGGCCGCCTCACCGGTGGCGAGGAGCTGGTCGAGCTCGCGGCCGTCGGCGTCGGGGTTGATCTCGCCCGCCGTGCTGATGAGGTGGTCGGTGGTCTTGCCCTGGGCCGAGACGACGACGGCGACGCGCCGGCCGGTCGCGGCGACGCGGGCGATCCTGCGGGCCACCCGGCGCAGGTGTGCGGTGGTGGCCAGGGAGCTGCCGCCGTACTTCTGTACCACTGTGCTGCCCATCACTCCCCCACTCGCCGGTGAACTCGTGCCACCGAGCCAACCGGAGAGCCGTATCGGGCCCCGTATCGCCCGGGCTATCCGGAGCGCATCGGGGTCGCATCGGAGCGTGACGGCGCCGGAGACCGGCGTGCGCGGCGCGGTGGGGGCGGACGGGGGGCGTCCGGGCGGCGCCCGGGGTCACACCCCGGGCAGCGCGAAGGGGACGTGCCCGGTGGCACGGCCGGTGTCGTCGAGGAGGCGCCCCATGCGCTTGCGGGAGCGCAGCAGGACGGTGCGGTCGCTCACCCGCAGCAGCGGGAAGCGCTCGGCGAGCTGGGCCTCGAAGGGGTCGATCGCGTGCAGGCCGCGCAGCCAGACCATCACGAGGAGGTTGTCGGAGCCGCTGACGGAGACGGCGAGGCGGACCGCGTCCATCCGGGCCAGCGCGGTTCCCGTGGCCGCGAGGTGGGTGTGCGGGACGGCGGTCCGGTACAGCACCACCGTCGAGAGCCCCGCGAGCGGATGGGCCAGATCGCAGCGGAAGGTGATGTCGCCGTCGCGGACCAGCCGCCGGAGCCGGCGGCGGGCCGTGTGCTCGCTCGTTCCCGCCCGCGCCCCGAGCTCGGTGTAGCCGAGGCGCCCGTCGACACCGAGGGCCGCGAGCAGGGCCTGGTCCTCCGGTGCGGGCGGGTGGTGCATGCGCGCGCTGTACGCGGTCGAGCCCGGGGCGCGCGGGGCGGCGAGTTCCGCGTGCCCGGCGGGCTCCATGGCCCGCATCCGCCAGTCGCCGCCTTCGCCGTACAGCGTGATCCCGAGGCGGGTCCGGGTGGACCGCACGCCCTTCAGCCCGCCGATCAGACCGTGCACGGAGCGGCCGAGGGACGGCAGGTCGGCGGCGACGACGGACGCCAGGAGGTCGAAGTCCCCCGCGGTCTCGTCGACGCTGAAGACCCACGGCATGCCGGCGAGGGCGCGGCTGACCGCTTCGAGCGACCGCGGCCGGCACCGCACCTCGACGTAGGCGACGGTCGCCGACTTCGCCGCGTCGTACGCGGTGACCCAGGCCAGACCGTGCGCGCGCAGCCGTTCCCACCGCCGGGCCACCGTGGTCGCGTCCACCCCGAGGGCCTTGCCGATCTGCGACCACGGTGCGCGGGGAGCGGCCTGGAGGGCGTCGACGAGCGCGAGGTCCAACTCGGAGAAGCGCATGGGCGGGCCGGGGGAGCGGGAATCGGGTGCCATGGCGCCTTCCCTGATGCTTTCCTGCAATTCTCCGGGGCTTCCGGTCACAGGCCGGATGGTAGGGGCACTTCCGGCCGATGCCCAGTTTCGGCCACGGTGATGAGGAGTGCCGCGTGTCTGCTCCGTCCCCGCAGTCCGCCCGGAGAACCGTCCGGATCACGGTCGCCCTGCTGTTCGCCGCCTGGCTCGTCGACTACGCCGACCGGCTCGTCATCAATCTGGTCCTGCCCTCCCTCGGCGCCGAGTTCGACCTCAGCCGGGGGCAGCAGGGCCTGATCGTCTCCGCCTTCTTCCTCGCGTACGCCCTCGCCCAGATCCCCGGCGGCATGCTCGCCGACCGGTACGGCGCGCGCCGGGTCACGCTCTGGGCCCTGCTGACGTGGTCGGCGTTCACCGCGCTGACCGGCTTCGCCTGGTCGTTCGCCGTGCTGCTCGTGCTGCGGTTCGCGTTCGGCGCCGCCGAGGGCGTCTTCCCGCCCGCCGCGCTGAAGGTCCTCGTGGAGCGGACCGCACCGGGGGAGCGGATGGCCGCCAACGGCCTGATCATGAGCTCCAACGCGGTCGCCGGCGTCCTCACCCCGCTCCTCGTCGCTCCCCTGATCGCGGCCTTCGGCTGGCGTTCGGCGTTCTTCTCGACGGCGGCGCTCGGCGTCTTCGTCCTCGTGGCGGTACGGCTGTGGCTCCCCGCCCCGCTGCCCCGTACGGAACCGGCGCCGGGCAGCCTCCGCGGGGGCGCGCGAGCCGTGCTGCGCATGGGCGTGGTCTGGCGCTTCAGCGCCCTGATGTTCGGCTACAGCGCGATCGTCTGGGGCTTCAACACCTGGGTGCCCTCCTACCTCGTCGACGAGCACGGGGTCTCCCTCGCCACGGCCGGGACCCTGGTGGCCGTCCCGGCTCTGGCCGCGGCCGGCGCGATCGTCGCCGGCGGCCGGATCTCGGACCGGCTCGGCGGCCACCACCGCAAGGTGATCGTCCCCGCCATGGCGGTGGCCTCCGCCATGCTGCTCCTGACGGCCTACTCGTCCTCGCTCACCGGCTTCGTCGTCTTCGGCACCCTCGCCTCGGTCGCCGTCTCCCTCTGCTACATGCCCGTCCTGGCCGTCCCGCTGAGCGGACTGGCCCCGGAGCAGGTGGGCGTGGGCAGCGCCGTCGTCGTCCTCGGCGGCCAGGTGGCCGGCATGGCCGTACCGCCCGTCGTCGGCGCGCTCGCCGACGCCTTCTCCTACCAGGTGGCCTTCGCCTCCCTGGTCCTCGGCGCCGTGATCGCCGCCGTCATGGCCCTGCTGACCCCGCAGGACGCCGCCTCCTTCCGGACCGCCACCGGCGCGTCCCCCCTTCCCGCGCCCGCAGAGGAGCACGCGTGACCGCCACTTCCCTCACCCGTCTGCTGTCCGGCCTCCAGGACCGCCTGCCCGGACTGCGCGCCGTGTACGAGGACCTGCACGCCCACCCCGAGCTGTCGTTCCAGGAGTTCCGTACGGCCGGGATCGTCGCCGACCGGCTGCGGCGGCAGGGCTGGGACGTCACCGAGGGCGTCGGCGGCACCGGCGTCGTCGGCGTCCTCGCCAACGGCGAGGGCCCCGTGGTCCTGCTCCGCGCCGACATGGACGGCCTCCCGGTCCTGGAGAGGACGGGGCTGCCGTACGCCTCCCGTGCGACCGCCGTCGACGCCGAGGGCCACGAGGTCCCCGTGATGCACGCCTGCGGCCACGACATGCACGTGACCTGCCTCCTCGGCGCCACCGACCGGCTGGCCGCCGCCCGGGGGGAGTGGCGCGGCACGGTCGTCGCCGTGTTCCAGCCGGCCGAGGAGGTCGGCGGCGCGCCGGCGATGATCGAGGACGGCTTCCTGGAGCGCTTCCCGCGCGCCGACGTCTGCCTCGGCCAGCACGTGGCCCCCGCGCCCGCCGGCTTCGTCGGCACCCGGCCGGGTCCGGTGATGGCGGCCTCCGACAGCCTGCTGGTCCGCCTCTTCGGCCGGGGCGGACACGGCTCGGCGCCCGAGTCGACCGTCGACCCGGTCGTCATGGCCGCGGCGCTCGTCATGCGGCTCCAGACGATCGTGTCCCGGGAGACGGGGGCGGCGCAGACCGCGGTGGTGACCGTCGGCTCGCTGCACGCGGGCACCAAGGAGAACATCATCCCCGACACAGCCGAGCTGCGGATCAACATCCGCTCCACGACGCCCGCGGTACGGGACCGGGTCCTCGCGGCCGTCGAACGGATCGTCCGGGCCGAGGCCGCCGCCTCCGGCGCCCCGAAGGACCCCGAGATCACCGGCCTCAACTCCTTCCCCGTCACCGTCAACGACGGGCCCGCCACGGACACGGTGATGACGGCGATCGCCGGCGCCCTCGGCCGGGAGCGGGTCTTCACGCTGCCCCAGACGCTCACCGGCAGCGAGGACTTCGGCGTCTTCGGCACGGCCCTCGGCGTCCCCTCGGTCTTCTGGCACTTCGGCGGCGCCGACCCGGCCCTCTTCCGGGACGCGGACCCCAGGGCGCTGCTGACCGACGGGCTTCCCGCGACCGTCCCCGCCAACCACTCGCCGTACTTCGCCCCCGTGCCCGACCCCACGATCCGGATCGGCGTGACGACCCTGCTCGCGGCGGCCGCCGCGTGGCTGTGCCCCGAGGGCCCCCGGGACACCGGCGGCACCGGCGGCCCGGTGGGCTGACGTACCCCTCCTCCCTCCTTCACCACCACGGAAAGGCCCCGCATGCACGCGTACGAGCCCTGCGCCGACCCCGCTGACCCGGCCGACCCCGCCGACCTCGCCTACCTCAGCGCCACCGAGGCCCGCCGGCTCTTCGAGGCCCGCGAGCTGTCCCCGGTGGAGCTGATGCGGGCGGTGATCGACCGCGCCGAGCGGACCGAGCCGGTCGTCAACGCCTTCACCGAGCGACTCTTCGACGAGGCACTCGCGCAGGCCCGGCGGGCCGAGGACCGCTTCCTCGGCAAAGGCGGCCTGACCCCGCGCCCGCTGGAGGGCATCCCGGTCGCCACCAAGGAGAAGCACGCCATCGCGGGGCGCTCCCTCACCGAGGGCTCGCTCGTCCACGCCGGCACCACCGCGACCGAGAACGCCCCGGTGATCGACCGGATCCTGGACGCCGGCGGCATCATCCACGCCCGCACCACCACCCCCGAGTTCTCCATCGCCACCTTCACCCACAGCCGCCTGTGGGGCGTCACCCGCAATCCCTGGAACCCCGATCTCACCCCCGGCGGCTCGTCCGGCGGAGCGGGCGCCTCCCTCGCGGCCGGGTCCACCCTCCTGGCCTCCGCCTCCGACATCGGCGGCTCCACCCGCATCCCCGCCGCCTTCACCGGCACCGTCGGCTTCAAGGCCCCCTACGGCCGGATCCCCGGCACCGCCCCGCTCTCCGCCGACCACTACCGCGGCGACGGACCCATGGCCCGCACCGTGGACGACTGCGTCACCCTCGCCAACGTCCTGGCCGGACCCGACCCGCGCGACCACGTGTCCCTGCGCCCCAAGCTCGTCCTGCCGGCCTCGTACGACACGGTCGCGGGGATGCGTGTCGCCCTGTGCCTCCGCCTGGGCGCGTACGAGCTCCACCCGGAGATCGAGGCCAACACCCGTGCGGTCGCCCGCGCCCTCGCCGACGCGGGAGCGGTGGTCGAGGAGATCGAGCTCCCGTGGACCAGGGACGACCTCCTCGTCAGCCTCGCCGCGCACTTCTCCACGATCTTCGGCGCCCTCGTCTCCGAGGTCGCGGCGCGGCACCGGGACCGCATGTCGGCCTACGCGGTGGCCTTCGCCGACACCATGGCCGAGGCACGCGAGCGCGTCTCGTACCTCGACGGCCTGCGCGTCGAGACCCGGCTGCAACGCGAACTGGCCGAGGCCATGGCCCCCTTCGACGTCCTGGTCTGCCCCACGACGGCCGTCCCCGGCCTGCCCGCGGGAGACGACCTCCTGGGCCGCCTGGTGGTGAACGGCGAGGACCACGGCGAGCCCCTGTGGGCGGCCATGACCGCCCCCTTCAACATCAACAACCGCTGCCCCGTCCTCAACGTGCCGAGCGGACGCTCCAGTTGGGGCGTCCCCACGGGTGTCCAGATCGTCGGCCACACCTATGACGACCCGACCGTCTTCCGCGTCGGCAAGGCCCTGGAGCGGCTCCGGCCCTGGAGCTGGGGCCCCGACCGCCGCCCCCCGCTCACCACGAGCCCGGCGAGCCCGGTGTCCTAGTCACGCCCCCGGCCGCCGGTCCTCGGGCAGGCCGAGTTCCGCGAGCAGCTCCTCGGTGTGCTCGCCGAGGGCGGGGGCGGGCCGGCGGAAGGTGTCGAGTCCCGCGTCGAAGGTGACGGGGAAGCGGGCCTGGGGCGTGGAGGCGCCGGTGGCCGGTTCGTGGAAGAGCGCGCGGGCCTGGGCCTGGGGGTCGGTGAGGAGGTCGGCGGGGCGGGTGAGGACGGGGGCCCAGGGTGCGCCGATGGCGTCGAGCCGCTGGTGCCACCAGTCGTGGTCGCGCGCCGCGAAGAGGCGGCGCAGGAGCGCGCCGACCCGGTCCCTCGCGGCGGTGCGGTCGGCGCGCCGGTCGAACGCGGCGGAGTCGAGCTCGGGGAACTCCGGGAACTCGGGGGCGAGGTCGGTGCGCAGCCGGATCCAGAACTTGTCCTCGAAGGTGGCCAGGGACAGCGCGCGGCCGTCGGCGGTGACGAAGACGTCGTTGTCGCCCTGGACGAGCCCGGCCGCGAGGGGGTCCTCGACGCCGAGGAGGGGGAGGGCGAAGAGGGAGCACCAGGCGGTGATGGACTCGGAGAGGGAGACGTCGATGTGCTGGCCCTGCCGGGTGGCGCGGTCGCCGGCGAGGGCGGCCGTGAGGGCGAGGGCGGCGTGCATGGCTCCGGCCATGTCCCCGACGCGGACGCCGGGGCGGGTCGGGGCGCCGTCGAGGCGGCCCGGGACGGCGAAGAAGCCGGAGAGGCCGAGGAAGTTCAGTTCGTGTCCGGGCTTGGCGGCGTAGGGGCCGGTCTGCCCGTACCCGGTGAGGGAGCACAGGACGAGCCCGGGGTTGACCGCGTGCAGGGCGTCGAGGCCGATGCCGAGGTCGTCGAGGACGCCGGGGCGGAAGCTCTCCACGACGGCGTCGGCGGTGGCGGCCAGGGCGAGGAAGGTCCGCCGGCCGTCGTCGGTGCGCAGGTCGAGGGTGAGGGAGCGCTTGTTGCGGTTGAGGGCGTCGAACAGGGGCGGGGCGAAGCGGAGGAGGTCGCCGCCGGCCGGGTCCTCGACCTTGACGACGTCCGCGCCGAGGTCGGCGAGCATCGAGGTGGCGTAGGGGCCGGGCAGGAGGCGGGAGAGGTCGAGGACGCGCTTGCCGGTGAGGGCGGACCAGCGCGGAGCAGTGGCGGTCATGGGGAGTGGCCTTTTCGAGGGGGCGGATCGGGGCGGTTCAGTGGTGGAAGGCCAGGAGTTTGGCGATTCCGTTGCGCTGGATCTCGGAGGTGCCGGTGAGGACGCGGAACATGCGGATCTTGCGGAAGAGGAACTCGATCTCGTTGCCCTGGGTCAGGCCCTCCTTGCCGTGGATCTGGACGGCCTCGTCGAGGATGCGGAAGGCGGACTCGGCGACGAACAGCTTGCACATGAACGCCTCGGCGTGGACCTCGCGGCCCTCGTCGAGGGCGGCGAGGGCGGCGTACGTCATGGAACGGGCCGCGTAGAGCTCGGTGGCCATGTCGGCGACCTTGTGCTGGATGGCCTGGAGCATGAGGAGCGGCTGCCCGCCGGCCACCTTGCGGGTGCGGGTCCGGTTCAGCGTCAGGTCGAGGGCGCGTCGGGTGGCGCCGAGGACGGTGGGGCAGTGCAGCAGGCGGTTGGTGGTCACCCGGCCCAGCGCGATGCGCATGCCCTTGCCCTCCTCGCCGAGGAGGTTGGCGGCGGGGACGAAGCAGTCGTCCAAAACGATGTCGCTCTCGATGTGCTCGCCCGACATGGGGGTCGCGCCGTCCTCGACGCGGCAGCCGGGGCTGTCGAGGTCGACGAGGAAGGCCGAGAACGAGGGCTTGTCGCCCTCCTGTTCGCCGGTGCCGGCCATGCGGGCGACGACGATGGCGAAGTCGGCGAAGGGGCCGGCGGAGGAGAAGACCTTGTGTCCGGTCAGCCGGAAGCCGTCCCGGTCCTCGTCGCGCACGGCGGTGGTGGTCATGGAGCGGACGTCGGAGCCGGCGTCGGTCTCGGTGAGGGAGAAGCAGCAGGCGCGCTCGCCGCGGATCAGCGGCAGCAGGTACGTGTCCAGCTGGTACGGGGTGGCGTGCTTGAGGATGTCGCCCGCGCGCAGCGGGCCGCCCATGTCGCCGAGGACGCTGTGGGACAGGACGCGTCCGCTGGCGCCGACCTCCTCCTTCAGGGCGGCGAGCTGGGTGTAGCTGAGGTTCTGGCCGCCGTACTCCTCGGGCAGGTGGATGCCGTAGAAGCCGAGTTCGCGGCTGCGGCGCCAGACGGGTTCGAGGTCGGCGCGGGTGAGTCGGCTGGTGGGGGTGATGCGGCGCTCGGCCTCGTAGTCGGCGAGTTCGCCGTCGAGGTAGTCGCGCAGCCGCTCGACGAGTCGGGCGGTGTGGGGGTCGTCGTACGAGGGACGCAGGGAGAAGGTCACGGGGCGCTCCGGCGGTGGTCGGGTGGGGGAGGTCAGTTGACGCGGCGGCCGGCACCGGCCCAGAACGGTTCCCGGACCGCCTTGCGGTCGAGCTTTCCGTTGCGGTTGTGGGGCAGTTCGGCGGTGAAGTCGACGGAGCCCGGCTTCTTGAAGCGGTCGAGCCGCTCGGCGCAGAAGGCGATCAGCTCGTCGGCGGTCACGGCCGCGCCGGTGTGGGGCACGACGACGGCCTTGACGGCCTCGCCCCACTTCTCGTCGGGGACGCCGACGACGCAGACCTCCCGGACGGCGGGGTGCTCGTAGAGGGCGGCCTCGACCTCGGTGCAGTAGATGTTGAACCCGCCCGAGATGATCATGTCCTTCTTGCGGTCGACGAGGAAGAGGTAACCGTCCTCCCGCATCCACGCCAGGTCGCCGGTGTGGACCCAGCCGTCGCGGAAGGTCTCGGCCGACAGCTCGGGGTCCTGCCAGTACGCGCGGACGCAGTCGGGGCCGCGCACGATGATCTCGCCGACCTCCCGGGGGCCGAGCTCCCTGCCCGCCTCGTCGACGACACGGATCTCGGTGTCGTACGTGGCACGGCCGCACGACTGGAGCAGCTCGGCGTCCTCCCGCACCGCGTGGGCGATCTCCTCGCCGCTCAGCCCCGCGACCACGCTCGTGGTCTCTCCGAGGCCGTAGCCCTGGGCGACGACCGGGCCGAAGAACGCCACGGCGTCGCGCAGGCGCCGCGGGGAGATCGGGGCGCCGCCGACCCGGACGCTCGTCAGCGAGGAGAGGTCGTACGCCTCGGCGCCGGGGTGGGCGAGCACCATGTTCACCATGGCAGGCACCAGGAAGGTCGTGGTGATGCCCTCCTTCTGGACCGTCTCCAGGAACGCCTCGGGGCTCCAGGTGGGCAGGACGTGGGTGGTCGAGCCGCCGAAGACGCCGGCCAGCAGGGCCATGCCGGTGGCGTGGGTGATGGGGCCGCAGGCCAGGTAGCGGGTGCCCGGGCGGGGCCGGGACTCGTCGGACATCAGCAGCTTGCGCATGTTGGCGAGGCGGTTGCCGACCGTCTGCACCGCGGCCTTCAGCGCTCCCGTGGAGCCGGAGGTGAAGTTCAGGACGCACGGGTCCGACTCCTCCACGTCGACGAGGAACGGGGCCTCGTCCCCCTCGGCGAGGAGCGCCTCGTAGCCGACCTCGCTCGCGGCCGGAGTGCCCGGCGCGTCCAGCGGTACGGGCAGGCAGTCGGTGCCGGCCGCCGCGATCGCCGCGAGGGCGTCCTCGCGGTGGGCGGCGTCGAAGACCAGCACGCGTACGGGGGCGTACCGCAGGATGTGCTCGATCTCGCCGCGCCCCAGGCGGGCGTTGATCGGCGCGCGGGTCAACCCCGCCTTGTAGAGGGCGAATTCGACCTCCACGAGCTCGCCGCGGTTCCAGGCGAGTGAGGCCACCGCGTCACCGGGGCGCAGGCCGCGGCCGGCGAGGGCGGAGGCGAGCCGATGGGTGGTGCGGTCGAGCTCGGTGAAGGTCCACCGCCGCTCCCCGCAGACGAGGGCCGCGGCGTCGGGCCAGTAGCGGGCGCTGCGGGACAGGTACGTGCCGAGATTCATCAAGACGTGCTCCAGAGGGAAGCGCGAAGCCGGGGAAACGGTGTCGGCCGACGGGCCGACTGCGTAAATTTACGACTAGGCTGATTACAGACAGCTTGTTCAGTAACTGTTCGGGTGTCAAGCGTCTCCTAGACTGAGCGCCCTGCACTGGCGACGATCGAGGAGGTACGGGTGGCCGAGGACAGACGCACCAGGCGCTCACGCCGCGCCCTGGGCGCGGCCCTGGTGGAACTGGTCCTGGAGCGGGGTTTCACCGCGCTGACGGTGGAGGACATCACCGAGCGGGCGGACGTGGCCCGGGCGACCTTCTACGCCCACTTCCGGGACAAGGAGGACCTGTTCGCCCGGGTGACGGCCGATCTCCTGGTCCAGCTCGGCGAGCGGCTGGAGCCCGCCGTCGCCGACAGCGCGGTCGGCTTCACCGGAAAGCCCGTCCTGGAGATGCTGCGGCACGCCCGCGAGGAGCGCGACCTGTACCGGATCGTGCTGCGCGGCGAGGGGGACGGGAGGCCGCTGCAGATGTTCGTCGACGCCTGCGCGGCCGCCACCGCCGAGGAGTTCAGGGCGCGGGCCGAACGCAACGCCGTCCAGCCGCGCATCGACCCCGAGCTCCTGGCCCGCGTCTGGGTGGGGGAGCAGATCGCCGTCCTGCGCTGGTGGGTCGAGCAGGACGCCCCGTCCCTGCCCGCCGAGGAGGTCGTGCGCATGCTGCTCGACCTCGCGATGCGCGGCCGGTACTGGGCCAGCGGCTTCGAGGCCCCGCCGGCCTGACCGGGCACGCCACGGGCGCCCGGCCGGGCAGGTCACGGGGATCGTTCGACGGGGGCGGGCGCGGGTGCCGAGGGGGCGCCGAGGGCTCAGGGCCTGTCCGGCGGATCATGGCCGGGGCCACGGCGCCTGGCACGGCACCTCGCCGCGTTGCCGAAACGCCCCGATAGCTCCGCTATCGAGACGCTCCGGCGCCTTGCGATGCACCGCACCAGACGCCGTGGCCTACCCGACCCTGATCCGCCGGACAGGCCCTAGGCGCGCGCGGCCGCCCGGGGTACGGCACCGGCCCCCGGGGCCGGCGCGAGCCGCCGCGCGTCCCGTTCGGGACGGATCAGGACGAGGGCCGCCAGCCCGCAGACCACCATCACGGCGGCGGTCAGCAGGAACGCGTGGGTGTAGCCGGCGGCCGGGGACGCGGCGGAGTCCAGCAGGTGCCCGGTCAGTGAGGGCGCGAGAAGGCTCGGCAGGGTCCCGGCGGCGGCGACGATGCCGAACACCGCCCCCCGCTGCGCCGCCGGGACCACGGCCGACGTCGTCATGTAGTGCATGGGGAAGGCCACGGCGTGACCGCCGAACGCCACGACCAGGAGGCCGACCCGGGCGGAAGGCTGGTCGACGAACGGGAAGGCGGCCATGGCCAGGCCCGCGACGGCCACGGCGACGCCCTGAGGGGCGGCGCTCGTCCAGAGGTCCGAGGCCCCCCGGCGCCGGAGCCGGTCCGCCATCGGGGGCACCGACAGGAGCAGGACCAGGCTCAGCGCGGAGATCCCGCTGATCAGCGTGGCGGCCCCGCCCGGGGTCATGCCCTGCTGGGTACGGAGGTAGACGGGCAGCCAGGCGTGACTCAGCGCCAGTGCCCACGAGGCGCCGAAGGCCGCCGCGATGCTCCCGATCACCGTGCCGCTCAGCAGCAGCCGGCGGTACGGCAGCCGCTCGGGTCCGGCGTGTGTGCTCGGGCTGTCCGGCGTCACGGCCTTCGGTCGGGGCGCGGGCTCCTGCCCGTACGGGCCGTCGTGGCCGAGCCGCCACCACACCAGGCTCCACACCGTGCTCGTCACCGCGAGCACCACGAACGCGGACCGCCAGCCGAAAGCCGTGATCAGCCAGGTCACGACCGGAGCGGCGACCAGCATGGCCAGCGCGGCCCCGCTGATCTGGAGCGCCGAGGGGAGCCCCCGCCGGTCCGCGGGGAACCACTTGTACAGCGCGTGCATCGACATCGAGGCCGCGGGCCCCTCCGCCGCCCCCAGGAGCACCCGTCCGGCCACCAGCGCCGGGACCGAGGCCACGATCAGGGCGGGCAGCTGGGCCACCGCCCACAGGATCGCCATGGTGAACAGCAGCACCCTGCTGGACACGCGGGCGGAGACGAAGCCGACGGCGAGCCCGGAGAGGCTGAAGAGCAGGGCGAACGAGCTGGAGATCATCCCGTACGTGCTGTTGCTGATGCCGAGCTCGTCCATGATCGGCACGGCCGCGAGGCCCAGGACGGCCTTGTCGGCGTGGTTGATCAGCATGAACGCCACGATCAGCGCCGTGATCAGCCAGGCCCGCCGCCGGTCGAACACCGGGGGCCGTGCGGCCGCCCGGTCGGCGGCGACGGGCGGCGAGGGGGAGGTGGGTTCGATCACGGGTCACTCCTGCGGCTCGGAGAGGAAGGGTGCGAGGCCGTGAGACCGGACCGGTCCACGGCCGGTCGACAGCTCCCGCGGGGACGCGCGCATGCCGGATGAACAGCAGACGCCGTCCACCTCTGTCCCTGATGACGAACAGGTTGTACGTTAACGACAGTCTTGTTCAAGACTTTCGCGCGAGTAATTGGCCGCGGCAACCGGAGCGGGGAGAGTTCCGGACCTCCTTCCCGTGGACACGCCGGCGCGACATGCACGCAGAGTGGCGAACGGAGTGCACGCGGTGAAGAGGATCTGCGAGCCGGTCCTCGGTGACACCGGCTGT
Organism: Streptomyces sp. NPDC085460; assembly: GCF_044541975.1. NCBI lineage: Bacteria > Bacillati > Actinomycetota > Actinomycetes > Kitasatosporales > Streptomycetaceae > Streptomyces > Streptomyces sp. NPDC085460. Next base: position 51,418 of record NZ_JBITTO010000001.1, read on the forward strand.
GCCGCGGCGCGTGAGGGCGAGGCCGCCCGGCGTCGGGAGAGGGAAGGTCGGCAGTGGCGGTTCGACGCCGACGTGCCCCAGTGGGTGAGGGCTGACGGACGAACCTCAAGGCTGCCGCCGGTGGTCGGCGAGGTGCACGCGATCATGCGCAGTATGCGCACGTACTGAGGCGTCCGCGGCGAACGCCGCCCGCCGGAGGCATGGCGCGAGCGACACGTAACTTGCAAGAAGTCGACGAAGATCAGAACAGGATGAGCTGTCGGGTGAAATTGCCCTGTGGGTGCGGTTGTCGATGCCGTGACGCCACCGCCATCAGGGCAGACTCTGAGGTTCGGCAGTCCAAGACCCTCGTGACGCAGTCGTAATCATGCAATGTTGGGTCGAAATCTTGCGTCGCTCTGTTCTGCGTCCTAGTGTGACGCTCCGATCAGGGCAGTGCCCTGGGTACCACCTCGGAGGAGCCGTAATGAAGCCCCGCAACCTCGCGATCTCTCTGATCTCTTCAGCTCTCGTCCTGTCGGCCACGGCGTGCGGTGGTGACACGGACACCGGAGCCGAGGGGGACGTCACGATCACCGTGGCGTGTCAGCCGGCGAAGACGGCACCCAAGCAGCGCCAGGCATGGGACGACGACGTCAAGGCGTTCGAGAAGGCGCACCCGGGTGTCAAGGTCAAGAGCACGGACCAGCAGCCGTGCTTCGACCCGAAGACCTTCGCCGCGAAGCTGGCCGGCGGCCAGATGGAGACGGTCTTCATGGCTCCCGTCACGAACTACGCCGACGTCATGGCCAAGGGACAGGCGAAGGACATCACCGCGTCCACGGATCTCGTGAAGAACTTCGGAAGCATCCGCCAGGACGTCCGGGACATGCTGACGAAGGACGGCAAGATCTACGGCGTCCCCAACGTCAGCTACAGCGTCGGTCTCGTCTACAACCGCAAGCTCTTCGAGCAGGCGGGCCTCGACCCCAACTCCCCGCCGAAGACGTGGGACGAGGTCCGTGAGGCGGCCAAGAAGATCGCGGGTCTGGGTGACGGCTACGTCGGATACGGGGAGTACGGCGGCGGCAACGTCGGCGGCTGGCACTTCGCGCAGTCCGTCTTCAGCAGAGGCGGCGAGATGGTCGTGGACGGCAAGGCGGCCTTCAACAGCGCCGAGGGCAAGGCCGTCCTGCAGACACTGCACGACATGCGCTGGAAGGACGACAGCGTCGGCAAGAAGGTGCTGATCGGCTGGGAGGCGCTGATGCAGCAGATGGCGGCCGGCAAGACGGGCATGATGCTCGGCGCCCCGGACGTCGTCACCGACCTGGTGCAGAAGTTCCAGGGAAGCAAGGACCAGTACGGCATCGCCCCCATACCCGAGAGCAAGGCGTCGCTCACCGGTGGCGAGGCGTACATGATCAACCCGAAGGCGAGCGCCGCCGAGACCGAGGCCGGCCTGCGGTGGATCGACTTCCAGTTCAACACGCCGGGCAAGGGCCGTCACGACTACGCGCGCGGCAAGGCCAACGGCGAGGCCGTCGGCGTGCCGAACAACGACTACATGGGTGACTCGCCGACCGGCAAGGAGATCGCCGCACTCCGCGCCGAGAACGCGGTCCTGCCGGTCGAGTACTACCAGCCCTACCTCGACGGGTCGAAGAACGTCGAGCTCAAGCTGGAGCCGGCGAAGGCGCAGGAGCTCTACGCCGTGCTGGACGTGCCCATGTCCGCGGTGCTGACCCGCGAGAACGCCGACATCGACAAGCTGCTCGCCGATGCCGAGGGCAAGGCGAACACGATTCTGGCGAAGAGCTGACCGTCGTGGGAGGGGTGCCGCATCCGCCACCGCATCCGCATCCGCATCCGACGGAGTGCGGCACCCCTGCCCGCGGCGTGGAACGGGAGATCACCATGGACACACCCACCCTGCCGGCGAAGCGGCCCCCGACGCCGCGGAGCCGGCCACCCGCTCGTCCCTCGCGTCCTTCACGTCCCTCACGCAGGGGAAGGACGCTTCGCACCAACATCACCGCCTACGGATTCCTGTGCGCGGCCCTGTTCTGCTTCGCGCTGTTCGCCTGGTGGCCGATCATCCGGCAGGTCGTGCTCAGCTTCCAGGAGACCAACCTGGTCGACGAGCCCCAGTGGGTGGGCCTGGACAACTTCCGCTCGGTGGTCGAGGACCCGGCCTTCGGCCAGGCATGGAAGAACACCTTCGCCTTCACCTTCCTCGCCCTGCTGTGCGGCTACGTGATCCCGTTCGCGGTCGCGATCGTGCTCAACGAACTCCGGCACGCACGCGGATATCTGCGCTTCGTCGTGTACCTGCCGGTGATGCTGCCCCCGATCGTCTCGGTGCTGCTCTTCCGCTGGTTCTACGACCCCGGACCGGGCCTGTTCAACCAGCTGCTCGACTTCGTGGGCCTGCCGGGCCTGTCCTGGCTGGACTCCACGGACACCGCGCTGATCTCCCTGGTCATCGTCTCCACCTGGATGAACATGGGCTCCGGCGTCCTGATCTACCTCGCCGCGCTCCAGAACATCCCCGGTGACCTCTACGAGGCGGCCGAACTCGACGGAGCCGGCGTCTTCAGGCGGATCTGGAACGTCACCATCCCGCAGACCCGGCTGATCCTGCTGCTCATGCTGATGCTCCAGGTCGTCGCCACCATGCAGGTGTTCATCGAGCCCTACATGCTCACCGGCGGAGGACCGGAGAACGCGACCGTCACCGTCGCCTTCCTCATGTACCAGTACGCCTTCGTCTACGGCGGCAACTACGGCGCCGGCAGCGCGCTCGGAGTCATGCTCATGATCGTTCTTCTTGCGGTCGCCGCAGTCCAGCTCAGGCTGACCCGCGACGAGAAGAGGTAGTCCCGTGGCCAACACCGTCGACACGACAGCCCACCCGGAAACCGCCGGGGACACCCCCGAGGGAGCGCCGCCGGCCGCGAAGCGCCCGCGCGAGCGGCGCCGCGCCCACTGGGCCGAGGGCCACTCCCGCACCATCGTCTCGCCCCTGGAGCTCAAGTCCCGCTGGGGATCGCGGATCTACTGGACGGTGCTCGCCGCCGTCCTCGCCGTGTTCACGCTCGTCTTCGTCTTCCCGCTGTACTGGATGGTCACGGGCGCGATGAAATCGGGCGAGGAGATCGCCCAGATGCCGCCGACGCTGTGGCCGGAGAACCCGGACTTCTCGGTCTTCGCGGACGCGTGGGAGCTCTTCGACGTCGGGCTCCTCCTGAAGAACACGGTCTTCTACTCGGTCGGAGCCTGGCTGTTCGCCCTCGCGGTGGACGTGACGGCCGCGTACGCGCTGTCCAAGCTGCGCCCGATGTTCGGCAACGTGATCCTCGGAGCGATGTTCGCGACCCTGATGATCCCGCCGATCGTCGTCATGATCCCGGCGTACATCACCGTCACCGACGTGCCGGTCTTCGGCTGGAACCTGCTCAACACGCCCTGGGCGATCTGGTTCCCGGTGGCGGCCAACGGGTTCAACATCTTCCTGCTCAAACGATTCTTCGACTCGATTCCCGACGAGATCCTCGAAGCGGCGGAGATCGACGGAGTGCCGCCGTGGCGCGTGCTCGTCTCGATCATCCTGCCGATCTCGCGGCCCATCCTCGGCGTCGTGTCCATCTTCACCATCGTGATGGTGTTCAAGGACTTCGTCTGGCCGCTGCTCGTCCTGCCGGACAGCGAGAAGATGACGATCAGCGTGGGCCTCTCCCAGACCGCCGGACAGGTGACGCAGAACCAGATCATGGCGGGTCTGGTGATGGCGAGCATTCCGATGATCATCGTGTTCGTCTTCTTCCAGCGGAGCATCATGGCGGGCCTCACCGCCGGCAGCGTCAAGGGCTGACCCGCGCCCCGCGCCCCTCACCTCCCCCCGCCTCACCACCCACACGCCTCCGCCGCCGGCCGGCACCATCCATGCCCCGTCCCGGCCGGCGGCGGAGTCCCACCTGCCCGAAAGGACCTCCCGTGGCAGCCGTGCACCCCTCCCGCACCCATGAATGGTGGCGCGACGCCGTCATCTACCAGGTCTATCCCCGCAGCTTCGCGGACGGCGACGGAGACGGCACGGGCGACCTCGCGGGTGTCCGGGCGAACCTGCCCTACCTCCGGCAACTCGGCGTGGACGCCGTGTGGTTCACCCCCTGGTACCTCTCGCCGCTCGTCGACGGCGGCTACGACGTGGCCGACTACCGCACCATCGACCCGGCCTTCGGCACCCTCGACGACGCCGAGAAGCTGATCGCCGAGGCCGCCGAGCACGGCATCAAGGTCATCGTCGACATCGTGCCCAACCACGTCTCCGACCAGCACGCCTGGTTCCGGGCCGCCCTCGCCGCCGGACCCGGCAGCCCCGAGCGCGAGCGGTTCCACTTCCGCCCCGGCCGCGGCGAGCACGGGGAACTCCCGCCGAACAACTGGCCCTCGCAGTTCTCCGGCGACACCTGGACCCGGGTGCCCGACGGAGAGTGGTACCTGCACCTCTTCACTCCCGAACAGCCCGACCTCAACTGGAACCACCCCGACGTCCGCCGCGAACACGAGGACGTGCTGCGCTTCTGGTTCGAGCGCGGCGTCGCCGGCGTCCGCATCGACTCCGCCGCCCTGCTCACCAAGCACCCGGACCTGCCCGACTTCACCGAGGGCGCCGACGCCCACCCCTACATCGACCAGGACGAGATCCACGACATCTACCGCTCCTGGCGCGCCATCGCCGACGCGTACGACGGCGTCTTCGTCGGCGAGGTCTGGCTCCCCGACTCCGAGCGCTTCGCCCGCTACCTGCGCCCCGACGAACTCCACACCGCCTTCAACTTCAACTTCCTCGCCTGCCCCTGGGACCCCGACTCCCTGCGCCGGACCATCGACGACACCCTCGCCGAGCACGCCCCCGTCCACGCCCCCGCCACCTGGGTACTCTGCAACCACGACGTGACCCGTACGGCGACCCGCTACGGCCGCGAGGACACCGGCTTCGACTTCGCCAAGAAGCGCTTCGGCACCCCCACCGACCCGGAGCTCGGCACCCGCCGGGCCCGCGCGGCCGCCCTGCTGACCCTCGCCCTCCCCGGCTCGGTCTACCTGTACCAGGGCGAGGAGCTCGGCCTTCCCGAAGCCGACATCCCCCGCGACCGCATCCAGGACCCCATGCACTTCCGCTCCGGCGGCACCGACCCGGGCCGCGACGGCTGCCGCGTCCCCCTGCCGTGGAAGGCCGAAGCGCCCTCCTTCGGATTCGGCACCCCGCCCGGTACGGAGCCCTGGCTGCCGCAGCCCGCCGACTGGGCCCGCTACGCCGTCGACCGGCAGAGCGCCGACGCCGACTCCATGCTCACCCTCTACCGCACCGCGCTCGAACTGCGTCGCACCCACCCCGGCCTCGGCGACGGACCGATGCGCTGGCTCCCCGCAGGCGACGGCGTCCTCGCCTTCGCCCGCGAGCACGGCCTGATCTGCGTCGTCAACCTCTCGCCCGCCCCCGTCGAACTCCCGGCCAACTCCGCGCTCCTGCTCACGAGCGGCCCCCTCGACCCCGCCGGCACCCTTCCCCCGGACACCGCCGCCTGGCTCCAGGCATGACCCCCGGGCCGCCCCGACCGCGCCGCCGGCGCACCTGACCGTCGACGGCGGCTCCGGAAAGACCCCATCGCGCGCCCCAGGCCGCTCAGCGCCGACTCCGTCGGCCGCGGGGCGCGCGATGGCCGCGGCCGGGACCTGACCCCGGCCGCGACGGAAGTCCCGTTCCCGTTCCGTGGGGGGCCGGGAGCGGGGCTTCCGCGCGTGCGGCTCGACCCCCGCTCGCAGCCGACGCACCGTCCGCCCGCCGCCGCGACGCCCGTTCGCCGCGGCTCCACACCGTCAGAGAAGCGAGCTCAGATGATCCCCAGCCGCGTTCGTCCGCGCGTGCGCGCCGGTACCAGAGCCACCGCCGTCGCCTGCGCGCTCCTCTGCCTCGGCCAGGCGGCCGTCACCACGGCGACCGCCTCACCCACCGGACCCGCCCGCCCCTCGGCCCCGGCCGTCACCCGCGCCGGACTCGACCCCGCGCTCGTGGCCGGACGGGGCGCCGACGTCGCCTTCGACGAGCAGGAGGCGGAGAACGCCCGTACCGACGGGACCGTCATCGGCCCGGACCGCACCCCGTACACCCTCCCCTCGGAGGCGTCCGGCCGGAAGGCGGTCCGGCTCGTCCCCGGCCAGTACGTCGAGTTCACCCTGCCCCGCGCGGCCAACGCCCTGACCGTCCGCTACAGCATCCCGGACGCGCCCGGGGGCGGCGGCATCACCGCGCCCCTGGACGTCTCCGTCGACGGCCGCCACCGCACGACGATGGCGCTGACCTCGCAGTACTCCTGGCTCTACAACCAGTACCCCTTCACCAACGACCCCGGCGCCGACCTGCTCCACCCCGACTGGTGGCTCGCCGAGTGCGCCTGCGTCCCGTCCGCCACCACGCCGGCGCCCGTCTTCGACAAGCCCTTCCGGCCCACCCACTTCTACGACGAGCAGCGCCTCAAGCTCGGCAAGACCTTCCGGGCGGGGGAGAAGGTACGCCTGACGGTGCCGGCCGGCAGCCGCGCCGCCTGGACCGTGATCGACCTCCTCGACACCGAACTCGTCGCCCCGCCGCACGTCGAGCGCGGGGGGATCGACGTACGGCTCCTGGGCGCCGACCCGACCGGCCGCCGGGACGCCGCTCCCGCAATCGAGCGGGCCATCGCCCTCGCCCGCCGCCTCGACCGGCCCGTCTACCTGCCGCCGGGCACCTTCCGGGTGGACCGCCACATCGAGGTCGACGACGTCACCCTCGTCGGCGCCGGCAACTGGCACACCGTCCTCAAGGGCCGTCAGGTCACCCTCGCCGAGCCCGCGCCCGACGGCTCCCGCCACACCGGCGTCGGCCTCTACGGCAAGCCCGCCTCCGAGGGCGGCAGCCGCGACGTGCACCTGCGCGGCTTCGCGATCGAGGGCGACGTCCGCGAGCGGATCGACACCGACCAGGTCAACGCCATCGGCGGCGCCATGAGCGACTCCACCATCGACGGCCTCCACCTGCACCGCACCAAGGTCGGCCTCTGGTTCGACGGCCCCCTGCGCAACGTCAAGGTCACGAACAACATCATCACCGACCAGATCGCCGACGCCCTCAACTTCCACACCGGCGTCACCGACTCGCTCGTCCGGAACAACTTCATCCGCAACACCGGCGACGACGGCATCGCCCTCTGGTCGGAGAAGACCGCCGACGCCCGCAACACCGTCACCCGCAACACCGTCCAGTCGCCCACCCTCGCCAACGGCATCGCGATCTACGGCGGCGAGGACAACACCGTCAGCGGCAACCTCGTCGCCGACCCGGTCCGCGAGGGCAGCGCCCTGCACGCCGGATCCCGCTTCGGCGCCCAGCCCTTCACCGGCACCCTCCGCTTCACCGACAACACCGCCGTCCGCGCCGGCACCCTCGACCTCAACTGGAAGATCGGACTCGGCGCCCTCTGGCTCTACGCCCTGGACGGCTCGATCGACGCCGACGTACGGGTCGCCGGGGACCACTACCTCGACTCCACCCACAACGCGATCATGCTGGTCAGCGAGTACGGGGTGAAGGACCGTCACGGCATTCCGGACGTCCACTTCAAGGACATCCGGGTCGACGGCACCGGCAACTCCGTCCTCAGCGCCCGGACGAAGGGCTCCGCCACCTTCGAGAACGTCGACGCCCGCAACGTCGGGGCCGTCGGCGTCAACAACTGCGGCTCCTTCAACTTCCCCGCCACGGGCTCCGAGTTCGCGCTGACCGACCTGGGCGGCAACGACGGCGGCTGGCTCGCGCCCTGGCTGCTGCCGAACACCCTCACCTGTGACGACCGCCCTCCGGTCGTCACGCCCCCGGAGCCCACCCCCTGGCCCTGACGCGAGGGCCGCCTTTCCTGACCGAGGGAGCAGGGCGCCTTTCGATTCTTTTACGTCAGGAAAGCCACCCGAGTAAGCAAGATGGCGAAACTCGCTTGCGTAGTTTGCGCTACACTTGCGTGTATGACGCGACGACTTGCTCTGGTGGCGAAAAAGGTGGGGGTCAGCGAGGCCACGGTGAGCCGTGTCCTCAACGGCAAGCCCGGAGTCAGCGAGACGACCCGGCAGTCCGTGCTGACGGCGCTCGACGTGCTCGGCTACGAACGGCCGACGCAGTTGCGCGGAGAGCGGGCCAGGCTCGTCGGCCTGGTGCTTCCCGAACTCCAGAACCCCATCTTCCCGGCGTTCGCCGAGGTCATCGGCGGTGCGCTCGCCCAGCAGGGACTCACCCCGGTGCTCTGCACCCAGACCAAGGGCGGCGTCTCCGAGGCCGACTACGTGGAACTCCTGCTCCAGCAGCACGTCTCCGGTGTCGTCTTCGCCGGCGGACTCTTCGCGCAGGCCGATGCCCCGCACGACCACTACTACCGGCTGGCCGAGCGCAACATCCCGGTCGTCCTGATCAACGCGTCCATCGAGGGGCTCGACTTCCCGTGCGTGTCCTGCGACGACGCCGTCGCCATCGAGCAGGCGTGGCGCCACCTCGCCTCGCTGGGGCACGAGCGCATCGGGCTCGTGCTCGGACCCGGCGACCACGTGCCCTCCCGGCGCAAGCTGGAAGCCGCCCGCGTGGCCGCCGCGACGGCCGGCCTGGACTGGGACGACACCTTCGTGGAGCGCTCGATCTTCTCCCTGGAGGGCGGTCAGGCCGCTGCCGCGCGGCTGCTCGACAGGGGGGTCACCGGCATCGTCTGCGGCAGCGACCCCCTGGCCCTCGGCGCGATCAGGGCCGCCAGGCGGCGCGGCCTGGCGGTTCCCGCCGACGTGTCGGTCGTGGGCTTCGACGACTCCGCGTTCATGACGTGCACGGAACCGCCGCTGTCGACGGTGCGGCAGCCCATCGAGGCCATGGGGCGCGCCGCGGTGGACCTCCTGATCACGCAGGTCCAGGGGACCCAGCACCACTCGGGGGAACTGCTCTTCGAGCCCGAGCTCGTGGTCCGCGGCTCGACGGCTCCGCCGCCGGCTTCCTGACTCGAGAGCCCGAACTCCCGCGTTTTTACCGGGACTTGCCGTCCGATAACTGAATGACTCCTGCCCACCGGCACCGGTGTCCCCGCCCCTGGCGGCGTCGACATCGGTGCCGTTGTCGTTTCCGGCTCCCTCGCTTGCCGGGGATCGAACGGGAACCGTTGACAAAGTCGTCATCCAGTAGAAACCTTGCGGGCTGACAGCGTAAATGAGCCACAGAGCAACTCAAGAACCCGGCTGGCTGTCATCCGATCCTTGTCAGAGCCATGTTGGGCTCTTGGCGCGTGATCCTGCCGAGCTCCATGAGCTTCCCTGTGCGTCCGTCGGTGAGTGCTCCACGGACAGGGGACAGGTCACGAACCCTGCCCGCATGCGGAGAGGTCACCATGAGAGGCACACACCCGAGCAGGCGGCTGGGGGTCGGTCTGCTGACAGCGGGCCTGATCTCCGTAGGACTGCTCCCCGTCCCCGCGCAGGCCGCCGCGGCGGACACCAACCTCGCGCTCGGCCGAGCCGCGACGGCCGGCGGCGCCAACGGCGGCTACCCGGCGTCCCACGTCACCGACGGAAGCCAACAGTCCTACTGGGAAGGCCCCTTGGGCTCCTTCCCGCAGTGGGTGCAGGTCGACCTGGGCACGCAGGTCGACCTCGACCGCCTCGCGCTCAAGCTGCCGACCGGCTGGGAGGCGCGCAACCAGTCCCTCGCCGTCCTCGGCAGCGCCGACGGCACCGCGTTCAGCACCCTCACCGCCGCCCAGGCGCGCGCGTTCGACCCCTCCGCCGCCAACACGGTGAACATCGACCTGCCGGCGGCCACGGCCCGCTTCGTCCGCGTCCAGGTGGGGACCAACTCCGGCTGGAACGCCGCCCAGCTCTCCGAGCTGGAGGTCTACGGCGAGACCGGCGGAGGCGAGGACCCGGGCGACCCGCCCCCGGTCACCGGCACCAACCTGGCCCGCAACAAGCCCATCGAGGCCACCTCCACCACCCAGAACTACGCCGCCGGCAACGCCAACGACGACAGCACGTCCACCTATTGGGAGTCCGCCGGCTTCCCCGCCTCGCTCACCGTCAAGCTGGGCTCCGACGCGGACGTCACCGGCGTCGTCGTCAAGCTGAACCCGGACTCCGCGTGGGGCCCGCGCACCCAGTCCTTCGAAGTGCTCGGCCGGGCCTCCGCCGCCTCGGGCTTCACCACCCTGAAGGCGCGCGCCGACTACGCCTTCAACCCGGCGTCGGGCCAGAACACGGTCACCATCCCGGTGACCGGCAAGGTCTCCGACCTCCGCCTGACCGGCTTCTCCAACAACGGCGCCCCCGGCACGCAGGTCGCGGAGATCCAGGTCCTCGGCACGGCCGCCCCCGCCCCCGACTTCGTCGTCAACGAGCTCACCTGGGAGCCGGCCACCCCGTCCGAGGCCGACGACGTGACCGCCAAGGTCACCGTCCGCAACGCCGGCACCGCCGCCGCGCCGGCCACGACCGTCGACGTCAGCGCCGAGGGCACCGTCGCGGGCTCCGCCGCGGTCCCCGCGCTCGCCGCCGGCCAGTCGACCACCGTGAACGTCCCCATCGGCAAGCGCCCGATGGGCGCCTACACCGTCTCGGCGGCCGTCGACCCGACCGACACGGTCCCCGAGCTCGACAACGGCAACAACAGCCGTACCGCGACGGGCAAGATGAACGTCACGCAGACCCCGGGCCCCGACCTGACGGTCACCGCGATCACCCCGAACCCGTCCTCCCCGGCGGTCGGCGCGCAGGTCTCCTTCACGGCCACCGTCCAGAACCGGGGCACCACCGGCGTCCCCGCCGGCAGCGTCACCCGCCTCGCCGCGGGGACCACCACCCTGAACGGGACCACGCCCGCGGTGGCCGCCGGCCAGTCGGTCACCGTGCCGCTCTCCGGCACCTGGACCGCCGCGAGCGGCGGCGTCACCCTCACCGCGACGGCCGACGCCACCGCGACCGTGACGGAGACCAACGAGAACAACAACGTCTTCAGCCGCTCCCTGGTCGTCGGCCGGGGCGCAGCCGTGCCGTACACGGAGTACGAGGCGGAGGACGGCAGCTACCAGGGCACCCTGCTCACCACCGACGCCAAGCGGACCTTCGGTCACACCAACTTCGCCACCGAGTCCTCCGGCCGCAAGTCGGTCCGCCTGAACTCCACCGGCGAATACGTGGAGTTCACCTCCACCAACGCCGCCAACTCCATCGTCGTGCGCAACTCGATCCCGGACGCCGCCGCCGGCGGAGGCCGGGAGGCCACGCTGAGCCTGTACGCCGACGGCCAGTTCGTGCGCAAGCTGACGCTGTCCTCGAAGCACAGCTGGCTCTACGGCACCAGCGACGACCCGGAAGGGCTCAGCAACACGCCGGGAACCGACGCCCGCCGTCTGTTCGACGAGTCCCACGCCCTGCTGACCCAGTCCTACCCGGCCGGCACCAAGTTCCGGCTCCAGCGGGACGCGGGCGACACGGCGGCCTTCTACATCGTCGACCTGATCGACCTGGAGCAGGTCGCCCCGCCGGCCGCGAAGCCCGCGGAGTGCGTCTCGATCACCCAGTACGGGGCCGTGCCCAACGACGGCATCGACGACACCGACGCCCTCCAGCGCGCCGTCACCGCCGACCAGAAGGGCGAGATCCCCTGCGTCTGGATCCCGGCGGGCCAGTGGCGCCAGGAGCAGAAGATCCTCACCGACGACCCGCTGAACCGGGGGATCTACAACACGGTCGGCATCCGTGACGTGACGATCCGGGGTGCCGGCATGTGGCACTCGCAGCTCTACACGCTGACCCCGCCGCACCAGGCGGGCGGCATCAACCACCCGCACGAGGGCAACTTCGGCTTCGACATCGACCACAACACCAAGATCTCGGACATCGCGATCTTCGGCTCCGGCACCATCCGCGGCAACAACGCCCAGGAAGAGGGCGGTGTCGGCCTCAACGGGCGCTTCGGCAAGGGCACGAAGATCAGCAACGTCTGGATCGAGCACGCCAACGTCGGCGTCTGGGCCGGCCGCGACTACACCAACATCCCCGAGCTGTGGGGGCCGGGCGACGGCGTCGAGTTCTCGGGCATGCGGATCCGCAACACCTACGCCGACGGCATCAACTTCGCCAACGGCACCCGCAACTCCACCGTCTACAACTCGTCCTTCCGCAACAACGGTGACGACGCCCTGGCCGTCTGGGCCAGCAAGTACGTCAAGGACACCTCGGTGGACATCGGATCCAACAACCACTTCCGTAACAACACGATCCAGCTGCCCTGGCGGGCCAACGGCATCGCGATCTACGGCGGTTTCGGCAACACCATCGAGAACAACATCATCGCCGACACCATGAACTACCCCGGCATCATGCTGGCCACCGACCACGACCCGCTGCCCTTCTCCGGGCAGACCCTCATCTCGAACAACGCCCTGTACCGCACGGGCGGCGCGTTCTGGAACGAGGACCAGGAGTTCGGCGCCATCACCCTGTTCCCGCAGGGCCAGCCGATCCCGGGCGTCACCATCAAGGACACGGACATCGTCGATTCCACGTACGACGGCATCCAGTTCAAGACCGGTGGCGGCGAGATGGCGAACGTCAAGATCACCAACGTGCGGATCGACAAGTCGAACAACGGCTGCGGAATCCTCGCGATGGGCGGCGCGCGCGGCAGCGCCACGCTGACGGACGTCACCGTCACGAACTCCGCCAAGGGCGACGTCTGTTCGCAGCCCGGCACGCAGTTCGTCTTCAACCAGGGCTGACGCCCTGACACCGGCGGGGACGCCCGGCACCGCGTCCGGGCGTCCCCGCCGTACCTCCCGCCATCCACGAAGCGAGGAACGATGAGAACCCCCTCCTGGCGATCACGGTGCCTGAGCGCCGCGATCGCGACGAGCCTGCTGGCTCTGGGCGGCCCCCTGGTGGCCGCCCACGCCGCCGGCGGCCCCAACATCGCGCTCGGCGACGCCGCCTCGGCCGGCAGCGCCCAGCCCGGCTACGGCGCCGGCACCATCACCGACGGCAACCAGGGCACGTACTGGGAGAGCGCCGGCGGCTCCCTGCCCCAGTGGGTACAGGCCGACCTCGGCACCACCACCCGCGTCGACGAGGTGGTCCTGAAGCTGCCCGCCGGCTGGGAGACCCGTCACCAGACCCTCTCCCTCCAGGGCAGCGCCGACGGCACCAGCTTCACCACCCTGAAGGCATCGGCCACCTACACCTTCAGCCCCGGTTCGGCCAACACGGTCACCGTCGCCTTCCCGGCCACGCTGACCCGCTTCGTCCGGGTGAACGTCACCGCCAACACCGGCTGGCAGGCCGCCCAGCTCTCCGAGCTGGAGGTGCACGCGGCCGAGGGCTCCTCCGCGAACCTCGCCGCCGGCAAGACGCTCACCGCCACCAGCCACACCGAGGTGTACGCGGCCCCCCAGGCCAACGACGGCAACCGGGCCAGCTACTGGGAGAGCACCAACAACACCCTGCCGCAGTGGCTCCAGGCCGACCTCGGCGCCTCGGTGGCGGTGAACCGGGTCGTCCTCAAGCTGCCCGCCGGCTGGGGCGCCCGCAGCCAGACCCTGAAGATCCAGGGCAGCGGCGACGGCACCACCTTCACCGACCTGTCGGCCTCCCAGGCATACGCGTTCAACGCGGGCAACGACAACACCGCGACGATCAGCCTGGACTCCACCACCACCCGGTACGTACGGGTCCTGGTGACGGCGAACACCGTGCAGCCCGCCGCCCAGATAGCGGAGCTGGAGGTGTACGGCCCGGCGACCGGCGACACCCAGGCACCGTCCGCCCCCGCGAACCTGGCCTACACCCAGCCCGCGACCGGGCAGATCAAGCTCACCTGGAACGCCTCCACCGACAACGTGGGCGTGTCCGGCTACGACATCTACGCCGACGGCGTCCTGCTGACCTCCGTCGCCGGGGACGTCACGACCTTCACCGACACCCGGCCGGCCGACCAGACCGTCTCCTACCGGGTCCGGGCCAAGGACGCGGCCGGCAACCAGTCCGCCGACAGCAACACCGTCACCCGCACCGGCGACGGCGGCGACACCCAGGCCCCCACCGCCCCCGCGAACCTCGGCCTCACCGAGCCCGCGAGCGGCCAGGTGAAGCTGACCTGGACGGCCGCCACCGACAACCGGGGCGTCACCGGCTACGACGTCTACGCGAACAACGTCCTGCGCGGCAGCGTCGCGGGCGGCGTCACCACCTACACCGACACCCAGCCGGCGAGCGCCACCGTCACCTACCACGTGGTCGCCAAGGACGCGGCGGGCAACACCTCCGTCGCCTCCAACAGCGTCACCCGCAACGGCAGCGGCGGCACCGGGTCCAACCTGTCCGTCGGCAAGCCGATCGAGGCGTCCTCGACCATGGGCGGCTTCACCGCGGGCAACGCCAACGACAACGACACCGCCACCTACTGGGAGGGCGGGGGCGGCGCGTACCCGCAGACCCTCACCGTCAAGCTCGGCGCCAACGCCGACCTCGACCGGCTCGTGCTGAAGCTCGACCCGGCCCAGGCGTGGCAGGCCCGCAACCAGACCATCGAGGTCCTCGGCCGCGAGCAGAGCGCCACCGGCTTCACCAGCAGGATCGCGGCGAAGAGCTACTCCTTCGACCCGGCGAGCGCCAACACGGTCACCATCCCGCTGACCGCGCGCCTGGCCGACGTCCAGCTGAAGTTCACCGCCAACACCGGCGCCCCCGGCGGCCAGATCGCCGAGGTCCAGGCGATCGGCGTCCCCGCGCCCAACCCGGACCTCACCGTCACCGGCCTCACCGCGACGCCCGCCGCGCCCGAGGAGGACGACGAGATCACCGTCTCCGCCGTCGTGCGCAACGACGGCGCCGCCCCGGCGGCGGCCAGCAAGGTCGCCGTCCGGCTCGGCGGCACCAAGGTCGCGACCGGGCAGGTCCCGGCCCTGGCCGCCGGCGCGCAGGCCACCGTCCCCGTCTCCCTCGGCGTGCGCGCCGCGGGCTCGTACGAGCTCGGCGCGGTCGCGGACGAGGCGGGCGAGGTCCTGGAGCAGAACGAGACCAACAACGCCTACACCCGGCCCACCGCGCTCGTGGTCAAGCCGGTCGCCAGCTCCGACCTGCTCGCCACCTCGGTGACGACCAGCCCGTCGAGCCCGACCGCCGGCGACGCCGTGACCTTCAAGGTCGCGGTGAAGAACCAGGGCACGGAGCCGACCGCGTCCGGCGACCGCGCGGTCACGCTGGAGCTCGTCGACGCTCAGGGCGGCGTGGTCAAGACGCTGACGGCCCCGCAGAGCGGCGTGCTGGCCCCCGGGGCCTCGGCCGTCGTGAGCCTCGGCACCTGGACGGCCGCCAACGGCTCGTACACCGTCAGGACGGTCATCGCGGCCGACGCGAACGAGCTGCCCGTCAAGCGCGAGAACAACACGCAGTCGCAGCCGCTGTTCGTCGGACGCGGCGCGAACATGCCGTACACGATGTACGAGGCGGAGGACGGCACCGCCGGCGGCGGAGCCTCCGTCGTCGGGCCCAACCGGACCGTCGGCGACGTCGCGGGCGAGGCGTCCGGCCGCAAGGCCGTCACCCTCGACGCGACCGGCGAGTACGTCGAGTTCACCACCCGCGCCGCCACCAACACCCTGGTCACCCGCTTCTCCATCCCGGACGCCCCGGGCGGCGGCGGCATCAACTCGACCCTCAACGTCTACGTCGACGGGGTGTTCAAGAAGGCCCTGCCGCTCACCTCGAAGTACGCCTGGCTGTACGGCGCCGAGGCCGGCCCCGGCAACGACCCGGGCTCCGGCGCCCCGCGCCACATCTACGACGAGGCGAACCTGATGTTCGGGGAGACCATCCCCGCGGGCAGCAGGATCCGCCTCCAGAAGGACGCCGCGAACTCGGCCGCCCACTACGCGATCGACTTCGTCAACCTGGAGCAGGTCGCCCCGGTCGCCAACCCGGACCCGGCCACGTACACCGTCCCGGCCGGCTTCACCCACCAGGACGTGCAGAACGCGCTCGACAAGGTCCGCATGGACACCACGGGGAAGCTCGTCGGCGTGTACCTCCCGGCGGGTGACTACCAGACTTCCAGCAAGTTCCAGGTCTACGGCAAGGCGGTCAAGGTCGTCGGCGCCGGCCCGTGGTACACGAAGTTCCACGCGCCGACCACGCAGGACAACACCGACATCGGCTTCCGCGCCGAGGCCACCGCGAACGGCTCGCTCTTCAAGGGCTTCGCCTACTTCGGCAACTACGTCACCCGCATCGACGGTCCGGGCAAGGTCTTCGACTTCGCGAACGTCGCCGACGTCGTCATCGACGACATCTGGAACGAGCACATGGTCTGCCTCTACTGGGGCGCCAACACCGACCGGGTCACGATCAAGAACTCGCGGATCCGCAACATGTTCGCCGACGGGGTCAACATGACCAACGGGTCGACGGACAACCACGTCGTCAACAACGACGCCCGGGCCACCGGTGACGACAGCTTCGCGCTGTTCTCCGCGATCGACGCCGGCGGCGCCGACATGAAGAACAACGTCTACGAGAACCTCACCACCACCCTGACCTGGCGGGCGGCGGGCGTGGCCGTCTACGGCGGCTACGACAACACCTTCCGCAACATCCACATCGCCGACACCCTGGTCTACTCCGGCATCACCATCTCGTCGCTGGACTTCGGCTACCCGATGAACGGCTTCGGGACCATCCCGACGAACTTCGAGAACATCTCGATCGTCCGGTCCGGCGGCCACTTCTGGGGCAGCCAGACCTTCCCCGGCATCTGGATCTTCTCCGCCTCCAAGGTCTTCCAGGGCATCCGCGTCAGCCACGTCGACATCGTCGACCCCACCTACAGCGGCATCATGTTCCAGACCAAGTACACCGGCTCCCAGCCCGAGAACCCGGTGAAGGACACCGTCTTCACCGACATCTCCATCACCGGCGCCCGCAAGTCCGGCGACGCCTTCGACGCGAAGTCCGGCTTCGGCATCTGGGCCAACGAGATGCCCGAGCCCGGCCAGGGCCCGGCCGTCGGCGAGGTCACCTTCACCTGCCTGCGCCTGCGGGACAACGCCCAGGACATCCGGAACACCACGTCCACCTTCAAGATCAACATCAACCCCTGCTGACCCCGCTCCGCCCCACGGCGGGAGCACCGGCGCCCACCGCAACCCGGCGGTGGGCGCCGCCCTGCTCCAGCCCGAACCGCCCGAAGGGAACCACCGATGAAGAACGCCCCGCTCCGGCGCGGACACCACGCCGTCGCCGTCCTCGTGGCCTGCTCGCTGACCGCCTGCGGCGGGGGAGGCGGGGGTGCGCGGGACACCGGTTCCTCCGATCCCAGTGCCGTGCTCAACCCGAGGACGAAGGTGACGATCACCATCGACTGCATGCCGCCGGCCACGAGGGAGGCGGAGGTGAAGCAATGGAAGGAGGACGTCGCCGAGTTCAACAAGACGTACCCGAACGTGACCGTCGAGGGCCGGTCCACCCCGGGCCAGTGCATGGAGCCCGCACGCTTCACCGCGATGCTCAAGGCCAAGTCGCAGCCCGACGTCTTCTTCACCTACTTCACCGACCTGCCCCAGGTCCTCGCGGAGAACGGCGCCGAGGACATCTCCGCGTACGTGAACCCCTGGACGGTGCCCCTGCTCCAGGACATCAACCCCGACGTCCTCGACTCCCTCCGGCACCGGGGCAGGCTGTACGGCCTGCCGACCAGCAACTACACGATGGGCCTGCTGATCAACCGCAAGCTCTTCGAGGACGCCGGCCTGGACCCGGACGCCCCGCCGCGCACCTGGGAGGGGGTCCGTGCCGCGGCGAAGAGGATCGCCGCCCTCGGGGACGGCGTCGCGGGCTTCGGCGAGTACTCCGCCGGCAACACCGGCGGCTGGCACTTCACCGCCCAGCTCTACAGCCTCGGCGGCGACGTCGTCGACTCGACCGGCGGCGAGGCTGCCTTCAACACCGACCTGGGCCGGCAGGTCGCGAAGAACCTCCACGCCATGCGCTGGGAGGACGACTCCATGGGCAGCACCCAGCTGCTGAAGTGGGGCGACCTGCAGAAGCGGCTCGCCGGCGACAAACTCGGCATGTTCCTCGCCGCGCCCGACGACATCACCTACATGGTCCAGCAACTCGGCGCGCGGTACGAGAACTTCGGCATGGGCCCGATACCCGGTGGCGCGAACACGCTCGCCGGAGGCAACACCTACATGGTCAAGGAGGGCATCTCGCCCGACAAGATCAAGGCCGCGATCGCCTGGCTGAACTTCAAGAACCTCACCGTGGGCAAGGGCCAGTTCGACTGGTCCCGCACCCGGGCCGACGGCCTGCCGGTCGGCATCCCGCAGCCCAACTTCTGGCTCGACGGGTCCAAGACCAAGGACGACGCCACCCGTCTGGCGAACGCCACCATGCCGGTCGCCAACTTCAGAACCTTCATGGACAACCCCGTACCCGGCAAGGCCGAGCCGCCGATGGCCCAGGAGGTCTACAGGATCCTCGACGACGTCATGTCCGGCATCCTCACCGACGAGGACGCCGACATCGACACACTCCTCTCGACGGCGGAGACCCGGGTCAACGAGGTCCTCGCCGACCAGTGACGACATCGGCCGCCCGACGAGGCCCCGTGTCTACAGCCAGTCCCGCCGCTTGAAGACCACGTACAGACTCGTGCACACCACCGCCATCAGCAGCACGGCGAACGGATAGCCGCCGGCCCAGTGCAGCTCGGGCATGTTGTCGAAGTTCATGCCGTAGATGGTGCCGACGAGGGTGGGGGCGAAGAGGATGGCCGCCCACGACGAGATCTTCTTGATCTCCTCGTTCTGTTCGAAGCCGGCTTCGGCCAGGGCGCGCATCTCCGCGTTCTGCTGCTGGGTGACCAGGGTCGCGTTGACGGTCAGGATCTCCGTGAGGGCCTGGCGGAAGCCGTCGACGCGTTCGCTGGTGTGGGTCACGTGGTCGGCGACGTCGCGGAGGTAGCGCTGGAGTTCCTCGTCGGTGCCGTACTTGGCGAAGCCGGCCATCAGGCCGTGGAGCATGCCGACGAGGGGGCGGGTCGCGCGCTGGAACTCGACCATCTCGCGGGAGAGTTCGTAGATGCGGCGGGAGACGGCGGGGTCGCCGCCGAAGACCTCGGTCTCGATCTCGTCGACGTCGTTCTGCACGCCGGCGACGACCGGGGCGTAGCCGTCGACCACCGCGTCCAGGATGGCGTACAGGACGGCCTCCGGGCCGAGCGCGAGCAGGTCGGGGTTCTCCTCCATGCGGCGGCGGACCGCCGACAGGTCCGGGGCCGCGCCGTGGCGGACCGTGATCAGGAAGTCGGGCCCCACGAAGACGTGGAGCTCGCCGAAGTCGACCTCCTCCTGGGCGTCCAGGTAGCGGGCCGCGCGCAGGACGACGAAGAGCGTGTCGCCGTACCGTTCCAGCTTCGGGCGCTGGTGGGCCTCCAGGGCGTCCTCGACGGCGAGTTCATGGAGGTCGAACTCGGCGGCCAGGGAGTGCAGTTCCTCCTCGGACGGCCGGTGAAGGCCGATCCACGCCATGCCGTCCGGGTGTTCGCGCAGCTGCCGGTACGTCTCCGCCAGCGTCGCCGGCGACGACACCTTGCGGCCGTCGCGGTACAGCGTCGCCTGGATCACGCTCGGCCCCCCGGCGGGGGACTCCGGGGTCGCGGGCGCCGGGGGCGGCTCCGGATGGCGGCGCCAGGCCGCGCGGGGGCGTCGATCGGACACGTGCGTACCTCCGGATCGGCTGCTGCGGGTCCCGCTGCCGGGTCCCCATGGGATGATCAGGATATATGGGTGAGAAGGGGGCGGGCGGGGGCGGGGCCGGACGGGGCGGAGCGTGCCGGGGTGCGGCTCTCCGCCGGTGGAGGGCGGCCCTCCGCCCGCGGCCGACACGAAACAGGACAGGTACTGGCCCCCATGCCTTGTAGCGTCGCCGTATGGACTCCCTTTCCCCGGTCTCGCGCCGTGCCCTGGGTCGTGCCACGCTCGCCCGTCAGCTGCTGCTCCGGCACTCCCCGCTCGGGGTCGAGGAGGCCGTGCGCCATCTCGTCGGGCTTCAGGCGCAGAACACCAAGCCGCCGTACTACGCCCTCGCCGCCCGTCTCGACGGGTTCCGGCCCGAGGAGCTGTCCGGCCTCATGGAGTCGCGGGCCGTCGCACGGATCGTCACGCTGCGCTCCACCGTCCACACCCACACCGCCGACGACGCCGTCGCCCTGCGGGCCCTCGCCCAGCCGGGCGCGATCGACCGCGAGCTCGGCATGTTCCGCAAGGGGCTCGACGGCGTCGACCTCGACCGGCTCGCCGCCCTCGCCCGTGAGCTCGTCGAGGCGGAGCCCCGTACCCCCAAACAGCTCCGCGAGCGACTCCTCCAGGAGTGGCCGGACGCCGACCCGCAGGCCCTGACCGTCGCCGCCCGCTGCCTGCTGCCGCTCGTCCAGGTCACCCCGCGCGGGCTGTGGGGGAGCGGCGGACAGGTCGCGCTGACCACCACCGACGTGTGGTTCGGGGGCGCCGCGGAGGGTGCCGCCGACCTCGACGGGACCGTGCTGCGCTACCTCGGCGCCTTCGGACCCGCCTCCGTGAAGGACATGCAGACCTGGTGCGGGCTGACCCGGCTGCGGCCCGTGTTCGAGCGGCTGCGGCCCCGGCTGCTCGTCCTCCGGGACGAGGACGGCACCGAGCTCTTCGACCTGCCCGACGCGCCCCGCCCGGACGAGTCCGTCCCCGCCCCGCCCCGCTTCCTGCCCGAGTTCGACAACCTGCTGCTCTCGCACGCCGACCGGCGCCGGGTCGTCCCCGACGCGTACCGGGGCCGTACCTGGACCGGCAACCAGGCCCACCGCGTCTTCCTCCTCGACGGGCTCCTCGCCGGCCTCTGGTTCCTGGAGGAGGCCCGGGGGCGCGTCACGCTGACCGTCGAGCCCTTCGGCCCGCTGACCCGCGCCGACCGGGCGGCGCTCACCGACGAGGCCGAACGGACCCTCCGCCTCACCGGCCCCGCCGACGGCGCGTACGACGTGGTGTTCCGTGCCGACGCCTGAGGAGGGGCCGCCCCGCATGAGCCGGGCCGAGACGGCGGCGCTGCTCGCCCGGGCGGGGCACCGTCCCGGGCGGGACGTCGGGGACGAGCGGCTCGGCGCGCTGCTGCGGACCGTGACGGAACGGTTCGCCGCGGAAGGGCACCCCGTGGAGGCGTTCCCCGCCGCCCGCGCCTTCGTCCGCGCGTACGGCGGACTGCGGTTCGACATCCCGGGCACCCCGCCCGACGCCGTCGGCCTCACCCCGCACTGGATCTACGAGGAGAGCGGCGAGGACGTCGCCGAACTCGCCGGCGCCCTCGGCACCCGGCTCTTCCCGGTCGGGTACACCACCTTCGACGGCGCCATGCTGCTCCTCGACGAGACCGGGCGGTTCTTCCTCCTCCACCACACCGGCCCGTACCACCTCGGGGACGACGTCCACGAGGCCGTGAGCCGCCTCCTGCGCGGCCCCGAGGTCGAGGCCCGCACGCTGTACCCGACGACGGACCATCAAGCGGCGCCCCCGCCGGCGGACGCCACGACAGCGCCCCCACCCGAGCAGGCGACGGCGGCGCCCCGGCCCGAGGAAGCTACGGCAGCGCCCCCGCCCGCCGCGCCGCCACCACCGCCTCCAGACGGGTGTGCGCCCCCAGCTTCCGCATCGCCGAGCGCAGATAGCCCTTGACCGTCTCCGGGCGCAGCCCGAGCCGCCGCGCCGCCGTCGCGTTCGTCGCCCCGGTCGCGACCGCCGCCAGGACGTCCGTCTCGCGCGGGGTCAGTGCCACGCCCCCGACCGGGGCCGGCCGGCCCGCCGCCGACTCCAGGCGGCCGCAGACGGCGAGCAGCCGGGCCCGCAGCTCCTCGTCGAGGACCCGAGGGGCGAGGGCCCGCAGCTCGCCGTGGGCGTGCCGCACCTCCTCCCAGGACGGGGCGGACGCCTCCGCCGGCTCCGCGAGCCGGTTCGCCTCGTCCCGTACGGCCACGAGCCGGCTCACCTCGTCCCGCACGGCCAGTGCCTGCTCCACGTCCCGGGCCGCCGCCACCGCCGCGTCGAAGACCCGCTCGCCGAGCGGCAGCGCGTCCCGCAGCGCCCCGTACAGCACCCCGCGCACCTGCCGCCGGACGACCACCGGCACCGCGATCACCGACCGCAGGCCCTCCGCCGAGACCGGCAGGTCGTACTCGTGGGTGATGTGCCGGGCCACCGGATAGTCGGTGACCGCGCACGGCCGGGCCAGTGCCAGGCACTTGCCGCCCAGGCCGTTGCCGGGGGAGATCGCCAGGCCCCGGAGGGCCGGGGTGACGGCCCCGTGCAGCTCGCCGATCCGCAGCGGCCGGCCGCCGTCCATCAGGCCGCCGAAGACGACCGGCAGTCCGCTGCCGCGCCGCAGCCGCACCAGCGCGGCCCGCAGCTCCACCGCCTCGATCCGCTCGGCCATGGCGGAACACCCCTTCCCTCGCTCCTTCGCGCCGGATCCCGCCGCTCCTTCACCCCCGAACGGGGGTAGTGACACCGGGGTCACCGATTACACGATGGGCGGGACCGGTCCCGCAATGAGGAGGACACATGACGGCAACCAGCGCGACGGAGGAGTTCCGGACCGCCCGGGACTTCCTGCTCCGGCACCGCGAGGACTACGCGGCGGCCCGCGACGGCTTCGTCTGGCCCCGCCCCGACCGGTTCAACTGGGCGCTGGAGTGGTTCGACGTCATCGCCGAGGGCAACGACCGCACCGCCCTGCACCTCGTCGAGGAGGACGGCTCCGAGACGAAGGTCGGCTTCGCGGAGATGTCCGCCCGCTCGAACCGGGTCGCGAACTGGCTGCGCGCCCAGGGCGTCCGCGCCGGGGACCGGATCATCGTGATGCTGGGCAACCAGGCCGAGCTGTGGGAGACCATGCTGGCCGCGATGAAGCTGCGCGCCGTCGTCATCCCCGCCACCCCGCTCCTCGGCCCCGCCGACCTGCGCGACCGGGTCGAGCGCGGCCGGGCCCGGCACGTGATCGCGCGCGCCGAGGACACCGCGAAGTTCGCCGACGTGCCCGGCGACTACACCCGCATCGCGATCGGCGGCGACGGGGTGAACTGGCTGGGGTACGAGCACGCCGCCCGCGAGCCGGACGTCTTCGAGCCCGACGGCGTCACCCTCGCCCACGACACGCTGATGCTGTACTTCACCTCCGGCACCACCGCCCGCCCCAAACTGGTGGAGCACACCCACACCTCCTACCCGGTCGGGCACCTGGCGACGATGTACTGGATCGGGCTCAAGCCCGGCGACGTGCACCTCAACATCTCCTCGCCCGGCTGGGCCAAGCACGCCTGGTCCAACCTCTTCGCCCCCTGGAACGCCGAGGCGACCGTCTTCATCCACAACTACACGCGCTTCGACGCGGCCCGGCTGATGGGGGAGATGGACCGCCACGGCGTCACCTCGTTCTGCGCCCCGCCGACCGTGTGGCGGATGCTCATCCAGTCCGACCTGAGCCGGCTGACGACGCCGCCGCGCGAGGTCGTCGCCGCCGGCGAGCCGCTGAACCCCGAGGTCATCGAGGCGGTCCGGCGCGGCTGGGGCGTCACCATCCGCGACGGCTTCGGACAGACCGAGACCGCCGTCCAGGTCTCCAACAGCCCCGGCCAGCGGCTCAAGGAGGGCTCCATGGGCCGCCCGAGCCCCGGCTACGCGGTCACCCTGGTCGACCCGGTCACCGGCCGCGCGGACGTCGAGGAGGGAGAGATCTGCCTCGACCTGTCCGCCAACCCGGTGGGCCTGATGACCGGTTACCACGGCGACCCGGAGAAGACCGCCGAGGCGATGGCCGGCGGCTACTACCGCACCGGCGACATCGGCAGCCGCGACGAGGACGGCTACATCCACTACGTGGGCCGCGCCGACGACGTCTTCAAGGCGTCGGACTACAAGATCAGTCCCTTCGAGCTGGAGAGCGCGCTCCTCGAACACGAGGCCGTCGCGGAGGCGGCCGTCGTCCCCGCCCCCGACCCGGTGCGGCTCGCCGTCCCGAAGGCGTACGTCGTCCTCGCCGAGGGCTTCAAGCCGGACGAGGAGACCGCCAGGACCCTCTTCGCCCACTCGCGGGCCGTCCTCGCCCCGTACAAGCGGGTCCGCCGCCTGGAGTTCGCCGAGCTCCCGAAGACGGTCTCCGGCAAGATCCGGCGGGTCGAGCTGCGCCGCCTCACCGCCGAAGGCGCCGCCACCGGGCCGGAGTTCACCGAAGGAGACCTCGCATGACGGGAACGACGCCCCAGGCCGGCACGGTCCGTACGGAGCTCTCGTACGCGCACGGGGTCGCGGACACTCCGCTCCTCGGCGACACCATCGGTGCCGACCTCGACCGGGCCGTCGCCGCCTGGCCCGACCGCGAGGCCCTGGTCGACGTGGCCGGCGGACGCCGCTGGACCTACGCCGAGTTCGGGGCCGAGGTCGACCGGATCGCGGGCGCGCTGCTCGGCAGCGGCGTCCGCAAGGGCGACCGGGTCGGGATCTGGGCGGTCAACTGCCCCGAATGGGTGCTGGTCCAGTACGCCACCGCCCGCGTCGGCGCCGTCATGGTCACCGTCAACCCGGCCTACCGCGCCCACGAACTCGCCTATGTGCTGCGGCAGTCGGGCATCTCGCTGCTCTTCGCCTCGCTCGCCCACAAGACGAGCGACTACCGGTCGATGGTCGAGGAGGTCCGGGGCGCGTGCCCGGAGCTGCGGGAGGCGGTGTACTTCGGCGACGCGAGCTGGGACGCGTTCGCCGCCCGCCCGTCCGGCGGGCTCGTCCCCGAACCGCTCGCCGCCGACGAGCCGGTGAACATCCAGTACACCTCCGGCACCACCGGCTTCCCCAAGGGCGCCACGCTCTCCCACCACAACATCCTCAACAACGGTTATTTCGTGGGCGAGATGATCGCCTACACCGAGCGGGACCGGATCTGCGTGCCGGTGCCCTTCTACCACTGCTTCGGCATGGTGATGGGCAATCTGGCGGCCACCTCGCACGGCGCCTGCATCGTGATCCCGGCCCCGTCCTTCGACCCGGCCGCGACCCTCCGCGCCGTCCAGGAGGAGCGCTGCACCTCGCTGTACGGCGTGCCGACGATGTTCATCGCGGAGCTGAACCTCCCGGACTTCGCCGCGTACGACCTGTCCTCGCTGCGCACCGGCATCATGGCGGGCTCGCCGTGTCCGGTGGAGGTGATGAAGCGGGTGGTCGCCGAGATGAACATGGCGGAGGTGTCGATCTGCTACGGCACGACCGAGACCTCGCCGGTCTCCACCCAGACCCGCCGCGACGACGACCTGGAGCGGCGCACCGGCACGGTCGGCCGGGTCCTGCCGCACATCGAGGTGAAGGTGGTCGACCCGGCCACCGGTCTCACCGTGGAGCGCGGCGCCGCGGGCGAGCTGTGCACCCGCGGCTACAGCGTGATGCTCGGCTACTGGGACGAGCCGGCGAAGACCGCCGAGGTCGTCGACGCGGGCCGCTGGATGCACACCGGTGACCTGGCGGTGATGCGCGAGGACGGGTACGTGCGGATCGTCGGCCGCATCAAGGACATGATCATCCGCGGCGGGGAGAACGTGTACCCGCGCGAGATCGAGGAGTTCCTGTACGCGCACCCGAAGATCGCCGACGTGCAGGTCGTCGGCGTCCCCGACGAGCGGTACGGCGAGGAGATCCTGGCCTGCGTGATCCCGCGCGACCCGGCCGACCCGCCCACCCTCGGCGAACTCGCCGCCTTCTGCCGCGACCGCCTCGCCCACTACAAGGTCCCGCGCCGCGTGGAGATCCTCGCCGAGTTCCCGATGACGGTGAGCGGCAAGGTGCGGAAGGTCGAGCTGCGCGAGCGGTACGGGGCGGCGGACGGCGCCTAGGACGGCTCCCGGACCACCGGGGCGGGCGCCAGCTCGCGGCGCATGCAGACGCGGGGCCAGGCGGCGAGGCCGTGGGCGGCCTCGGCGCGGCTGATGGCGCGCAGGCCCTCGGTGAGGTGCGGGTCCGCCTCGGCGAGCGCGCGGAAGCCGAGGCGGGTGTAGTACGGGGCGTTCCACGGCACTTCGGTGAAGGTCGTCAGGGTCAGGGCGGTCAGCCCCTCCTCCCCGGCGGCCTGCGCCAGGTGCTCGATCAGCGCCCGGCCGACGCCCCGGCGGGCCGCGCCGGGGTGCACGGAGACCTGCTCGATGTGCGCGGCGCCGTCCACGGTGTCCGCGAGGAGGTACGCGACGGGCCGGTCGGCCCCGTCGACCGCCACCCAGGCCCGGCCCGCCGCCCGGTACCCCTCCAGGACGTCCAGCGGGAGGGGCTCGTCGTCGGCGATCGCCGCCATGCCGAGAGTGCGGAAGGGCTCGCCCGCCGCGCGCTCGATGGACTGGAGCAGCGGGAGTTCGGCCGGTGCGGCCGCTCGGATGCGCATACGCCAGTATGGCCCCGGCTCAGCGTCCGCAGGAGGCGCGGCGGTCGAGCAGGCCGCCGTCGCGCGAGAACCGGGGCAGGAACAGGGCGAGCGCCGGGTCGCCGTACAGCGCCACGTACAGCAGGACGAGCCTGCCGTCCGTCACCTCGTGGCGGTGCTCCGGCAGCGGGTGCCGCTCCCGCAGCTCGGCGAGGAGCCGCCGGGCGGTCCGGGTCGCGGGCGGCAGCCGCAGCAGGGCGAGCGCGGCGAGCAGGACGGGCGCGCCCAGGGCCAGGCCGGGCAGGAGCCCCGGTGCCTCGCCGGCGGCCGCCGCCGCGAGGAGCCCGGCCGCGAGCGTCGCCGGCGCCGCCGCCAGCAGCAGCCGGGCCGAGCGGTGCCGGGCCGGCGGGCGCAGCAGCCCCGCCCGTCCCAGCTCGGCCCGCAGCGCGTCGACCGCCCTGCGCGCCTCGGGGCGCAGGGCCAGGGCGCGCAGGTCGAGCGCGTTGCGGAGCGAGCGGTGGACGCCGAGCTGCACGGGGTCCCTGGTCCGGCCGGGCCCGCCATTGGCCCGAATCGTATGTTTGCGTCCGGCCGCGACCGCGCCGCGCTGGTGCAGCGCGACCAGCGCGACCGTCACCGCGGCCCGCCGTCCGCCGCGCAGCAGGGCCAGCGCCTCCGGCCCGGGCGGCGCCCCGGCGGCGCCCGGCCCGAGGCCCGGCCGCCGGGCGCGCAGCAGCACCCCCGCGGCGAGCACCTCGGTCCAGGCGGCCACGACCGCCGCCACCCACCACCACGTCCCCGTTCCCATGCCTCCACCCCCACCGGTGTTTCTGCCCGGGGGAGCGTGATCATCACGCGTGGATGGCCGGATCCATTCGCTCGAAAGGCGTGGTTCGGGTCAGATGGCGCCGCCGGAGGTGAGTTCGTCGGCCGCGTTGTTCACGGGCTGCGGGGTGCCGGTGAGGTCGAGGACGAAGAGCGGCAGCGCTATCTCGGCGGCGCGGGACCGGGCCTCGGGGGTGTAGCCGGCGAGCGAGAAGAAGACGCCCACGGCGGAGGCGCTGAGTCCGTTCAGCCACAGGCACTCGACGGCTCGCAGCCCGGCGGGCCGGGTGCTGGGGTCGACCTGGGCGACGAGCCCGGGCCCGCGCAGGTCCACCCCGGCGGAGTGCCGGTCGTCCGGCCGCACGATCTCCAGGAACCCGAGCCAGTGCAGGTACGTGGCCGCCGCGGCGACCGCGTCCGACGCCGTCCGGATCGTCACCGGCCGGAACGCGCCCCGGGCGGGCGCGGGCCGGGGCGCGGTCGGCGGCAGCGGGATGTGGACGGGGTACCGCTCGGCGAAGGACCGCGGCGGGTTCCCGAACCAGTCGGAGACGGGCGGGCCGGGCGGCGCCCCTTCGCGGGAGCCCTCTGTCTCCAGGGCTCCCACGACCGGACCCGGCCCGTCCCCGGCGGCCTCCACGGGAGCCGGCCCGTCCCCGGCGTACTCGTCCCCGAGGTCGTCGTCCGCGTCACCCTCGACCCCGCCGACCCCGCCGACGGGGTCGCCCTCACCCTCGCCCTCGTCCTCGACCCGCGTGTCGGGGACGGCGAGGAGGCCCGCCGGGTCGGCGTCGGGCCCGGGGCCCGCGGAGTCGTCCGCCGCGTACGCCGCGGGGCCGTGCCCCTCGGAGCCGTACCCCTCGGATTCCCGGCCGCCCTCCGGCACGGGGTCCACGGTCCCGGCCCCCACCGCCTCCTCCGTGGCCGGTGCCACCGGGATCCGCAGCACGGCCCCGCAGGAGCAACCCAGCTCCGGCCGCGGCCACTGGTCCTCGCGCCCGCAGGCGCGGCAGCGCACGGTGACCCACTCGTCGAGCCAGTTCCGGTGCCGGACCGGCTCGGCGGTGGCGTCCGGGAGCAGGCGCGGGGCGACCGGGCTCCCGCAGGGGCAGGGGTAGACGGGCGCCGCGTACGTATGGCTCCGCCGGCACTCCGGGCAGTGCACCGCTACCGAGTCACCCACACCGAACCCCCTCTTCCCGTGCGCTTCATCGTCCACCAATCCGGCCGCGCGGGGGTGCGACTTCGGCCATCGGGGCGGGTCCGCCGGTGCCCGTCAGGTGGGCCCTCCCTTGACGGCGTCCCGAGCCGCACCTACATTGCTTCCATATAGCAGAACAGTTTTTCCGCATTACGGAAACAGGACCGGGCGGCCCGCCCGGCACCTGCGACCGACCGGCCGAGCAGGAGCACTCCCATGCCTCGTATGACCGCCGCCGCAGCGGCCGTTGAGATCCTCAAGCGCGAAGGCGTCACCAACGCGTTCGGCGTGCCGGGCGCGGCGATCAACCCCTTCTACCGCGAGCTCAAGAACGTGGGCGGCATCAGCCACACGCTGGCCCGCCACGTCGAGGGCGCCTCCCACATGGCGGAGGGCTACACCCGCGCCAAGGCCGGCAACATCGGTGTCTGCATCGGCACCTCCGGCCCCGCCGGCACCGACATGATCACCGGCCTGTACTCGGCGATCGCGGACTCGATCCCGATCCTGTGCATCACCGGCCAGGCCCCGGTCTCGAAGCTCCACAAGGAGGACTTCCAGGCCATCGACATCGCGAACATCGCCAAGCCGGTCACCAAGGCGGCCACCACCGTCCTGGAGGCCGCGCAGGTCCCCGGCGTCTTCCAGCAGGCGTTCCACCTGATGCGCTCCGGCCGTCCCGGCCCGGTCCTCATCGACCTGCCGATCGACGTCCAGCTGACCGAGATCGAGTTCGACCCGGAGACGTACGAGCCGCTGCCGGTCTACAAGCCGTCCGCGACCCGCGCCCAGGCCGAGAAGGCCCTGGGCTTCCTCCTGGAGGCCGAGCGCCCGCTGATCGTCGCCGGTGGCGGCATCATCAACGCCGACGCCTCCGACCTGCTGGTCGAGTTCGCCGAGCTGACCAACATCCCGGTCATCTCCACCCTCATGGGCTGGGGCACCATCCCGGACGACCACGAGCTGGCCGCCGGCATGGTCGGCGTCCAGACCGCGCACCGCTACGGCAACGCGACCTTCCTGGAGTCCGACACCGTCATCGGCATCGGCAACCGCTGGGCCAACCGCCACACGGGCTACAACCTGGACGCCTACACCAAGGGCCGTAAGTTCGTCCACGTCGACATCGAGCCCACCCAGCTCGGCAAGATCTTCGCCCCCGACTACGGCATCGCCTCCGACGCCAAGGACGCCCTGGAGCTCTTCGTCCAGATCGCCAAGGAGTGGAAGGCCGAGGGCAAGCTCCCCGACTTCACCGCCTGGGCCGCCTCCGCGCAGGACCGCAAGGCCACCCTCCAGCGCCGCACGCACTTCGACAACATCCCCATGAAGCCGCAGCGCGTCTACGAGGAGATGAACAAGGCGTTCGGCCCGGACACCCGGTACGTCACCACCATCGGCCTCTCCCAGATCGCGGCCGCGCAGTTCCTGCACGTCTACAAGCCGCGCCACTGGATCAACTGCGGCCAGGCCGGCCCGCTCGGCTGGACCATCCCGGCCGCCATCGGCGCCGCCACCGCCGACCCGGAGACCCCGGTCGTCGCGCTCTCCGGCGACTACGACTTCCAGTTCATGATCGAGGAGCTGGCGGTCGCCGCCCAGCACAAGGTCCCCTACGTCCACGTCCTCGTGAACAACGCCTACCTCGGCCTCATCCGGCAGGCGCAGGGCGGCCTCGGCATCAACTTCGAGGTCAACCTCGAGTTCGAGAACATCAACACCCCCGAGCTCGGCGTCTACGGCGTCGACCACGTCAAGGTCGCCGAGGGCCTCGGCGTCAAGGCGATCCGCGTCACCGACCCGGAGAAGCTGGGCGAGGCGCTGGAGCAGGCCAAGAAGATGGCCGTCGAGTTCCAGGTCCCGGTCGTCGTCGAGGCGATCCTGGAGCGCATCACCAACATCGCCATGAGCAAGACCGTCGACATGAGCGACGTCACCGAGTTCGAGGACCTGGCCACCGAGCCGGGCCACGCGCCGACCGCGATCAAGCCGCTCGCGGTCTGACCGACCGGACCCGCCCGCACCCGTCGTCCACGTCACGGGCGCGGGCGGGCCGACCCCGGGGCCCCATCCCCGACACGACGTGCCCGGCAGGCTCCATCCGGCCGGGCACGTCGCCGTGTCCGCCGCCTACGCTGGGGAACGGACCGGGCCCGCCGGGGCGAGCCGTGCGCGGCGGGGCGAGCCGAGCCCGCCGAGCCGAGCCCGCCTGGTCGAGCCGAGGAGAGGACACCGCCATGCCCGTCGTCACCCGCCTGGTCACCCACGTCGAGCTGGACGCGGCGCGGACCACCGACCGGCAGCTGAGCGTCACGGCCCGCCTTGAGGCCGAACTCTCCGACGGGCGCGCCCTGGTCCTCCTCGACGACCGCGGCTGGAGCGAGAGCGGCCCCGCGGACCTCCGCGCCTTCCTGACCCGCGCGTCCGTCGAGGCGGACGCCCGCACCGTCGTCGGCCCCGACGAACCCTTCGGCGACCAGACCCCCGAGCAGGCCGCCGCCGCCCACTGGGGCGCGCTCGCCGACCGCCTCGCCCACCAGGGCGTCCCCGCCGACGCGGCCGGCCTCGCCGCCCTCCCGCACGCCGTCGAGCTCGACGAACGCCTCCGCGCCTGGGCGGGGTTCGAGGACTAGGACCTCGCCTGCGCCCGTACGAGCACCGCGCCGGCCTCCGTCCAGTCGTACAGGACCGAGCGTCCCGCCCTGCGCCGGCGTACAAGACCGGCGTCGTGCAGCACCTTCAGATGGCGCCCGACCGAGCCGAGCCCCTGCCCCGTCAGCGCCACCAACTGGCTGGTCGACAGCGGGAATTCGAGGCGCAGCAGCACCCCCGCCCTGGCCGGTCCCAGGAGCGCCCCCAGGGCCTGGGGCACGACCGGACCCGACCGGTCGGCCAGCACCCCGGAGCAGGCGTAGACGATCGCCGACCGCTCCTCCGCCTCCCCGGGCGCCTCCCACGACACCCAGCCCGTCACTGGCGTCACCGGCACCAGCAACAGCCGCCCGCCGTCGACCGAACGCGGCGGATAGTCACGGGGGTTGACCTGGAGCCGTCCGTTCCCGAGCCAGCGCATCCGGCCCGGGCACAGCTCGTCCAGCGCCGCGGCCCAGCCGTCCCGGGCCAGCCGCGCGGTCCTCGCCGTCACATCGGCCTCCAGCACCCTCCGCCGCCGCGGCCACTCCGGCAGCACCGTCTCCCGCCACACCCAGGTGAGCAGCGCGGCGAGACGCTCCGGCAGGTCGCGCGCCGAGCGCAGCGGTTCGGGGACCCGACCGCCCGCCGAGACCGCCAGGTCGGCGACGGCGGCTTCCGGCGTGGTCGCCCGCACCGCCTCGACCTCCTCCTCGAAGGCCCGCTCGCCGTCGCCCCACGGGGTGGGGGTCATGAAGTCCGCGTTCCAGGTGGGGCTGATCGCCGACCGGACGAGCAGCGCGTCCAGCGGCTCGGCGGCCAGCCGGGCCCGGTACGCGGGCAGCCGATCCGCCAGCCACTCCCGCTCGCCCGGATGGCCCGCCCGGCCCGCGTGCAGGGTCTGCAGCGACGCGACGGTCTCGGCGAGCGGCGAGATCACGAACCGGCCCCCGGCGAGCGTGTCCGCGCCCAGCCGCCACCACCCCATGCCGTTTTCCCTTCCCCACGCGCTCCGGAGACCAGCGAAACAGCCGTCCCCGCCCCGTGCCACTGTTTCGCGGGAGCGCGCAACAGTTCCGGCTCGGCCCTCGTCTTGTTGTTTCGCGGGAGCGCGACAGTACCGGCGCGGCCCCCGTCCCGTTGTTTCGCGGGAGCGCGCAACAGTACCGGCGCCGTCCCCGGCTCCCCAGAATCCCGGCCATGCCCCTCTCCGTCACCGAGGCGCCCGCCGCCGGGCCCCGCTACCGCGACCTGTTCCGCACCCCCGAGTTCACGCCCCTCTTCCTCGCCGGCTCCGCGCAGACCGCCGCCCAGACCCTCGCGGGGCTCGGACTGGCCACGCTCGTGTTCCGGGCCACCGGTTCGCCGCTGCTGACCGCGCTCGCGATGTTCGGCCCCGCGCTCGCCCAGCTGCTCGGTGCCACGACCCTGCTCTCCGCCGCGGACCGGCTGCCGCCCAGGACCGCGCTGACCGTCGTCTCCGTCGTCTTCGCCGCGGGGACGGGCGTCCAGGCCGTGCCCGGGGTGCCGCTCGGCGTCTCCTTCGGGCTCCTCGCGGTCCTCGGGGTCGTGGGCTCGCTCGGCGGGGGAGTGCGGTACGGGCTCCTCGGCGAGATCCTGCCGCGCGAGCGCTACCTGCTGGGCCGCTCGGTCCTCAACATGGCGGTCGGCCTCTGCCAGATCGCCGGCTTCGCCGCCGGCGGCGTCCTCCTCGCCGTGCTCTCCCCGCACGGCACCCTCCTCGCCGGCGCCGGCCTCTACCTCCTGGCGGGCCTCCTCCACCGCTGCGGGCTCACCGTCCGTCCGCCCCGCGCCACCGGGCGGGTCTCCGCCGCCGCGACCTGGCGGACCAACGTCATGCTGCTCGCCGACCGCCCCCGCCGGCTGCTCTATCTGGCGCTGTGGGTGCCCAACGGGCTGATCGTCGGCTGCGAGGCGCTGTTCGTGTCGTACGCCCCCGACCGCGCGGGCCTGCTCTTCGCCTGCGCCGCCGCCGGCATGCTCGCCGGGGACACCCTGGTGGGGCGGTTCGTCCCGGCCCGGCTGCGCGTCCGGCTCGCCGCCGCCCTCCAGGCGCTGCTCGCGGCCCCGTACCTGCTCTTCGCGTGGGGTACGGGGCTGCCCGTGGCGGCGGCGGGCGCGGCCGTCGCGGTGTCCGCGGTCGGCTACGGCGCGAGCCTGCTGTACCAGGAGCGGCTGCTCGCGCGCGTTCCCGAGGAGTCGAGCGGGCACGCGCTCGGCCTGCACGGCTCGGGGATGCTCGCCTGCCAGGGCCTCGCCGCGGCCCTGGCGGGCGGGCTCGCGCAGCTCACCTCCCCGGCGACGGCGATGGCCCTCCTCGCGGCGGCCTCGCTCGTCGTCACCGGCCTGCTCACTGCGGGGCTGTCGAGCGCTGCACCACGGTCTCCTCGCACGGGCCGTCGGCGAACAGCTTGAGCGCCTCCATCTCGTCCTTGTCGACCGAGAGGCCCCAGCGCAGCTTGGTGCCGACCCACTCGCCGACGTAGCGGCAGTAGGCGGCGTTCCCGTCCGGCACCCACTCGGCGGGGTCCTGGTTTCCCTTGGCCTTCTGGCTGCGGGCGGTGACGGCGACCAGGGTGGCCGCGGCCCCCTGGTCGTTGGCGAACAGTGCCCGCCGCGCGGGTGTCCAGGCGGAGGCGCCCGAGGCCCACGCCTCCGCGAGCGGGACGAGGTGGTCGACGCGGAGCAGCGCCGGGTCGGTGACGGTCTGTCCGTCGTAGTACGAGGTCCACTTGCCGCCGGTCAGCGCGCAGGCGGTGCCGGTGGCGGGCGCCTCGACGGCCTCCGCGAGCAGGACCTCGGCGCGGGTGTCGCAGTCGTCGGCGGTGTCGAGGCCCTTGTCCCAGTGGGCGAAGGCGGCCACCGCGTATCCCTGGGAGTCCTCGGTGGCCTCGGTCAGCTCGGCGAGCGCGTCGGGGAAGAGCTGGATGCCGGCGGAGGCGGCGGGGGCGGGGGCGGCGAGCGGGGACAGGACGAGGGCGAGCGGGACGAGCCCGCGCATCAGGTTCTTGATCACGTACCGGTGGATAGCGCCGGAACCGGGGCGCACGGGAGGCGCATCGCGGTGCGCTCACCCGAGCGGGTGCGGATCTTCACCGCAGAAACGATGCGCTGGTCCGGCGTACGGGACGGGGTCCGGCGGCGTACGGGACGGGTCCGGCGTGCGAGACGACGAAAGAGCGCGGAACCAGGGACCGTAAACCTGGTTCCGCGCTCTCGTCTGGTGACCGCCCGACGGCGCGAGGCTGGCGCGACAGGACGTTCGCACCGCCGGGCGGAGTCTGTGGGCCCCCTGCGGGGGCGGGCGTTGGGACCGCGGCGGCTCCGGCGGACGCTTCGGCCGGTCCCTTCCTTCAGGTCTGGAAGGGGGGCCTGGCGTCCTGGCCACCGCACTGGCTCGGAGCCACCGCGGTCCTCACGCTGTCCATGAACACCGGCCACCCCTCATCCGGGCCGGTGTTCCGGACGGCGTACGGCATTGACCTCCCGTCAGATGCCGTACGCGGTCTGGGAATCCGAGAAGATCAGTCCTCGCGCAGGGCGCGGACGGCCTCTTCGACGCGCTTGCCGTAGTCGGCGTCGGCGGCGGCGAAGTGGGCGAGGTTCTTCTCGATGACGTCCTCGCGGGACACCTGGGAGAGACCGCCGGCGATGTTGGCGACCAGACGGGTCTTCTCCTCCTCCGACATCAGGCGGTAGAGCTCGCCGGCCTGGAAGAAGTCGTCGTCCTTGGTGTGCTGCGGGGCCGCGTGGGTGCCGGTCCAGCCGTGGATCGCGAGCGGCGCGGAGAGCGGCGTGTCGATCTGGGCCGGGCCCTGGTACGAGTTGGGCTCGTAGTTCTTGTCGTACCGCGAGCCGTTGCGGGTCGCCATGGCGCCGTCCCGGCCGTAGTTCTCGGCGACGGTCGCCTTGGGGGCGTTCACCGGGAGCTGGGTGTGGTTGACGCCGAGGCGGTAGCGGTGGGCGTCCGCGTAGGCGAAGAGGCGGCCCTGGAGCATCTTGTCCGGCGACGGGCCGATGCCCGGGACGAAGTTGTTCGGGGAGAACGCGGCCTGCTCGACCTCGGCGAAGACGTTGTCCGGGTTGCGGTCGAGGACCATCCGGCCGACGCGCTGGAGCGGGTAGTCGGCGTGCGGCCACACCTTGGTGAGGTCGAACGGGTTGAAGCGGTACTCGGCGGCCTCGGCGGCCGGCATGACCTGCACGTACAGGGTCCAGGACGGGTTCACGCCGCGCTCGATGGCCTGGAGCAGGTCCGTCTGGTGCGAGTTGGCGTCCTTGCCGACGACCTCGGCGGCCTGGTCGGCGGAGAGGGAGCGGATGCCCTGGTTCGTCTTGAAGTGGTACTTGACGAAGAACGCCTCGCCCGCCTCGTTGGTCCACTGGTAGGTGTGCGAGCCGTAGCCGTTCATGTGACGGTACGAGGCCGGGATGCCGCGGTCGCCCATGAGCCAGGTGATCTGGTGGGTGGCCTCGGGGGCGTGGGCCCAGAAGTCCCAGACGTTGTCCGCCTCCTGCTTGCCCGTGAAGGGGTCGCGCTTCTGGGAGTGGATGAAGTCGGGGAACTTGATCGGGTCCTTGATGAAGAACACCGGGGTGTTGTTGCCGACGAGGTCGTAGTTGCCCTCGGCGGTGTAGAACTTCACCGCGAAGCCGCGCGGGTCGCGGACCGCGTCCGCGCCGCCGAGCGAGTCGGCCACGGTGGAGAAGCGGATGAACAGCTCCGTCTTCTTGCCCACCTCGGAGAGGAAGTCGGCCTTGGTGAAGCCGGTGACGTCGTCGGTCACCTCGAAGTAGCCGTACGCGCCGGAGCCGCGGGCGTGCACCACGCGCTCCGGGATGCGCTCACGGTTGAAGCGCGCGAGCTTCTCCAGCAGGTGCTGGTCCTGGAGGAGGAGAGGGCCACCGACGCCGGCGGTGGCGGAGTTCTGGTTGTCGGCGACGGGGGCGCCGGACTCGGTCGTAAGCACGCGCTTCGACATGGTGGCCTTTCCGTACGGATGCTGCTGACTGCCGTGGAGCGTAAGTTCGCTCGAAACACCGCGTCAACAGTTTGTTGAAATCGAAGTGTGGTGTTCCGGTCGGCGGCGGCGCCTGGGCGCGACAGGACAGGTGTCAGCGCCGCCGCCGACCGGAAATCAGGGGCCCCGGTGATCCGGGGCGGTGGATCAGACCTGGGCGCCGGAGAGGCGCTCGACGGCGCGGAGCAGCGCCGAGTGGTCCAGGCCGCCGTCACCCTGCGCGCGCAGGGAGGCGACGAGCTGGGCGACCACGGCGCCGACCGGGAGGGCCGCGCCGACGTTGCGGGCGGCGTCGGTCACGATGCCCATGTCCTTGTGGTGCAGGTCGATCCGGAAGCCGGGCTTGAAGTCCCGGTTCAGGAAGTTGTCCTTCTTGCGGGTCAGCACGGTCGAGCCGGCCAGACCGCCGTTGAGGACGTCCAGGGCGGCCTGGAGGTTCACGCCGGACTTCTCCAGGAAGACCACGGCCTCGGCGCACGCCTGGATGTTCACGGCGACGATGAGCTGGTTGGCCGCCTTGACCGTCTGGCCGGAGCCGTGCGGGCCGCAGAGCACGATGACCTTGCCGAGGGCCTCCAGGATCGGGAGGGCCTCGTCGAAGTCGGCCTGCTCGCCGCCGACCATGATGGAGAGCACGGCCTCGATGGCGCCGGCCTCGCCGCCGGAGACGGGGGCGTCGATGACGCGGATGCCCTTCTCCTTGGCGTTCTTGGCCAGGTCGACGGAGGTCTGCGGGGTGATCGACGACATGTCGATGATCAGCGCGCCCTGCTTGGCGTTCTCCAGGATGCCCTCGGGGCCGTAGGAGATGGCCTCGACCTGCGGGGAGGCGGGCACCATCGTGATGATCACGTCGGCGTCCTTGACGGCCTCGGCGATCGAGCCGGCCGCGGAGCCGCCGGCCTTGGCCAGGCGGTCCAGCTTGTCCTGCTCCAGCGTGAAGCCGGTGACCGAGTAGCCGGCCTTGATCAGGTTCTCGGACATGGGGGAGCCCATGATGCCGAGGCCGATCCACGCGATCTTGGGAAGGTTGCTCATGAGGGTGCCTCTCAAAACAAGGTCGTACGGGGAGGGGGCCTGCGTCAGCGGGCCGGGCGGGCCTCTGCGGGCAGCCATTCGAAGGACGCGGCGGCGTCGGCGGCCTTGTACTCCAGGCCGACCCAGCCGTCGTAACCGGCCTTCTTGAGCTCGTCGAGCAGCTGCTCCAGCGGCAGTTCGCCGGTGCCCGGGGCGCCGCGGCCCGGCATGTCCGCGATCTGGACGTGGCCGGTCTTCGCCGCGTACTCGGCGATGACGGCGCTGACGTCCTCGCCGTTCATGGCCAGGTGGTAGATGTCGAGGAGGAACTTGGCGTTGCCGAGTCCGGTGGCCTCGTTCACCTTGTCGACGACCTCGATCGCGGAGGGGGCGCTCACCAGCGGGTAGAGCGGCGACTCCGGCTTGTTCAGGGTCTCGATCAGCAGGATCGCGCCGACGCGGTCGGCGGCGCGGGCGGCCAGGACCAGGTTCTCCAGGGCGAGGGCGTCCTGGACCTCCGGGTCGACGCCTTCGACGCGGTTGCCGTACAGCGCGTTGAGCGCCTTGCAGCCGACCGAGGCGGCGAAGTCCGCGGCGACGTCGATGTTGGCCTTGAAGCGGTCGGACTCCTCGCCCGGGACCGAGACCGCGCCGCGGTCCGGGCCGGGGAGCTGTCCGGCGTAGAAGTTCAGGCCCACGAGCTGGGTGCCGGCGTCCTCGAGGGCCTTCTTGAGGGCGTCGAGCTCGCTCTGCTCGGGGGTGGCGGTGTCGATCCAGGGCCACCACAGCTCGACCGCGGTGAAGCCCGCCGCGGCGGCGGCCGCGGGGCGCTCCAGGAGCGGGAGTTCCGTGAAGAGGATCGACAGGTTCACATCGAAGCGCTGGTCCGTGCCGGCGCCTACTGAGAAGCGGGCCATGAGGGGCGGCGCTCCTTCCGTATCGCGGAAGTCGTTTTCTGTCTGGTGGAAGGTTGCAGGGCGGGCGACCCACTTGTCAAGGGCACCCGCCGGCCACGGGGCTCCCCAGCTGCCCGAACGGCCCGTAGCGTGGGGGCATGGTGCGTTTGAGAGTGGAGTTCACGACCGAGCCGTTCGACCTCGACGAGGCGCCGGCCCACGCGGTCGTGGCCCGTGAGGTCATCCAGTCGGCCGAACTGGACGCCGTCGATGTCGGCCCCTTCGGCAACACCGCGGAAGGCGGCGCCGACGCCGTCCTCACCGCCGTCGACGAGCTGCTGCGCAAGGCGCTCGGTGCCGGTGCCACCCGGGTCTCGCTCCAGGTCAACGTGATCGGTGAGGGCGGGGAGGACGCGAAGTGACCGAGCATCCCTTGACGGCGGCGGTGAAGCCGCTGGTCGACGCGATGGGCGCGGAGGTGCTGGAGCCGGCGCAGGCCGCGGCCGACGACGTCGTGCTCTCCTGGGAGGGCGAGGACGTCCTCGCCGTACGGCTGCCGCAGCTGTCCGACTCCCTGGACCACATCCTCGCGGCGATGGAGCGGCGGCACGGGGTGCCCCTGTCGGAGCTCGACCGCAAGGCCAAGCAGGAGGTCGTCCGGGTGCTGGAGGCGCGCGGGGCCTTCTCGGTGCGGCACGGCGTGGAGACGGTGGCCGGGGCACTGGGTGTCAGCCGCTTCACCGTCTACAACTACCTGAACCGCGAGACCGCCCTGAACAGGGAAAAGGGCGCCAAGAACGCCTAGTTGATCAAGCATGGCCACCAGCCGTCGTCCGCATGTCGGGACGACGGCTTTTGTGTCACCGAGTTTTCAACAAAGTGTTGACGTCGTGTTGCCGAGGGCGTTAGCTATCCGCAGCCCGTCCGACGCACAGCGAAAAACAGCCACGGAGGCTTCCCGTGACTTCAGGTACGACACCGGGCCTCACCCGGTTCAACACCTCCGCGGACAGCGAGGCTCTCGCCGCGCTCCACGAGGTGTGCTCCAGTTCGGCGTGGGGGAGCAAGCTTGTCGCCCAGCGCCCGTACACCACCGCCGAAGCCCTCTTCCTCGCCAGCGACGCCGCCATGGCCGAGCTGACCGCCGAGGACCTGGCCGAGGCGATGGCGGGCCACCCGCCGATCGGTCGTCCGAAGGAAGGGGATGCCACCTCCACCCGCGAGCAGAGCGGGATGGCCGGCTCCTCCGACGCGCTCAAGGCCGAGATGCTCGAACTGAACCTGGCCTACCAGGACCGGTTCGGCCATGTCTTCCTCATCTGCGCCACCGGCAAGACCGGCGAGCAGATGCGCGACGCGGTCCGGGAACGGATCGGCAACTCGCCCGAGGAGGAGCGTGAGATCGTCCGCGCCGAACTGGGCAAGATCAACCGCATCCGGCTCACCCGTCTCGTAGAGGAAGAGAGCGCCGCATGAGCACCGACACCACGGCCTCGGTGTCCACCCACATCCTGGACACCAGCATCGGACGCCCCGCGGAGGGCGTGGCGATCGCCCTCGCCGCCCGCGCCGGCTCCGACGCCGCCTGGGTCGCGCTCGGCGGCTCGGCCACCGACGCCGACGGACGGTGCAAGGACCTGCCGGCCCTGCCGGTCGGCACCACCCACGTACGCCTCGACTTCGAGACCGAGACGTACTTCCTGAGCAAGCAGAACCAGCAAGCCGAGGCGCAGCAGGACGCCCCCGCGAATCGGGACAGCGGTCCGTCCGGTGCTTTCTTCCCCGAGGTGGCGATCACGTTCGCCGTCAAGCCGGGCGAGCACTACCACGTACCGCTGCTGCTCAACCCGTTCGGCTACTCCGTTTACCGAGGGAGCTAGCAGACATGCCCACGATTCTCGGCCAGAACCAGTACGGCAAAGCAGAGAACCGCGTCGTCAAGATCACGCGGGACGGCGCCACCCACCACATCAAGGACCTGAACGTCTCCGTCGCCCTCTCCGGCGACCTCAGCGACGTCCACCTCACCGGCTCCAACGCCAACTGCCTCCCCACCGACACGACGAAGAACACCGTCTTCGCGTTCGCCAAGGAGTACGGCATCGAGTCCGCCGAGCAGTTCGGCATCCACCTCGCCCGCCACTTCGTGACGAGCCAGGAGCCGATCAAGCGGGCCCGCATCCGGATCGAGGAGTACTCCTGGGAGCGCATCGCCTCCTCGGACGCCAACTCCAAGTTCATCGGCTCCGACGAGGTCAACCACTCCTTCGCCCGCAAGGGCCAGGAGACCCGGGTCACCCAGATCACCTACGACGGCGACAAGTGGGAGGTCATCTCCGGCCTCAAGGACCTCGTCGTCATGAACTCCACCAACTCGGAGTTCTGGGGCTACATCAAGGACCAGTACACCACCCTCCAGGAGGCGTACGACCGCATCCTGGCCACCCAGGTGTCCGGCCGCTGGCGGTTCAACTGGACCGACGACGACCAGCGCATGCCCAACTGGGAGCGGTCCTACGAGCAGACCAAGAAGCACATGCTCGAAGCGTTCGCGGAGACCTACTCGTACTCCCTCCAGCAGACGCTGTACCAGATGGCCACGCGGATCATCAACCACCGCGCGGAGATCGACGAGGTGCGCTTCTCGCTCCCCAACAAGCACCACTTCCTGGTGGACCTGGAGCCCTTCGGGCTGAAGAACGACAACGAGGTCTACTACGCCGCGGACCGCATGTACGGCCTCATCGAGGCCACGGTCCTGCGTGACGGCGCCGAGGCGCTGATCCCGGTCGACATGACCAACCTCTGAGTGGCACCACATCTCTGAGCGGCACTGAGTGATCCGGTCCCCGCCCGCCCGCAGTCGGGCGGGGACCGGCACCAGATCCGGAGGGAACCCAGCATGGCACTGCCCGCAAAGGGGCCGGCGTCCGCCGAAGGCCCGTGTTCCACCCCGTCGACCACCGAGGCCCCTGCCCAGGCCGCCTGCCATCCGGTCGACGAGAAGCTCCCCGCCTCGCGGCTCGTCCCCGCGGCACTCCAGCACATCGCCGCCATGTACGCCGGCGTCGTCACCCCTCCGCTCATCATCGGCCAGGCCGTCGGCCTGGACGCGGCCGGGATGACCCGGCTCATCGCCGCCGGCCTCCTCATCGCCGGCTGCGCCACGATCCTCCAGACGCTCGGCGTCCGGAACTTCGCCGGCAACCGGCTCCCGTTCGTCAACGCCGCCTCCTCCGCGGGCATCGCCCCCATGCTGGCCATCGCCGAGACGAGCGCCCCCGGGCACCAGCTCCCCGCCATCTACGGCGCGGTCATGGTCGCCGGAGTCTTCTGCCTCGCCGTCGGCCCCTTCTTCGGCCGGCTGCTCCGCTTCTTCCCGCCGCTCGTCACCGGCGTCGTCATCACCCTGATCGGCGTCACCCTGATGCCGGTGCCCGTCAGCTGGGCCCAGGGCGGCGACAGGACCGCCGCCGACTTCGGCGCCATGAAGTACCTCGCGCTCGCCGGCTTCACCCTGGTCGTCGTCCTGATGTTCCAGCGCTTCGGCCGCGGCTTCCTCAAGCAGATCGCGCTGCTCCTCGGGCTCTTCTTCGGCACCCTCGCCGCGATCCCCTTCGGGATGGCCGACTTCACCGCCCTGCGCGAGGCACCCGTCGCCGCCCTGCCCACGCCCTTCGCCTTCGGCGCCCCCGAGTTCCAGCCCGCCGCGATCCTCTCCCTGTGCATCGTGATGCTGGTCCTCATGACCGAGTCCAGCGCGGGCATGCTCGCCCTCGGCGAGATCTGCGACCGGCCCAGCGACGGGAAGACCATCACCCGGGGCCTGCGCACCGACGGCATCGCCACCCTGCTCGGCCCCGTCTTCGGCGGCTTCCCGACCTCCGCCTTCGCGCAGAACGTCGGCGTCGTCTCGCTCACCCGGGTCCGCTCCCGCTACGTGGTCGCCGTCGCCGGCGGCGCCCTCCTCGTGCTCGGCGCCTTCCCGGTCCTCGGCGCGGTCGTCTCGCTGGTCCCCATGCCCGTCCTCGGCGGCGCCGGCATCGTCCTCTTCGGCTCCATCGCGGTCAGCGGCATCCGGACCCTCTCCGAGGCCGGCCTCGACGACAGCTCCAACATCATCCTGGTGGCCGTCGCGCTCGGAGCGGGCATCATCCCGCTCGCCGCACCCACCTTCTACGCCGGATTCCCCGCCTGGGCGCAGACCGTGCTCGGCTCCGGCATCAGCGCCGGCGCGCTCGTCGCCGTCCTGCTGAATCTGTTCTTCCACCATCTCGGCACCCGGAGCCGTCAGACGGCCCCGGCACTCAAATCCTCCTAGGGTCCTGCCGTGCCCTCCCTCCACGACCTCCTCGTGAAGGGATCCCCACCCCCCTGGAATGAAGGAAGCACCGCCATGGCAGCACCTTCGGCAGCCCCCCAGCGCATCGTCATCGAGAACGCGGCCATCGCCACCGTCGACGCGCAGGACACCGAGTACGCCTCCGGCTACCTCGTCGTCGCCGACAACCGGATCGAGTCCCTCGGCGCCGGCAAGGCTCCCGAGAACCTGGAGAACGTGGTCCGGCGGATCGACGCCACCGGCCACCTGATCACGCCGGGCCTGGTCAACACCCACCACCACTTCTACCAGTGGATCACCCGGGGCCTCGCCACCGACCACAACCTCTTCAACTGGCTGGTCGCGCTCTACCCGACCTGGGCCCGCATCGACGAGCAGATGGTGCGCGTCGCCGCCCAGGGTTCGCTGGCCATGATGGCCCGCGGCGGTGTCACCACCGCCATGGACCACCACTACGTCTTCCCGCAGGGCTCCGGCGACCTCTCCGGCGCCATCATCGGCGCCGCCTCCGAGATGGGCGTCCGCTTCACCCTGGCCCGCGGCTCCATGGACCGCAGCGAGAAGGACGGCGGCCTGCCGCCGGACTTCGCGGTCGAGACCACCGAGGGCGCGCTCGCCGCGACCGAGGAGACGGTCAAGAAGTTCCACGACGCCTCCTTCGACTCGATGACGCAGGTCGCCGTCGCCCCCTGCTCGCCCTTCTCCATCTCCACCGAGCTGCTCCGCGAGGGCGCCGCGCTCGGCCGCCGGCTCGGTGTGCGCATGCACACCCACGGCTCGGAGACCGTGGAGGAGGAGAAGTTCTGCCACGAGCTCTTCGGCATGGGCCCGACCGACTACTTCGAGTCGACCGGCTTCCTCGGCGAGGACGTGTGGATGGCGCACTGCGTCCACATGAACGACTCCGACATCGCCGCCTTCGCCCGCACGAAGACCGGCGTCGCCCACTGCCCGTCGTCCAACGCGCGCCTCGCCGCCGGCATCGCCCGCGTCCCCGACATGCTGAAGGCCGGCGTACCGGTCGGCCTCGGCGTCGACGGCACCGCCTCCAACGAGTCCGGCGAGCTCCACACCGAGCTGCGCAACGCGCTGCTCATCAACCGCCTCGGCGCCCACCGCGAGGCCGCGCTCAACGCCCGCCAGGCCCTGCGCCTCGGCACCTACGGCGGTGCGCAGGTCCTCGGCCGCGCCGACAACATCGGCTCCCTGGAGGCGGGCAAGCTCGCCGACTTCGTCCTCTGGAAGATCGACGGCCTCGGCCACTCGTCGATCGCCGACCCGGTCACCGCCATCGTCTTCGGCGCGGCGGCCCCGGTCACCGCCTCCTTCGTCAACGGCAAGCAGATCGTGGAGAACAACCGACTGCTCACCGTCGACGAGGACACCATCGCGCGTGACGCGCGCACGGAGGCCCAGCGCCTGGCCCGCATCGCGGCCCAGGGCTGATCCTCCCCCCGGAGTCCGGTCGAGGGGGACGGCCCTCGACCGGTCGCCGCGGACCCGAGCGGGGCCCGCGGCAGCCCGACCGGGGGGCGTCGTACGCAGAAGTCGTACGGCGCCACCCGGGACGGTGAAACCCGTCCGCACCCCCGTCGGGCCCCCCGCCCCAGCGCCGCACCCCTTCCTCCGGCGCGCCGCACCACCT
Organism: Streptomyces sp. NPDC085460; assembly: GCF_044541975.1. Classification (NCBI taxonomy): domain Bacteria; kingdom Bacillati; phylum Actinomycetota; class Actinomycetes; order Kitasatosporales; family Streptomycetaceae; genus Streptomyces; species Streptomyces sp. NPDC085460. The sequence continues at coordinate 95,528 of NZ_JBITTO010000001.1, forward strand.
CGCACCGAGCCGCACCTCCTGCACTTCGCACCGCATCGCTCCACCTCCCTGACACCCGCGTCACCGCCGACGTGTACCCGACCGGAGGAACCGCCGTGGCCGACACGCCCCAGGTTCGCAATGCACAAGACGCAGGCACCGCCCCGGAAGACCGGACCAAGCATCCGGTCGACGAGATCCTGCCCCCTCTGAAGATGTTCACCAGCGGCCTCCAGCACGTGGCCGCCATGTACGCGGGCGTGGTGGCCCCGCCGCTGATCGTCGGAGCGGCCGTCGGCCTCTCCGGCACCGAGCTCACCTTCCTCACCGGCGCCAGCCTCTTCACGGCCGGCCTCGCCACCTTCCTCCAGACGCTCGGCTTCTGGAAGATCGGAGCCAAGCTCCCCTTCGTCAACGGCGTCACCTTCGCCGGCGTGGCCCCGATGCTGGCCATCGTCGACACGACGGACGACAAGGCCGACGCGCTGCCCATCATCTTCGGCGCGATCATCGTCGCCGGTCTGCTGGGCTTCCTCGCCGCTCCCTGGTTCTCCCGGCTGGTGCGGTTCTTCCCGCCGGTGGTCACCGGCACCGTCATCACCCTCATCGGCGTCTCGCTGCTGCCGGTCGCCTTCGGCTGGGCCCAGGGGCCCAACCCCGCCGCCGAGGACTACGGTTCGGTCAAGTTCCTGGCCCTGGCGGGCATCACGCTCGTCGTGGTCCTGCTGCTGCGCCGCTTCACCCGAGGCTTCCTGAAGCAGATCGCCGTCCTGGTCGGCCTGGTCCTCGGCACCCTGATCGCCATACCCTTCGGCGTCACCGACTTCAGCGCGGTGGCGGAGGCGGACATCGTCGGCTTCCCGACGCCGTTCCACTTCGGCGCCCCGCAGTTCGCCCTCGCCGCGATCATCTCGATGTGCGTGGTCATGCTCGTCTCGATGACCGAGTCCACCGCCGACATGCTGGCGCTGGGTGAGATCGTCGAGAAGCCGGCCGACGAGAAGACCATCGCCGGCGGTCTGCGCGCCGACACCCTCGGCTCCGCGCTCAGCCCGCTCTTCAACGGCTTCATGTGCAGCGCCTTCGCCCAGAACGTCGGCCTGGTCGCCATGACCCGGATCCGCAGCCGCTACGTCGTCGCCTGCGGCGGCGGCCTGCTGGTCCTCATGGGCCTCTCGCCCGTCGCGGCCTCGCTGATCTCGGTGGTGCCGCGGCCGGTCCTCGGCGGCGCGGGCGTCGTCCTCTTCGGCTCGGTCGCCGCCAGCGGCATCCAGACCCTGGTCAAGGCCGGCCTGGAGAAGGACAACAACGTCCTCATCGTGGCCGTCTCGCTGGCCGTCGGCATCATCCCGATCACGGCGCCGGAGTTCTACCACGCCTTCCCGGAGACCGCGAAGATCATCCTGGACTCCGGCATCTCGACCGGCTGTGTCGCCGCCGTCCTGCTCAACGTGGTCTTCAACCACTTCGGCGGGCGCAAGGACGACGACGACGTGACGGCGCCGATGGAGCCGGGCGAGGAGATCCGCACCGCCAAGACGGCCCACGCCCACTAGGCCCAGGCCCACCAGGCCAAGCCCCGTAAGCCCCGCGCCCGTCAGCGCGCGCATCACGCACCACAGCCGTCCCGCCCGCCCCGGGCCCCGCGCACCCCGCGGGGCCCGGGGCGGCGGCGTACCCGCCGTGCTCACGCCGACTCCAGGGCGATCCGCCGGGCGCACTCCCCGGCCAGCGCCGGATACGCGGCGGCGATCGCCCGGTACAGCCTGCGCCGCAGCAGCCGCTCGGCCTCGCGGCGGCCGGCGTCGCCGTACAGCCCGTCGAGCAGCGTCTCGTACCGGGCCAGCGCCTGTCGCAGATAGCCCACCTGCCACCGGACGAGCGAGCCGGCCGGCGCCGGGACCCCCCTCCCGCCCGGGCCCGCGCCCGGACCGCGCGCGGTCGTCAGGTGCCGGTGCCGGACCGCCCGCCGCTCCAGCTCGGCCGCCGGCAGCCGGGGCACCTCGATCGGCTCGGCCCGGACCGCCGCCAGCACGGCGGACCGCCGGCTCCCGGCGAGGACCCCGAGGGCCGCGCTCCGGGGAGTCTCCGCCAGGGCCGCGGACGCCGCCGCGAACTCCGGCGTCCGCTCCACCGCCTCCACCCGCGCCAGCAGGTACAGCCGCACCGGCGCCGGCGCGTACCGGCGCGGGTCCCGCCCCTGCACGTCCGGCAGCCCGAGCAGCTCCCGCACCATCGCGTCGGTCCAGCCGCGCCGCCGCACCCCGGCCGGCGACACGTACAGCGAACGGTCCGTCATGATCCCCCCAAGAATCGACTACGGAGAGTAACGATTCCAGTGAAGCGCACCCCACTGACAACGCCCCCGCGCCGCCCCCTTGCGAACCCCTCCCTCCGCATGCGATATAGGTCTGGACCTTTCCGACGGACGGAGGCCGGCCCGTGCAACGCCCGCTCGCCGCAAGCCTGTTGACAAGTGCGCTGCTCGTTTCCCTGGCCGCCTGCTCCGGCCCCCCGCCGAAGGACACCACCCCGCCCGCCGCCCCCACCGGCCTCACCGCCACCTCGGGGAGCTCCACCACCGTCCACGTCATGTGGGAGGCCGCCACCGACGACCGCGCCGTCACCGCCTACCAGGTCCTCCAGGACGGCCGCCAGGTCAGGGAGCTCCCCGCCACCACCCTCATGACCGACGTCACCGGCCTCGCCCCCGGCACCCGCCACACCTTCGCCGTCCGCGCCCGCGACGCCGCCGGAAACACCTCGCCCGCCACCCCCGCCGTCCCCGCGACCACCCTCCGCGCCACCGCCGAGGACCGCGAACCCCCCACCGCCCCCGGCACCCTGCGCGCCACCCCCGCCGGCTCCGACGCCGCCGTCCTCACCTGGACCGCCTCCCGCGACGACACCCGCGTCACCGCCTACGACGTCCACCAGGCCGGCGTCCGCGTCCACACCGCCCCCGGCACCGCCACCACCGCCCGCGTCACCGGCCTGCGCCCCGGCACCGCCTACTCCTTCACCCTCCGCGCCCGCGACGCCGCCGAGAACTCCTCCCCGGACAGCCCCGCCGCCGACCTCACCACCGCACCCGCCCCCGGCGCACCCCCCAACACCTCCCCGCTCGCCCTCACCGCCACCTCCCGCGCCGGCGAGATCACCCTCACCTGGACCCCGCCGGAGACCGGAGCCCCCGTCACCCACCACGAACTCCACATCGACGGCCGCTTCGCCACCACCGTCGTCTGGGGCACCACCCCGCCCCCCGGCCGCGCCACCTACACCTTCCCGGCCCAGGCGAAACCCGGCACCACCCTCACCCTCACCCTCCGCGCCCGCCTCCCCGACGGCACCTGGGGCGACTTCTCCGCACCCCGCGCGGTCACCGTCCGCTGACACCCCCGCCGGGGGTGTCCCTCAGGCCGTTCCCGGCACCCCCGAACTACCCTGGAACCGTGGCCGAGACCGTTCTCACCAATACCGGGCTGGACCAGTTCCTGGCGCTCCTCGACGGCAGGCCGGAACACCGCGACCCCGCCTTCACCAGGGCCGCCGAAGCCGTCCTCGGGCTGCTCGCGCTGCGCGGCGCCGACCGGACGGGCGGCATGCCCGAGCCACGGCCCGAGCTGGTGCGGCAGCTGCTCGTCGAGGACCTGCCGGCCTTCGTCTACGCCCCGCCCGGCGACCTCGCCGCCTACCCCGCCGTCCTCGGCGCCCTCGCCGGGTGCTTCGACGGCGAGCTGCGGCAGCGCGTCGCCGCCGTCGTCGGCGAGGCCGGGCCCGACTTCGAACGGGCCATGAACGACCCCGCCAACCTCACCTGGCACCGCTGGTACGCCTCGCTCCTGCGCACCGTCGGCGCCGACCTCGGCGACGCCGAGGACGTGCGGCGCCGGATCGGCGCCCTCGACGGGGCGCCCCTCCCCGACGGCGTGCTCCGCGCCGACCTCATGGGGCGTACCGCGCTCGCCGACACCGTGCTCGCCGAGGCCGTCGCCCGCGCCTACGTCCGCGACGCCGAGGAGCCGCCCGCCGCGGGACCGCTCCTCACCGACCACGCCGTCGCCGCCGGCATCGGCCGGGTGACGGCCGCGCTCCTCGACCGCTGGACCGCCGCCGGCCTCGCCGACGAGCTCACCGGCGCCTACGCGCACTACGCTCCCGGGCCCGACGACTTCCCCCACCTCGTCCTCGCCGACGCGCTCCTCGACGAGCACATGGACTACTACGGCGACCCCTCGATCCCGGTCCCGCCGCCCGCCGACGCCGACGGCTCCTCCGGCGACGCCGAGCGGGACGCCGACGCGCTGCTCGCCGCCGTCGAGGAACTCGCCGAGGAGGAGTACGAGCCGTACGGCGGCGAGGCCCCGCACCTGCTGTACGCGCTCTACCAGCGCGGCTGCGCCGCCGACTCGGTCGCCCGCCGCGCCGCCGAGTACGAGGACTGGACCGTCGACCCCGCCCTGGAGGACGTCCCCGTCACCGTCCCCGAGGGCGTCACCGGCCCCTACGTCACCCCGCCCGTGCCCGAACTCGTCCGGCTGCTCGGCTCCGCCGGCCTCGGCGAGGCCGACCGGGCCCGTCTGGAGGGCCCCGCCCGCGAACTCGCCGCCGTCACCGACCGGCTCGCCGCCACCGGCCTGGTCCTGCGCTCCGGCGACGCCTTCGGACTCACCCCGCGGGGCGCCGCCACCGTCCGCTACCTCCTCCGGGTCCGCCGGATCGCCGCGCCCACCGCCGCCGAGGCCGCCGCCTGGCCCGCGCGGGAGCTGCTCGTCGCGGCCGCCCAGTGGCCCCAGGCGCCCGCCGCGCGCGTCCTCGCCGCGTGGCTGCACGCGCGCGGGGACACCGCCGAAGCCTGGTCGGAGCTGCTGGCCGCGTTCGCCCCCGGCCACGCCCACGCCGCCGAAGCGGCCGACGTACGGGCCCTGTTCGGGCTCCTCGACACCGCCGCCGCCCCGCCCGGCGCGCTGCGCGGCGCCCTGCGCGACCCGGTGATCGGCGCCCGCGCGCTCGACGCGCTCCGGGCGCGCGGCGAGGACGCCGACGCGATCCAGGTGCCGGTGTCGGCCCGCGCCCTGCGCGTCCTCGACCGGCTGCCCGGCAAGCGGGGGCCGCTGGAGTCCCGGCGGGCCGCCTTCGACGCGGCCGCCGCCGACTGGCCGGGCGGCTCGGCCGCCCTCGTCCGGGCGATGGCCGAGGCCGACCGGCGCGGCACCGAACGGATCCTCGGCCCGCTGGGGATCAGCCCGCCGTGAGGGACCCCGTACCTCACCTGAGGAGCGTCAGCCCGCCGTGAGGTACATCCCCGAGGGGCCCGCGCCCGCCGTGTTCCGGCAGGCGCGGTGGCCCGACGGGACCGCGTGGATCAGCGCCAGGCAGCGTCCGAGCGCCTGCTGGCCGTACGCGTTGGGGTGCATCGACTCCTGGACGAGCCCCTGGGTGGACCGGCTGTCGATCCACCGCGCCCACTCGCTCGCCGCGCCCGACGGCGGCTGCGCGGCCGTCACCTGACGGCTCGCCTTCGCGCACACCTCGCGGCCCTGGAGCGCGTCCCGCAGGTCCAGGAACTGCGCGCCCTTCGCCACCGCCACCTGGCGCAGCCGGTCGGCGAGCTGAGGGACGAGGGAGTTCCGCGCCCAGTCGGCGTCCGCGTCCCAGAACGGGCAGCCGCCCGTGTTCGTCCGGGACCAGCCGCCCTCGGCGTAGCGGTTCTCGGCGGCGCGCGGGATCGGCGAGGGGTAGGACTGGAGCACGATCCGGTAGTCGGAGGCCGCGTACCCGGCGCCGGTCATCACGGCCCGCACCTCGTCGACGGCCTTGCCGACGGAGGCCATGGCGGCGTCGATCCGGGCGTCCACCTCGGCCTGCTGGTCGTCGTGGCAGTAGGAGTACCAGACGATGTAGTCGGTGGCGCAGGAGGTGATGACGTCGGCGAAGCCGAGGTCGTTGCCGCCGATGGACAGGGCGATCAGCTTCACGTCGTGTGAGGCGGCGACGGCGGCCAGCCGGTCGGCCTGCGGGGCCTCGCCCTTGTACGCCGTGCCGCCCCGCGCGGCCCGGAAGACGTTCTCGGTGGTCGCCCCGGAGCAGGCCAGGTTGATCAGGTCGGCCGCGATCGGTCCGGCGCTCCTGACCTCGGAGACGTCCGAGCGGTGGCAGCCGCCGGTGGTGGGGCCGTACACCCGCGACGGGTCGTGGCCGCCGCCCGTCCAGGCGCGGTCGGTGCCGTCGCGTCCGCCGGAGTTCGTCAGGCTGTTGCCGAGCCAGCGGCCGGCCTCGCCGGAGATGTAGCTGTCGCCCATGGCGACGACGGCGGTCGGGCCGCGGCCGGGGGAGGCGTGGGCGGCCGGGGCGGCGGCGGTGGCCAGTCCGGCGGCGGTACACAGTGCCAGGAGTGCGCGCAGCGCGCGGTGGGGGGTCGAGGGCATGGCTGTGCTCCTGCGGTACGCGGTGATGTGGGGGACAGCCGCCGGCCGGTGGCATGGCGGAATCTCGCACGGCGCGTCTTATTACCGCTAGGTAGCTGCATATCTCGGTTGGGTCTCGTCCCCTGTGGGCCGACAGACACGGCGCCGGGCACGGCACGGACACGGCACAGGGCCCGGGCCCCGGATCTGTGCGTTTTCCGGGGGCCGGGCCCTGTGCGGGGGTGCGTCGGAGATCAGCCGACGAGCTGCTCGTACGCGGGGAGGGTGAGGAAGTCCGCGTAGTCCGCGTCGAGGGAGACGTGGAGGAGCAGGTCGTGGGCCTGCTGCCACTTGCCGGCGGCGAACGCCTCCTCGCCGATCTCGGCGCGGATGGCGGCCAGCTCCTCGGCGGCGACCTTGCGGGCCAGCTCCGGGGTGGCGGTCTCGCCGTTCTCGAAGACGACGCCGGCGTTGATCCACTGCCAGATCTGGGAGCGGGAGATCTCGGCGGTGGCCGCGTCCTCCATCAGGTTGAAGATGGCGACGGCGCCGAGGCCGCGCAGCCACGCCTCGATGTAGCGGATGCCGACCTGGGCCGCGTTGCGCAGGCCGTCGTAGGTGGGCTTCGCGTCGAGGGAGTCGATGGCGATGAGGTCGCCGGGCGCCACGGAGACGTCCTCGCGCAGGCGGTCCTTCTGGTTGGGCTTGTCGCCGAGGACGGCGTCGAAGGAGGCCATGGCGATCGGGACCAGGTCGGGGTGGGCGACCCAGGAGCCGTCGAAGCCGTCGCCGGCCTCGCGGTCCTTGTCGGCCTTGACCTTCTCGAAGGCGACCTTGTTGACCTCGGCGTCCTTGCGGGACGGGATGAAGGCCGCCATGCCGCCGATCGCGTGCGCGCCGCGCTTGTGGCAGGTGCGGACGAGGAGTTCGGTGTACGCGCGCATGAACGGGGCCGTCATCGTGACCGCGTTGCGGTCCGGGAGGACGAACTTCTGCCCGCCGTCACGGAAGTTCTTGACGATGGAGAAGAGGTAGTCCCAGCGGCCCGCGTTGAGGCCGGCGGCGTGCTCGCGGAGCTCGTAGAGGATCTCCTCCATCTCGTACGCGGCCGTGATGGTCTCGATGAGGACCGTGGCGCGGACGGTGCCCCGGGGGATGCCGACGTACTCCTGGGCGAAGACGAAGATGTCGTTCCAGAGGCGGGCCTCCAGGTGCGACTCGGTCTTCGGCAGGTAGAAGTACGGGCCCTTGCCGAGGTCGATCAGGCGCTGCGCGTTGTGGAAGAAGTACAGGCCGAAGTCGACGAGCGCGCCGGGCACCGCGCGTCCCTCGAAGGCGAGGTGACGCTCCTCCAGGTGCCAGCCGCGCGGGCGCATGACGACCGTCGCCAGCTCCTCGGCGGACTTGAGGGCGTACGACTTGCCGGTGCGGGCGTCGGTGAAGTCGATGTTCCGGGTGTACGCGTCGATCAGGTTGACCTGGCCGAGGACGACGTTCTCCCAGGTGGGGGCCGAGGCGTCCTCGAAGTCGGCGAGCCACACCTTCGCGCCGGAGTTGAGCGCGTTGATCGTCATCTTGCGGTCGGTCGGGCCGGTGATCTCGACGCGGCGGTCGTTCAGCGCCGCCGGGGCGGGCGCGACCTTCCAGGAGTCGTCGGCGCGGATCGCCGCGGTCTCCGGCAGGAAGTCGAGCGTCGAGGTGCGGGCGATCTCGGCGCGCCGCTCGGCGCGGCGGGCCAGGAGCTCGTCCCGGCGCGGGGTGAACCGGCGGTGGAGCTCGGCGACGAAGGCGAGGGCCGCCTCCGTCAGCACCTCCTCCTGGCGCGGCAGGGGCTCGGCGTCGACGACGACCAGGGGGGACGGCGCTGGTGCGGACATGACCTGTCACTTCCTTCAGCGGACTACGCGGGCGGTGCCTGGCGGCCGCCGGGCGTCACGGACGGCACGGAGTGCCGCGGTTGCCGAGATACGGCCGCGAGCGCCGTCACAAGGGATCAGGCGCTTCTATGCAGTGGATATTAGTTTCCTCATGGTGGAAGTTCAATCGTTTGTTGATGTCGAGATTCTTCGGGTCGACAGAACATGGCTCCGAGTGCCAGCTCCTTCACTCCAGGTGCCCGCGTCCGGCCCGCCTCATCCCTCCAGCCGGTACAGGTCCGCCTCGGTGTCGATGTCGAAGGGTTCCGCCACGTCCGAGCAGTCCACCAGGGCGATCGCGTCCCGGTGCGCCGCCAGGTAGTCCCGCGCGCCCCGGTCGCCCTCGGCGCCCGCCGCGATCCCCGCCCAGCGGTCCGCGCCGAACAGCACCGGATGCCCGCGCCTCCCGTCGTACGAGGCCGCCGCCAGCGCGTCCCGCGCCCCGTACGCCGCCCGCACCCGGCCCACCGCCGCCGCCCCGATCCCCGGCTGGTCGACCAGCGAGACCAGGGCCGCGTCCACCCCGCGCGGATCCGCCGCCAGGGAGGCCAGGCCGACCCGCAGCGACGAGCCCATGCCGTCCGCCCACCCCGGGTTCTCGGCCACCACGCACCCCGCGAGCTCCGCCCGCTCCCGTACGAGCTCCGCCGACGCGCCGAGCACCACGTGCACCACCGCGCAGCCGCCCTCGCGCAGCACCCGCACCGCGTGCTCCACCAGCGGGCGGCCCCGGTACGGCAGGAGGGCCTTCGGGCGCCCGCCGAGCCGGCGCCCGCCGCCGGCGGCGAGCAGCAGCCCGGCGACGAGCGGCGGGGAGGAAGGGGAGGGAGAGGCTGTGTGCGTCATGGGACCTGCTTACCGCATGACACGGAATGACACGGTCGCATGAATGCGCCGCCCGGCCTCTTCCCCGCCGGGCGGCCGGGGTGTTGACTGACCCCCACTCAGGGCGCCCGACCACCGCCCGGAGCCGGAGGGAACGGACGTCTCGGAGCGGGGGACCGTGTTGCGGAGCGTGGGGCAGAGGCGAGTGACCGGCGAGGCAGTGGATCCCAGGGTGACCGCACTGCGGTCCGCCGTGGCCCGTCTGCGGCGGGAACTGGCCGGACACCGGGTGGAGTTCGCCGACCGGGAGATCGCCGAGGACGAACTGGCCGCGCTCGACGCCATGGCCGTCAGTGGTGCCCCCGAGGTGTGGCGGCTGCGCCGCAGCCTCCTCCTCGTGGCCGGCTCGCTCGGTTCCGTCAGCGTCCTGTCCGAAGCCCTGGCGGGTGTCCGGCACGCCGTCGAGCTCTTCGGCCCGCCGGGGCCGCCGAAGCAGCCCGGCGCCTGAGTCGGCCCGGCGCCCGAGGCGGCCGGGGCCTGAGGGCGCTCAGCGCCTGATCAGCCGCCGCTCCCTGGCCGCCGCCACCGCCGCCGTCCGCGAGTCCACGCCCAGCTTCGCGAAGACGTGCACCAGATGGGACTTGACCGTGGCCTGGCTGAGGAAGAGGACCTTGCTGATCTGCTGGTTCGACAGGCCCTCGCCGACCAGCTGGAGCACCTCGAGCTCCCGCTTGGTCAGCGCCTCCGCCGGTGTCCGCATCCGGTCCATCAGCCGGTGCGCCACCGCCGGCGCCAGCGCCGACTGGCCGGCCGCCGCCGTCCGCACCGCCGCCGCCAGCTCCTCCGGCGGCGCGTCCTTCAGCAGATAGCCCGAGGCCCCGGCCTCCACCGCCGCCAGGATGTCCGCGTCCGTGTCGTACGTCGTCAGCACCAGCACCCGGGGCCCGCCGGGTACGCCGGTGATCGCCGCCGTCGCCTCCGCGCCGTGCATCCCCGCGCCGAACTGGAGGTCCATCAGCACCACGTCGACGCCCCCGGCCGCCGCGAGCTCCACCGCGCGCTCCGCCGTCGCCGCCTCGCCGACCACGGTGAAGCCGGGCTCGGTGTCCAGGACCGCGCGCAGCCCCGCCCGTACCACCGGATGGTCGTCGGCAAGCAGCAGCCGGACCGTCCCGGGCGCCGTCACCGGGCACCTCCCGCGGGCAGCGGGAGGGTGACCGCGACGGCCGTGCCCTGCCCGGGCGCCGACTCGACCGTGAACGTGCCGCCCAGCGACTCCGCCCGCGAGCGCATCGCCGGCAGCCCGAACCCGCCACCGTCGGCGGACGCCCGTACCCCCTCCGGCGCGAAGCCCTTCCCGTCGTCCACCACGTCGAGTGCCACCGCGTCCTCCATGAACGACAGGGTGATCTCCGCCCGCTCCGCCCCCGCGTGCCGCACCGTGTTCCCCAGCGCCGACTGCGCGATCCGCAGCAGCGCCACCTCGTACGGCGTCGGCAGCTCCACCGGCGTCCCGCTCACCGAGAACCGGGCCCGCGGCCCGGCGCCCGGCTCGCACAACCGCTCCAGGGCCGCCGCCAGCGACCCGCGCTCCAGATCCGGCGGCGTCAGCGCGCGCACGAACCGGCGCGCCTCCGCGAGGTTGTCCTGCGCCGCCTGGCGCGCCCGGTCGATGTGCCCGGAAGCCGGCGAACCCGGGGGCAGCGCCCGCTCGGCCGCCCGCAGCAGCAGCTGGATCGACGACAGCCCCTGGGCGAGCGTGTCGTGGATCTCCCGCGCGAGGCGCTCCCGCTCGGCCAGCGTCCCCGCGTGCCGCTCCGCCGCCGCCAGCTCGGCCCGGGTGGTGATCAGCTCCTCGATCAGGCGCCGCCGCCGCTCGCTCTCCCGGTACAGCGCCTGGTAGCCGAGGACGGTCGCCACGGCCACGGCGGCGCCGAGCAGCGGTCCGATGAAGACCCCCGGGTTCGGCGCGGCGCCGTGCCCCACGTACGAGAGGATCGCGGCGCCCGCCGTCAGCGCGACCGCCGGCAGCGACCAGCGCGCCGGCAGCAGGTGGAGCTGGAGGAAGTACAGCGGGAAGGCGAGCCACAACGCCTCCGGCGTCACCCACAGCAGCGCCAGCCACGAGAGCGCGAGGACCGCCAGCCAGCAGGCCGCGGCGCGCTGCGACCGCCGTACGGCGGGGAGCCGGGCCCCGGCCGCGTAGACCACGCCGGTCACACCCGCGAGGACGGTGCCCGCGGGGGAGCCGGAGCGGACCGCGGCGAGGACGAGCAGCCCCGCCACGAGGAGGTGCAGGCAGACGCGCAGGGCGCGGAGGGCGGGGGTCAGCGAGCGGGGATCCATGACCCCACCAGCGTAGACAGGGACGACTCCGGCCGGGTCAATCGAAAGTTTGAATACGGAGCCATCCGCGGCGCGATGCCGGGAGGGGGCCGGGAACACCAGGCTCGGTCCCATGTTCGTGGCATGCAGAGACCTGAGATTCGCCAAGGGGCGGTTCGCCCTCATGGGCACGGTGATCGTGCTGATCACCCTGCTCGTGGGGCTCCTCTCCGGGCTGACGGCCGGACTCGCGCGGGAGAACGTCTCCGCGATCACCGGCCTGCCCGCCGACCGGATCGCCTTCGCCGCCCCGCCGGCCGGCCGGTCCGTCTCGTTCACCGACTCCACGGTGACGGAGCGGCAGTGGAGCACATGGGCGGAGCGGCCCGGGGTGACCGGGGCGGCGCCGCTCGGCATCCGCACCCTCGACGCGGTCGCGGGCGAGCGGACCGCCGCCGTCTCCGCCTTCGGCACCGAGCCGGGCGACGGGCTGGCCCCCGTGGCCGTGGCCCCCGGCCGGGCGGTCCTGTCCGAGTCGGCGGCCGAGGAGCTGGACGCGCGCCCCGGGGACGCCGTCCGGCTCGGGCCGCTGGAGGTCACCGTCGCCGCGGTCGCCGGGGACGCCTCGTACAGCCACACGCCCGTCGTGTGGACCACGCTCGACGACTGGCAGCGGCTCGGGCACAGCGGCACCACGACGGAGGAGCGGGCGACGGTGATCGCGCTGCGCGGCGGCGCCGACTGGGCGGCGGGCGACGCGGCCGCCGGGACGGAGGCGCGGACGGTGGACGGCGCCCTGAGCGCCATAGGGTCCTACCAGGCCGAGAACGGCTCCCTCCAGCTCATGCGGGGCTTCCTCTTCGTGATCTCCGCGCTCGTCATAGGGGCCTTCTTCACCGTGTGGACCATCCAGCGGGGCGGTGACGTCGCCGTCCTCAAGGCGCTCGGCGCCTCCACGCCCTACCTGCTGCGCGACGCGCTCGGGCAGGCGGTCCTGATGCTGGTGGCCGGGACGCTGCTGGGCACCGGGCTCGCCCTCGGCATCGGCGCGCTGGTCAGCGGCGGCGACGTGCCCTTCGTGCTCGCGCCGGCGACCGTGCTCGGCCCGGCCGGCGTGATCATCCTGCTCGGCGCCGTCGGCTCCGCGCTCTCCATCCGGCGGATCACCGCCGTCGACCCCCTCACCGCGCTCGGGAGCGTCCGATGAGCCTCGCACTCGATGCCGTGACCCTCACCTACCCGGACGGCGACGGGCGGCTGACAGCCCTCGACGCGGTCTCCCTCACCGTCCCGCCGGGCCGTCTGACGGCGGTCGTCGGCCCGTCGGGCTCCGGCAAGTCCAGCCTCCTCGCCGTCGCGGCGACCCTCGTGACGCCCGACGCGGGGCGGGTCGTCGTCGCCGGCACGGACACGGCGGGGCTCGACGCGGCGGGGCGGGCGGCGCTGCGGCGGACGTCGATCGGGATCGTCTTCCAGCAGCCCAACCTGCTGCCCTCGCTGACGGCCGCGGAACAGCTCCAGGTCATGGCGCACCTGTCGGGCCGTCCGCCGAAGTCGGTACGGGACCGGGCCATGGAGCTGCTGGACGCGGTCGGCCTCGCGGACCGGGCAGGGCGCAGACCGCACGAGCTCTCCGGCGGGCAGCGGCAGCGGGTCAACATCGCGCGGGCGCTGATGAACGAGCCCGCGGTGCTGCTCGTCGACGAGCCCACGAGCGCGCTGGACCACGAGCGGGGGGCGGCGGTGGTGGCGCTCCTGTCCGGCCTGACCCGCGACCGGGGCACCGCGACGGTCCTCGTCACGCACGACCGCTCCCACCTGGCGGCGGCGGACCGGCTGGCGACGGTCGAGGACGGCCGCCTGTCGTGCGAGCCGGCGGGGGTCTCCTGAGGAGAGGGGCATCTCCTGAGGGGAGGGGCGTCTCCTGAGGGGGCGGGCGTCTCCTGAGGGGACGGGGAGCGACGAGACGGCCCGCCGCGATCGCGGCGGGCCGTCTCGTCGGTACGGGAGGGGTCAGGGCTGGCCGTTGCCCGTGGTGTTGGCGAGGGCCGTGGAGAGTTCGAGGGCGACCTGCTGGAGGATGGGGACGATCTTCTCCGTCGCCGCCTCCGTGACCCGGCCCGCCGGGCCCGAGATGGAGATGGCCGCCGCCGTGGGGGAGTCGGGGACCGAGACCGCGAGGCAGCGGACCCCTATCTCCTGCTCGTTGTCGTCGACGGCGTACCCGGTCTCGCGGACCGCCGCGAGCGCCGCGAGGAAGCCGTCCGCCGTGGTGATGGTCTTCTCGGTGGCGGCCGGCATCCCGGTGCGGGAGAGCAGCGCGCGCACCTCGTCGTCCGGGGTGTGCGCGAGGAGGGCCTTGCCGACGCCGGTGGAGTGCGGCAGCACCCGGCGGCCGACCTCGGTGAACATGCGCATGGAGTGTTTGGACGGCACCTGGGCGACGTAGACGATCTCGTCGCCGTCGAGGAGCGCCATGTTCGCCGTCTCGCCGGTCTCCTCGACGAGCCGCGCCAGGTAGGGGCGGGCCCAGGTGCCGAGGAGGCGGGAGGCCGACTCGCCGAGGCGGATCAGGCGCGGGCCGAGCGCGTACCGCCGGTTGGGCTGCTGGCGGACGTATCCGCAGGCCACGAGGGTGCGCATGAGACGGTGGATGGTGGGAAGCGGCAGCCCGCTGCTGGCGGAGAGCTCGCTCAGCCCGACCTCGCCCCCCGCGTCGGCCATCCGTTCGAGGAGGTCGAAGGCGCGCTCAAGGGACTGGACGCCACCGCTCGCGGCGGGCTTGGCGGCGTCGGTGGTGCTGGCGCTGGACGTCGGCACGTCAACGGTCCTTTCGGGGCAGGCGGGCAAGGCAGCAGCCTACCGGGCCGTCGGGCCGGGCACAGTGTGCGGGGCTCGGCGTCCGGGCCGGTCAGCGGGGTGTTTGTCCGTTGTCGGCGGCTGCGCGGCGGGGGTCGGGTCCGCCCCTCCTGTAGGGAGCTACCTTCTACTGTACGAAATTCCTATTCCACTTTGTGGAAACCTCTAGGTAGACTCCCTCGCGAGTCGCGGCACCGGGTCCGCCCTTGACGGCATCTCCTCCCGGCCGCAGACTCCTTCAACAGTTCGTTGAAATTCTGCTTCGTGGAAGCGGAACGGGAAGGGGCAAGGTGGACGTCAACCTGGTACTGCGCTCGACGCGGGTCATCACCCCGGAGGGCACGCGGCCGGCGGCCATCGCCGTCTCGGACGGCACGATCGCGGCGGTCCTGCCGTACGACGCGGAGGTACCCGCGGGGGCCGTCCTGGAGGACGTCGGCGACCACGTGGTCCTGCCCGGACTCGTCGACTCCCACGTCCACGTGAACGACCCCGGCCGCACCGAGTGGGAGGGCTTCTGGACCGCCACCCGCGCGGCCGCCGCCGGCGGCATCACCACGATCGTCGACATGCCGCTCAACTCCCTCCCGCCCACCACCACCGTGGACAACCTGCGCGTCAAGCAGGACGTGGCCCGGTCCAAGGCCCACGTCGACGTCGGCTTCTGGGGCGGCGCCCTGCCCGACAACGTCAAGGACCTGCGCCCCCTCCACGACGCGGGCGTCTACGGCTTCAAGTGCTTCCTCTCGCCCTCCGGCGTCGAGGAGTTCCCCGAGCTGGACCAGGAGCAGCTGGCCCGCTCCCTCGCCGAGATCGCCGGCTTCGACGGGCTGATGATCGTCCACGCCGAGGACCCCCACCACCTCGCCGCCGCCCCGCAGAAGTCCTCCGAGCAGTACGCCGACTTCCTCGCCTCCCGGCCCCGCGACGCCGAGAACACCGCCATCGAGAACCTGATCAACCAGGCCCGGCGGCTCGACGCCCGCGTCCACGTCCTGCACCTCTCCTCCTCCGACGCGCTGCCGCTCATCGCCGCCGCCAAGGCCGAGGGCGTCAAGGTCACCGTCGAGTCCTGTCCGCACTTCCTCACCCTCACGGCCGAGGAGATCCCGGACGGCGCCACCGAGTTCAAGTGCTGCCCGCCGATCCGCGAGGCCGTGAACCAGGACGCGCTCTGGCAGGGGCTCGCCGACGGGGTCATCGACTGCATCGTCTCCGACCACTCCCCGTCGACCGCCGACCTCAAGACCCCGGACTTCTCCTCCGCCTGGGGCGGCATCTCCTCCCTCCAGCTCGGCCTCCCCGCCATCTGGACCGAGGCCCGCCGCCGCGGCCACACCCTGGAGGACGTCGTCCGCTGGATGTCCGAGGGCCCCGCCCGCCTCGCCGGACTCGACCGCAAGGGCGCCATCGAGGCCGGACGCGACGCCGACTTCGCCGTCATCGACCCCGACGCCACCTTCACCGTCGACCCGGTCGAGCTCCAGCACCGCAACCGCATCACCGCCTACGCGGGCAAGACCCTCCACGGCGTGGTCACCTCCACCTGGCTGCGCGGCGAGCGGATCAACGACCGCGGCACCCTGGCCGAGCCCTCCGGCCGCCTCCTCGAAAGGAACAACTGACCCGTGAGCACCGGCATACCTTCCTTCACCGGCGACGCCAGCCCCTACGGCGGCGGTGACCCGTACGCCGACTACCGCACGGCCGAGTTCCCCTTCACCCAGTACGCCGACCTCGCCGACCGCCGTCTCGGCGCCGGCGTCATCGCCGCCAACGACGAGTTCTTCGCCGAGCGCGAGAACATGCTCAAGCCCGAGGCCGCCGAGTTCGACCCCGAGCACTTCGGCCACAAGGGCAAGATCATGGACGGCTGGGAGACCCGCCGCCGCCGCGGCGTCTCCGCCGCCGAGCCGCACCCGACCGCCGAGGACCACGACTGGGCCCTCGTCCGGCTCGGCGCCCCCGGCGTCGTCCGCGGCATCGTCGTCGACACCGCCCACTTCCGCGGCAACTACCCGCAGGCCGTCTCCGTCGAGGCCACCTCCGTCGCCGGCTCGCCCTCGCCCGAGGAACTGCTCGCCGACGACGTGAAGTGGACGACCCTCGTCCCGCGCACCGCCATCGGCGGCCACGCCGCCAACGGCTTCGCCGTCGACGTCGAGCAGCGCTTCACCCACCTCCGCGTCAACCAGCACCCCGACGGCGGCATCGCCCGCCTCCGCGTGTACGGCGAAGTCGCCCCCGACCCGGCCTGGCTCGGCGTCCTCGGCACCTTCGACCTCGCCGCCCTGGAGAACGGCGGCCAGGTCGAGGACGCCTCCGACCGCTTCTACTCCCCGGCGACCAACACCATCCAGCCCGGCCGCTCCCGCAAGATGGACGACGGCTGGGAGACCCGCCGCCGCCGCGACAAGGGCAACGACTGGATCCGCTACTCCCTCGTCGCCGAGTCCGCGATCCGCGCCGTCGAGATCGACACCGCGTACCTCAAGGGCAACAGCGCCGGCTGGGCCGCGCTCTCCGTCGCCGCCGAGGGCTCCGAGGACTGGACCGAGATCCTTCCCCGGACCCGGCTCCAGCCCGACACCAACCACCGGTTCGTCCTCGACACGCCGGCCGTCGGCTCCCGCGTACGCATCGACATCTACCCGGACGGCGGCATCTCCCGCCTCCGCCTCTTCGGCTCCCTGACCGAAGCGGGCGCGGCCCGGCTCACCGCCCGCCACCAGGAGCTCGGCGGCTGACCGAGCCCGTACGGCCCCGGGGCCCGGTCGGCCGACACCGGCCGGCCCCCGGCAACACCCCGGACCACGGTCCGGGCCCCCTACTGGGCGGGCACGACACCCCGCCCGGCCAGAGGGCGCACCGACCCGACAGCACCGGTGCGCCCTCTGCTCTTCCCTTTTCTGGGCTCGGTTCGCCTCCGGGGCGCCTCAGCCGGGCTCACGACCCCGACCGTGCTCGCCCCGCTCGTTCCTCACGGGGCTCCGCGCGCTCGTGGTCGTTCCCCCGGCGCGCCCCTTCGGCTCACTCGCCGGCCCGTAAGGGAACCGTCCGGACAGGTCACTCGCCGGCCCGTCCGGGCACCGTCCGGACAGGCGCGCCCCGCGTACGGGAACGACTCCTCGCCCTTACGCCGCGTGGCCGCCGTCCACCGACAGTTCGGCGCCCGTCACATAGCGGCCCTCAGGGCCCGCCAGGTAGGCGACGGCCGCCGCCACCTCGTCCGGGGTGCCGAAGCGGCCCAGGGCGGTCAGCGCGATCTGCCCTTCCGCCATCGGCCCGTCCGCCGGATTGAGGTCCGTGTCCACCGGGCCCGGGTGGACGATGTTGGCGGTGATCCCCCGGCCGCCCAGCTCCCGGGCCAGTGCCCGGTTCAGGCCCGTCAGCGCCGACTTGCTCAGCGCGTACAGCGTCCCGCCGGGGCCCGGCACCCGCTGGGTCATGCAGGTGCCGATCGTGACGATCCTGCCGCCGTCCGGCAGCCGCTCCGCCGCCGCCTGGGAGGCCAGGAAGGCCGCCCGGACGTTCACCGCGAGCACCCGGTCCACATCGGCGAGGGTCAGCTCGCCCAGCGGGCCGAGGACCCCGACGCCGACGTTGTTCACCAGGACGTCGAGCCGCCCCAGATCGTCCGCCGCCCGGTGCACCGCGCCCGCCGCGTCCCCGGCGTCCGCCGCGTCGGCGCGCAGCGGCAGCGCCCGGCGGCCCGCCGCCTCGACGCGGGCCGCGACCTCCTTCGCCGCGGCCTCGTCCCGTACGTAGGTGAAGGCCACGTCGGCACCCTCCCGGGCGAGCCGTACCGCCGTCGCCGCGCCGATGCCCCGGCTGCCGCCCGTCACCAGCACCGCCGTCCCGTTCATCGCGGACATCGCTCCCTGCCTCCTCAGATCGCACAACTGGTTGCGGATTCAAGGAAACCCGGGTGGGGGAGCCGGTGCTGGCGGCCTTCGGACACCGAGTTCGGCGCCGACCGATGAGTTGCGGCGCCGGGCGGGGTCGATACGGATGGGAGCACAGCACCGACCAGCGAAAGGCAACCGCCATGGCCACCCTCAGCCTCACCCAGTTCCTCACGATCGACGGCGTCTACCAGGCGCCCGGCGGCCCCGACGAGGACCGCAGCGGCGGCTTCGAGCACGGCGGCTGGTCCGTGCCCTTCGGCGACGAGGACTTCCTCCGCCGCGTCGAGGAGATCTTCGCCCGCCCCACCGCGTTCCTCCTGGGCCGCCGCACCTACGACATCTTCGCCGGCTACTGGCCGAAGCAGACCGACCCCGCCGACCCGGTCGCGAGCAAGCTCAACGCCCTGCCCAAGTACGTCGCCACCACCACCCTCGAATCCGCCGACTGGGCCGGTACGACCCTGCTGCGCGGGGACGCCGTCGAGGAGGTGACCGCGCTCAAGGAGCGCCTCGACGGCGAGATCCAGATCCACGGCAGCGGCGGGCTCGCCCGCACCCTCCTCGCCCACGACCTGATCGACACCCTCCACCTGCACGTCTTCCCGGTCGTCCTCGGCACCGGCCGGCGCTTCTTCGGCGAGGGCGACCAGCCGACCGCCTTCCGGCTCACCGAGTCGTCCGTCACCGGCACGGGCGTCGCCCTCCACACGTACGAGCGGGCCGGCCGCCCCACCTACGGCAGCTACTGAGTAGCGGGTGTGATCAGCGGCCGGGAAAGGGCCGCCGGAAAAGGGTGTCGTCACCACCGGCCCCGGCCGGTACGGTGATCGTTCCGTGTGCGAGCCGCTGACGTCTCCACCCCGTCAGCCGAGTGGGAGACCCGCACCGACATGGCCGCTCCGTCCGTTTCGCCGTACCCCGGCTCCGTCCCCCTCGGCGCCCGGCGCCCTGCCTGGCTCACCGATCTCCCGCTGCTGCTCGTCGCGGTGTTCTGGGGCGGCAGCTACCTCGCCGCCAAGGGCATCACCACCAGCCACACCGTCGTCGCCGTCCTCGTGCTGCGCTTCGCGCTCGTGGTGCCCGTCCTGGTCGCCGCCGGGTGGAAGGGGCTGCGGGCGCTGACCGGCGCGCAGTGGCGGGGCGCCGCACTCCTCGGGCTGGTCCTCGCCGGGATCTTCCTCCTGGAGACGTACGGCGTCGTCCACACCTCCGCCACCAACGCCGGCCTGATCATCAGCCTCACCATGATCTTCACCCCGCTCGCCGAAGCCGCCGTCACCCGGACGAGGCCGTCGCGCGGCTTCCTCGGCGCCGCCGGGCTCTCCGTCGCCGGCGTCGTCCTGCTGACCCAGGGCGCGGGCTTCACCGCCCCCTCCCTCGGCGACCTGCTGATCCTCCTGGCCGCGGTGGCCCGGACCGTGCACGTCCTCGCCATGGCCCGGATCAAGGCCGTCCGGTCGGCCGACTCGCTGTCCCTGACCACCGTCCAGCTCGGCACCGCCGTGCTCGTCTTCGCCGTCCTCGCCGCCGCCGGCGGCGGTACGACCCCCTGGGCCGCCGCGCTCGACTTCGGACCCCGCGCATGGGCCGGGCTCGTCTTCCTCTCCGTCTTCTGCACGCTCTTCGCGTTCTTCGTGCAGATGTGGGCCGTCCGCCGCACCTCGCCCTCCCGGGTCAGCCTGCTGCTCGGCACCGAGCCGCTGTGGGCCGCCCTCGCCGGCATCGCCCTGGCCGGCGACCGGCCGGGCGCCCTCGGCCTCGCGGGCGCGGCCCTGGTCCTCGCCGGCACGGCCTGGGGGCGGCGGAGCGCCGACGCGGACGGCCGATAGGTTCAGCCCCTCTTCTCGACCCGCTCCGAGACGATCATCAGCACCAGGCCGAGCGCGGCGACCACGATGTTCGTGAAGACCTCCCGGCCTTCGAGGAACCACACGTTCTCGGTCAGGTAACGGGTCGCACCCATGAAGGGGAGCCAGCCGCCCGTGAGCTCCCTGATCACCCCGCAGACCCCGAAGACGGTCAGCAGGAAGCCGGTCACCTCAAGAAATCTCCTCATGCGGCGATCATGGGCCCGCCGGCCGGCCGGCCGCGTCGGCCGCCGGTCGCCCGCCCCGCGACCGAAGTATCGATTCCCGCGACTTCGGTCGCGGCCGGCCGCCGCGGACCGGTGCGGCGGGCCCCCGCTCAGTACATTGCCGATATGACGCGAACGGACCGGCAGCGCTGGCTGCTCCCCTCCCACCTGGTCGCACCGGGCGGGGACGGGGCCGCCCGGCCGCGCCGCACCGTGCGCGACTGGGTCGTCGACACCCTGATCTTCCTGCTGGCCGCGCTCTTCGGGCTCGTCGCCGCCGACACCAGCGCCCGGTACAACAGCGACGCGGTCAACCTGATCGACCAGATCGTCGGCGCCCTCGCCTGCTGCGCGCTGTGGCTGCGCCGCCGGTGGCCCGTCGGGCTCGCCGCCGCCCTCGCCGTCCTCGGCGCCCTCATCCCCGTCGCCGCCGGGGCCATGCTCGCGGCCCTCTTCAGCGTCGCCGTCCGCCGCCCCTTCCGCGAGATCGCCTGGATCCTCGGCGTCACCCTCGCCGGCGCCGTCGCCACCGTCTTCGTCCGCCCCGACCCCGAGACCGGCACCGCCCTCGGGATCGTCCTCGGCGTCGCCCTCACCCTCCTCGTCATCGCCTGGGGCATGCTCGTACGGGCCCGCCGCCAGCTCGTCGAGGCGCTGCGCGAGCGCGCCGAACGGGCCGAGTCGGAGGCCGAACTGCGCGCCGCCCAGGCGCAGCGCCTGGCCCGCGAGGCCATCGCCCGCGAGATGCACGACGTCCTCGCCCACCGGCTCACCCTGCTCAGCGTCCACGCCGGCGCCCTGGAGTTCCGGCCCGACGCCCCGCCCGAGCAGATCGCCCGCGCCGCCGGCGTCATCCGCGACAGCGCCCACGACGCCCTCCAGGACCTGCGCGAGATCATCGGCGTGCTGCGCGCCCCGGGCGAGGAGAGCGGCGGCGGCGACCGGCCGCAGCCGACCCTCGCCACCCTCGGCGCGCTCGTCGACGAGTCCCGCGAGGCCGGGATGACGGTCCTCCTCGACTCCGCGGTGGACGACCCCGGCTCGGTGCCCGCCGCCACCGGCCGCACCGTCTACCGCATCGCCCAGGAGGCCCTGACCAACGCCCGCAAGCACGCCCCCGGCGCCCGCGTCACCGTCACCCTGCGCGGCCGTCCCGGCGACGGGCTGACCGTCGAGGTCCGCAACCCGGCGCCCGACGGACCGGTCCCGCCCGTCCCCGGCTCCGGCCAGGGCCTCATCGGACTCTCCGAGCGGGCCGCCCTCGCCGGCGGGCGGCTCGACCACGGTCCGGCCCCCGGCGGCGGCTTCGCCCTCACCGCCTGGCTACCGTGGCCCCCATGACCATCCGGCTGCTCCTCGTCGACGACGACCCCCTGGTCCGCGCGGGCCTCACCCTGATGCTCGGCGGCGACCCGACCGTCGAGATCGTCGGCGAGGGCTCCGACGGGAGCGAGGTCCCCGACCTCGTCGCCCGCCTCGCCCCCGACGTCGTCCTCATGGACATCCGCATGCCGCACGTCGACGGCCTCACCGCCACCGAACTGCTGCGCGCCCGGCCCGGCGCCCCCGAGGTGATCGTCCTCACCACCTTCCACGCCGACGAGCAGGTGCTGCGCGCCCTGCGGGCCGGCGCCGCCGGCTTCGTCCTGAAGGACACCCCGCCCGCCGAGATCGTCGCCGCCGTCCGCCGGGTCGCCGCCGGCGACCCCGTCCTCTCCCCGGCCGTCACCCGCCAGCTGATGAGCCACGTCGCCGGACTGTCCGAGCCCCGCCCCCGCCGCGACACCGCCGCCGGACGCCTCGCCGGGCTCGCCGGACGCGAGCGGGAGGTGGCCGTCGCCGTCGGCCGCGGCGCCTCCAACGCCGAGATCGCCGAACAGCTCTTCATGAGCGTGCCGACGGTGAAGACGTACGTCTCCCGGCTGCTGGCCAAGCTCAACCTCAACAACCGGGTCCAGATCGCCCTGCTCGTCCATGACGCCGGTCTCCTCGACGAAGGCCCCCACGCCCCTACCGGCGAGTAGGGCGACGGGGGCCACCGACCACGCGACCCCCGCCCAGGGCACGGTCCGCGCGGCCGGCCGGGGCCGGTGCCGCCGTACGGACGGGAGCTACGGCTCCACCCGCACCGGCCGGTGCTCGCGGCGGGAGCGCTCGCAGGCGTCCGCGACCCGGAGCGCCGCCAGTGCCTCCTGGCCGTCGCACGGGTTGGGGGCCTCGCCGCGCACCAGGCGGACGAAGGCGTCCAGCTCCGCCTCGTACGCCGGGGCGAAGCGCTCCAGGAAGCCGGGCCAGGGCTTCGGCGGGGGCGCGGGGGAGTGCGGCTCCAGCGAGGTGAGGGGGGTGCGCTCGTCCAGGCCCACCGCGAGCTGGTCGCGATCGCCGGCCAGCTCCATCCGCACGTCGTACCCGGCGCCGTTGCAGCGCGTCGCCGTCGCCGACACCAGGGTGCCGTCGTCCAGGGTGAGCAGCGCGGCCGCCGTGTCCACGTCACCCGCCTCGCGGAACATCGCGGGACCCGCGTCCGAGCCGCGCGCGTACACCTCCACGACCTCCCGGCCGGTCACCCACCGCACGATGTCGACGTCGTGCACCATGCAGTCCCGGAAGAGGCCGCCGGAGAGCGGCAGATACGCGGCGGGCGGCGGCTCCGGGTCCGAGGTCGCCGTCCGTACCGTGTGCAGCCTGCCCAGTCGCCCGGCGCGGACCGCCTCCCTCGCCGCCCGGTAGCCCGCGTCGAAGCGGCGCATGAAGCCCAGCTGGAGCTCGGTGCCCGCCTCCTCCACCGCTGCCAGCGCGGCCAGCGTGCCCGGCACGTCCAGCGCGATCGGCTTCTCGCAGAAGGCCGGCAGACCCGCCCGCGCCGCCCGGCCGATCAGCTCCGCGTGCGCGGCCGTCGCCGAGGCGATCACCACCGCGTCGAGGTCCCGCCCGAGCAGCGCCGTCACGTCCGGCGCGGTCTCCGCGCCCACCGCCCGCGCCACCGCCCCCGCCCGCGCCGGGTCGGCGTCGGCGACCACCAGCGCGCCGACCCCCGGATGCCGGGCGAGCGCCCCCGCGTGAAAACTCCCGATCCGGCCCGTCCCGATCAGTCCGATGCGCATGGCCCCACCGTGGGGCGCCCGCCGGACGGTGTCAAGGTTTGTCAGGACAAGCGCCGGTGGCGCGCCGATGGAGCCGGCGTGACGCCTTCCCGGCGCCCCGGGGCGGGGCTACCCTCGCGACGGCACCGACCTCGCCGCCCGCCCCGGCCTCACCGGCCCCGGCCCTCCGCGACCCGGCCGATGGTCCGTCCGTAGGGCCGCCGGGGCGCGAGGAGGGACCCGTCGCGAGCGCCGAGACCCTCATGACCGATACTGCAATGCACGCAGAAGGACACAAAGGAGGGCACGGTCTCGTGACCAGGCTTCGGACAGGGCTGCGGACAGGAGGGGTACGGGCCGCTGTCGGCGCCGTGCTCGCCGTCGCGCTCACAGCGGCGCTCGCCGGGTGCAGCAGCACGGGCGGCAAGCGGGCGGAGGACGCCCGCAAGGCCGCCGCGGCCCAGGGCCGGGCGGCCGTCGACACCCCCCGCTGGACCTTCGCGATGGTCACCCACTCGGGCGACGGGGACACCTTCTGGGACATCGTCCAGAACGGCGCGAAGCAGGCCGCCGTCAAGGACAACATCAACTTCCTCTACGCCCACAGCGACGAGTCCCAGCAGCAGGCGCAGCTCATCGACTCGTACGTCGCCAAGGGCGTCGACGGCCTCATCGTCACCCTCGCCAAGCCCGACGCGATGAAGGCGGCCGTCGAGAAGGCGGTGAAGGCCGGCATCCCGGTGATCACCGTGAACTCCGGCGCCGAGCAGTCCAAGGCGTTCGGCGCCCTCACCCACATCGGCCAGGACGAGACCGTCGCCGGCCAGGCCGTCGGCGAGGAGCTGACGAAGCGCGGGAAGAAGAAGGCCCTCTGCGTCCTGCACGAGCAGGGCAACGTCGGACACGAGCAGCGCTGCGCCGGCACCAAGGAGACCTTCGGCGGCGAACTGGTCAACCTGTACGTCGACGGCACCAACATGCCCGACGTGAAGGCGTCCATCGAGGCCAAGCTCCAGTCCGACAAGGACCTCGACGCCGTCGTCACCCTCGGCGCCCCCTTCGCCGACGCCGCCGTCCAGGCCGCGAAGAGCGCCGGCAGCAAGGCCGAGATCGACACCTTCGACCTCAACGCCAAGGTCGCCGCCGCCCTGGAGGCCGGCACCCTCGGCTTCGCCGTCGACCAGCAGCCGTACCTCCAGGGGTACGAGGCGGTCGACCTGCTCTGGCTCTACCGCTACAACGCCGACGTCCTCGGCGGCGGCAAGCCCGTCCTCACCGGGCCCCAGATCATCACCAAGGACCAGGCCGGGGCCCTGAAGCGGTACGCGGAGCGGGGCACCCGATGAGCGGCACCACACCCGCCGCGGGGGGCGACGGGCTCGACCACGTCGACGAGCGGCTGCTGCGCACCACCCCGCTGAAGAAGCTCCTCGCCCGCCCCGAGCTGGGCTCGGTCGTCGGCGCGATCGCCGTCTTCGCCTTCTTCGCGGTCGCCGCCGACGGCTTCCTGCGCCCCGCCGGCCTCGGCACCGTGCTCTACGCGGCCTCCACCCTCGGCATCATGGCCGTCCCGGTCGCGCTCCTGATGATCGGCGGCGAGTTCGACCTCTCGGCCGGCGTCCTGGTCACCAGCTCCGCGCTGGTGTCCTCGATGTTCAGCTACCAGATGACCGCCAACGTCTGGGTCGGCGTCGGCGTCTCGCTCCTGGTCACCCTGGCCGTCGGCGCCTTCAACGGCTTCATGCTGACCCGTACGAGACTGCCCAGCTTCATCATCACGCTCGGCACCTTCCTGATGCTGACCGGCCTCAACCTGGGCCTCACCAAGCTGATCACCGGCACCGTCTCCACCAAGTCGATCGCCGACATGGAGGGCTTCCCCTCCGCGCACTCCGTCTTCGCCTCGACGCTCACCGTCGGGAGCGTGGAGCTGAAGGTGACCATCCTGTGGTGGCTCGGCCTCGTCGCGGTGGCCACCTGGATCCTGCTCCGCACCCGCTTCGGCAACTGGATCTTCGCCGTCGGCGGCGGCGCCGACGCGGCCCGCGCGGTCGGCGTCCCGGTCCACCGCACCAAGATCGGCCTCTACCTCGGCGTCGCCTTCTGCGCCTGGATCTCCGGCCAGCACCTGCTCTTCTCCTTCGACGTCGTCCAGTCCGGCGAAGGCGTCGGCAACGAGCTGATCTACATCATCGCGGCCGTCATCGGCGGCTGCCTGATCACCGGCGGCTACGGCTCCGCCATCGGCTCCGCGATCGGCGCCCTCATCTTCGGCATGACCAGCAAGGGCATCGTCTACGCCGAGTGGAACCCCGACTGGTTCAAGTTCTTCCTGGGCGCGATGCTGCTGCTCGCGACGCTCCTGAACGCCTGGATCCGCAAGCGCGTGGAGGCCACCAAGTGACGACGACCCCGCTGGTGGAGCTGACCGGAGTCAGCAAGTTCTACGGCAACATCCGCGCCCTCGAAGGGGTCTCCCTGGAGGTCAGGGCCGGCGAGATCACCTGCGTCCTCGGCGACAACGGCGCCGGCAAGTCCACCCTCATCAAGATCGTCGCCGGCCTGCACCGGCACGACGCCGGCACCTTCCTCATCGAGGGCGAGGAGGTCGCCCTCGCCAACCCGCGCGACGCCCTCGACCGGGGCATCGCCACCGTCTACCAGGACCTCGCCGTCGTCCCGCTGATGCCCGTCTGGCGGAACTTCTTCCTCGGCTCCGAGCCCACCAGGGGCAAGGGCCCCTTCAAACGGCTCGACGTCGAGCGGATGCGGACCACCACCCGCGAGGCGCTGCTCCGCATGGGCATCGACCTGCGCGACGTCGACCAGCCCATCGGCACCCTCTCCGGCGGCGAACGCCAGTGCGTGGCCATCGCCCGCGCGGTCCACTTCGGCGCCAAGGTCCTCGTCCTCGACGAGCCGACCGCCGCCCTCGGCGTCAAGCAGTCCGGCGTCGTCCTCAAGTACGTGGCCGCCGCCCGCGACGAGGGCCTCGGCGTGGTCCTCATCACCCACAACCCGCACCACGCCTACCTCGTCGGCGACCGGTTCGTCCTGCTCAAGCGGGGCACGATGGCCGCGAGCCACACCAAGGCGTCGGTGACGCTCGACGAGTTGACCCGCCAGATGGCGGGCGGCAGCGAGCTGGACGACCTCCGCCACGAGCTGGAGCGCCCCGCCGGACCGTGACCCGCCCCGGGCTTCATCACGCGGACCCGACCTCCCTCCTGGCAGAATCGAGCCGATGAACACCTACCGTGACCCCGCCGCCCGGGGCGGTGTCCTGCGGACCGTCGGCACCCGCGAGCGGCGCTCCCACCTCTCGGCGCCCCGGGTGCCGACGGTGGGCATCGACATCGGCGGGACGAAGGTGATGGCGGGCGTCGTCGACGCCGACGGCACCATCCTGGAGAAGATCCGCACCGAGACCCCCGACAAGTCCAAGAGCCCCAAGGTCGTCGAGGACACCATCGTCGAGCTCGTCCTCGACCTCTCCGACCGGCACGACGTGCACGCCGTCGGCATCGGCGCGGCCGGCTGGGTCGACGCCGACCGGGCCCGGGTCCTCTTCGCCCCCCACCTCGCCTGGCGCAACGAACCCCTCAGGGACGCCCTCCAGGACCGGCTCGCCGTCCCCGTCATGGTGGACAACGACGCCAACACCGCCGCCTGGGCCGAATGGCGCTTCGGCGCCGGACGCGGCGAGGACCACCTCGTCATGATCACCCTCGGGACGGGCATCGGCGGCGCCATCCTGGAGGACGGCCGGGTCAAGCGGGGCAAGTACGGCGTCGCCGGAGAGTTCGGGCACATGCAGGTCGTGCCCGGCGGCCACCGCTGCCCCTGCGGCAACCGCGGCTGCTGGGAGCAGTACAGCTCCGGCAACGCCCTGGTCCGCGAGGCCCGCGAGCTGGCCGCGGCCGACTCCCCGGTGGCGTACAACATCATCGACCGGGTGAAGGGGAACGTCCCCGAGATCACCGGCCCGCTCATCACCGAGCTGGCCCGCGAGGGCGACGCCATGTGCGTCGAGCTGCTCCAGGACATCGGACAGTGGCTCGGCGTCGGCATCGCCAACCTCGCCGCCGCCCTCGACCCCTCCTGCTTCGTCATCGGCGGCGGCGTCTCCGCCGCCGACGACCTGCTCATCGGCCCGGCCCGGGACGCCTTCCGCCGCCACCTCACCGGCCGCGGCTACCGCCCCGAGGCCCGGATCACCCGCGCCCAGCTGGGCCCCGAGGCCGGCATGGTCGGCGCCGCCGACCTCGCCCGGCTCGTCGCCCGCCGCTTCCGCCGCGCCAACCGGCGCCGGGTGGAGCGGTACGAGAAGTACGAGCGGTACGCGCAGGCGTTCCGCGCCGGGACGCACGGCCGGGCCTCCCGCACCCCCGAGGACCCCGGCTCATGACCGTGCACCCCCCGTCCCCCCGGCCGGAGGAGCGGCTGCCCGAGCAGCGGACGCCGCGGGAGCGGATGCCGGAGGACCGGGGCCGCATGATCCGCCGCCGCTGGCTGACGGCGATCATCATCGTCCTCCTCGTCGGCATCCCGGCCGGCTATCTGGTGATCTCCGCCGGACAGAGCAGGGACAGCGGCATCGACAAGGAGCGCGAGTCCTCCGTCGTCGGCCTCCAGGACAACTGGCCCTCGCTGATGAAGCGCCGGGTCTTCGAGGTCCCCGTCCCGGCGGGCGCGTCCGGCGTGGCCTACTACGAGACCAGCAACTGGCGCACCAGCCGGCTGTACGTGCAGTTCACCACCACCGCGACCGGCCTCGACACCTTCCTCGCCGGTTCCGGCACCAGCCGCTCCGCGCTCACCCCGGGCCGGACCAGCGTCTCCGGCCGGGACGCGGACATCGTCGGCTGGACCTTCGACCCGGGCCTGACCTGGGCGGGCACCACGGTGACCCGCGAGGAGCCGCGCCCGGCCACCGACATCACCGTGGACCTCACGGACCCGGCCTTCCCCCGCGTCTTCGCGGTCTCCACCACCAGCCCCTGACGCCCCCGGCCCGCACGCACGCGCCGGCGGGTGACCCACAATGGAACCCATGAACAGTTCAGCGCACCCGGACCGTAGCCCCCGCACCGCCGTCCCCGAGGACGACTTCGCGCGGTCGGCCGGCCCCACGCCGGCGCTGCCCGCCGTCGCCTCCTTCGACGAGGCCGGGCTGCACGCCGAGGTGCGGGAGCTGCTCGCCGCGGCGGGGGTCACCACCCCCTTCCCGATCCAGGCCGCCACCCTGCCGAACGCCCTCGCAGGGCGGGACGTGCTGGGGCGGGCGCGGACCGGGTCCGGCAAGACGCTCGCGTTCGGGCTGCCGCTGCTCGCGCGGACCGCCGGGCTGCGGGCCGAGGCGCGCAAGCCGCGGGCGCTCGTCCTCGTCCCGACCCGCGAACTGGCCCAGCAGGTCACCGACGCCCTCGCCCCCTACGCCGCCGCGCTGCGGCTGCGGATGACCACCGTGGTCGGCGGCATGTCCATCGGCCGGCAGGCCACCGCCCTCCGCGACGGCGCCGAGGTCGTCGTCGCGACCCCCGGCCGGCTCATGGACCTCGTGGAGCGCAAGGACGTCCGCCTCGACCGGGTCGGCGTCACCGTCCTCGACGAGGCCGACCAGATGGCCGACATGGGCTTCATGGACCAGGTCACCGGCATCCTCGACCTGGTCCGCGAGGGGGGCCAGCGGATGCTGTTCTCCGCCACCCTCGACAAGAACGTCGACCACCTGGTCCAGCGCTACCTCCACGACCCGGTCGTCCACTCCGTGGACCCCTCGGCCGCCGCCGTCACCACCATGGAGCACCACGTCCTCCAGGTGCACGGCGCCGACAAGTTCGCCACCGCCACGGAGATCGCCGCCCGCGACGGGCGCGTGATCATGTTCCTGGCGACCAAGGCGTCCGTCGACCGCTTCACCGCGCACCTGCTCGGCAGCGGCGTCCGGGCCGCGGCCCTGCACGGCGACAAGTCGCAGCCGCTGCGGACCCGCACCCTGGAGCGGTTCCGCACCGGCGAGGTGCCCGTCCTGGTCGCCACCAACGTTGCCGCGCGCGGCATCCACGTCGACGACATCGACCTCGTCGTGAACGTCGACCCGCCCGCCGACCACAAGGACTACCTGCACCGCGGCGGGCGCACCGCCCGGGCCGGCGGTTCCGGCACCGTGGTCACACTGGTCATGCCCGACCAGCGCAAGGACGTGCTCCGCCTGATGGCCGACGCGGGACTCAGGCCCCGGGTCACCCAGGTCCGCTCCGGCGAGGCCGAACTCAGCCGTATCACCGGCGCCAAGGCCCCGTCCGGCGTCCCCGTCGCCGGCAGCGCCCCCAGCACCGAGGGCCCCAAGCGCGGCGGCGCGCAGTTCCGCGGCATCGGCACCGTCCCCGGCAAGCCCGGCCGCGCCAGGAACGAGTCCCGCCGCTCCGCCGAGGAACGCAAGCTCGCCGAGGCCCGCAAGGCCGCCAGGATCCGCCGGGGCCGGTGACGGAGAGCCCGCGCCGGCCGCCCGCGCCACGGCCCCGCGAGCTTCGTCACACCCCCGAGTTCCGCCCCGGCGCCTCGCGGCGCGCGGCGGGATGAGAGGGTCGGGCGAGTGAGTGAGACACCGACGAACACCCTGCAATACCGAGTCGACGGGCCCGAGGACGCTCCCGTCCTGGTCCTGGGCCCCTCGTTGGGCACCACGTTCCACATGTGGGACCGCCAGATCCCGGAGCTGACCCGGGACCGGCGCGTCGTCCGGTTCGACCTGCCCGGCCACGGCGGCGCGCCCGCCCAGCCCTTCACCTCCGTCGCGGAGCTCGGCGACCGCCTGCTCGCCACCCTCGACCACCTCGGCGTCCAGCGCTTCGGCTACGCCGGCTGCTCCCTCGGCGGCGCCGTCGGCCTCGACCTGGCGCTGCGCGCCCCGCACCGGGTCGCCTCGCTGGCGCTGGTCGCCACCGCGCCCCGCTTCGGCACCGCCGACGAGTTCCGCCAGCGCGGGGTGGTGGTTCGCACCAACGGCCTGGAGCCGATGGCCCGCACCGCGCCCGAGCAGTGGTTCACCCCGCACTTCGCCGCCAACCAGCCCGCCATCGTCGACTGGGCCGTCCAGATGGTGCGGACCACCGACGCCCCCTGCTACGTCGCCGCCTGCGAGGCCCTCGCCGTCTTCGACGTACGCGCCGCCCTCGGCAGCATCGGGGTGCCCGCGCTGGTCCTGGTCGGCTCCGAGGACCGGGTCACCGGCCCCGCCGAGGCCCGCACCCTCGTCGCCGGCATCGCCGACGCCAAGCTGGCCGTCGTGCCGGGCGCCTCCCACCTCGCGCCCGTCGAGCAGCCGGCCGCCGTGACGGACCTGCTCCTGGAGCACTTCTCGGCGACCGGCCACGACACCAGCGGCAGCCTCGCCGTACCGCCGCCCGTCCCCGCGGCCCCGCCGGCCCCCGCCGAGCCCGCCCCCGCCCCGGCCGCCGCCGAGGACGGGGAGGAGACGGACGAGACCCGCCCCGACCCGTACGAGAAGGGGCTCGGGCTCCGCCGCGAGATCCTCGGCGACGCCCATGTCGACCGGGCGCTCGCCGACGAGGACGCCGCCGACTTCCAGGAGCTCGTCACCCGGTACGCCTGGGGCGAGGTCTGGGCCCGGGAGGGACTCGACCGCCGCACCCGCAGCGTCGTCACCCTGACCGCCCTCGTCGCCGGCGGCCACCGGGAGGCGCTCGCCGACCACACCCGCGCCGCGCTCCGCAACGGCCTCTCGCCCGCCGAGATCCGCGAGATCGTGCTCCACACGGCCGTCTACTGCGGCCTCCCCGCCGCCGAGACCGCCCTCGCGACGGTCGGCCGGGTCATCACCGAGGAGACCACGCCCCCGGCGTAGGGCCCGCACCGCCCGGGCCGGGCCCGCACGCCCGGCACGGAGGCTCCCGCGTCGGCCCGGTCCGGGCCCGGACGCCCGGCGTAGGGTGGGGCCGTGAAGCTGACGAAGAAGTCCCACGCGTGCGTGCGGCTGGAGAAGGACGGGCGGACGCTCGTCCTGGACCCCGGGGGGTTCACCGAGCAGGACGCGGTGCTCGGCGCCGACGCCCTCCTCGTCACCCACGAACACCCGGACCACTTCGACGAGGGGCGGCTCCGCGCCGCGCTCGACGCGAACCCGGCCGCCGAGCTCTGGACGCTCCGCAGCGTCGCCGGACAGCTCGCCCCCGCCTACCCCGGCCGGGTCCACACCGTCGGGCACGGCGACACCTTCACCGCCGCGGGCTTCGACGTCGAGGTCCACGGCGAGCTGCACGCCGTGATCCACCCCGACATCCCCCGCGTCACCAACGTCGGCTACCTCGTCGACGGCACCGTCTTCCACCCCGGCGACGCCCTCACCGTCCCCGGCCGCCCGGTGGACACCCTGCTGCTGCCCGTGATGGCCCCGTGGAACAAGATCTCCGAGGTGATCGACTACGTCCGCGAGGTGCGGCCGCGCCGGGCGTACGACATCCACGACGCGCTCCTCACCGACCTGGCCCGGCCGATCTACGACCGGCAGATCGGCGGCCTCGGCGGCACCGACCACCGCCGGCTCGACCCCGGCGCGTCGGCCGAGCTGTGAGCGGGTTCCGGGCCGCTGTCGGTGCCCGCCAGTAGGCTGGGCGTCATGCGCATCGCCACCTGGAACGTCAATTCGATCACCGCCCGGCTGCCCCGGCTGCTGGCCTGGCTGGAGAGCAGCGGCACCGACGTGCTGTGCATCCAGGAGACCAAGTGCACCGCCGAGCAGTTCCCCACCGAGGAGCTGCGGGCGCTGGGGTACGAGTCGGCGGTCAGCGCCACCGGCCGGTGGAACGGCGTGGCCCTGCTCTCCCGCGTCGGCTTCGAGGACGTCGTGACGGGCCTGCCCGGCGGACCCGACTACGACAGCGTGCAGGAGCCCCGGGCCATCTCCGCCACCTGCGGCCCGGTCCGCGTCTGGTCGGTCTACGTGCCGAACGGCCGGGAGGTCGCCCACGAGCACTACGCCTACAAGCTGCGCTGGCTGGAGGCGCTGAAGGCGGCCGTCGGCGAGGACGCGGCCGGCGACCGGCCCTTCGCCGTCCTCGGCGACTACAACATCGCCCCGACCGACGCCGACGTCTGGGACATCTCCCTCTTCGAGGGCGCCACCCACGTCACCGAGCCCGAGCGCGCGGCCCTCGCGGGGCTGCGCGAGACCGGCCTGACCGACGTCGTCCCGCGCCCGCTCAAGTACGACCACCCGTACACGTACTGGGACTACCGCCAGCTCGCCTTCCCCAAGAACAAGGGCATGCGCATCGACCTGGTCTACGGCAACAAGCCCTTCGCCGAGGCCGTCAAGGACAGCTACGTGGACCGCGAGGAGCGCAAGGGCAAGGGCGCCTCCGACCACGCCCCGGTCGTCGTCGACCTCGACCTCTGACCCCGGCCCCGGAGCCCGGCCGCCGGTCCGCCCTCCGACCCCGGTGACCTGCGCGGGCGCTCCATAACGATCTCAGCGTGCCGGGTGGTGGTCCGGCGGGTGACGGTGCGACGCTGTTCCGATGAACATCCCGTTTCTCGACCATTGGCGCAAGCGGCGCGAGCCGGACCCGTCCCCGCTGGCCGCGGCCTTCGACCGCGACCCGGAGGGCGTGACGGAGCTGCTCGCCGAGTGCGAGCTGCTCCGCGCCCGCGTCGAGGCGGCGGGCGTGGCCCTCGACGACACCCCGCACTCGCTCCAGGAGCTGGACCAGCTCCCGCCGCGCTGGCGCGACGACGCCGAGGAACTGCCCTGGTTCGGCAACGACGCGGGCCTCTACCTCGGCACGGTCATCGTCCGGAACGTGCCCGGCGCCCACTGGCAGGTGTGGCCGAACGGCGGCCCGGTCGTCGTCCTGGAGTCCGGACGCGAGATTCCCGTCGTCGAGTACGGCGTCGAATGGGCCATGGCCGGTGCCCCCCAGCTCTCCCAGGTGTACGCGGAGGCCGCCGAGGAGTGACCTTTCCGCACGCCACCCCCGGCACCACCCGATTGCCGTAAATACGGCTAATACCGTCTTGCCCGGTATCGGGCGTGTCGGGTGTGAAGTCCCTTTTCTCGGCGGATAGTTTGCGCTGTCTCGACACACCGCATCGGCACACCGCTGAGAAATGGGGCAGGGCAGCGCATGACCGTCGATCCGCTGATCGAACTGCGTGGCGTCAACAAGCACTACGGCACACTGCACGTCCTCCAGGGCATCGACCTCACCGTCGGGCGCGGCGAGGTCGTCGTCGTCATCGGCCCCTCGGGCTCCGGCAAGTCCACCCTCTGCCGGGCCGTGAACCGCCTGGAGACCATCGAGTCCGGCGAGATCCGCATCGACGGCCGCCCGCTCCCCGCGGAGGGCAAGGAACTCGCCCGGCTGCGCGCCGACGTCGGCATGGTCTTCCAGTCCTTCAACCTCTTCGCCCACAAGACCGTCCTCGCCAACGTCTCCCTCGCCCAGATCAAGGTCCGCGGGCGGAAGAAGGACGAGGCCGACCGGCGCTCGCGCGAACTCCTCGACCGGGTCGGCCTCGCCGCCCACGCCGAGAAGTACCCGGCGCAGCTCTCCGGCGGCCAGCAGCAGCGCGTGGCCATCGCCCGCGCCCTCGCCATGGACCCCAAGGCGCTCCTCTTCGACGAGCCCACCTCCGCCCTCGACCCCGAGATGATCAACGAGGTCCTGGAGGTGATGCAGCAGCTCGCCCGCGAGGGCATGACCATGGTCGTCGTCACCCACGAGATGGGCTTCGCCCGCTCCGCCGCCAACCGGGTCGTCTTCATGGCCGACGGCAGGATCCTGGAGGAC
Organism: Streptomyces sp. NPDC085460; assembly: GCF_044541975.1. Taxonomy (NCBI): domain Bacteria; kingdom Bacillati; phylum Actinomycetota; class Actinomycetes; order Kitasatosporales; family Streptomycetaceae; genus Streptomyces; species Streptomyces sp. NPDC085460. Next base: position 129,721 of record NZ_JBITTO010000001.1, read on the forward strand.
CGCGCCCCCGAGGAGTTCTTCACCGCCCCGCGCAGCGACCGCGCCAAGGACTTCCTGTCCAAGATCCTCTCGCACTGACCGGGGTGGGAACCATGCCGCGCACGCACCGACGCCCGGGCGCCCTCGCCCTCGCCCTGCTGCTCGCCACCGCGGGCTCCCTGCTCGCCGGCTGCGGCCGGCCGGGCAGCCCGCCCGTCAAGGGCCCGCAGCCCGACCAACTCCCCGCCTACCGCGTCCAGTCGGACTTCCGCCTGCCGGACTCCTCCACCTGGAACCGGGCGCGCAAACGCGGCCGGCTGGTCGTCGGCGCCAAGGAGGACCAGCCGTACCTCGGCGAGAAGGACCCCGCCACCGGCCGCTACTCCGGTTTCGACATCGAGATCGCCAAGATGATGGCCGCCTCGCTCGGCTTCGACCCGGCGACCGGCGTCGAGTTCCGCACCATCGCCTCCGCCAACCGCGAGACCGCCCTGCAGAACGGACAGATCGACTACTACGTCGGCACCTACACCATCAACGACAAGCGCAAGCAGCTCGTCGGGTTCGCCGGCCCCTACTACGAGGCCGGCCAGTCCCTCCTCGTCCGCACCGACGAGGACGACATCCACGGACCCCAGGACCTCGACGGCAAGCGCGTCTGCTCGGCGGCCGGGTCCACCCCGTACCAGCGCATCCAGCAGGACTACCCGAAGGCCGACCTGGTCGCCTACGACACCTACTCGATCTGCGTCGACAACCTCCTCACCTACCAGGTCGACGCCGTCACCACCGACGACACCATCCTCATGGGCTACGCCGCCAAGGTCCCCGACGAACTCAAGCTCGCCGGGAAGCCGTTCTCGAAGGAGCCGTACGGGATCGGCGTGCCGCGCGGCGACACCGCGCTGCGCTTCGCCCTCGACGACGCCATCGCCGCGCACGAGAAGAACGGCGACTGGAAGAAGGCGTACGACGCGACCCTCGGGCTCTCCGGGGTCCCCGCCCCGACGCCGCCGCCCATCGACCGCTACCCGGCCAACTGAGGACCCGCACCGCTGACATGGACGTACTGACAGAGAACTTCTCGCTCTACGGCGAGGGTTTCCTCGGCACCCTCGAACTCACCGTCTACGCCTCGGCGCTCGCCCTCGTCCTGGGCTTCGTCATGGCCGCCTTCCGGGTCGCGCCCGTCGGCTCCTTCCGGGTCTTCGGCACGGTCTGGGTCACCGTCCTGCGCAACACCCCGCTCACCCTGCTCTTCTTCGCGGTGATGCTGGGCCTGCCGCGCTTCGGACTGGTCCTCCCCTTCGAGCTGTTCGCCGTCCTCGCGCTCGGCTGCTACACCTCGGCCTTCATCTGCGAGGCGCTGCGCTCCGGCATCAACACCGTCCCCGTCGGGCAGGGCGAGGCCGCCCGCAGCCTCGGCATGACCTTCAGCCAGACCCTCGGCGCGGTCGTCCTGCCGCAGGCGTTCCGCTCGGTGATCCCGCCGATCGGCTCCACCCTGATCGCCCTCGCCAAGAACTCCGCCATCGCCGGCGCCTTCAGCGTCACCGAACTCCTGGGCACCTACAAGACCTTGAGCGAACTCGGCTACAACATCATCTGGACCTTCGTCTGGATCGCCGTCGGCTACCTGATCATCACCCTCGCCATCAGCGCGGTCTTCAACGTGCTGGAGAAGCGCTGGGGGGTGGCCCGGTGAGCCGCACACCGCGGGCCAGCGCCCTCTACGACATCCCCGGCCCCCAGGCCCGCCGCCGCCACCTGCTCTACGGCCTGGCGTCCACCGCCGTGATCCTCGGCCTCGCCGCCTGGATCCTCTATCTCCTCTTCGACACCGGCCAGTTCACCGCCGTCAAGTGGCGGCCCTTCCTGTACGAGGGCATCCAGGAGCTGCTGCTCGAAGGGCTCGGCAACACCCTCAAGGCGTTCGCGCTCGCCGCCGTGTTCTCGCTGGCGCTCGGCGCGGTCCTCGCCACCGGGCGGCTCTCCGACCACCGGCCGGTGCGCTGGATCGCCACCCTGCTCGTGGAGTTCTTCCGCGCCATGCCCGTGCTGGTGATGATCTTCTTCATCTTCGTGGCGCTCAAGGTGCAGCCGCTGCCCGCGCTGGTCGCCGGACTCACCCTCTACAACGGCTCCGTGCTCGCCGAGGTCTTCCGCACCGGCGTGCACGCCGTCCCGCGCGGCCAGGGCGAGGCCGCGTACGCGCTCGGCATGCGCAAGACCCAGGTCATGACCTGGGTCCTGGTCCCGCAGGCGGTGCGCGCGATGCTGCCGGCCATCATCAGCCAGCTGGTGGTGGCGCTGAAGGACACCTCGCTCGGCTACCTGATCACCTACGAGGAGTTCCTCCACGCGGGCAAGCTGATCGCCTCGAACCTCGACTACGACCTGCCGTTCATCCCGGTCGTCCTCGTGATCTCGCCGATCTACATCGGCATGTGCATGCTGCTCTCCTGGTTCGCGACCTGGGTCGCGCGACGGGAGCGCCGCGACCCCCGCACCAAGGGGGTGGACGTCGCTCCCGCCGCACCGGTGATCACGCTGCCGGGCCGCGAGTGACCCTTGTACAGGCCCCCGCACGGGCCTGAAACCGGCCCGGCAGCAGCCGTGATCACTCCTCCCGCATCGGCACCGACAGGTACGAGGGATCGGACGCGGGGGAGGAGAAGGTCAGCTGCGCGCCGGCCGGGTTGTGCTCGATGTACAGCGGGTCGACGGTGTCGACGACGAGGGCGAGGCGGTGGCCGGCCGGGACGTCGTAGGCCGTGGAGAAGAGCTCCAGGTCCACGGCGAACGGCTTGCCCGGCGTCTTGTCGTGGAAGGTGTGGGGGGCGTTGCTCACCAGCTTCCCGACGCCGAGCGGGCCCACGTCGTAGAGGTACGCGACGAAGGTGCCGCTGGACCTCGTCGGCGTGACCGTGGTGTGCAGCACGGGCGTGCCGCGCACCGCCGCGCCGGAGTCGTACCGCCCGGACTGCCAGACGGCCGCGAAGGAGCGGGGGAGGAGCGGGACGGAGACGGCGGGCGGGGTCTGCGCCAGCTGGTCGAGGAGGTTGCTGAGGAGGACGATGCCGCCGTTGGCGCCGGAGTCCACGTTGGCCCAGACGTGCTCGGAGTCGTTCAGGGCGAGCCGCTCGCGGTGCGCGTTCACCGACTTCCAGTCGGCGTACCCCTCGTAGCCGCCGTCGGACCGGGGCTTGAGCTGGACCGGCGGCTCGCGGTCGATGCCGTTGTCGGTGCCCTTGAGGTGGCGGTCGAACCAGCGGTGGGCGCTGGTCCAGGTGTCGTTGGGCAGGCCGAGGATGCCGGTGGCCTCGGCGGTGGCGTGGTCGCCGGGCCGGAACTCCAGCCGCTTGGGGCCCTTCAGCTTCTCGTAGAAGTCCGCGTACTGGTTGGGCGGGAAGATGGTGTCGCCCCAGGCGTTGCCGAGCATGACGGCGGTGCCGTTGGCGTTGATCCGGTCGAGGTGGGTGGCGGCCGCGCGCTGCCGGCCCCAGGCGATCATCTCGTCCTCCTGGTCCAGGTTCGACGAGAGGAAGTCGCCCAGGACCTTCTCCAGTTCGGGACCGGGCCGGCCGGTGAGGTAGCCGGCGCCGCCGAGCAGGGCGGCGGCCTGGAGGTGCTGGGTGCGGCCGCTGTAGATCGACTCGATGAGGTCGGCCCAGCCGCTCAGCGCGGCGACGGCCTTGATCCGGGGGTCGTGCGCGGCGGCGAGCAGGGAGATTCCGGCGCCGTAACTCACCCCGGCCATACCGACCTTGGCGGGGTCCGCAGGGGTGTTGGCGAGCGTCCAGTCGATCACCTTCGTCGCGTCGGCGACGTCCTTGGGCCCGGCGGTCTCGATCTCGCCGCCGGACTGCCAGAAGCCGCGCGAGTTGTAACTCACCACGACATAGCCGGAGTCGGCGAGCTTGCGCGCCTGCGCCAGGTACTCGATCTGGGGCATGGCCCAGCTGGTGGGCAGCACGATCACGGGGTACCGGGCGGAGCCGCCCGCACCGGCGGGCGTGACGACGTTGGCCTTGAGGACGGTGCCGCCGTCGCCGGCGATGTCCACGAACCGGATCGACGTGCCGCTCTCGGCGGCCTGGACGGCGGGGGCCACGGACAGGGCCGTCCCGGCCACCAGGACGGCGGAGACGGCGAGGGCCAGGGATGTGCGCACGGGCCACTCCTCGATGGGGGGTCACTGATGGGGGGCAGTGAAGTGGCCCGACGCTATCCGTGACGTGCTACCCGTGGTAACCGGTCGGTAAGTTACGTGCGGGTAACGATTGGAGTGGGGGGCAGGGGGCGCTTCTGGGGCGCCCCGGTGGTGGACACGCCCCCGTCCCCGGCTTCAGGCTGGACCCGTGACGCGGACGAGCCTTCCCGACGTGTTCGACCCACGGATCCACGCCGCCGGGCCGCCCCACGACGCCTACCGCGAGCTCCGTGACCGGGCGCCCGTCGCCCGGCAGGACGAGCCCGTGGTGCTCGGCTGGCCGGCCGGTCCGGGGTTCTGGGCGGTCACCAGGCACGCCGACGTCGTGCGGGTGCTCAAGGACGCGGGGACGTACTCCTCCTGGCTCGGGGCCACCCAGATCCGCGACCCCGACCCGGCCGACCTGCCCTTCATCCGGCGCATGATGCTCAATCAGGACCCGCCGGAGCACGGGCGGTTGAGGCGACTCGCCAGTCGCGCCTTCACCCCCAGGAGGATCGAGCGCTTCGAGGCGACCGCCCGCGTGCGGGCCCGGCGGCTCCTCGCGGCGGCGCGGGAGGGCGGCGGCGAGGTCGATCTCGTCCGGGCCGTCACCGACGACTACGCCCTGCTCAACCTCACCGACCTCCTCGGGGTGCCGGCCGGCGACCGGGCGCTGCTGCACGCCTGGACCGAGCGGGTCATCGCCTATCAGGACCCGGACGAGCCGCCCGTGCTCGGCGCCGACGGGCGGCCCGTCAACCCGAGGTCGCCGGCGATGCTCGCCGAGATGTTCGCGTACGCGCAGGAGCTCGCCGCGTACAAGCGGAAGCACCCCGCCGACGACCTCATGACCGCCCTCGCCGCCACCGAACTCGCCGACGCCGAACTGGAGATGTTCTTCTTCCTGCTCACCGTCGCCGGCAACGACACCGTGCGGTCGGCGGCGCCGGGCGGGGTGCTCGCCCTCTGCGCGCACCCCGGCGAGCAGCGCCGGCTGTGGCGGGGCGAGGTGGGCATGGACACCGCCGTCGACGAGCTGCTGCGGGCGCACCCGCCGGTGCTCTCCTTCCGCCGCACCGCCGCCCGGGACACCGAGCTCGCCGGGGAGCGGATCGCGGAGGGAGACAAGGTCGTCGTCTTCCACGTCTCCGCCAACCACGACGAGCGCGTCTTCCGCGACCCGCACCGGCTCGACCTCGGCCGCCGCCCGAACCCGCACGTCTCCTTCGGCGACGGGCCCCACGTCTGTCTCGGCGCCCACTTCGCCCGGTTGCAGCTCCGCGTGCTCTACGAGGAGCTGCGGGACTGCTGCGGGGGCGTCGAGGCCGCCGGGGAGCCCCGGCGGCTGGTCTCCAACTTCATCAACGGGATCAAGTCGCTGCCGGTACGGCTGCGGGAGCCCTGAGCGCCGCCCGCGTCACATCGGCCACCAGTTCGACCACGTCGGGGCCGTACGCCTGGGAGTTGACCACCTTGAGCAGCAGGACGAACGAGCCGCTCCGGTGGGAGCGGGCCAGCCGCTCGTGGTGGCGGGCGAGATAGCGGGTCGCCGCCTGGTTGGTGATGGCCCGCTGCCCGCAGAAGAGGAAGACCGGCCGGCCGCCGTCGCCCGCGGTGATCCGCGCGAGCACCACGTACTCGACGGAGCCCGGGTCCATCCGGTACCGCTCGCCGCCGACCTCGATCGCGCCCCGCTCCTCGACCGGGTCCGTCTCCGTGTTCATGCTGAGGCCGGGCAGCAGCGAGCCGAGATGGGCGGCCATCCGGCGGTTCGACCCCGGTCCTCCCACGCAGAACTCGGTGCGGTCGCCGAAGCCCAGATGGGTGCGGTCGTGCTGGACGATCTGCGCCTGCGCCCCGCAGTCCTTCACCAGCGCGGCGAGTTCGAGGAGCGCGAAGACGTCGAAGCGGTGCACCGCCCCGTCGCCGCCCGCCTCCCGGTTCACCACGAGCAGGCACTCCGCCTGGCCGGGCAGGCCGAAGAACGCCTGCTTGCGGCGGAGCCGCCGGCGCCACACGTAGGTCCGGGTGAGCCAGCCCAGGGACGCGCTGAGGCCGGTCGCCAGCACGCCGAGCACGATGTTCCGCAGGTCCTCGTCCATAGGGGCGCATGCTAGCGGCGGTCGGGTGACCGTTCGAGAGGGGCGGAAAGCGGTCCTGACCTCGCGGGGTCCCGGAAGTTACGCTGCGTGGAGGTGCGCTGACGGGAGGTCAGGGATGCGTGGTTCCGGATGGCGGTACGGGGTGATCGCGACGGCCGTCGCGACGGTGCTCTCGGTGGGCGCCGCGGCCCCACCGACGACCACTCCAGCCGGCCGTCCGACGACCGCCCCGCCCGGCCATCCGACGACGGCCCCGCCGGCGGCCGCACCGCCCGGCCGGTCGTCGACCGCCCCGCAGGGACCGCCGACCACCGCCCCGCCCCGCCCGCCGGCCGCGCTGTCGCACGCGCCGGCGCTGCCGCACGGCCCCGCGCCCGCTCCCGCGAAGGTACCCGTCGCCGTCGGGTACGGCGGGGCCGTCGCCAGCGTCGACGCCGACGCGAGCGCCGCGGGCGTCGAGGTCCTGCGGCGGGGCGGCAACGCGGTCGACGCGGCCGTCGCCGTCGCCGCCGCCCTCGGCGTCACGGAGCCGTACTCGGCCGGCATCGGCGGAGGCGGCTACCTCGTGCACTACGACGCCCGGAGCCGTACGGTCCACACCGTCGACGGCCGCGAGACCGCCCCGGCCTCGGCCGACGCCTCCCTCCTCACCGAGAACGGCACCCCGCTCCCCTTCGCGGAAGCGATGACCAGCGGCCGGTCCGTCGGCACCCCCGGCACCCCCGCCACCTGGGCGACCGCGCTCGACGCCTGGGGCAGCAAGCCGCTCCGCGAACTTCTCGCCCCCGCCGAGCGGCTGGCGCGCGAGGGCTTCACCGTCGACGCCACCTACCGCGCCCAGACCGCCGCCAACGAGGCCCGTTTCCGCGACTTCCCGGCCTCCGCCGCCCTCTTCCTGCCCGGCGGCCGCCTCCCCGAGGTCGGCTCGGTCGTGAGGAACCCCGACCTGGCGCGTACCTACGCCACCCTCGGCGAGCGGGGCGTCGCGGCGCTCTACCGGGGCCCGATCGCCCGGGACATCGTCCGCACCGTCCGGACCCCGCCGGTCCGCGCGGGCGCCGACCGCGTCGTCCGCTCCGGCGACCTGACGGAGCGGGACCTCGCCGCGTACCGCACGGTCCGGCGCGCGCCCACCGAGACCTCCTATCGGGGGCTGCGGGTCCTGAGCATGGCCCCGTCGTCCTCCGGCGGCACGACCGTCGGGGAGGCGCTCAACATCCTGGAGTCCACGGACCTCTCGGCCGCCTCGGAGCGGCGCTACCTCCACCGCCTGATCGAGGCGAGCCGGATCGCCTTCGCCGACCGGGGGCGCTGGGTCGGGGACCCCGCCTTCGAGCGGGTGCCCGTCCGGGGCCTGCTCTCGCAGCGGTACGCCGACTCCCGCGCCTGCCTGATCCGCGACGACGCCGTCCTCCGCAGCCCGCTGGCCCCCGGCGACCCGCGGAACCCGGTGCCGTGCGCCACCGCCGGTGCCGCCGTGCCGCCGACGTACGAGGGCGAGAACACCACCCATCTGACGGTGGCGGACCGGTGGGGGAACGTCGTCGCGTACACGCTCACCATCGAGTCGACCGGCGGCAGCGGCATCACCGTCCCCGGGCGCGGCTTCCTGCTCAACAACGAGCTGACCGACTTCTCCTTCGTCCCCGCGAACCCGGCCGTCCACGACCCGAACCTGCCCGGGCCCGGCAAGCGCCCTCGCTCCTCGATCTCCCCGACGATCGTGCTCGACCGGCACGGCCTGCCGGTGGTGGCTCTCGGCTCTCCGGGCGGCGCCACCATCGTCACCACCGTGCTCCAGACCCTCACCGGCTTCCTCGACCGTGGCCTGCCGCTCGTCGACGCCATCGCCGCCCCGCGTGCCAGCCAGCGCAACCAGGCCGCCACCGAGCTCGAACCGGGCCTCTGGGGCAGCCCCGTACGGGCCCGGCTCGAAGCCCTCGGGCACACCTTCAGGGAGAACCCGGAGATCGGCGCCGCCACCGGGGTCCAGCGCCTCCCCGGCGGGCGCTGGCTCGCGGCGGCGGAGACCGTCCGCAGGGGCGGCGGCTCCGCGATGGTGGTCACTCCGGGACGGTGACCGCGGGGTGGCGGCTCCGCGAGGGTCGTCACGCCGGTCCGGTGACCGCCGGGCGGGGCCGGGTCAGAGCGCCGTGAGCACGCGGGGGCCGGAGTCCGTGACGGCGACCGTGTGCTCGGCGTGGGCGGCCCGGGAGCCGTCGAGGGTACGGATCGTCCAGCCGTCCCGCGCCGTGTAGTAGCGGTCCCCGCCGCCCCCGACGAGCATCGGCTCGATCGCCAGGACCATGCCGTGCCGCAGCCGCATCCCGCGCCCGGGGCGCCCCTCGTTGGGCACCCCCGGGTCCTCGTGCATCTCCCGGCCGATGCCGTGCCCGCCGAAGCCCTCCGGGATGCCGTATCCGGCCTTCCGGCACACCGTGCCGACGGCGTGCGCGATGTCGCCGATCCTGTTGCCGACGACCGCCGCCGCGATGCCCGCGGCCAGGGCCTCCTCCGCGGCCGCGATCAGGCGGGTGTCCTCCGGGCGGGCCCGGCCCACGGTGAAGCTGATCGCCGCGTCCCCGGTCCAGCCGCGCAGCCGGGCACCGCAGTCCACGGAGACCAGGTCGCCGTCCTCCAGGACGGTGCCGTCCGGGATGCCGTGCACGATCGCGTCGTTGACGGACACGCAGGCGACGCCCGGGAAGGGCACCGGGGCCCAGTCCGGGTGGTAGCCCAGGAAGGGCGACCCGGCGCCCGCCCCGTCCAGCACCTCGCGGGCGGCCCGGTCGAGCGCGACGGCCGGCACGCCCGGCGCCGCCAGCTCCCGCGCCGCCGCCAGGGCACGGGCCACGATCCGGCCCGCCTCGCGCATGGCCGTCAGGTTCTCTTCGGTCTTGATCTCCACCATGCCCATTACTATACCGGTATAAAAATGGGGGCGGGCCGGTAGAGTGGGGGACATGGTGCGCACCCCCCTGACCCCGGAAGAGCGCGAACGCGGCGAGCGGCTCGGCCGCCTGCTGCGCGACGCGCGCGGCGAGCGCTCGATGGTCGAGGTCGCCGCGGCGGCCGGCCTCTCGGCCGAGACCCTGCGCAAGATCGAGACCGGCCGCGCCCCCACCCCGGCCTTCTTCACCGTCGCCGCCCTCGCCGGCGTCCTCGACCTGTCGATGGACGAGCTGATCGTCCGCTGCGCGCTGCTGCCCGCCTGACGGCGGGCGGTCCCGCGGCCGCCCCGCCGCCGTGGCCTCCTCCCCGGCCCGGCGGGCGCGGTGCGGGCGTGGTGCGGGCGCGGTGCGGGCGCGTCAGGGCGCCGCGACCGCCAGCTGGACCCGGCTGTGGCGGGGCCGCTCGATCTCGTCGAGCAGCGCGAGCGCCAGATCGCCGTGCGCGATCCGGCCGGGACCCTCCACGACCGTCCCGACCGCCGTCCGGTAGCCGCCGGCGGGCTCCGCCTCCGCGCTCAGGTCCAGCGGCGGCACCACCATCAGCCAGTCGAGCTCCGGCCCGGCCGTCGCCGTCAGCAGCTCGAACTCCACGGCATGGCCGCGCGCGAACGCCCGCCACTGCGCGGGGAAGTCCGGCGCGTCCATCAGCCGCACGCCGGCCGCGTCCTCCAGGGTGGTGGCGATCCCGAGGGTCAGCAGCCGCCCCACCCCGGCCGCCGTCAGCCCGGCGGTCAGCGCCTTCGCCGTCGCCGCGAAGTAGTCCTCCGACGGCACGTCGAGGCGGACGGAGGCGTGCACCGCCGCGTCGTGCCCGGCGGCGAGCCCCGCCACCGACTCCGGGTCCGTCGCGTCCCCGCGCGCCACGGTCACGCCCGCCCGCTCCAGGCCCGGATGGCGGGCCGGGTCGCGTACCACCGCCGTGACCCGGTGCCCCCGGGCCACGGCCTCCGCCACCGCCGCGCGGCCGACCCGGCCGCCTGCGCCGAACACGATGATCTTCTTGCTGGTGTCGTCGTCGCTCATGGGCAGGACGGTAGGACGGAGTCACCCGGTTACTTCAACGGTACCGGCCCGGCTACCGTCGCTCCCATGAGCGAACTGCCCCCGATCCCCGTCCGGTTCGACGACCCGGAGTGCGCCGACGGCGCCGTCCAGCCCTTCCGCGTCGGCGACAAGTGGACCGGCGTGGTGCTGCGCTGTCTGGAGGACGGCGCCGCCCGCCGCTTCGGCGAACTCCGGGCCGCGCTCCCCTGGATCACCCCCAAGGTCCTCACCGAGACCCTCCGTTCCATGGAGCGCAGCGGCTTCCTCACCAGGAGCGTGTACGACGAGAACCCGCCGCGCGTCGAGTACGCCCTCACCCCGCTGGGCCGCTCCCTGCTCGGCCCGCTCGACACCGCCTGCGCCTGGGCACGCGCCCACGGCGCCGAGATCGGCGACGCCCGCGCCGCGTACCCGGGAACCTGACCCGGCGCCGGAAGCCTCCGCGCCCGCGCCCGGCCCGGAAGCCTCCGTGCCCGCCCCCGCCCCCGCCCCCGGCCCGGTCCCCGCGGACTCCCGCGCGCCGCCCCTGACCCCCGCTCGCGGCCCCGCTCCGGCATAGGCTCTGCGGTCATGACGACCGACGACACGCCCGGCACCGCCCCGCGCCTCCCCGACGAGCTGCGGCGCGGCCGCTACCTCAGCCTCACCACCTTCCGGAAGAACGGCACGGGCGTCGCCACCCCCGTCTGGTACGCCGTCGAGGGCGAGCGGGTGTACGTGTGGACCCGCACCGACTCCTGGAAGGTCAAGCGGCTCCGCAACGACCCCCGCGTCGAGCTGGCCGTCTGCGACCTGCGCGGCAACATCCCCGAAGGGGCGGTCCGGACCCCCGGCACCGCCCGGCTCGTCACGGGGGAGGAGCTGCGGCACGTCCGCAGGCTGCTCTCCCGCAAGTACACCTACCAGTACTGGCTGGTCGACTGGCCGGCCACCCTCGCCCGCCTCGGCAAGCGCCCCCACACCGGGATCGTCGTCACCCTGTGAACCCCTGTGACCCCTGTGAACCCGCGTGGACACGCGTGGACACGTGTGGACCCGTGTGAACCCGTCCGGGCCGTACCGGCGGGTAAGTCATCGATGTGGTCCCCGGGGCACGGAAAGGAAAACGTTCCGTAGCCGTCCCGTAACACGACTGCGGTGCAATGCCCTGCGGCGGACCGGAAGGTCCCCTTCTACCGCAGGGCAGGGGCGCGCGCATGACGGTCACTCACATGACGCCGGAGATGGCGGAGTTCACCCACTGGCTGGGCGCGCTCGCGCACCGCGCCGAGCGAGCCGGCGGCTGGTGGGCCGTCTTCGCCGAACGGGACCCCGACGGGCTCCGCGCCTGCCTCGACGGGGCCGAACTCCTGCCCTGGGACGTCGTCGAATCCCTCCTCCAGGACGTGGGGGAGGACCCGGAGCGGGGGCGGCGGCTTTACACGGCGGCCGCCGGCGCCCACGACCGGCGGCCCGGCGGCGGAACCGCGCTCGCCGCCCGCCGCGAGCTGATGGAGCGCGAACTCCGCCACGCGGAGACCCGGATCCAGGAACTGCGGGAGCTGCTGCGCCGTCCCGATCCCGAGGATGCGGCGCGGCTCGCCCACGACCTCGCCTGGACCCGGGACGACCACGCCCGCGCCACCGCCCGGATCGTCGACCTCACCGACCGCCTCGACCGGCTCCACGCGACCCCGCCGCCCGGCGACGCCGCCGCGGGGCCGGAGCCGCGCCGGCCGCGCGGGGCCCGGTACGCCGGGACGGAGGACGCCGTCGCCGAGGGGCCCGCCCCCGCCGCCGTACCCGATCTCCCCGCCGGCGCCGCCGCGCCGCGCGGCGCCCGCTTCCGGGTCAGGGGCGCGGCGCGCGCCGCCGAAGCGCCCGAGCCCGACACCACGGCCGCCGCCGCCCCCGGCCCCGACGAGGCCGAAGAGGCCGGCCGCGCCGCGGCCAACGCCGTCTACGCCCTCCAGCGGCTGCGCGCCCAGGGCCGTACCGGCGAGGCCCACGTCCTGCTCTGCGAGGCGCTCGGCGGACCCCCCGGCCGGCTGCCCGCCCTCGCCGAGGCGCTGCACCGCGCCGGGTTCGGCGCCGACTGGGGCACCCTGCTCTGGGAGGCCGCCTCGCTGCCGCCCGACCGGCTGGCCGCCGTCGCCGGGGCGCTCGCCGACGCGGGCCGCGCCGACGACTGCGAGCAGCTGCTGCGCCAGGGGCTCGCCCGGCCGGTGGAGGAGCTCGCCGGGGCCGTCGCCGCCCTCGTCGCCGAGCGCCACGACCGCGAGGCCCACGCGCTGCTCACCGCCTTCCTCCGGGCCCGCACCCCCGAGGAGGCGGCGCGGCTCGCGGCCGTGGACCCGGCCCTCCTGCTGCCCCGGCTCGGCGCCGCCGCGCGCGGCCTGTCGCCCGCCGACGACCGGGCCCTGCGGCACGCGCTGCGCGTCGCCGGCGTCCTCGGCCCCTGAGGTCCGGAGGCGTACGGCACCGGCACCGCCCGGGGCACAACCCTGCGCGGCCGGAAAGGTGTGAGCGGGGAGGACTCCTCCCGTGTCGGTACGTGTCCGGTGTGGACCACTCCGGTATGAAACATGATCGACTGCGCTGCTTCCGGGCGGCAGTCTTGCTCCGGGGTGTGACGGGGCTTACGTTCTCCTCCTACGCATCGTGTCTACGGGCGTAGAGGCTCTCTGACGCCGCGCCGAAGGAGCTGCTCATGACCGTCGTACGCGCCGCCCTCGTCCAGGCGACCTGGACCGGCGACACCGAATCCATGATCGCCAAGCACGAGGAGCACGCCCGCGAGGCGGCCCGCCAGGGCGCCCGGGTGATCGGGTTCCAGGAGGTGTTCAACGCCCCCTACTTCTGCCAGGTGCAGGAACCCGAGCACTACCGCTGGGCCGAGCCCGTGCCGGACGGCCCCACCGTCACCCGGATGCGGGAACTCGCCCGTGAGACCGGCATGGTGATCGTCGTCCCGGTCTTCGAGGTCGAGTCCGAGGGCTTCTACTACAACACCGCGGCCGTCATCGACGCCGACGGCAGCTACCTCGGCAAGTACCGCAAGCACCACATCCCGCAGGTCAAGGGGTTCTGGGAGAAGTACTACTTCCGCCCGGGGAACGCCGGCTGGCCGGTCTTCGACACCGCCGTCGGCAAGGTCGGCGTCTACATCTGCTACGACCGCCACTTCCCCGAGGGCTGGCGCCAACTCGGCCTCAACGGGGCCCAGCTGGTCTACAACCCCTCCGCCACCCACCGCGGCCTCTCCTCCTACCTCTGGCAGCTGGAGCAGCCCGCCGCCGCCGTCGCCAACGAGTACTTCGTCGCCGCCATCAACCGCGTCGGCGTCGAGGAGTACGGCGACAACGACTTCTACGGCACCAGCTACTTCGTGGACCCGCGCGGCCGGTTCGTCGGCGACGTCGCCTCCGACAAGGAGGAGGAACTCGTCGTGCGCGACCTGGACTTCGGCGTGATCGAGGAGGTCCGCCAGCAGTGGGCCTTCTACCGCGACCGCCGGCCCGACGCGTACGACGGGCTGGTCCGGCCGTGACCGGACTGCACGCCCGCCACCGCGCCGTCCTCCCCGACTGGCTGGCGCTCTACTACGGCGAGCCGATCGAGATCACCCACGGCGAGGGCCGGCACGTCTGGGACGCCGAGGGCCGCCGCTACCTCGACTTCTTCGGCGGCATCCTCACCACCATGACCGCCCACGCCCTCCCCGAGGTCACCAAGGCGGTCGCCGAACAGGCCGGCCGGATCGTCCACTCCTCCACCCTCTACCTCAACCGGCCCATGGTGGAACTGGCCGAGCGGATCGCCGCCCTCTCCGGCATCCCCGACGCCCGCGTCTTCTTCACCACCTCCGGCACCGAGGCCAACGACACGGCCCTGCTCCTGGCCACCGCGTACCGCCGCTCGAACCAGATCCTGGCGATGCGCAACAGCTACCACGGCCGCTCCTTCTCCACCGTCGGCGTCACCGGCAACCGCGCCTGGTCGCCCACCGGCCTCTCCCCGCTCCAGACCCTGTACGTGCACGGCGCGGTCCGCACCCGGGGCCCCTTCGCCGGCCTCACCGACGAACGGTTCACCGAGGCCGCCGTCGCGGACCTGGAGGACCTGCTCGGCCACACCCACCGCACCGCCGCCCTCATCGCCGAACCCGTCCAGGGCGTCGGCGGCTTCACCTCCCCGCCCGACGGCCTCTACGGCGCCTTCCGCCGCGTCCTCGACCGGCACGGCGTCCTCTGGATCTCGGACGAGGTGCAGACCGGCTGGGGCCGCACCGGCGACCACTTCTGGGGCTGGCAGGCACACGCGCAGGCCGGACCGCCCGACATGCTCACCTTCGCCAAGGGCATCGGCAACGGCATGGCGATCGGCGGCGTCGTCGCCCGCGCCGAGATCATGAACTGCCTCGACGCCAACTCCATCTCCACCTTCGGCGGTTCACCCGTCACCATGGCCGCGGGCCTCGCCAACCTCGGCCACCTCCTCGACCACGACCTCCAGGGCAACGCCCGCCGGGTCGGCGGCCTGCTCATCGAACGGCTCCGCGCCGCCGCCGCGGGCGTCGACGCCGTCCGCGAGGTCCGCGGGCGCGGCCTCATGATCGGCATCGAGCTCGCCGACCCGGTCACCGGGCGCGCCGCCCCCGAGGCCGCGTCCGCCGTCCTGGAAGCGGCCCGCGAGGGCGGCCTCCTCATCGGCAAGGGCGGCGGCCACGACACCAGCGCCCTGCGCGTCGCGCCCCCGCTCTCGCTCACCGTCGCCGAGGCGGAGGAGGGCGCCGCCATCCTCGAACAGGCCCTCCGATCCCTCTAGTCGCCAGGGGAGCACGCCCATGAGCACCCGAACCCTGATCCGGGGCGGCCTCGTCGTCACCGCCTCCGACGAACTCCACGCCGACGTCCTCGTCGAGGACGGGCGGATCGCCGCGCTCGCCGCCCACGGCTCCGACACGGCGGCCGGCTGGACCGCCGACCGCGTCCTCGACGCGACCGACCGCTACGTCCTCCCCGGCGGCGTCGACGCCCACACCCACATGGAACTGCCCTTCGGCGGGACCTTCGCCTCCGACACCTTCGAGACCGGCACCCGCGCCGCCGCCTGGGGCGGCACCACCACCATCGTCGACTTCGCCGTCCAGTCCGTCGGCCACACCCTCCGCGAGGGCCTGGACACCTGGTACGCCAAGGCCGACGGCAACTGCGCGATCGACTACGCCTTCCACATGATCATGTCGGACGTCACGCCGACGACCCTGCGGGAGATGCCCCTGCTCATCCAGGAGGGCATCACCTCCTTCAAGCTGTTCATGGCGTACCCGGGGGTCTTCTACTCCGACGACGGGCAGATCCTGCGGGCCATGCAGGTAGCCGCCGGCACCGGCGGGCTGATCATGATGCACGCGGAGAACGGCATCGCGATCGACGTCCTGGTGGAGCAGGCCCTGGCGCGCGGCGAGACCGACCCCCGCTACCACGGCGAGGTCCGCAGGGCGCTCCTGGAGGCGGAGGCCACCCACCGGGCGATCCAGCTCGCCCGGGTGGCCGGCTCCCCGCTGTACGTGGTCCACGTCTCGGCCGAGGAGGCGGTCGCCGAACTGGCGCTCGCCCGGGACAAGGGCCTTCCGGTCTTCGGCGAGACCTGCCCGCAGTACCTCTTCCTGTCCACGGACAACCTCGCGGAGCCGGACTTCGAGGGCGCCAAGTACGTGTGCAGCACGCCCCTGAGGCCGAAGGAGCACCAGGCGGCGCTCTGGCGGGGCCTGCGGACGAACGACCTCCAGGTGGTGTCGACGGACCACTGCCCGTTCTGCTTCGTGGGGCAGAAGGAGCTGGGGCGCGGGGACTTCTCGAAGATCCCCAACGGCCTGCCGGGGGTGGAGAACCGCATGGACCTCCTCCACCAGGCCGTCGTGGACGGGCACATCACCCGCCGCCGCTGGATCGAGATCGCCTGCGCCACCCCGGCCCGGATGTTCGGCCTGTACCCGCAGAAGGGCACGATCGCGCCCGGCGCCGACGCCGACATCGTCCTCTACGACCCGCACGCCACCCAGGTGCTGTCGGCCGAGACCCATCACATGAACGTCGACTACTCGGCGTACGAGGGGAGGACGGTGACCGGCCAGGTCGAGACCGTCCTCTCGCGCGGTGAGGTCGTCATCGACCACCGCAAGTACGTCGGCCACGCCGGCCACGGGGCCTTCATCCCCCGATCCACCTGTCAGTACCTGAACTAGGGAGCCACCGCAGTGGACTTCGGACTCGTCCTGCAGACCGACCCGCCCGCCTCGCAGGTGGTCAGCCTCATGAAGCGCGCCGAGCGCAACGGCTTCCGCTACGGCTGGACCTTCGACTCCGCCGTGCTCTGGCAGGAACCCTTCGTCATCTACAGCCAGATCCTCGAACACACCAGCCTGCTCCACGTCGGCACCATGGTCACCAACCCCGGCACCCGTACGTGGGAGGTGACGGCCTCCACCTTCGCCACCCTCAACGACATGTACGGCAACCGCACGGTGTGCGGCATCGGCCGCGGCGACTCCGCGATGCGGGTGGCGGGCCGCAAGCCCAACACGCTGGCCCGCCTCGGCGAGGCCATCGAGGTCATCCGCGACCTGGCGGAGGGCCGCGAGGCGAGCGTGGACGGCAACCCGATCCGCATCCCCTGGGTGAAGAACGGCAAGCTGCCGGTCTGGATGGCGGCGTACGGCCCCAAGGCCCTCGCCCTGGCGGGCCAGAAGGCCGACGGTTTCATCCTCCAGCTCGCCGACCCGTTCCTGACGGAGTGGATGGTCAAGGCGGTGCGCCAGGCGGCGGTGGAGGCCGGCCGCGACCCGGACGCCCTGACGATCTGCGTCGCCGCCCCGGCGTACGTGACGGCCGACGACTCCCCGGAGGCGCTCGCCCATGCCCGCGACCAGTGCCGGTGGTTCGGCGGCATGGTCGGCAACCACGTGGCCGACCTCGTCGCCAAGTACGGCGAACACTCCTCGATGGTCCCGGAGGAGCTGACGGCGTACATCAAGGACCGGCAGGGCTACGACTACTCCCACCACGGCCGCGCCGACAACCCCGACACCACCTTCGTCCCCGACGAGATCGTCGACCGCTTCTGCCTCCTGGGCCCCGCCGAGGCCCACGTCGAGAAGCTCCGCCACCTGAAGAGCCTGGGCGTCGACCAGTTCGCCGTCTACGACATGCACGACAACCGCGAGGCCACGATCGACGCGTACGGCTCGGACGTCATCCCGCTGTTCCGCTGACGCTGCCGAGACCTCCGCGCGGTCGCCGGGGCCGGGTGGGGTTGGGGGGTTTGAGTGATCTTGCCCACTGGCATGGATCCACTGGGCGAGCCGAGGTGATGATGCGCCACAAATGCCCGCTATGGCAGGCGAGTTCCCCCGGGCGTGGTGGCTGAGACTGTGGCCGAAAGTTGTGCTTTCTGAAGGGAAGTGGATAGGACTGGCCGACATTATTCGTTTCTGCGGGGGAGTTGCGTGCGTACAGCGCGACCACTAGTGCTCCTAGTGGGTTTCATATTGACCGTTCTGACAGGTACGGAACAGGTTGCACTGGCGGTGTCCCAAGGGGACACCGCCACATTTCGCCCTGGGCCCGGTGAACGGCCCGAGCAGGGCTGGGGATCGGCACGCGGGCGAGGCCACAGCGCCTCGGGTGACGCCACCGATGCGCGGGCCGGAGGAGGACGCGCCGGTGCGCTGAAGGCACCGGGAGAACTCGCCCCCGACTCCGGCACCACCCGGCTGAGGCTGGGCCAGGCACCTCAGGTGCCCGTGCCCTCCTACCGCGAGGTCCCGTCCCCGCGCCGGGCCGCACCCAAGGGTTTCGACCCCGAGGCCAGCTCCGAGGTCGCGGGCAAGCGGGCCGAGAAGGAGCGTACGTTCGCCAACGAGGACGGCACCTTCACGACCCGCTTCTACAACGAGCCCGTCAACTTCCGCGGCGAGGACGGCACGTGGAAGCCGATCGACACCCGGCTGGCCACGGCCGACGCGGCCGCCGCGGGCCAGGCCACTCCGCGTTCCGGCTGGGAAGCCCGGTCGACGGAGGACCAGGTCTACTTCTCCGAGTTCGCCGACGCCCCGACCCTGGTGCGACTCGGGGTGAACGAGACGGCGTCCATCGGCTACGCGATCGAGGGTGCCGCCCCCTCGCGGGGACGTGTGAACGGCAGCGTCATCACGTATCCGGAGGTCCGCCCCTCGGCTGACGTGGAGCTGATCGCGGGCAGCGCCTCCATGAAGGAGACGCTGGTCCTCAAGGACAGGAGCGCGCCGACCGAGTGGCGCTTCCCGCTGGTCCTGAAGGGCCTGACGGCGAAGCTCGACGGCCACGGCGGTATCTCCTTCGTCGACGGCACGGGCCGTCAGCAGGGCTGGATGCCCGCGGGCTGGATGGAGGACTCGAAGAAGACCCCCCACTCCAACGAGGGCGTCATCTCCTCCGGTGTCTCCTACGAGATCGTGCGCGAGGGCTCCCGCCAGATCCTGGTCGTGAAGCTCGACCGGACGTGGCTGGCCGACCCCGAGCGGGTCTTCCCCGTGAAAGTCGACCCCTCGGTGAACGGCCTCGGGGCGGTGTCCGGCACGTATGTCGAGTCGCCCTACAACCAGAACTTCTCCAGTGACACCGTCCTGAAGGTCGGCACGTACGACGGCGGCGGTCACAAGGCCGCCTCGTTCATGAAGTTCAGCGGCCTGGACACCACCCTCAAGAACGCGTTCGTGATCAACGCGAACCTGAGCCTCTACAACACCTGGTCGTACTCCTGCACCGCACGGCCGGTGACCGTCCACGAGATCACGTCCAACTGGTCGGAGGGATCCACCTCCAGCTACCCCGGTCCCGCGACCGGCGGCGCTCTGGGCTCGAAGTCCTTCGCGCACGGCTGGCGACCGTCGGGCACGAACACCTGGTCCTGTGGACCCGCATGGGAGTCGATCCCGCTCGGTGCCTCCGGCCGCAAGCTCGTCGACGACTGGACGCACGGCCGCAAGCCGAACTACGGCCTGGCGGTGAAGGCGGCCACGAACGACTCCAGGACCTGGAAGCAGTTCGGCTCCGACGACTACCCCGGCGGCGCGCCCAGTCTCGACGTGACGTGGTCGAAGTACGGGGCCGCCTACGGCCTGGGCGGCTTCGTCCAGCCCCCGACGGCCACCGGCGAGGGCACCTTCAAGGTGACCGTCACCAACCAGGGGCAGCAGACCTGGGGCAGGACCAGCAACTACAAGCTGCGCTACGACCTGTTCGACGCCGCCGGCAACAAGGTGGGCGGCGACTACTGGAGCAAGATCCGGTGGACGCCGATGCCCCATGACGTCGCCCCTGGAGCCTCCGCCACGGTCGACGCCAGGATCGCACCACTGGCGCCGGGAACCTACACGATCCAGTGGACCATGGACGAGTACGGCGTCCGCAGCTTCGTCGACGACGGAGTCCCCGGACCGACCGTGCGCTTCGACGCCGTCAACGCGCCGCCCTACGTCACCGGCGCGGCCCCGCCGAGCGGCACGGTCGTCGACACCCTGAACCCGACCCTGTGGGCCTCGGCGCATGACCTGGACAAGTCCCCCGGCGCGCTCACCTATCAGTTCGAGGTGTGCGAGGTCGAGGGCAAGGACACCCGGAAGAACTGCCGGGGCAACACCCACGCGGCCTCGCCGAGCTGGACCGTTCCGGCGGGCTGGCTGAGCTGGGCGAAGACCTACGCCTGGTACGCGTACGCCAACGACGGCAAGGACCAGTCGGCCCGGACCGCACCGTCGATCCTGACCACGCAGGTTCCGCAGCCCGTCATCACCTCACACCTCGGCGGTGCGGACAGCGGGCGCAGCTTCGGCGAGCGCTCCGGCAACTACGCCACCGCCGCGACGGACGCCGCCGTGCCCACGGTCGGCCCCGAGCTCGCGGTCACCCGCACGTACAACTCGCAGGACCCGCGCACGGCGAGTGCCTTCGGCGCCGGCTGGGCTACCCGCTGGGACATGCGGGCCGCGGCCGAGCCCGACGGCGGTGTCGTCGTCACCCTCGACGACGGCAGCCAGGTCCGCTTCGGGCGGAACGCGGACGGCACCTACAGCGCGCCGTCCGGTTCCGCGGGCGTGCTGACGGCCGTCTCCGGAGGCGGCTGGACCCTGCGGGACGCGAGCGCGTCCCTGTTCACCTTCGACGCGACCGGTCGCCTCACCAGGATCAAGGACGGCCACGGGCGCGAGCAGCTGCTCACCTACACGGGTGGCAAGCTGACCAAGGCGACGGACTCCCTGTCGAAGCGAGCGCTGACCTTCACCTGGAGCGGCTCGCACGTCGCGTCCGTGGCCACGGACGCGGTCGGCCCGTCGTCCCCGGCTCTCGTCTGGTCCTACACCTACGAGGGCGACCGGCTGGCCAAGGTCTGTCCCCCCGCGTCCGCGACCGCGTGCACGGTGTACGAGTACACCGGCGGCTCGCACTACCGGAGCATGGTGCAGGACGCCGGCCCGGTGGGCTACTGGCGGCTGAACGAGACCGAGGGCGAGACCGCGGCCAGCGAGGCGGTCTCCCGTACCGGCCTGAACGCCGGCCGGTACCGCGACATCGGCTTCGGCTCGGCGGGAGCGCTGACCGGCACCGCCAACAAGGCGGCGTCCTTCAACGGCACCGACTCCCACATCCAGCTGCCCGAGTCGACCCTGGCGTCCTCGACGGTCCTCTCCGTCGAGCTGTGGTTCAAGACCGACCGGCCCAGCGGGGTCCTGGTCGGCTTCCAGGACGACCCGCTCGGTCCGACGCACCCCACGCGCTACAACCCGGTGCTGGCCGTCGACTCGGCCGGCAAGCTCCGCGGCACGTTCGAGAAGTCGGACGGCTGGGCCACCCCGCTGACCTCCACCGCGACGGTCACCGACAACAACTGGCACCACGCGGTTCTCACCAGCACGGGCACCAGCCAGACCCTGTACCTGGACGGCACGGCCGTCGGCACCCGCACCGGGCCCGTCGACCACTCCGTCAAGACCTTCACCTACCTGGGCGCCGGCTTCTCCGACGGCGGCTGGGACGGAGGCGGCGGCCCGTACGGCAACCGCTACTTCAAGGGCCTGATGGACGAGGTCGCCGTCTACCACCGCGCCCTCGACTCCGGCACGGTCAAGGCCCATCACCTCGCCCGCGCCGGATCGTCGAAGCTGTCGAGGACGACGCTGCCCTCGGGCCGGACGGGCGGGCGGGCCGAGTACGACGCCGACACCGAGCGCGCGACGAAGGTGACCGACGAGAACGGCGGCACCTGGCAGATCTCGGCCCCGGTGTACAGCGCCGGATCCGCGGCCTACGCCGAGTCCGTCAAGGCCGGCCAGCCCGTGGCCTACTGGCGCCTGGGCGAGACGAGCGGCGCCTCGGCCCTCAACGAGATACCCGCCGGCGGCAACGGTTCCTACCAGGACGGGGTCGCCCTCGGCACGGTCGGCGCCTTCCTCGACGGCGACGACGGCGCGGTCACCCTCGACGGGGCCAAGGGCGCCGTCTCCGTCCCCGGCGAGTCCATATCCGGGGCCACCGCGGTCTCGGTCGAGCTGTGGTTCCGCACGGAGAAGCCGAACGGCGTCCTGCTCGGTCTGCAGGACACCGAACTGGGCACCACGCCCACGATGTGGAACCCGAGCCTGCTCATCGACGCGGAAGGCAAGCTGCGCGGCCACCTGTGGGACGGCCCGTCGGCGGGCTGGCCCGTCATGGGCGGCGTGAAGGTCACGGACGGCAAGTGGCACCACGTCGTCATCACCGGAGGCCCCACCGGGCAGACGCTGTACCTCGACGGGGCCCGGATCGGCTCCAAGTCCGGCGTGGTCAAGCCGGAGACACTGGCCCACGCCTACTTCGGCGGCGGCTACTCCAGTGAGGCATGGGACGGGCAGGCGCGCGCCACCCGCTACTTCGACGGTCACCTCGACGAGGCCGCCCTCTACACCAGGCAGCTCGACGCCCAGACCGTCGCGGACCACTACAAGGCCCGCACGCGTCTGGTCACCGGCAACGGGGACCAGTACCGCGGTGTCGTCATGGGGCACGCCCCGGCCGGTTTCTGGCGTCTGGACGAGACGTCCGGCTCCAAGGTCCTGAACAAGGTCACCGCGAACGGCGGAGAGGGCTCGTACACCAAGGCCGCCCTCGGAACGAACGGCGTGTTCGGCCCGGCCGACGGCTCGGCCGCGCAGTTCGACGGGGACGGCTGGGCGGAACTGCCCGCACTCGGCACGAGCACCACGGACGTCGCGGCGAGCGTCTGGTTCCGCACCGACAAGCCGGGCGTGATCCTCTCCGACCAGTCGGCCCCGATGGCCGGCGCCACCGGGCCCTCCGGCAGCTGGACTCCCGTCCTGTACGTGGGAGCCGACGGCAGGCTGCACGGCGAGTACTACTCGGCCGGGGTCACCGCGTCCAACGCGTCGGCGGCGACGGTCACCGACAACGAATGGCACCATGCCGCGATCACGGCCGAGGCCGGGGTACAGACGCTGTACCTCGACGGCGCCCAGGTCGCACAGAAGGACAACGCGCCGGTCGGGCACCAGTCCAACACGCGTACCTTCCTCGGCGCCGGCTTCGCCAGGTTCTGGCCCTCCGCGCCCGCGGACGTCAGCTACTTCACCGGCCGGCTGGACGAGCTGTCCGTGTACCGGCACAGCCTCACCCCGTCCCAGGTCGCGGCCCAGTACCAGGCGCGTCACGTGGCCTCGGGCTCGACGCTGGCGTCGACGGTGACGGTCACCGGCCCGACCGGAGCCAGGACCAGCAGCACCTTCGACGCGATCCGGGGCCAGCGCCGTACGGCCTCGACGAACGCCGACGGCGGCGTCACCACGTACGCGTACGACACCGGCGGGTTCCTGCACACGGTCACCGACCCCAACGGTCACTCGACCATCACCGGTCACGACGAGCGCGGCAACACCGTCTCGACCACGACGTGCCGGGACGCGAACTCCTGCTGGACCTCGTTCGCCGAGTACCACCACAACGCCGCGGACCCGCTGGACCTGCGCAACGGCAAGCAGACCGCGCTCCGCGACGGCCGTTCCTCCGGCCCGGCGGACAACCGCTACCGGACGACGACCTCCTACACGGCGCTCGGCCAGACCGACACGGTCACGTCCGCCGACGGCCGCACGGCGTCCACCACCTACACCACGGGCACCGAGCCCGCGGTGGGCGGCGGACTGACTCCGGCCGGCCTGGTCGCCACGAAGAAGAGCACCGGCGGGGCCACGGCCTCGTACGCCTACTTCGCCGGCGGTGACCTGGCCAAGTCGACGGCGCCCTCGGGCGTGGTGACGACGTACACCTACGACGGCATCGGCCGGAAGCTGACCGAGACGCAGCTCTCCGACGCGAACCCCGCCGGCATCACCACCTCGTACGTCCACAACACCATGTCCCGGATCACCTCGGAGACCGGCCCGGGCGTCAAGAACGAGATCACCGGCGTCACCCACACCGCCAGGATCAGCCGCACGTACGACGCCGACGGCCGCCTGCTCACCGAATCCCTGGAGGACACCACAGGCGGCGACGCCACCCGCACCACCACCTACGGCTACGACGCGCGCGGGCTCAACGACAGCGTGAAGGACGCCGACGGCAACGAGTCGACGTTCGGCCACGACGCCCTGGGGCGCGTGGTCAGTGAGACGGACCCCGCGGGCAACGTCGTCACGCACACCTACACCAAGCGCGGCCAGCCGGCCGAGTCGGTGCTGAAGAACTGGACCGGCGACCCGTCCGGCCAGGTCCGCGACCTGGTCCTGGGCTCGAAGGCGTACGACCCGGCGGGCCGTCTGGCATCGACGACGGACGCCATGGGCGCCACCACCGCGTTCACCTACTACCACGACGGCCTCCGGGCCACGGCGACGGCCAGGCAGGTCACCCAGTCCGACGGCACCAAGAAGGACATCCTTCTGGAGTCGACGGTCTACGACGGCGCGGGCAACGTGGTCTCCCAGACCGCGAGCGGCGGCCGCACGACCGTGCACACGGTCGACGCCCTGGGCCGCACCACCCGCTCCGTGTTCGACCCCAACGGGCTGAACCAGGTCTCCACCTTCGCCTACGACGACGAGGACCGGCTCACCGAGTCGACGCAGTCCATCGACGGCACCGGCAAGAAGGTGACCTCGACCACCGAGTACGACGCGGTGGGCAACCCGAGGAAGACGACCGTCACCGACGGGACCACGACCCGGGTCTCCTCGGCCACCTTCGACCAGCGGGGCCTCCCGCTGACCCAGACCACCCCCCGCGGCAACACCAGCACCGGGCGGTACGACGACCTGGGCCGCCTGGTCGAGCAGACCATGCCCCAGATCCAGGCAGAGGAGAACGGCGGCGCGGCCACGGCCGTCACCCCCAGGACCCTCGTCGGCTACAACACGTTCGGCGAGGTGACCGAGTCGCGTGACGCACGCGGCCTCGTCACCAAGGCGGAGACCGACAAACTGGGCCGCCCGATCGCGGTCACGCTGCCCGACTACACGCCGCCCGGTGCCGCGACGCCCATCACCGCCGTGACGCGCACGACGTACGACAAGCTCGGCAACGTCGCCTCCACGACCGACCCGCTGGGCCGTGACGTCCACTACGCGTACGACCAGCTGGGCAACCTGGTACGCAGGACGGACCCGTCGGTCGGCGGCACCCAGAACCTCCAGGACCCGGCCGCCACCACCTTCTCCGGCACCTCCACGGACCTTTCGGGCCGCGGTGTCACCACCTACACCTGGACCCCGACCGGTCTGCCGCTCTCCGCGACCGACCCCACAGGAGCACGCACCGAAGCCACCTACGACGAACTGGGCCGCAAGCTCACCGCCACCACGGTGGAGCGCAAGCCCACCCTGCGGAACCTCGTCTCCCGCTTCACCTGGGACGACGCGGGCAATCAGGTCGCCTCGACCACGCCCGGCGGGCGACGGACCACCGCGAGCCACGACAAGGCCGGCCAGACCCTGACGGTCACCGACCCGGGAGGCGGGGTCACCCGCCTCGTCCACGACGGGCTCGGCCGCCGCACCGAGAGCAAGGACGCGACCGGCCGCAGGACCGTCACCGCGTACGACCTCGCGGGCAGCCCGACATCCGTGACGGACTACGGCACGGGAACGACGGCGCTGCGATCGGTCGCCACCGAGTACGACGCGGACGGAAACGTCACCGCGTCCGTCTCGGCCGACGGCGCGCGCCGCACGTACACCTACGACGCGCTGGGACGGATGACGAAGCAGGTCGAGCCGGTCACCGCGGCCGACTCGATCACGACGACCTTCGGCTACGACGCGGTGGGCAACCGCACGCGCCTGACCGACGGCCGCGGCAAGGCCACGTACTACACGTTCACCCCGTGGGGCCTGCCCGAGTCCACGATCGAACCGGCCACCACCCAGCACTGGAACGCCGACGTCCGCACCTGGACCAACGTCTACGACGCGGCCGGGCAGCTCGTCACCGAGCTGCTGCCGGGCAACGTCAAGCGTCACAAGACGTACGACGCCCTGGGCAGGCTCACCGGCGAGACCGGCTCCGGAACCGCCGTGGCCACCCGCCCGCGCACCCTGTCGTACGATCTCGCCGGCCGCGTGACCGGCGTCGGCGGCGACGGAGTCCTCACGAGCGACGCCTCCACCTACAACGACCGCGGCCAGCTGCTGTCCGCCGAGGGCCCGTCCGGCACCTCGTCCTACGCGTACGACGCGGACGGCAAGATGACCTCCCGCACCGACGCGGCGGGCACGACGGCCTTCACCTACGACCAGGCCGGGCGTCTCGACACCACGACCGACCCGCTCACCGGCACCCAGGTGCGCAGCGACTACGACGCGGCCGGACGCCTGACCTCCCAGGAGTACGCGCGCCCCGCCACCGGCGGGACCTGGACGATCGGTTCGAAGCGCTCGTACACCTACGACGCCCTCGGCCGGCTGGCCGACGACAGCGTCAAGGAGACCGGTACCGGCGCCGTGGTCCAGGGCACGGCCTACGCGTACGACCTCGACGACCGGATGGTCGGGAAGACCACCGCCGGTACGGCCGGGGCGGGCGAGCGCACGTACGCCTACGACCTCGCCGGACGCATGACGTCCGAGACGAGCGGGGGCACGACCACCGCCTGGGAATGGGACAAGGCCGGCAACCTGACCAAGAGAGGGGACACCTCCGGCACCTACGACTCCCGCAACCGGCTCCAGACCTGGGGCACGCAGACCTTCGTCTACTCCGCGCGGGGCACGGTCAAGGGCATCACCGACACCGCCGGCGCCGCCCGCACGATCGACTCGGACGCCTTCGAACGCACGGTCAACAACGGGACGAGCACCTTCACCTACGACTCGCTCGACCGGGTCATGACCCACAACGGCACCGCCTTCACCTATGACGGCGGCTCCAACAACCTGGTCAAGGACGGCACGTCCACCTACAGCCGCACTCCCGGCGGCACGCTGCTCGCCAGCGCCACCACCGGGACCGCCGGCTCGGCGCGCCTGGCCGTCACCGACGGACACACCGACCTGGTCGCCGGCCTGTCCCCGGACGGCACCACGGTCACCTCGTCGCGTGCGTACGACGCCTCCGGCAAGGTGACGGCGTCCTCGGGCGCCAACCCGTCCGTCGGCTACCAGTCGGGCTGGACGGACTCGTCCACGGGCGAGGTCAACATGGCCGCCCGCTGGTACCAGCCGGGCACGGGCGGCTTCACCAGCCGCGACACGTGGCAGCTCGACCCGGACCCGTCGGTCCAGGCGAACCGCTACACGTACGGCAACGCCGGTCCGACGAACGGGATCGACCCGTCGGGCCACTCCGTGCTGAGCTGCTTCAAGCCCGGACGGTCGAAGCTCGGGTGGATGAAGCTCGGCCTGAGCCCGGCATGCGTCTTCTGGGAGACCTGGACCGCGGGCCACGACAGCATCCCGAACGGCGCCGGCGAACGCTGCGGCAAGCCCGGAGTCTCCCAGTACATGTGCCCGGGCTGGGTCGAGCCGAGCCCTCCGCCCCAGCAGCGGCGCACCGACTGCATGCTCATGCCCTGGCAGGCCAAGTGCCGCGGCGGCGGCGGATCCACGTCGTCGCCACCCGCGCCCAGCCGGACCTACCACGGTGGCAACAACTACTCGGGTGGCAGCCGCGGAGGCACCTCCACCCTGACGCGCCCGACCAGGCCGACCGCACCCCCCAAGCCGCCCATCCCGCAGAATCCGAACAAGGGCCCGAACCCGGTCCCGGCCCCGAAGCACATCCCCAAGCCGGACTGGAACCCGACCCAGGCGGTCTGGACCGCCACGAAGGCCGTCGACATGGCGGTCAGCGGGGCGAACCTCCTGGCGATGCTGTCCGGCGCGGCCGACACGGTCTTCGACCAGGACCACGCTCCCGACCCCCAGGACGCCCCGGGCACGGACCCCGGCCCGGGCGGCGGCACCGATCAGGGCGGTCCGCGTGACTGCCGGATGTGGGGCAGCGGGTGGCGCACGTACGGGCCGCTCGACGAGAACAACGGAAACCGTGCCACCGGGGTGGAAGCCTGCCTCGATTCCCATTTCATCGACAAGGCCAACAACCCCGGTTCCAAGCCCAACACAGGCACTGAGGAGAAGCCTATGTACCGTCCTCCGGGCTATGACTGGGCGAAGCGCTACGCAGGGCATCTCGGTGCGCCCGACCCGCAGAACTGGCGCAATGCCTGCCATCTCCTCGCCAAGCAGCTGAGTGGCAGCGGTGACCGGCTCGACAACCTCTCGACGTGTTCCCGGGCCGCCAACGCGAATCCCTACTCGACGGTGCAGCCGGGATTCGAGCCGAACATGTACACGTACGAGACCCAGGTGAAGGACGCGATAGACGCGGGGCACGTCGTCCACTACCAGGTCACCCCGAAGTACGAAGGGGCGCGCACGGTTCCCACCGGATACGAGATGAAGGCGACGGTCTACTGGAAGGGCGGCGGATCCAAGCAGCTCTTCCATGACACGGTCGAGAACAAGATCTACAGCCTCAAGTACGGCCAGTGGTACAACATGGGACGGGTTCAGTTCCAAGGTGGCCCCGTTCCGCTCCCCGGCACGTCCTAGAAGCAGGAGAATCAGAGAGATCATGCACCGCGACATGGTGGAGCTCACCGGCGTGCTGACCGCGGTCGGGGATTCCGGCAACCGCGTCGACTGGGATGCGGTAGCGGCTTCGTACGGGCTCGATTTCCCCTCCGACTACAAGGAGTTCGTCTCCTTCTACGGAGAGGGGGAAATCGGTCCGGGAATCACCGTTCAGATTCCCGGCGTTTCCCCTGGGCGACTGTGGCCGGGTGTGGACCGGCTGCCGGAAATGACGAGGCGGAGCTTTTCCGCGAAGGAATGGAAGGATCCGGAATCCGCGCGTCTGTACAGCGTCGACGATTTCCTCGTCTGGGGAGCCGCCGATGACGGGGACGTCCTCTGCTGGATCACCCGGGGCGACGATCCCGCCGCATGGCCCGTGGCCGTCTTCTCCCGGTCCGAAGCATCCTGGGCCGTGCTGCCGCCGGGGATGGTGAAGACCTTGCTGGGGATCCTCCGCGCCGATGCGGGGGAGTGTCCCCTGAGCAACGAGCGGTTGTGGGGGGCGGGCCGCGCGACGTTCCTGCACGCGCGGGAATCCAGGCGGCGCCAGGACGCCGGCCTGGACCCGTGGACCGGTCAGCCCGACCCGTACGCGGGCGAGTTCGACTGACAGGCCCCAGGCACGGATGAAGGGCGGGCTGCTGGTTGCACCAGCAGCCCGCCCTTTCCGTCACCACGGGCAGGAACGTCCGGGCCGTCGGGCCACCGGGCCGCTGGGTGCCGGGTGCCGGGTGCCGGGTGCCGGGTACCGGGCTTC
The DNA here is from genome assembly GCF_044541975.1 of Streptomyces sp. NPDC085460. Classification (NCBI taxonomy): domain Bacteria; kingdom Bacillati; phylum Actinomycetota; class Actinomycetes; order Kitasatosporales; family Streptomycetaceae; genus Streptomyces; species Streptomyces sp. NPDC085460. The sequence goes on from NZ_JBITTO010000001.1 coordinate 158,891, forward strand.
CGGTCAGCCGAGGGACGTGTACGCCCCGGCGCTGTGGAGCACGGTCATCTCCGGCGCTTCCGCGCACAGCGTGTCGAGGGCCGCCCGGTAGCGCTGGAAGGCGGGCAGCCCGCCGAGCACGCCCGGGCCGTCCGCCAGCTCGACGAAGGACACGAAGGTGACCTCGTCGTCGAGCCGGTACGTGTCGTACCGCAGCCCCCGCGGCCGGAGGGCGTCCAACTCCGCGTACACGGTACGGAGCAGCTCCTCGTGGCGCGCCGGCGCGTCGGCCCCGAGCTTCCACCGGATCATCACTCGCGCGGTCACTCTCGTCTCCCTCGTTCGACGACTGATTCACGCAACACCCTGTCTTTCGAAATACAGGCTGTCAAGCGGACTAGGATGGCGCTCATGGCAACCCGGAAGTACGAGCAGCGACTGCGCGCCGAGTCGGCACAGGAGACCCGGCGGCGGATCCTCGACGCGGTCTACGAGCAACTCCGGGAGGCGCCGTCCACGCCCCTGAGCGTCGACCGGATCGCCCGCGCGGCCCGGGTGGCCCGGCCGACCGTCTACCTGGTCTTCGGCTCCCGGGCGGGGCTCTTCGACGCCGTCGGGGCGGACCTGCTCCAGCGCGGCGGCTTCGCGTCGATGATCGAGAGGTCGGCCCACCCCGACGCCCGCGAGGGACTGCGCGGCGGCGTCCGCGGCGTCGTGGAGATGTACGCCGCCCACCGGGACGTGCTGCGGGTGCTCTCGTCCATGGCCCTGCTGGACTCCGCCGCCGTCGGCGGCGCGGTCGGGCGGCTCGAGCAGGGCCGGGCGGCCGGCATGGCCCACCTGGCGGGCCGGCTCGCCGAGCAGGACCTGCTGCGTCCCGGTCTCACCGCCGAACACGCCGCCGACGTCCTGTGGCTGCTGACCGCCTTCGACAGCTTCGACCTGCTGTACACCGGCCGCGGCGCCTCCGCCGACGCCACCGCCGACCTCCTGGTGACGACCGCGGAGCGCACCTTGTGCGCGTGACGGCGGCTCACCCGGGCCGTCCGCGGCGGCCCCCGCCCGCCCGCCGCACCGACACCCGGGCGAACACCGCCCCCGCTCCCGGCGCGGCACCGGCCACGGGGCGGACAGGATGCCTAAGGTCGCACGCACGCACCCAGCCACCCCCCCAGAGGAGCGACCCGTGGCCTCCCGGCTCAACCCCTACATCAGCTTCACCGGCCAGGCGAAGCAGGCACTCGACGCCTACAAGGACGTCTTCGGCGGCGAGCTCGTCGTCCACACCTTCTCCCAGTTCGGCGAGGCGCCGCCCGGGTTCGAGGACAAGATCATGCACGGCATGCTGGAGACCCCGGCCGGCTTCACGCTGATGGCCTCGGACACCCCGCCCGGCATGGACTACACCCCCGGCAACAACATCAGCGTCAGCGTCAGCGGCGAGGACGAGACCGAACTCCGCGGCTACTGGACCAAGCTCTCCGAGCGCGGCACGGTCACGGTCCCCCTGGAGAAGCAGATGTGGGGCGACATCTTCGGCATGTGCATCGACGAGTTCGGCGTCACGTGGATGGTCAACGTCACCATCAAGCCCTCCTGACCCGCCCTGACCACCGCAAACGCGGGTGAGAAGCACCTCGAACACCTGGTAGATTGATGTTCGTCGCCACACGGGGAACCGGCGGGCGGCAGACACCTTGTCCGGGTGGCGGAATGGCAGACGCGCTAGCTTGAGGTGCTAGTGCCCTTTATCGGGCGTGGGGGTTCAAGTCCCCCCTCGGACACGATCGAAGACGAGCCGTGCAGGCCGGTGCGAACCGGAGTGCACGGCTCGTCTTCGTATGCGTTCCTGCCCCTTCCTGCCTCTTCTTCATCTTCCTGCTTGTTCCTGCCTGCGGTCACGAGGGCGGGGGGTGGAGGTCCGTGGTGTGGGTGAGCCAGGGGAGGTGGGAGGTGATTCTGGTGTTCACCGCGGGGGTGTCGGTGGCGCAGCCCCGGCCGTAGGAGACCAGGGCGGCCAGGGTGGGGCGGCCGTTGGGGGAGCGGTGGACGAGGGGGCCGCCGGAGTCGTAGACGCAGGAGTCGCGGCCGGAAGTCCAGGTGCAGAGCTGGGCGGGGGTGAGGCCGTCGACACCGCGGAGGGCGCAGGCCGGGTTGGTGAGGGTGTCCAGGGTGACCGTGCGGAGCACGGGGGAGGGGGCTCCGCCGAAGGAGGTCGCGCCCCAGCCGACGGCCTCCAGACGGGTGTGGGCGAACGATTCGCCAGAGGCGGGCAGCGAGATCGGGCGGACTCCGGCGTCGGGGCGGACCGGGGCCGACAGGGTGATCACGGCGAGGTCGTTCTCGTGGGTGCCGGGGTCGTGACGGGGGTGCGGGGTGAAGCGGGCGGGGCGGGCCACGCGCGCGTGGCGGGACTCCGTCGCCGTCCGCAGGTCGTGGTCGCCGAGCAGGACCGCGACCCGGGCGGGGTCGGCGTACAAGCCCGTCAGGCAGTGGGCGGCGGTCAGGACGTGCCGGGGGCCGATCAGGACGCCGCCGCAGAACTGCCGGTGGCGCGCCGTGTCGACCAGCGCCGCCGCGTACGGGTACGCCCGCGGGGCCGCCTCACGGCCGCCGACGATCGCCGCCGCCTCGGGCGGCCCGACCGGCGCCGTCGCGAGAAGCGCCCCCAGAAGTGCCGCCGCCAGAGCTCTCGCCCGTCCCAAGGTGTCCTCCGTGGCCGTCGACCCAGCGTGTCCATGGCGTCAACGAGCCGGTACGGGGCAGGTCACCGGCCCGGCCTCGGCAGGGCTAGCGCGGTGATCGCCAGGGCCGCGGCGGCGAGCGGCAGCGTCACCGTACGAAGGGCCCCCACCAGGCACCCCGCGGGCGGTCAATTCCCCCCCCGCCGGGCTGCCGAGTCCCGCTAAGGAACCCGCGCGGTCCACTCCTCCGACGAGAACTTCGACTCCGCCAGCTCCTTGGCGAGGGCGAGTTCCTCCTCCGTGATCCCGCCCTCCGTGAGGCCGTACCGCTGCCGGAAGGAGCCGATCATCCGCTCGATCACGGCCTCGCGCGGCAGACCGGTCTGCCGGCGCAGCGGGTCGACGCGCTTCTTCGCGCTCCTGGTGCCCTTGTCGGAGAGCTTCTCGCGCCCGATCCGCAGCACCTCGGTCATCTTGTCGGCGTCGATGTCGTACGCCATCGTCACGTGGTGCAGCACCGCGCCGCCGCCGGTCACCATCCGCTTCTGCGCCGCGCCCGCGATCTTCCCGGCCTCGGTGGCGATGTCGTTGAGCGGCTGGTACCACGCCTTGACGCCCATGTCGCCGAGGGCGCCGAGCACCCAGTCGTCGAGGTAGGCGTAGCTGTCGGTGAAGGAGAGGCCCTGCACCAGGGCGTCGGGGACCGACAGGGAGTACGTGATGGTGTTGCCGGGCTCGATGAACATGGCGCCGCCGCCGCTGATCCGGCGCACCACCCGGATGCCGTGCCGTCCGGCGGCCTCCGGGTCGACCTCGTTGCGCAGGGACTGGAAGCTGCCGATGACGACGGCGGGCGCGCCCCACTCCCAGACCCGCAGGGTCGGCGGGCGGCGGCCGGCCGCGACCTCGGCGGTGAGGACCTCGTCGAGCGCCATGTGCAGGGCGGGGTCCTGCGGCGGCTCGTGGATCAGCTGCCAGTCGTAGTCGGTCCAGTCGGTGGCGTGGGCGAGCGCCCGGCGGACCGCCACGCCGATGCCCTCGGTGGTGAGGCCGAACATCTGGGTGCCCGGCGGTAGCGCCGCGTCGATGCGGGCGGCGAGCCCGGAGGCGTCGGTGTCGGCGGGGGCGCCCTCCAGGGCGCGGTCGATGGCGAGGATCGCCTCGTCGGGTTCGAGGAAGAAGTCGCCCGCCACCCGGACCCGGGCCAGCGCCCCGTCCACCACGTCGAGGTCGACGACGACCAGCTTCCCGCCGGGGACCTTGTACTCGCCGTGCACCGGATCGACCTGCCTCTCGCAGAGCTCGAAGACCAAGGGGTGAAACCGCCCAAAGCGTACTCCTGGTGCCGCCCCCGCCGGGCCCCGGCGGAGGCCCTGTACCGATTGTCGGACCCGCGTGCTTAGCTGGACGCATGATCGAATCCTTCCTTGAGCACGTCCTCGACGGCGGTACGACCGAGGTGGAGGAAGCGGTCCGCAAGGCGGCCGCGGCGGAGATCATGCCGCGCTTCCGACAGCTCGCCGACCACGAGATCGTCGAGAAGAAGGGGCCCTACGACCTGGTGACGGTCGCCGACCGGGCCGCCGAGGAGCACCTGACCGAGGCGCTGACCGCCCTGCTGCCGGGCTCCGTCGTGGTCGGCGAGGAGGCCGTCCACGCCGACCCGGAGGTGTACGGGCGGCTGCGCGGCGACGCGCCCGTCTGGATCGTCGACCCGGTGGACGGCACCCGCCAGTTCGTGCACGGCGACCCGGGGTTCTGCACCCTGGTCGCCCTCGCCCGGCACGGCGAGCTCCTCGCCTCCTGGACGTACGCGCCGGCCCTCGGCGAGCTGGCGGTCGCCGTGCGCGGGCGCGGCGCGTTCCTGAACGGCGAGCGGATACGGTCCGGTTCGCCCGCCCCGGGCGCGGTCCTGGAGGTCGCCACCTCGCACCCCGACTACACCACCGCCGACCAGAAGCGGGCCCTCCTGGGCCTGGTGACGGATGGAGTCCGGCCCCGGCCCTGCGGCTCGGCCGGCCTGGAGTACCTGGCGATCGCCCGGGGCGAGCTCGCCGCCACGGCCTTCAGCTGGGAGCTGGCCTGGGACCACGCGGCGGGCCTGCTGCTGGTCGCGGAGGCGGGCGGCGCGCAGACCACCGTCACGGGCGAGCCGTTCCGGATCACCGGGGGCAACGCGCTGCCGTTCACCGCCGCCCGGGACGCGGCCACCGCCGAGCGGATCCGCGCCCTCCTCGCCGGCGGCCCGGCCGGGGACTGACGCATGACCAGGAGCGGGCGGGGCCGGGCCTATCCTGGCCCTGCCGTACCGTCGGCCGACGTGAGGAGTCCGAGGTGACGTCGATGCTCGATGCCGTCGTCGTGGGGGCGGGACCCAATGGACTGACCGCCGCCGTCGAGCTGGCCCGGCGCGGGCACTCCGTGGCCGTCTTCGAGGCCAGGGAGACCGTCGGCGGCGGAGCCCGTACGGAGGAACTGACCCTCCCCGGCTTCCGCCACGACCCCTGCTCCGCGGTCCACCCGCTCGGCGCCGGCTCGCCCGTCTTCCGGACCATGCCGCTCGACCGGTACGGCCTGGAATGGCTCCACCCCGAACTGCCCATGGCCCACCCCTGGGACGACGGCACCGCCGCCGTCCTCTCCCGCTCCGTCGCCGAGACCGCCGCCTCCCTCGGGCCGCGCGACGCCGGCACCTACCGCCGGCTCGTCACCCCCTTCCTCGGCCGGTGGGAGGACCTCACCCGGGACTTCATGCAGCTGCCGCTGACCGCGCTGCCCCGCGACCCGGTGACCCTCGCCCGCTTCGGCCTCACCGGACTCCAGCCCGCCACCTGGATGCTGCGCCGCTTCCGCGACGAGAAGGCCCGCGCCCTCCTCGCCGGCATGGTCGGCCACGTCATGGCGCCCCTCGACGGGTTCGCCACCTCCGCCGTCGGCCTCGTCTTCGCGATCGCCGCGCACACCGTCGGCTGGCCCGTGCCCCGGGGCGGCTCCCAGGCGATCCCGGACGCCCTCACCGCGTACCTCACCGAGCTCGGCGGCACCGTGCACACCGGGTACGAGGTCAAACGCCTCGACGACCTCCCGCCCGCCCGCGCCTACCTCTTCGACACCTCGCCCACCGCCCTCGCCCGCATCACCGGCTTCGGCGCCCACCACTACGCCCACTACGAGTACGGCGCCGCCGCCTTCAAGATCGACTACGCCCTCGACGGGCCCGTGCCCTGGACCGCCGAGGCCGCCCGCCGGGCCGGCACCGTCCAGGTCGGCCCCTCCGCCCGCGCGATCGACACCGCGCTGCGCCAGGCGTCCTCCGGCACCGCCCCCGACACGCCCTTCCTCATCACCGCCCAGCCCAGCCTCGTCGACCCGAGCCGCGCCCCCGAGGGCCGGCACGTCTTCTGGGCGTACGGGCACGTGCCCAACGGCTGGCGCGGCGACCTCACCGACGCCATCGAGCGCCGGATCGAGCGCTTCGCCCCCGGCTTCCGCGACCGGGTCCTCGCCCGCGCCACCGCCGGCCCGCCCGAACTCGCCGCCCGCAACGCCAACTACGTCGGCGGCGACATCGCCTGCGGAGCCGCCCGCGGCCTCCAGCTCGTGCTGCGCCCCACCCTGTCCCCGTGGCCGTACCACACCCCCCACCCGGCGGTCTTCCTCTGCTCCTCCGCCACCCCGCCCGGCCCCGGCGTCCACGGGATGTCCGGGCACAACGCGGCCAAGGCCGTCTGGCGCCATCTCAGAAACCTCGACGCCGCCGGAACCTAGACTCGCCCCATGGCCAAGTACATCGACGTGCACCCCGAGAACCCCCAGCCGCGCATCATCGACGGCGTGGCCGACTCGATCCGCAAGGGCGGGCTCATCGCCTACCCCACCGACTCCTGCTACGCCCTCGGCAGCCGCATCGGCAACCACGACGGCCTCACCCGCATCCGGGAGATCCGCCGCCTCGACGACCGGCACCACTTCACCCTCATGTGCGCGGACTTCGCACAGCTCGGCCAGCTCGTGCACATCGACAACCGGGTCTTCCGCGCCGTCAAGGCCGCCGTCCCCGGCGCGTACACCTTCATCCTGCCCGGCACGAAGGAGGTGCCCCGCCAGCTGCTCCACCCCAAGAAGAAGACCGTCGGCGTCCGCATCCCCGATCACGGCGTCACCCAGGCGCTGCTTGCCTCACTCGGCGAACCCCTGCTCTCCTCCACCCTCCTCCTGCCCGACGAGGAGGAACCCCTGACCCAGGGCTGGGAGATCAAGGAGCGGCTCGACCACCAGGTCGACGCCGTCCTCGACTCCGGCGACTGCGGCACCGTCCCCACCACCGTCGTCGACTTCTCCAGCGGCGAACCCGAGGTCGTCCGCGTCGGCGCGGGGGACCCCACCCGCTTCGAGTGAGCGAACCCGGGGCCGGGAGGGCCACCTCGCGGCCGGTGGCCCTTACGCGCCCGCGCGCGATCACCGTACGGTCGGTCGGGTGAACCACCGTTCACCCCGACCGCCGGAGGCTTACGCGTGATCGTCATCGCCCACGTCAGCGACATCCACATCGACGCGGGGGAGCGCGCCACCGCGCGCACCCGCGCCGTCCTGCGCCACCTGGAGGACCTGCCGTATGACCTCGCGGCCGTCCTCGTCTCCGGCGACATCGCCGACCACGCCGAACCCGCCGAGTACGACCGCGCCCGCGCCCTCCTCGCCGGCCGCCACCCGCTCGTCGTCTGCCCCGGCAACCACGACGACCGCGCGGCCTTCCGGGCCGGCCTCGGGCCGCTGCTCCACGAGGAAGGCGACCCGGCCCCCGCCGCCCCCGTGGACCAGGTCCTGCGCGGCGACGGCTTCGTCCTCGCCGTCTGCGACTCCTCGATCCCCGGCAAGCACGACGGGTACCTGGAGGACACCACCCTGGAACGGCTGGACCGCGTCCTCACCGACACCCCGCGCGAGACGCCCGTCCTCGTCGCCTTCCACCACCCGCCGGTCCCGCTGCACACCCCGTACGTGGACGAGATCCGCCAGTTCGGCGAGGAGCGGCTCGCCGCGCTCGCCGACCGCCACCCGCACCTCACCGCCTTCCTCGCCGGCCACGCCCACACCGCCGCCGCCACCACCTTCGCGGGCCGCCCGCTGCTCGTCGCCCCCGGCACGGTCTCCACGATCAAGCTGCCCTGGGAGCACCCCAGCCCCGGCAGCCCGTACGTCCACCTGGACGCCCCGCCCGGCATCGCCTTCCACGTCCTCGACGACGGCGGACGGCTCACCACCCACTACCGGACGGTGCCCGTCGGCGACTGACCCGCCCCAGGGCGGCTCACCCCAGGGCCCCGCCCCAGGGCGGTTCACCCCAGGGCCCCGCCGCACGGCCGGCCTCAGGGCGCCTCGGGGTCCATGTCGTTTTTCTGCCAGCCGGACGCCCGCGCATCACCGATCCTGGATCCATGCACACCCAGACCGAGCGCTGTGTGCGGGCCGTCCAGTCCAAGGACGCCCGCTTCGACGGCGTGTTCTTCACCGCCGTCCTGACCACTCGGATCTACTGCCGCCCCAGCTGCCCGGCGGTCCCGCCCAAGCCCGAGAACATGGAGTTCCACCCCAGCGCCGCGGCCTGCCAGCGGGCCGGCTTCCGGGCCTGCAAGCGGTGCCGGCCCGACACCAGCCCCGGCTCCCCGGAGTGGAACGTGCGCGCCGACGCCGTCGCCCGCGCCGTGCGGCTCATCCAGGACGGGGTGGTGGACCGGGAGGGCGTCCCCGGGCTCGCCCGCCGCCTCGGCTGGTCCACCCGGCAGGTCGAGCGCCAGCTCCTCGCCGAGCTGGGCGCGGGCCCGCTCGCCCTGGCCCGCGCCCAGCGCGCCCAGACCGCCCGCATCCTGGTCGAGACCACCGGACTGCCCTTCGGCGAGATCGCCTTCGCCTCCGGCTTCTCCTCGATCCGCTCCTTCAACGACACCGTCCGGCAGGTCTTCGCCCTCACCCCCGGTGAACTCCGCGCCCGTGCCGCGCGCCCCGCCGCGCCGCACACGCCCGGCGTGATCAGCCTCCGGCTGCCCTTCCGGGCCCCGCTCGAACCGTCCAACCTCTTCGGCCACCTCGCCGCCACCGCCGTCCCCGGCGTCGAGGAGTGGCGCGACGGCGCCTACCGCCGCACCCTGACCCTCCCGTACGGCCACGGCATCGTCGCCCTCACCCCGCGCCCCGACCACATCGCCTGCCGGCTCTCCCTCACCGACCCGCGCGACCTCACCCACGCGATCAGCCGCTGCCGCCGGCTCCTCGACCTCGACGCCGACCCCGTCGCCGTCGACGACCGGCTCCGCGCCGACCCGCTGCTCGCCCCGCTCGTCGACAAGGCGCCCGGCCGGCGCGTCCCCGGCACCGTCGACCCGGCCGAGTTCGCCGTCCGCGCCGTCCTCGGCCAGCAGGTCTCGACGGCCGCCGCCCGCACCCACGCGGCCCGCCTGGTCACCGCGCACGGCGTGCCGATCGAGGACCCCGAGGGCGGCCTCACCCACCTCTTCCCCACCCCCGAGGCGCTCTCCGGGCTCGACCCCGAGACCCTGGCCCTGCCCCGCAGCCGGCGCGCCACCCTGCTCACCCTCGTCCGGGCCCTCGCCGGCGGGGAACTCGTCCTCGGCCCCGACACCGACCGGGCGGAGACCCGGGCCCGGCTGCTCGCCCTGCCCGGCTTCGGCCCCTGGACCACCGAGGTCATCGCCATGCGCGCGCTCGGCGACCCCGACGCCTTCCTCCCCGGCGACCTCGGCGTCCGCCGCGCCGCCGAGGGGCTCGGCCTGCCCGGCACCCCCGCCGCGCTCACCGCCCGCTCCGCCCACTGGGCGCCCTGGCGCGCCTACGCCGTCCAGTACCTCTGGGCCACCGACTCCCACCCGATCAACCACCTCCCCGCGTAAGGAAGTCCAGCCATGCCCCGCACCGTCGTGCACACGGTCGTGGACAGCCCCTACGAGCCGCTGACCCTGGTGGCCGTCGACGGCGTCCTGAGCCGCGTCCACATGACCGACCAGCGCCACCGCCCGCCGGAGGAGACCTTCGGGGACCGGGACCCCCGCCCCTTCGGCGAGACGATCCGGCAGCTCGACGCCTACTTCGCGGGCGAACTCACCGCGTTCGACCTCCCGCTCCACCTGGAGGGAACCCCCTTCCAGCGGAGCGTCTGGGAGCAGCTCCTGCTCATCCCGTACGGGGAGACCCGCACGTACGGCGAACTCGCCGAGGCCCTCGGCAGCGCCGGCGCCTCCCGCGCGGTCGGTCTCGCCAACGGCAAGAACCCGGTCAGCATCATCGTCCCCTGCCACCGCGTCATCGGCTCCGGCGGCAGCCTCACCGGCTACGGCGGCGGCGTCGACCGGAAGAAGCGCCTGCTCGCCTTCGAGTCGGGCGGTTCCGGCCTGCCCGACGCGCTCTTCTAGTCCGGCCGCCGGAGCGATCCGCGAGCACCGTGCCGAACGGCTCCCGTGACCGGGTTTCCCGGTGTTAAGTTCCGGTCCATGGCCAAGGTGAACATCGCGCTCGACGCCGAACTCGTCGTGGAAGTCATGGTCCTGGCGGGCGTGGGCAGCCCCCAGGACGCCGTGGAGGCCGTCGTCCGCGACTACATCGCGCGCGGCCACCGCACGGAGGCCAGGACCGCCACCCGCGACGAGGCGAACCGCACCGGAGACATGCTGCCGCCGGAGCCCCCGCAGGGATGAGCGCCCCGACGGGGCAGGACCCCGACCGGCGCGCCCGGCTGCTCGTCGGTGGCTGCTTCGGCATGCTCATCGCCGCGATCCTGCTGGCCGCCCTCGCGATGCTGCTGATGTCCGTGGCGATCACGGGCTTCTACGAACGGGGCGGCGACGACTCCAAACCCGTTCCCACGCCATCGGAGTGATGGTTCGTCAGGTCTCGGCGGGCAGGCCGTCCACCAGCTCCGCCGGACCGCTCCCGTCGGCCAGGGCGCGCAGGCCGGCCAGCACCCGCAGGCCCAGGCTCCCCGGCAGATGGGCCGGCACCTCGGACGGCTCGATCAGCTTCCAGGAGAGCAGTTCCTCCTCCTGGAGCCGGATCTCCGCGAACCGCTCCTCGGCCAGCACCCCGCCGTCGTACAGGTACGCCACGATCGGCGGCCGGCCCGTGCCGTGCGACCAGTCCACCGCGAGCAGCGGCCCCAGCGGCACGTCCAGACCGATCTCCTCGGCGGTCTCCCGGCGGGCCCCCTGCCGGGGCGTCTCGCCCGCGTCCGACTCGACCGTCCCGCCGGGCAGGGCCCAGTGGTCGCGGTAGTTCGGCTCCACGACCAGGACCCGGCCCCGGGCGTCCCGGAAGAGCGCGGCGGACGCGGCGAGTACGCGGGGGAGGCCGGCGATGTACGTGGCGTAGTCGGTGGTGGTCATGGGGGAAGCGTAGCCAGCCGCAGGGTCCGCTCGGCGAGGTCGCGGATCCCGGCCCCGTCGAAGCCGTACACGGCGCTGCGCACCCGGTCGCGCAGCGGCCGGGACCACTGCGGCGGGATCGCCGCCGCCCCGCACAGCACCCCGGCCACCGACCCGGCCGTCGCCCCGTTGGAGTCGGTGTCGAGGCCGCCGCGCACGGTCAGGGCGATCGTGCGGGTGAAGTCGCCCTCGCCGTAGAGGAGTCCGGCGGTCAGCACCGCCGCGTTCGGCACGACGTGGATCCAGTGGAGGCCGGCCGTGCGGACCGCCAGCTCGTCGAGCGCGTCCGACCAGCCGAGCCCCGCCTCGTACAGCGCGATCGTCTCCCGCACGGTCCGGGCCAGCCGGCTTCCCGGCGGCACCACCTCCAGCGCGGTGACCAGCGCGGAGCGGGCGTCGGGCGCGGTGAAGGCGGCGGCGATGAGGGCGGCCGCCCACATCGCCCCGTACACGCCGTTCCCGGTGTGCGAGACGACCGCGTCGCGGCGGGCCAGGCCGGCCGCCCGGCGCGGGTCGCCGGGGCTCGTCCAGCCGTAGACGTCGGCCCTGATCAGGGCCCCGATCCACTCCTGGTAGGGGTTGTCGTAGGTCGCGGTCAGCGGTGGGCGCAGACCGTTGGCGAGGTTCCGGTACGCGGCCCGCTCGGCGGTGTACGTCTGGAGGTACGGCAGCCGCAACAGCCACAGCTCGCCCACCTGCTCGGTGGTGAAGCCGAAGCCGTACGTCTCCAGGAGGTGCAGTCCGAGGAGGGTGTAGTCGACGTCGTCGTCCCGGCAGCTCTCCCGGATCCCGCCGCGCACGCACAGCGGCCACTCGGGCCGCAGCGCGAAGCCCTCCGCGCCGTCGGGCGGCGGCGGGAGGTAGTCGGTGAGCGGCAGGGCGCCGGTGAGCCGCAGATAGGCGTCGATCCGCTCCCTCGTCCAGTGGTCGCCCCGCTCGACGGGCTTGCCGAGCATGTTCCCGGCGATCCGCCCGGTCCAGCCACCGAGAATCCGGTCGGCGAGGTCCGCCGTGGCGAGGTCCGGCACGGCGACCGGGCCAGGGCCGACCGGGCCAGGGCCGACCGGAGCAGGGCCGACGGGACCAGGCCCGCCGCGCCCCGGGCCGACGCCCCCCGGGCCGACGTGCCCCGGGCCGGCGGGATCCGGGCGCTGTCCGGGGGCGTCCGTCATGCCCCGCCGTCCTTCGGGGGTTCGCCGCTCTCCGTGTCCGCGCGGGAGCGGGCCGCGCGGTGGAGGCGGTGGTGCCGGGAGCCGCCGCCCTGCGTCTCGGTCAGGGCCTCGCCGACCAGGGCCCGTACCGCGTCCCGCATGCCGTGCAGGGCGTGGTGCCGGGCCGGGCCCGCGCCCGGGTCCTCCCGCAGCTCCCGTACCAGCGCCCAGCAGAGCACCAGCATGACCACCACGAACGGCAGCGCCACCAGGATCGTCGCCGTCTGGAGCGAGTTCAGGCCGCCGGCCACCAGCAGCACCGCCGCGACGGCCGCCATCAGCACGCCCCAGGTCACGACCAGCCACGTCGGCGGGTGCAGCGAGCCCCGGCTGGTCAGCGAGCCCATGACGAGCGACGCCGAGTCGGCGCTGGTCACGAAGTACGTCATCACCAGCAGCATCGCGATGACCGAGGTGACCGTGCCCAGCGGCAGCGCCCTCAGCATCGCGAAGAGCGACGCCTCCACCCCGTCCTGCACCGCCGCCGCCAGATCGGCCTCGCCGGTCGACTCCAGCCGGATCGCGGTGCCGCCCATCACGCAGAACCAGACGACCGTCGCCCCCGACGGGACGAGCAGCACGCCCACCAGGAACTCGCGGATCGTCCGGCCGCGCGAGATCCGGGCGATGAAGGTGCCGACGAACGGCGCCCAGGACAGCCACCACGCCCAGTAGAAGATCGTCCAGGCGCCCAGCCAGTCGCGGTCGGTGAAGGCGCCGGTCCGGCTCGCCATCGGCAGCAGTTCGTGGAGGTAGCCGCCGACCGAGGCCGGGATCGTGTCCAGGATGTAGACGGTCGGGCCGAGGAGGAAGACGAAGAGCGCCAGGCAGGCGGCGAGCACGATGTTCAGCGTCGACAGCCACTTCACGCCCTTGTGCAGGCCGGAGAAGGCCGAGAGGACGAAGGCCGCCGACAGGGAGGCGATGATGATCAGTTCGGTGGCGGTCGAGTCCTCGACGCCCATGGTGATGTTCAGGCCCTCCGCGACCTGGAGGGCGCCCAGGCCCAGGCTCGTCGCGGTGCCGAAGACGGTCGCGAAGACCGCGAGCAGATCGATCGCCCTGCCCTGCCAGGAGGCGGCCCGGCGCGCCCCGATGAGCGGGACGAAGGCGCTGCTCAGCCGGTTGCCGCGGCCCTTGCGGAAGCCCGCGTAGGCGAGCGCGAGCCCGGCGATGCCGTAGATCGCCCACGGGGTCAGCGTCCAGTGGAAGAAGGAGTACTCCATCGCGGTCCTGGCCGCGGCGCCGGTCCCGGCCGGCGCGCCGCTGTCCGGCGGCGGGCTCAGGAAGTGCTGGAGCGGCTCGCCGACGCCGTAGAACATCAGGCCGATGCCCATGCCGGCGCTGAACATCATCGCGATCCAGGCCAGATTGGTGAACTCCGGCTCCGAGTCGTCCGCGCCCAGCCGGATCCGGCCGAAGCGGCTCAGCGCGATCACCACGCACAGCACCAGGAAGGTGTCGGCGGCGACCACGAACAGCCACGCGAAGTTGTCCAGGACCCAGGAGAGGGCCGAGGAGGAGGCGCTGTCGAAGGAGTCCTTGCCGAGCGCGGCCCACCCGACGACCGCGACGACGGCCGCCACGCCGATGCCGATGACCTTCGCGTCGGGCGCGTGCCGTTCCGGTACGTGATCCGGAGGCGTCCGATCGTTCATATCCGTGCTCATGTGAGCCCACTATGGTCGGACATTTCTCGTTATCCGGGGGTGGCACGCCGTCTTGCGGTACGGATAGGGTCGGCCCTGGCGCGACTGCCTGTTCGAAAGCAAGGGATGCAAGGTGACGGACGGAGCAGCAACTCAGGTCGCTCACGTGCTCGTGGCGGCCGACAAGTTCAAGGGCTCGCTCACGGCCGTACAGGTCGCGGAGCGGGTCACGGCGGGACTCCGGAAGGTCGTCCCCGGCCTCTCGGTCGAGGCCCTGCCCGTCGCCGACGGCGGCGACGGCACGGTCGCGGCGGCCGTGGCGGCCGGGTTCGAGCGGCGTGAGGTGCGGGTCGCGGGGCCCGTCGGCACACCGGTCACCGCCGCGTTCGCGCTGCGCGGCACCACGGCGGTCGTGGAGATGGCGGAGGCGTCCGGCCTCCAGCTCCTCCCGGCCGGTACGTTCGCCCCGCTGACCGCCACGACGTACGGCTCCGGCGAACTGCTGCGGGCCGCGCTCGACGCCGGCGCCACCACGATCGTCTTCGGCGTCGGCGGCAGCGCCACCACGGACGGCGGCGCGGGCATGCTGGCCGCGCTCGGCGCCCGTTTCCTCGACGCGGCCGGCGAGCCCGTCGGCCCCGGCGGCGCGGCCCTGGCCGAGCTGGCTTCCGCCGACCTGTCCGCCCTGGACCCGCGCTTCGCCGAGGTCGAGTTCATCCTCGCCAGCGACGTCGACAACCCGCTGACCGGCCCCAAGGGCGCGCCGGCGGTCTACGGCCCGCAGAAGGGCGCCTCGCCGGAGGACGTCGAGACCCTGGACGCGGCGCTCGCCCACTTCGCGCGGGTCCTGGAGAAGGCGATCGGCCCGAAGGCCGGCGAGCTCGCCGCCTCGCCCGGCGCGGGCGGCGCGGGCGGCATCGGCTACGGCGCCCTCCTCCTCGGCGCGAGCTTCCGCCCCGGCATCGAGCTGATGCTGGAGGTCCTCGGCTTCGCCCCGGCCCTGGAGCGCGCCACCCTCGTCATCACCGGCGAGGGCTCCCTCGACGAGCAGACCCTCCACGGCAAGGCCCCCGCGGGGGTCGCGGCGGCGGCCCGCGCCGCCGGCAAGGAGGTCGTCGCGGTCTGCGGCCGCCTGGCCCTGCCCCCGGAGACCCTGGGCGCGGCCGGCATCCGCCGCGCCTACCCCCTCTCGGCCCTGGAGCCGGACCCCGCCAAGTCCATCCCGAACGCGGGCCCCCTCCTGGAGGAGGTCGCCTCCCACATCGCCCGCGACTTCCTGGCGTAGCGCGCGGCGGTACGAGCGCCGGGCGCCGCGGGGCGCCCGGCCGCCGTCAGCCCGCGTCGACCGTCCGGTCCGGCGCGCCGGTCGACGGGTCCAGCGTGATCCGCTTCGTACCGTCGCCGTCGGTGACAAGGAGCGCGTCCGGGCCGTCCCACGCGACCGCGTGGAAGCCCGTGGGCTCGCCGTACGTCGCCACCTCGTGGCTCCGCGCGGTGAGCCCCGACCCCTCGACCACCGACACCCGCCACAGCGGGTCGATCATCGCCGCGCCCTGCTCGACCCGTACGGCCCGCTCGCCGCCGCCCGGCGCGGGAACCCGCTGGGTCTCCTCCCAGCCGGCGCCGAACACGTCGAAGAGCACCAGCCGGAAGAACACCACCAGGACGGCCCCCGCCGCGCAGGCGACGGCCACCGCCTGCCGCACCGGCCGCCGCGCGCCCGTCCGCAGGACGCCCGCGCCGCACAGCGCCAACCCGGCCAGCCAGTACGGCCACGCCGCCCCGAACGCGCCGAGCAGCACGACGTACCGCGTCGCCTCCGCCACCCACGCCCCCACCGGCTGGGCCACCGGCGCCAGCACCCCCACCGCGATCAGCACCGTCCCGAGGACCGGCAGCGGTGCCGTACGCGTGTTCGCCATGATCGTCACGGGTGCATCCTGCCAGGCCCGGCCGCCCCGCCCCTCACCCGGACGCCGTGAGCCGGAAGGCGTCCAGCGCCAGCGTCATCTCCGTGAGGTCGCGGGGGCGGGACAGCGACCTCGACGTCAGCTGCTCCAGGCGCCGCAGGCGGTTGAAGACCGTGTTGCGGTGGCAGTACAGCCGGCCCGCCGCGCGCCCCGCCGAGCCCTCGCAGTCCAGCCACGCGTCGAGCGTCTCCAGGAGCACCGCGCGGTCCGCGGGGTCCAGTTCGAGGAGCCCGCCGAGGACGTCGGTGACGAGGAGTTCGGCCAGGTCGGGGCGGCCCACGATCAGCGCGCCGGCCATCCGGCGGTCCAGCCGGACCACCTGGCGGGAGCCGGGCGGACAGGTGCGCAGGGCGAGTTCGGCGAGGCGGCGGGCGCGGCCGAGCTCGGTGAGGCCGGTGACGACCGGGCTGATGCCGCCGGGGCCCGGGCACCGCCCGTCGAGGAGCTGCGCCAGCGCGTCCAGGTCCGTCCCCTCGGCCAGCGCCACCACCCCGATCTCGCAGTCGGCCCGCATCCGCCACAGGAACCGCAGCCCCTCGCCCCGCACCTGCCGGTGGAACGGCTCGCGCTCCTCCCGCCGGTCGGGGCGCAGCACCACCACCGCGTACCGCCCCTGCTCCGGCAGGTCCAGGCCCGCCGCCGCCCGCGCCACCAGCTCCGGCGCCCGCTGGCCCCCGAGCAGCGCGTCCACGAGCGCCTGGAGCTGTTCGTCGGTACGGCGCCGCAGCTCCGCCTCGGTCGCCCGGTACGCCTCCGAGGCGCGGTCCGCCTGCGCGTCCACCGCCGACCAGACCGTCGTCGCCGACTGCATCAGCGCCGCGAGCTGACCGGTGTCCGCCCCCGCGCCCTCGATCAGCGCCTCCCACACCAGGTGCCCGGCGTGCCGGTACGCGTGCACCACCAGTTCCAGCGGCATGCCCTGTTCGGCCCGCCGCCGGCCCAGGAGCTCCGCGTGCTCCAGGTCCCGCCGGGGCGAGTGCCGGGGCGCCGAGATCATCTCGATCCCGATCCGTATCGCCTCGTGCGCCTCCTGCCAGTGCTGGTCGTACGGCACGATCCGCCCGTAGGCGGGCTCGTACGCGTGCAGCTCCGTCAGATGCTCGTCCACCAGCTCCGGCACCCGCTCCAGAAGCGCCGTGCACGCCCGTGCGAGCGCCTTCCAGTCGTCACCGGTCCGCCGTCTGCGCCGTCCCATGGCGGGAGCATCCACCGCCGCGGGCCGCACGGCAACGCCCTGACGCGCAGCGTTGTGCGCATGCACAGCCCCCCGGCGGCCCCGCTGGTCACCGGCATCGTTTGTCCCGCCGGGCGTGGACGGGCGGTCAGGCGCGGTGCTGGGGTGAGCGCCACCGAACGGCCGAGTAACACGGCCGAGTAACAAGGCGGCCCGGAAGGGGAGTCATGGGAGGTACCGCACCCGCCCTGACGGTGACGGATCTGACGGCGGGATATGGACCGGTGCACGCGCTACGGCGCGTGTCGCTGACCGTGCCCGCGGGCGCCGTCGTCACCGTCCTGGGCGGCAACGGCGCCGGCAAGTCCACACTGCTGAGGGCGGTCTCGCGCACACTGCGCTTCCACGGCGGTGCCGTGGTCTCCGGCACGGTCACCGCGGCCGGCCGGCCGCTCGACGGGCTGCCGCCCGACCGGGTCGTGGCCGCCGGCGTCTGCCAGGTCCCGGAGGGCCGGCAGGTCTTCGCCCGGATGTCGGTCGAGGACAACCTGCGGGCCGGCGGGCTCGCCCGGCGCGGCGACCGCGCCGCGAAGGCCGCGGCGCTGCGCCGGGTCCACGAGCTGTTCCCCGTCCTCGCGGAGCGGTCCCGGCAGCCCGCGGGACTGCTCTCCGGCGGCGAGCAGCAGATGCTCGCCGTCGGCCGGGCCCTGATGGCCGCCCCCGAGCTGCTGCTCCTCGACGAGCCGTCGCTCGGGCTCGCGCCGCTGATGGCGGCCCGGATCGGGGAGGCCGTCCGGGAGATCAACGCGCAGGGCACGGCGGTGCTGCTCGTCGAGCAGAACGCGGCGCTCGCGCTGAGGCTCGCCTCGCACGCGTACGTCCTGGAGGTCGGCGAGGTCACCCTCTCCGGCCCGGCGGAGGAGCTGGCCGCCTCGGACGAGGTCCGCCGCCGCTACCTGGGCGTCGTGGACGCCGAAGCGGCCGAGGACGCCGCCCGGGCCCGTGCCGCCCACCCCGTCCTGTCCCGCTGGGACGAAGAGGCCCGGGTCCCCGCCCGCGGCCTGCGCCGCAAGGAGAACCGATGAGCACCGCCCCACCGCCGGACGACACCCCCGGCACCGACGCCCGGGGCGTGCCCGCCCCGCGCACCCCGGCCGAGACGGCCGGGACCGGCGAGACGGCCGGGACCGCTGTGACGGCCGGCCCGACCGAGACGCCCGGCCCTGCCGGAACGCCCGGCCCCGCCGACGTCGGCGCCGACACCCCCGGCTCCGCCCCTGCCCCCGCCCCCGCACCCCCGGCCGGGACCGCCCGCCCCGACGTGCCCGTCCTCGCCGTCACCGGTCTCACCGTCCGGTTCGCCGGGCTCACCGCGCTCGACGGGGTCGACTTCACCGTCCGGCCCGGGACCGTGCACGCCCTCATCGGGCCCAACGGCGCCGGGAAGTCCACCTGCTTCAACGTGCTCTCCGGGGTGTACAAGGCAACCTCCGGCTCCGTACGGCTCGGCGGGCACGAGCTGACCGAGCTGCCGCCGCACAAGATCGCCGACCTCGGTGTCGGACGGATCTTCCAGAACCTGGCCCTGCCGCCGCGCGCCACCGTCGAGGACAGCCTGATGCTCGGCCGCCACCGGCTCACCCGCACCGGCTTTATCGCCGCCGGGCTCCGGCTGCCGTCCGCCGCCCGCGAGGAGGCCCGGCACCGGGCCCGCGTCCGGGAGATCGCGGACTTCGTCGGCCTCGGCGACCAGCTCGCGAAACCCGCGGGCTCGCTCCCGTACGGGCAGCAGAAGCTCGCCGAACTGGCCCGCGCCCTCTGCATGGAGCCCACCCTGCTCCTCCTCGACGAGCCGGTCGCCGGCATGACCGCCGACGAACGCCGCCGCACCGCCGCCGTCATCGCCGGCGTCCGCGACGGCCTCGGCATCTCCGTCCTGCTCGTCGAGCACGACATGGGCCTGGTGATGCGGCTCGCCGACTCCGTCACCGTCCTCGAATTCGGCCGCCGCATCGCCGACGGCAGCCCCGCCGACGTACAGAACGACCCGGCGGTCGTCCGCGCCTACCTCGGAGAGGAGACCGCCGCGTGAGCACCTTCGCCGAGTTCCTCATCAACGGGCTCTCCCTGGGCTCCGTCTACGCCCTCATCGCCCTCGGCTTCGTCGTCATCTTCCGCGCCACGGAGGTCGTCAACTTCGCCCACGCTTCCCTGCTCCTGGCCGGCGGCTACCTCGTCGCCGTCCTCCACGAACCCCTCGGCTTCTGGCCCGCGCTGGCGGCCGGGATCGCGGGCGCGGCCGTGGTCGGCGCCGCCGTCGAGTTCTTCGTCATGCGCCGCCACCGGGGAGGCGACCACAGCGTCCTCGCCATCGTCACCATCGGCGTCGACATCCTCCTCGCCACCGAGCTGACCCGCCGCATCGGCACCGACATCCTCGCCCTCGGCGACCCGTGGGGCGACTCCGTCGTCACCCTCGGGCCGGTGACGATCGCCGAGACCCGGATCGCCGCACTCCTCGCCGCCGCCCTGCTCATCACCGCCTTCCTCCTGGCCTTCCGGCACACCTCCTGGGGCGTGGCCATGCGGGCCGCCGCCGAGAGCCAGGAGACCGCCGCCCTGATGGGCGTCCGGCTCGGCCGGGTCTCGCTCGGCGCCTGGGCCGTCGCCGGGGCGCTCGCCGCGGTCGCCGCGCTCTTCCTCACCGTCTTCCCCACCCCCGGCCTGGAACGCGGCACCTCGCTCGCCGCCCTCAAGGCGTTCCCCGCCGCGATCCTCGGCGGCCTCGACTCCACCACCGGCGCGCTCGCCGGCGGGCTGATCGTCGGCGTCGTCGAGTCCCTCGCCACCGGCTACCAGTCCGACCTGGCCTTCCTCGGGCGCGGGATCGGCGATCTCGCCCCGTACCTGGTGATGGTCGTGGTGCTGCTGATCCGCCCGGCCGGCCTCTTCGGCACGAAGGAGCTCGCCCGTGTCTGAGCGCACCGGGAACCCCGTCAAGGCGATCCCCCTCAGGGCGTACGGGTACGCCGCCGCCGGCCTCGTCCTCCTCGCCCTCCCGTTCTACCTGGAGCGGTTCTGGCTCCAGGCCGGGCTCTTCGCCATCGCCGCCG
Organism: Streptomyces sp. NPDC085460; assembly: GCF_044541975.1. NCBI lineage: Bacteria > Bacillati > Actinomycetota > Actinomycetes > Kitasatosporales > Streptomycetaceae > Streptomyces > Streptomyces sp. NPDC085460. Next base: position 179,103 of record NZ_JBITTO010000001.1, read on the forward strand.
CCATCGGCGCCATCGGCATCAACCTGCTCACCGGCGCCACCGGCCAGCTCTCCATGGGCCACGCCTTCTTCCTCGCCGTCGGCGCCTACGGCTACTGCGCCCTCGCCGGCGACGGCACCGACGGCCTCAGCGGGCTCGGCCTGCCCGGCTGGCTCGCGGCCGTCCTCGCCGTCGTCCTCGCGGGCCTGGCCGGCGGGGTGTTCAGCCCCATCGCCGGCCGGCTGCACGGCGCGTACCTCGGCATCGCCACCCTCGCGCTGATCTTCATCGGCCAGCACGTCCTCTTCAACGCCCACGACCTCACCGGCGGCTACAACGGCCGGGCCGTCCCCCCGCTCAACCTCTTCGGCCTCACCTTCGACGACACCGAACTCCTCGTCGCCCAGGTCCCCTTCGGGGCCGTCGAGAAGCTCTGGTACCTGGGCCTCGCGCTGCTCGCCGGCGGCGTGCTGTTCGCCCGCGGGGTGCTCCGGGGCCGCCCCGGGCGCGCCATGAACGCCATCCGCGACCACCGGATCGCCGCCGGCGTCATGGGCATCCCGGTCGCCCGGCACCGGGCCGCCGTCTTCGTCCTCTCCTCCATGTACGCGGGGCTCGCCGGCGTCCTGCTCGCCCTGGTCTTCCAGCGGACCGTGCCCGAGTACTTCGGCATGGCGCTCTCCCTGGAGTACCTGGCGATGATCGTCATCGGCGGGCTCGGCTCCGTCGCCGGAGCCGTCGCCGGCGGGGTCTTCGTCGCCCTGCTCCCGCAGGTGCTCAACCGGTACGCCGAAGCCCTGCCGCTGGTCTCCGCGCCCGGCACCGGCGACATCGCCCCCGGTGAGGCCGCCCGCTACCTCTACGGCGCCGCCGTCGTCGGCGTCGTCCTCTTCCTGCCCGGCGGCCTCGCGAGGCTCGTCGCGCGCACCCCGATCCACCGACCCTCAGGGGAGACACGATGAAGCACAGACGACAGGCGGCCGTGCGGGGCCTCGCCGCGGCGCTCGCGACGCTGGTCGCGCTCACCGCCGCCGGGTGCAGCTCCAAGGCGAAGACCGGCGACGGCAAGGAGACCGGCGCCGGCGGGGTCAAGATGGGCGAGGGCGTCACCGACACCACCATCGCGCTCGGCGCGCTCACCGACATGACCGGCGTGTACGCCACCCTCGGCAAGAGCGTCACGCAGGCCCAGCAGCTGTGGGTGAAGCAGGCCAACGCCGCCGGCGGCGTCTGCGGCCGGAAGCTGGAGCTCACCGTCCGCGACCACGGCTACGACCCGCAGAAGGCGCTCGCCGCCTACACCGAGCTGGAGCCCAAGGTCATCGGCTACCCCCAGTTCATCGGCTCCCCGTTCGTCGCCGCCGTCAAGCAGCGCGTCGACGGCCAGGACAAGGGCCTGGTCATGCCCCAGGCGTGGTCGGCGTCCCTGCTCGGCTCCCCGTACATCCGCGTCCTCGGCGCCACCTACGACGTCGAGACGATCAACGCGGTCGACTTCCTCGTCACGGAGAAGGGGCTGAAGAAGGGCGACAAGCTCGGCCACGTCTACTTCGAGGGCGACTACGGCGAGAACGCCCTCAAGGGCTCGAAGTACGCCGCCGAGAAGGCCGGTCTGACCGTCGTCGAGCAGAAGATCAAGCCCACCGACAACGACATGTCCGCCCAGGTCGCCGCCCTCAAGCAGGCCGGGGTCAAGGCGGTCCTCATCAGCGCGGGCCCGCGCCAGGCCGCCTCCCTGGTCGGCGTGGCCGCCGCCACCGGCCTCCGCGTCCCCGTCGTCGGCAACAACTCCGCCTTCGCCCCGCAGCTCCTCGGCACCCAGGCGGGACCGGCCCTGGAGAAGATGTACTGGTTCGCCTCCCCGAGCCTCCCCATCGGCGCCGACACCCCGGCCGCGAAGAAGCTCGCCGCCGACTACGCGGCCGCCTACCCCGACGACGGCCTCGACAACGGAGTCGTCGCCGGCTGGACCGCCGCCGCGGCCTTCGGCGAGATCCTGAAGAAGGCGTGCGAGCAGGAGGACCTCACCCGGGAGGGCGTCGCCAAGGCGCTCCTCATCCTCAGCGCCCACGACCCCGGCTTCGGCATGACCCACGACTTCAGCGACCCGAAGTCCCCGTCGTCCCGCCAGTCCGTCATCATCCAGCCCGACAAGAAGGTGCCCGGCGGCATGCGCACGGTCCGGCAGCCCTTCGTCTCCGAGGCGGCCGAGGAATACACCCCCTGACCGCCCGTGTCCCACGGAAAGAGGACGGAAACTGTCCTCTTTCCGTGGGAGCGTGACGGCATGACCGTCCTCACCCCCCGCGCCCTCAACCGCGCGGCCCTCGCCCGCCAGCACCTCCTCGCCCGCACGGACGCCCCCGCCCTCGACGTCATCGCCCACCTGTGCGGGCTCCAGGCCCAGGAACCCCAGGAGCCCTTCACCGGACTCTGGTCGCGGGTGAGGGACTTCCGCCCGGAGACCCTGGACGGCCTCCTCACGGGACGCGAGGTCGTACGCGTCCCCCTGATGCGCCGCACCATCCACCTCGTCACCGCCGACGACGCCCTGGCCTGGCGCGCCCGCCACGACGCCATGCTCCGCCAGAGGGTCCTCACCACCTACCGCGCCGAACTCGCGGGCGTCGACCCCGACGAGCTCGGCGCCGCCGCCCACGCGGTCATGGCCGACGGAGAGCCCCGCACCCTGGCCGAACTCGTCGAGGCCGTCTCCGACCGCTGGCCCGAACCGCCCCGCCGGGCCCTCGGCGAACTCATCGTCGGCGGCGTCCTGCCCACCGTGCAGCTTCCCCCGCGCGGCCTCTGGGGCTCCCGCGCGGGGGTCCGCAACGCGACCCTCTCCGGCTGGCTGGGCCGCGCGATCCCGCCGCTCCCCGACGACCCCACCGACCCCGTCGGCCAGGCCCTCGTCCGCCGCTACCTCGCCGCCTACGGGCCCGCCGCCTCCGCCGACCTCCGCGCCTGGTGCGGCCTCGCCGGACTGCCCGCCGCCGTCAAGGCCGTACGGGACGAACTCGTCACCTTCCGCGACGAGCGGGGCCGTGAACTCCTCGACCTCCCCGACGCGCCCCGGCCCGACCCGGACACCCCCGCCCCGGTCCGCTTCCTCCCCGCCTTCGACAACGCGATCCTCGGCTACCACGACCGGAGCCGGATCATCGACCACGACCACCGGCTGCTCTCCGTCGCCGGCGAGCGCGTCGCCCTGGTCGACGGCCGGGTCGCCGCCACCTGGACCCTGCGCGGCCCCGACCTCGTCGTCACCCCGCTGCGGCCCCTGTCCCGGACCGAGCGGACCGCCGTGACGGACGAGGGCGCCGCGCTGGCCGCGTTCCTGACCGGCGGGGCCGACGGTGCCGAGGGGGCCGGCGGGGAGGGCGTCACCTCGCCGAAACCTGGCGGTGTGATCCTCGGATCATGAACGTGCTGATCGAGGAGAACGCCGCCCACCCCGGCCTGCCCGCCCTGCTCGCCGCCTACCACCTGGCCACCGAGGCCGAGAAGGGCGCCGCGGTGTCCGGCCCCGCCGACCTGCCGCCCGCCCGCCGCGCCGAGACCGAGGACCCCGTCACCGCCTTCGCCGGCGACACCGTCCTGCTCGCCACCTCCCCCGAGACGGGGGAGGCCGCCGGCTGCCTGGTCCTGAAGGCCGGCACCGTGCCCGAGGTCAAGCGGGTGTGGGTCGAGCCGGAGGCCCGGGGACGGGGACTGGCCGGCGCACTGATGGGCGAGGCGCTGCGGCGGGCCGCCGCGGCCGGCGCCGGGGCCGTCCGGCTCACCGTATGGGAGTGGCGGGAGGGCCCCCTCGCCCTCTACCGCAAGCTCGGCTTCGAGCCCGCCGCCTCCTGGGACGACCGTCCGGGCCTGCTCTGCCTGGAGAAGCGGCTCGCCCCCGGCGACCGGATCGAGCTCCTCACCCCCGAGGCCGTCCGCGCCCACGCGACCGCCCTGGGCGCCCTTCTCGTGGACACCGTCGACGGCGGCGCCTCGGTCGGCTACCTCGCGCCCCTCGACCCGGCCGAGGCCGCCGCCTGGTGGGCCGGGGTCGCCGGCGCCAGGGACGTCTGGGCGGCCTTCGGGCCGGACGGCACCGTCACCGGGGCCGTCACCCTCCTGCGTACCGTCACCGCCAACGGCCGCCACCGCGGCGAGATAGCCCGGCTCCTCGTCCACCGCGCGGCGCGCGGCCGGGCCCTGGGCCGCCGCCTGCTGGCCGCCGCCGAGGCCCACGCCGCCGCCACCGGCCTGACCCTGCTCGTCCTGGACACCCAGACCGACAGCCCCGCCGAACGCCTCTACCGGGGCGCCGGCTGGATCCCGGCCGGCACGATCCCGGAGTACGCCGCCGACCCCGCGGGCACCCTCCGGGCCACCACGCTCTACTACAAGCTCCTCGCGGCATGACGAAGGGCCCGGAAGCGCGATGCTTCCGGGCCCTTCACCCGTTCCGTACGACCGGGGGTCAGCGCAGCTGCGCCGCCTCCGCCTGCCGCGCCTCCCGGCTCTCACGCCGGTTGCCGCGGAAGGTGTTGACTCGGCGGGCCGTCGCGAAGAGGGGGATCACGGCGCCCAGCACGACCTGGAGGGCACAGCCGGCCTGGAGCAGGAACTGCCCGCCCGGGGCGTCGAAGGCCCAGGCGGCCAGCATGGCCATCGCTCCGACGATCCAGCTGAGCATGGCCGCGGCGAGGACACCCCGCGGCTTGGGGTACTCGACCCGGCTCACCATCAGCCACGCCGTGCCGATGATCGCGAGCAGCGTCGGGATGAACGGCAGCTCCAGGAGGATGATCGAGACCACCGTGAGCGCGCCGAAGGGGCTCGGCATGCCCTGGAACATCCCGTCCTTCATCGTCACGCAGGAGAACCGCGCGAGCCGCAGCACCACCGCGAGCAGCACCACGATCGCGGCGACCGCCGAGACCTTCTGCTGCGCGTCGTCCGCGACCATGCCGTAGACGAGCACGAAGTACGCCGGGGCCAGACCGAAGCTGATCAGGTCCGACAGGTTGTCGAGCTCGGCGCCCATCGGCGAGCTGCGGAGCTTGCGCGCCACGATGCCGTCGAAGAGGTCGAAGATCGCCGCGCACAGCATCAGTATCACGGCGGTGGCGGCGCTGTTGCGCGCCATGCCCGTCTCCGTGCTGCCGGTGAGGTGCGGGATGAGGATGCCCGTGGTGGTGAAGTACACCGCCATGAAGCCACACGTGGCGTTGCCGAGCGTGAGGGCGTCCGCTATGGACAGCCTCAGCGACAGCGGCATCTCCTCCGCCTCGTCGGCCGCCTCCGCCTCGGCGTCGGCGCCCCATTCGGCGGCTCGTGTGTCGGGATCAATCACGGTCAATGCGAGTCACCCCCGCGGTCGTGACCTGCCCCACCTCGACGGCGACCTCGACACCCTCCGGAAGGTAGATGTCGACCCGCGAGCCGAAACGGATCAGGCCGATCCGGTCACCCTGCTCGACCTTGGTCCCCTGCGGGATGTACGGCACGATGCGCCGCGCCACGGCACCCGCGATCTGGACCATCTCGATGTCGCCGAGCTCGGTGTCGAAGTGCCAGACGACGCGCTCGTTGTTCTCGGACTCCTTGTTGAAGGCCGGGACGAAGCCGCCGGGGACGTGCTCGACCGAGGTCACCGTGCCGGCCAGCGGCGCACGGTTGACGTGCACGTTGAGCGGGCTCATGAAGATGGCGACCCGGGTGCGCCCGTCCTTCCACGGCATGATGCTCTGCACCACGCCGTCGGCGGGGGAGATGACCCGGCCCTGAGCGATCTCGCGCTCGGGGTCGCGGAAGAACCACAGCATGCCGGCCGCGAGCGCGGTGGTCGGCACGGCGATCGCCCGGGCGCGCTTCGAGCGGCCGGAGCGCGCGAGGCTGAGCGCCGCCGTGGCGACGGTCGGCAGAAGCCACGGCGATGCTCCGCGTGCGATGCGTGCGCCCTTGAGGCTGTCGCGGTGTGCAGAGTTTGGGCTGTGGGGCATGGATGACCTTCGTAGCGGATGATGCCGCGCTGGCAACGGGGGACGGCGGCTTTCCGGCGATGCTATCGGTTGCGGGGCGCAACTGGGCAAGCCAGGAACCGAGTCGACGGCCGGAAGACGAACACGGGGTGTGATCTTCTTCGCGGCCGTATCGACTCAAAACCGACAATCAGCCCTGGAAGCGGTACTCCTCCAGGAGTCGGCGGCCAATGATCATTTTCTGGATCTCGGCGGTACCTTCACCGATGAGCAGCATCGGCGCCTCGCGGTAGAGACGCTCGATCTCGTACTCCTTCGAGAACCCGTAGCCGCCGTGAATGCGGAAGGCATCCTCCACGACCTCCTTGCAGTACTCGGAGGCGAGGTACTTCGCCATCCCCGCTTCGAGGTCGTTTCGTTCCCCGGAGTCCTTTTTGCGTGCTGCGTTCACCATCATGGCATGGGCGGCCTCGACCTTGGTAGCCATTTCGGCCAGCTTGAACTGGATCGCCTGGTGCTGGGCGATCGGCTTTCCGAAAGTGTGACGCTGCTGGGCATACTGGACGCCGAGTTCGAAAGCACGCTGAGCGACGCCGCAGCCACGGGCCGCCACGTTCACGCGGCCGACTTCGACACCGTCCATCATCTGGTAAAAGCCTCGGCCCGTGACCCCGCCGAGGACCCGATTGGCCGGAATGCGCAGGCCGTCCATGATGAGCTCGGTGGTGTCGACCCCCTTGTAGCCCATCTTGTCGATCTTGCCCGGGATGGTGAGGCCGGGGCGGACCTCTCCGAAGCCGGGCTCCTTCTCGACGAGGAAGGTCGTCATCGACTTGTGGGGGGCGGTGCCCTCCGGGTGGCCTTCGTCACTTCGGACGAGAACGGCGACCAGCGTTGACGTACCGCCGTTGGTCAGCCACATCTTCTGGCCGTTGAGGACGTACTCGTCGCCCTCCTTGACCGCCTTCGACGTGATGGCCGACACGTCCGAGCCCAGGCCCGGCTCCGACATCGAGAACGCGCCGCGCGTCTCGCCGGCCGCCATCCGCGGAAGGAAGTAGTCCTTCTGCTCCTGGGTGCCGTGCTGCTTCAGCATGTACGCGACGATGAAGTGGGTGTTGATGATGCCGGAGACCGACATCCAGCCACGGGCGATCTCCTCCACGCACAGCGCGTAGGTGAGCAGCGACTCGCCCAGGCCCCCGTACTCCTCGGGGATCATCAGACCGAAGACGCCGAGCTCCTTGAGCCCGTCGACGATCTGCTGCGGGTACTCGTCTCGGTGCTCCAGCTCCGTCGCGACCGGGATGATCTCCTTGTCGACGAAGTCGCGGACCGTGGCCAGGATCTCCTGCTGGACGTCGGTCAGTCCGTGGGTCTGGGCGAGTCGCGCCATGGCTTACTTCTCCGGCTTCTTGGAAGGCTCGATGAGTTCGGGGCGGCCGGGCTGCTCGCCGCCGCGCGCGTCGATGTACTCGGCGGTCGGGACCATCACCTTGCGGCGGAAGACGCAGACGAGCGTGCCGTCCTGCTTGTAGCCCTTGGTCTCGACGTACACGATCCCGCGGTCGGTCTTCGACTTCGACGGGGTCTTGTCGAGGACCGTGGTCTCGCCGTAGATCGTGTCGCCGTGGAAGGTCGGCGCCACGTGCCGCAGCGACTCGATCTCCAGGTTGGCGATGGCCTTGCCGGAGACGTCCGGCACGGACATGCCGAGCAGCAGCGAGTAGATGTAGTTGCCGACCACCACGTTCCGCTTGAAGTCGGTCGTGTTCTCCGCGTAGTTCACGTCCATGTGCAGCGGGTGGTGGTTCATGGTGAGGAGGCAGAAGAGGTGGTCGTCGTACTCCGTGACCGTCTTCCCGGGCCAGTGCTTGTAGACCGCCCCGACCTCGAACTCCTCGTAGGTGCGTCCGAACTGCATGGTGCTACGCCTCCGGGATCTCGAACTTGCTGGTGCGCTGCATGCCGGCGGCGCGGCCCTTGCCCGAGATGACCAGGGCCATCTTGCGGGACGCCTCGTCGATCATCTCGTCGCCGAGCATCGCGGAGCCCTTCTTCCCGCCCGCCTCGGAGGTGTAGTAGTCGTACGCGTCGAGGATCAGCTCGGCGTGGTCGTAGTCCTCCTGCGAGGGAGAGAAGATCTCGTTCGCGGCGGCGACCTGGTCCGGGTGGAGCACCCACTTGCCGTCGAAGCCCAGGGCGGCGGCGCGCTGGGCGACCGCCTTGTAGCCCTCCTGGTTGCGGATCTGGAGGTAGGGGCCGTCGATCGCCTGGAGGTTGTTGGCGCGGGCCGCCATCAGGATGCTCATCAGGATGTGGTGGTACGCGTCCGCCGGGTAGCCGGGCGGCTGCTCGCCGACGACCAGGGACTTCATGTTGATGGAGGCCATGAAGTCGGCCGGGCCGAAGATGATCGTCTCCACGCGCTGCGACGCCTGGGCGATCGCGTTGACGTTGTTCAGGCCCTGGGCGTTCTCGATCTGCGCCTCGATGCCGATCTTGCCGACCTCGAAGCCCATGGTCTTCTCGATCTGGGTGAGCAGCAGGTCGAGCGCGACGATCTGCTGGGCGTCCTGGACCTTCGGCAGCATGATGCAGTCGAGGTTCTGGCCGGCGCCCTCGACGACGGTGACGACGTCGCGGTACGTCCAGTGGGTCGTCCAGTCGTTGACGCGGACCACGCGGGTCTTGCCGGTCCAGTCGCCCTCGTTCAGGAACTTCACGATGGTGTGGCGGGCCTCGGGCTTGGCCAGCGGGGCGCAGGCGTCCTCCAGGTCGAGGAAGACCTGGTCGGCGGCGAGGCCCTGGGCCTTCTCCAGGAAGCGCGGGTTGGAGCCGGGCACCGCGAGACAGGAGCGGCGGGGGCGCAGCCGGTTCACAGGGGAAGGAGTGCTGGTCATGCGGGGACCTCCGTGCTTTCGAGGGGATTCAGCTTGTTGGCTTTCCGGATCTCGTCGACGATACGGCCGATGATCTCGGTGATGCCGAAGTCCTTCGGGGTGAAGACCGCCGCGACGCCCGCGCGGCGCAGTTCCTCGCCGTCGGCGTTCGGGATGATCCCGCCCACCACGACGGGGATGTCGGTGGCGCCGGCCTGCTTCAGCCGGTCCAGGACGTCCGGGACGAGCTGGGCGTGCGAGCCGGAGAGGATCGACAGGCCGACGGCGTGCACGTCCTCCTCCAGAGCGGCGTCCACGATCTGTTCCGGGGTGAGCCGGATGCCCTGGTAGACCACCTCGAACCCGGCGTCGCGGGCCCGGACGGCGATCTGCTCGGCGCCGTTGGAGTGCCCGTCGAGGCCCGGCTTGCCGACCAGGAAGCGGAGCTTGCCGACGCCCATGTCCTCGGCGGTGCGGTCGACCCTGCGGCGGACCTCCGCGAGCGGGGAGCCGGACTCGGCCGGCACGGCGACCGGGGCGGAGGAGACGCCGGTGGGGGCGCGGTACTCGCCGAAGACCTCGCGCAGCGCCCCGGCCCACTCGCCGGTGGTGACGCCGGCGCGGGCGCACTCCAGGGTGGCCTCCATGAGGTTCTCGGTGCCGCGCGCGGCCTCCTTGAGCTGCTCCAGGGCCTGCTGGGTGGTGGGGAAGACGAACGGGTCGCCGTTGCCCTGGCGGTCCGTGGACTCCTGGCGCTCGGCGCGCCAGCGGGTGACGGCGCCGACCACGCGGGCCTCGACGGCCGGGTCGACGGTCTGGATCGCCGTGTCGAGGTCGGCGGTGAGCGGGTTCGGCTCGGTCGTCTCGAAGACGTTGACGCCGATGATCTTGTCCTGGCCGGACTCGATCCGGGCGCGCCGCTCGGCGTGCGAGGAGACCAGCTGGGCCTTGAGGTAGCCGGACTCGACGGCGGCCATCGCGCCGCCCATCTCCTGGATCCGCTCGATCTCGGCGAGGCACTCGGTGACGAGGGAGTCGACCTTGGCCTCGACGACGTGGGAGCCGGCGAAGATGTCCTCGTACTCCAGCAGGTCGGACTCGTGGGCGAGGACCTGCTGGATGCGGAGCGACCACTGCTGGTCCCAGGGCCGGGGGAGGCCGAGGGCCTCGTTCCAGGCCGGGAGCTGGACGGCGCGGGCGCGGGCGTCCTTGGAGAGGGTGACGGCCAGCATCTCCAGGACGATCCGCTGGACGTTGTTCTCCGGCTGGGCCTCGGTGAGGCCGAGCGAGTTGACCTGGACGCCGTAGCGGAAGCGCCGCTGCTTGGCGTCCTCGATCCCGTACCGCTCGCGGGTGATCGTGTCCCAGATGCGGCCGAAGGCGCGCATCTTGCACATCTCCTCGATGAAGCGGACGCCCGCGTTCACGAAGAAGGAGATGCGGGCGACGACCTCGCCGAACCGCTCCTCGGGGACCTGCCCCGAGTCGCGGACGGAGTCGAGGACGGCGATGGCGGTGGACATCGCGTACGAGATCTCCTGGACCGGAGTGGCCCCCGCCTCCTGCAGGTGGTAGCTGCAGATGTTGATCGGGTTCCACTTCGGGATGTTGTTGACCGTGTACGCGATCATGTCCGTCGTGAGGCGGAGCGAGGGGCCGGGCGGGAAGACGTGCGTCCCGCGCGACAGGTACTCCTTCACGATGTCGTTCTGCGTGGTGCCCTGGAGCTTGGTGATGTCCGCACCCTGCTCCTCGGCCGCCACCTGGTAGAGCGCCAGGAGCCACATCGCCGTGGCGTTGATGGTCATCGAGGTGTTCATCTGCTCCAGGGGGATGTCCTGGAACAGCCGGCGCATGTCACCGAGGTGCGAGACGGGGACGCCGACCCGGCCGACCTCGCCGCGGGCGAGGATGTGGTCGGGGTCGTAGCCCGTCTGGGTCGGCAGGTCGAAGGCGACCGACAGACCGGTCTGGCCCTTGGCGAGGTTGCGCCGGTACAGCTCGTTGGACGCCTCGGCGGTCGAGTGACCGGCGTACGTCCGCATGAGCCACGGCCGGTCCTTCTGGCGCTCAGTCATCTTCGGGACCTCAGATGTTCCGGAAGCGGTTGATGGCGTCGATGTGCTGGGCCCGGAGCTCGGGGTTGCTGACGCCGAGGCCCTCCTCGGGGGCGAGCGCGAGGACGCCGACCTTGCCCTGGTGGAGGTTGCGGTGGACGTCGTAGGCGGCCTGGCCGGTCTCCTCCAGGCTGTACGTCTTCGAGAGGGTGGGGTGGATCTTGCCCTTGGCGATCAGGCGGTTGGCCTCCCACGCCTCGCGGTAGTTGGCGAAGTGCGAGCCGATGATCCGCTTCAGCGACATCCACAGGTAGCGGTTGTCGTACTGGTGCATGTAGCCCGAGGTGGAGGCGCAGGTGGTGATGGTGCCGCCCTTGCGGGTGACGTAGACCGAGGCGCCGAAGGTCTCGCGGCCGGGGTGCTCGAAGACGATGTCGATGTCCTCGCCGCCGGTGAGCTCGCGGATCTTGGATCCGAACCGCTTCCACTCGCGCGGGTCCTGGGTGTTCTCGTCCTTCCAGAACTTGTAGCCCTCGGCGTTGCGGTCGATGACCGCCTCGGCGCCCATGGCGCGGCAGATGTCGGCCTTCTCCGGGGAGGAGACGACACAGATCGGGGTGGCGCCGCCGGCCAGGGCGAACTGGGTGGCGTAGGAGCCGAGGCCGCCGCTGGCGCCCCAGATGAGGACGTTGTCGCCCTGCTTCATGCCGGCGCCGTTGTTGGAGACCAGCTGGCGGTAGGCGGTCGAGTTGACGAGGCCGGGGGCCGCCGCCTCCTCCCAGCTGAGGTGGCCGGGCTTCGGCATCAGCTGGTTGGACTTGACCAGGGCGATCTCGGCGAGGCCGCCGAAGTTGGTCTCGAAGCCCCAGATGCGCTGCTCGGGGTCGAGCATGGTGTCGTTGTGGCCGTCCGAGGACTCCAGCTCGACGGAGAGGCAGTGGGCGACGACCTCGTCGCCGGGCTGCCAGGCGTTGACGCCGGGGCCGGTGCGCAGGACGACGCCGGCGAGGTCGGAGCCGATCACGTGGTACGGCAGGTCGTGGCGCTTGGTCAGCTCGGAGAGGCGGCCGTAGCGCTCCAGGAAGCCGAAGGTCGAGACGGGCTCGAAGATCGAGGTCCAGACCGAGTTGTAGTTGACCGAGGAGGCCATGACGGCGACGAGCGCCTCGCCCGGGCCGAGCTCGGGCAGGGCCACGTGGTCGAGGTGGAGCGACTTGCGGGGGTCCTTGTCGCGGCTCTCGACCCCGGCGAACATCTCCGCCTCGTCCTTGTGGACGGTGACGGCCCGGTACGACTCGGGGAGCTTGATGTTCGCGAAGTCGGCGGACGTGGAGTCCGGCGACTGGATCGCGTCCAGGATTTCCTTCACGGTGTGCCTCCGGCGGAGAGCGTCCGGGGAGCGGACGCCTGAGGGATACGTCGGGGAGTGCTGCTGCTGTGGAGGTGTGCCGTCGGTTCGGCTCGGTGGTGCTGTGGCGGCGCCGTGGTGGGGCGCGAGGGTGCCTGTGACGCAGGCGTCCGGGCGCACGGCCGTAGGGCTGTGGGGACAGTCGGAACACGCGTTCTCGGTGTGTTCCGGCCGCCCGGACAACATCAACGTATGGCACGCCGTGTCACGTGACAAGGCACTGCGTGCCAACAATTTCTCTCAGATGCGAAAAGGTGCTCACGGATGAGCGATGATCGATCGAATGCCCCTCTGAGCTGGGGGAACGCGAAGAGGGCCGCCCCCGGGAAACCGGGGGCGGCCCTCGTGCCGGACCTTCGAAGTGCGGGAGAAGAGGCGCCTCAGCCCTTCGTCAGCGCCTGCTGGATGGTCCGCATGACCTCGTCCAGCGGAGCGTCGGTACGGGCCACGGCGACCACCACGTCACCCGTCGTGGAGACCTGCGCCGGCGGCGCCGCGACCGGCTCCCGCTCGGGCTGCGGCAGCTGCGGGGAGGGGGCCGGACGGCCCGCGCCTATCCCGGTGCCGAAGGTCTCCCGGACGATCGCGAAGGCGTGGTCCAGCTGGGTCTCCACGTCCCCCTGGCCGCCGGCCCGCAGCCAGCGGCGCAGCACGTGGTTGTGGGCGGTGACCACCGCGGAGGCCGCCACCTCGGCGAGCAGCGGGTCGTCGTTGCCGTCGTGGTGGTCGCGCTCGTCGAAGTGGCCCAGGAGGTAGCGGGTGAAGAGCCGCTCGTAGCGGGCCACCGAGGCGATCTCGCGCTCGCGCAGCGTCGGCACCTCGCGGGTCAGCCGGTAGCGGGCCACGGAGATCGCGGGGGAGCCCGCGTACATCTTCATGACCTCCTTGATGCCCCGGCACACCGTGTCCAGCGGATGCTCGTGCGGCGGCGCCGCGTTCAGCACCGCCTCCGCCCGCACCAGCGTGTCGTCGTGGTCCGGGAAGATCGCCTCCTCCTTGGACCGGAAGTGGCGGAAGAAGGTCCGCCGGGCCACCCCGGCCGCCGCCGCGATCTCGTCGACCGTGGTGGCCTCGTACCCCTTCGTCGCGAAGAGCTCCATCGCGGCGGCCGCCAGCTCCCGCCGCATCTTCAGCCGCTGGGCGGCGGCACGGGTCCCCGCCGCGCTCTCCTGAGCGTCGGACGGAGTGGTGGCACGGGGTGTCTTCACGGCCTTGGGCATGACCCGAACGTACTGCATCGGTGCAGGAAGACGCGCCTGCGGGGGCGGAGCGCCGGAGGGCTCCAGGAGCCCGCCCCACCCCCGCCGAGGCTCGCCGGGCTCAGCGCCGGGCATATTCGCGGAAGCCGCGCCCCGTCTTGCGGCCGAGGCAGCCGGCCGCCACCAGGTGCTCCAGGAGCGGCGCCGGGGCCAGGCCCGGGTCGCGGAACTCCCGGTGGAGCACCTTCTCGATCGCCAGCGACACGTCCAGACCGACCACGTCGAGCAGCTCGAACGGGCCCATCGGGTAGCCGCCGCCCAGCTTCATCGCCGTGTCGACGTCGTCCAGGGTCGCGTAGTGCTCCTGGACCATCTTGACCGCGTTGTTCAGGTACGGGAACAGCAGCGCGTTCACGATGAAGCCGGCCCGGTCGCCGCAGTCCACCCCGTGCTTGCGGATCTTCGCGGTGACCTCGCGGACGGTGGCGTGCACGTCGTCGGCGGTCAGGACGGTACGGACGATCTCGACCAGCTTCATCGCCGGCGCCGGGTTGAAGAAGTGCATGCCGATCACGTCCTGCGGGCGGCTCGTCGCCTTCGCGCAGGCCACCACCGGCAGCGAGGAGGTCGTGGTGGCGAGCACCGCGCCCGGCTTGCAGATCTTGTCGAGCCGGCCGAACAGCTCCTGCTTGATCGCCAGGTCCTCGGCGACCGCCTCGACCGCCAGGTCGACCTCGGCGAAGGCGTCCAGCGAACCGGCCGGCGCGATCCGGGCCAGCGTCTCCTCGCGGGCCTCCTCGGTCAGCCGGCCCTTGGCCACCGAGCGGGCCAGCGACTTCGCGATGTACGCCTTGGCCGCGTCCGCCTTCTCCTGCGAGCGGGCGGCGAGGACCACGTCGTACCCGGCCTTGGCGAAGACCTCGGCGATGCCGGAGGCCATCGTGCCCGAGCCGGCCACGCCCACCGAGCGGACCGCGCGGCCCGCGCCGCCGGCCCCCGAGGCCCCGGGGGTCAGCGCGTCGGCGACCTTCTCGGCCGAGCCCGGCGCCGCGTACGTGTAGAAGCCGCGGCCCGCCTTGCGGCCGGTCAGCCCGGCCTCGGCGAGCTGCTTCAGGATCGGCGCGGGGGCGTGCAGCCGGTCGTGGGACGCCTGGTACATCGCGTCGAGGACGGTACGGGCGGTGTCGACGCCCACCAGGTCGAGCAGTTCGAGGGGGCCCATCGGCAGGCCGCAGCCCAGCTTCATCGCCGCGTCGATGTCCTCGCGGGAGGCGTAACGCGCCTCGTACATGGCCGCGGCCTGGTTCAGGTAGCCGAAGAGCAGCCCGTCCGCGATGAAACCGGCCCGGTCGCCGACCGCCACCGGCTCCTTGCCGAGGTCCTGGGCCAGCCGCGTCACCGCGTCCACCGCCCGCGGGTCGGTCAGCACCGACGAGACCACCTCGACCAGCTTCATCGCCTGGACCGGCGCGAAGAAGTGCAGGCCGAGGACGCGCTCGGGGTGCGCCGAGTCGGCCGCGAGCCGGGTCACCGAGAGGGCGTTGGTGCCGGTGGCGAGGATCGCGTCCGGGCGGACGATCCCGTCCAGCGCGCGGAACACCTCCTGCTTGGTCTCGTACTCCTCGGGGACGACCTCGATGACGAGGTCGGCCGCGGCGGCGGCCTGGAGGTCCGAGTAGACGCGGAAGCGCGCCAGCGCGTCCTGCCGCTCGTCCTCGGTGATGCGCTCACGGGCCACCGCGCGGGCGGTGGACGCCTCCAGGGCGGCGACGGCCCGGGCGGCCGCGGACTCGCTGATGTCGATGCCGACGACCTCGCGGCCGGCCCGGACGAGCACGTCGGCGATGCCGGTGCCCATGGTGCCGAGACCGACGACGGCGATGGTGGAGAGAGGGGTGTCCATCAGGGGACTCCTGGGAGGAAGAGTGACGACTGAAGGCGGTGCGCGCGGGAGAAGAGGGGCGCGTGAAATGCCGAGGGCGCGGCCGGCTGCCCGGAGGCAGCGCCGCGGCGTACGGGAATGCGGACCCGGTGCACGGCGGCGAGGGCCTGAGGAGAGGGAAAAAGGGGGGACGAAGGCTCTGTCCCTGAGCCACGTCGAGAACTGCCGAACCGACCAGCGCCCACCTCGGCTGCGTCACCAGGCCGAGGCGGAAAGTGCGGGGGTTCCCCGCTCAGTTGAGATTAACCGGCCGGTAACGAGCGCGCCAGTCCTGGGAAGTCGGGAAAATGTGATCTGGATCGCCGATAGCCTCGGATTCATGGAAAACGCCGAGGGAATCTCCGACGATCCCGAATTCTGCTCGATGATCGATCGATTGCGGGACGAGGTCGAGAACGAAGAGGGAAGCCTTCCCGCCGTATTCGGAGAACTCGCCCGTATCACCGATCCCGAGGAACTCCACACCCTGCTCACCGCCCCCGGCCGGCCCCTGTGGGCGCGCGAGATCGCCGCCTACCGGCTCGGCGTGGCCGGCGACCCGCGCGCC
Organism: Streptomyces sp. NPDC085460; assembly: GCF_044541975.1. NCBI lineage: Bacteria > Bacillati > Actinomycetota > Actinomycetes > Kitasatosporales > Streptomycetaceae > Streptomyces > Streptomyces sp. NPDC085460. The sequence goes on from NZ_JBITTO010000001.1 coordinate 195,086, forward strand.
TTCGAGGCCCTGGTCCTCCTTCTCAACCACCGGGACCCCGAGCGGTGCGTCACCGCCGCCCACGCCCTCCTCCGCCTCGGCGACCCGCGCACCGCCCGGGCCGCCGCCGCGCTCGCCACCAACGAACTCCGGGCCGCCTACGCGCTCCTGCCGGTGCGGCTCCTCGCCGATCTGCGCGCCCCCGAGTCCGCCCCGGCCCTCGTCACCGTCCTGGAGCGCCGCCTCGCGGCCGGCGACCCGCACTGGCGGGTCGGCCTCGCCTGCGTCGAGGGCCTGGGCGCCCTCGGCGACCCCCAGGCCCGGGACGTCCTCGAAGCGGCCCTCCCGCACCCCCGCCTCGGCCGCGCCGCCGAACGCTCACTGGCGCTGCTCGGCGGCCCCGCCCTCTGAACGGCCGCCGCCCCGGCCCGGCGGCACGGGCGTCGGCACGCCGGCTCCTGGGCACGGAAGAGGGGCACACGCGTCACCGTATGAGCCGGAGCCCCGTCCGCCCCTCCTCGGGACGCTCCTCCGGGACCAGCGCGAACGCCTCGATCTCCATCAGCAGTTCCGGCCGCACCAGCGCGTCCACCTGCACCGCGGAGCTCGCCGGCAGCGGCAGGCCGGCGAAGGCCGTGTCCCGCGCGTCCCGCACGGCGGGGAGGTGCGCCACGTCGGTGAGGAAGTAGGTCAGCTTCACCACGTCCCCGAAGCCGGCGCCGGCGGCGGCCAGGCAGCGCTCCAGGTTCGCGAAGACCTGCCGGGCCTGGGCGGCCGGGTCCGCCCCGCCGACCACGGCCCCCGAGGCGTCGGTGGCGACCTGCCCGGAGACCGCGACGAACCGCCCGGTGCCCCACACGACGTGGCTGTACTGCGGGCTGGGCGCGACGCCCTCGGGGGCGGGGACGTGGGTCAGGTGGCTGGTCATGCCCCATATCCTCGCCCACGCCACTGACAACGCCCGCGCCTCCGAGCGGCGCGGGCGTGGTCGATGGGGGATCTCCGCAGGTCAGCGCACGTGACCCAGGAGTCCGTGGAGGGTCGCCCCGGCCGGCAGGACCCGGGCCGACCCGCTCGGGACGGCGGCCTTGGTGGCGGGCTCCGGAGCCGCTTCCGCGGCCTTCTCGGCGGTCTCGGCGGCCGTCTCCGGAGCGGTCTTCTCGGTGCCCGTCTCCGGCGCGGCCTCCGCGGCGACCTCGCCGGCCGCCTTCCCGGCCGCCTTGCCCGTGGTCTTCGGCGTGGCGGGGACCGGGTCGGGCTCGGGCGCCGGCAGGGCGGCGCAGACCGCGTCGACCTCGGACGTGCCCGTGGCGCGCGGCACGGTGCCGGTGGCCAGGAAGGTGCTCAGGTGCTTGTCGAGGCAGTCGTTGCCGGCCAGGGTCACGCCGTGGTTCCCGCCGCCCTGCTCGACGACCAGGCTGGAGCCGCGGAGCATCCGGTGCAGGGCGAGCCCGCCCTCGTACGGGGTGGCGGCGTCGTCGGTGGCCTGGAGGATGAGGACCGGCGGCAGCTGGTCGTTGGCGACCTCCGGCGGGGTGAGCGGTGCCACCGGCCAGAACGCGCACGGAGCGTTGTACCAGGCGTTGTTCCAGGTGGAGAAGGGCGCCTTGGCGTGCACCTCCCAGTTGTCCTTGCGCCAGACGTTCCAGTCCTTGGGCCAGGCGGCGTCCCGGCACTGGACGGCGGTGTAGACCGAGTAGCCGTTGTCGGCGGCGGAGTCGGCCTCGGCGTAGCGCTCGTAGGCGGCCTTGAGCGGTGCGGGGTCCTGCTCGTTCACGTACGCGGAGAACGCGGTGGCGAGCTTGGGCCAGTAGCCGTCGTAGTACCCGCCGGGCAGGAAGGTGTCCTCCAGCTCGCCGGGGCCGACCTTGCCGCCCGCCGGGGAGTCGCGCAGTTCCTCGCGCATCCGGTACCAGGCGGCCTCGACGGCGGCCGGGTCCTTGCCCAGCTTGTAGACGGCGCTGTGCTTCGCCACCCAGGCCATGAAGTCCTTGTGGCGGGTGTCGAAGGCGTAGTCCTGGGCGATGTTGTCCTCGTACCAGACGCCGTTGGGGTTGACGACGGAGTCCAGCGCCATCCGTCCCACCCGCTCGGGGTGGAGCCGGGCGTAGACCGCGCCCAGGTAGGTGCCGTACGAGTAGCCGAGGTAGTTGATCCGTTCGGCGCCGAGCGCCTTGCGGATGAGGTCCAGGTCGCGGGCGGTGGAGACGGTGTCGATGTACGGGAGGACGTCGGCGTGCTTCTTGCCGCAGGCGGCGGCGAACGCCTGGGCGCGCTCCAGGGCGGTCCGCTCGGCGTCGGTGCCGCGCGGCACCGAGTCGGGGCGGACGGGGTCGAAGTGGCCGGGACGGCAGTCGAGGGCGGGCTCGCTCTTGCCCACGCCGCGCGGGTCGAAGCCGATGACGTCGTACTGGGCGGCGACCTCGGCGGGGAGCGAGGAGGCGACGTAGCCGGCCATGCCGCGGCCGCTGCCGCCCGGGCCGCCGGGGTTGACGAAGAGCGGGCCGAGGGAGGTCTCGGCGGTGTGCGGGACCCGGGTCAGCGCGAGCGTGATGCTCCGGCCGGCCGGGTCGTCGTGGTTGAGCGGCACCTTGAGGGTGGCGCACTGGAGCCGGGGGTACGCCTGGGTGCCGCAGGCGGTCCAGGAGAGCGGGGGGAGGGGGCGGGGGGTCGGCTCGCCGGTGCCTGCGGCGGACGCGGGCAGGACGGTGACCGTCCCGGCGACCAGTGCCCCAGCGGCGATCAGCATTCCTGCGCGGGTGGTCATGGAGCGTGAAGTGCCCCGCGGGGCGCGGGACACGACCTGTTCCGCCGGTAATCGACCCGAACGGAGGGGACGATGACGGCGTGTCAGGTGACCTTTCGGCGTGTCGCCCCGGTCACAGGAGGGTGAGCTGTTCCGGTCCGGACGCCGCCGGTGCGGGGGAGGGGCGCGGGATCCGCCGGGGGCCGGACCGGTGGGCCGGTCCGATGCCGTACTCGGCGGCCAGTTCGTGGACCTGGCGGGTGATCCGGCGCTGGTACCAGGTCGGCGCGTAGGCCCCGGTCCCGTACATCCGCTCGTACCGTCCGACCAGGTGGGGGTGGTGGCGGGCCAGCCAGCTCATGAACCACTCGCGGGCGCCGGGCCGCAGGTGGAGGACGAGCGGCGTGACGGAGACGGCGCCGGCCTCGGCGATGGCCCGGACGGTGGCGCGCAGCTGCTCGGGGGAGTCGCCGAGGAAGGGCACGACGGGGGCCATGAGGACCCCGCAGCCGATGCCGTGATCACCGAGGACGCGGACCACGTCGAGGCGGCGGTGCGGGGCGGGGGTGCCGGGCTCGACGGTGCGCCACAGCTCCTCGTCGGTGAAGCCGACCGAGACGGAGACGCCGACCTCGGTGACCTCGGCGGCCTGGGTCAGCAGCTCCAGGTCGCGCAGGATCAGGGTGCCCTTGGTGAGGATCGAGAAGGGGTTGGCGCGGTCGCGCAGCGCGGTGAGGATGCCGGGCATGAGCCGGTACCTGCCCTCCGCCCGCTGGTAGCAGTCGACGTTGGTGCCCATGGCGATGTGGGCGCCCTGCCAGCGGCGGGAGGCGAGCTGCCGGGTGAGCAGTTCGGCGGCGTTGACCTTGACCACGATCTGGGAGTCGAAGCCGAGGCCGGTGTCGAGGTCCAGATAGCTGTGGGTCTTGCGGGCGAAACAGTAGACACACGCGTGGGTACAGCCGCGGTAGGGGTTCACGGTCCACTCGAAGGGCATCCGGGAGACGCCCGGGACCCGGTTGAGGATGGAGCGGGCCCGGACCTCGTGGAAGGTGATGCCGCGGAACTCGGGCGTGTCGAAGGTGCGGGTGGTGACCGCGTCCGCGCCGAAGAGGGCGGCGTCGGCGGGCGTGGACGGGGTCTCGCCCAGGTGGTCCCAGCGCATGGACGCCTCCTCGATCGACTTCGTTCGTACGTTCGATTGCTCTCGGATCCAGAATAGAACATCTGTTCTCTTGATCGTCGCAACCCGGATTTCGCGCCCCGCGAGCCACGTGGTTCGCTTGGCCCGCAGCCCCGAGACAACCCCGAAGAACCACGAGCTGGAGGAAAAGCGATGGCGCAGGTCGAGGCCACGACGGAACGGATCATCGCGGCGGACGCGGAGACCGTGTTCGACACGCTGGCCGACTACAGCGGCGCGCGCGCGAAGCTGCTGCCCGAGCAGTACAGCGAGTACGAGGTGCGCGAGGGCGGCGACGGCGAGGGCACCCTCGTCCACTGGAAGCTCCAGGCCACCAGCAAGCGCGTCCGCGACTGCCTCCTGGAGGTCACCGAGCCCACCGACGGGCAGCTCGTCGAGAAGGACCGCAACTCCTCCATGGTCACCACCTGGACCGTGACCCCGGCCGGCGACGGGAAGTCCCGCGCCGTCGTCAGCAGCGTCTGGAACGGCGCCGGCGGCATCGGCGGCTTCTTCGAGCGGACCTTCGCCCCCAAGGGCCTCGCCCGGATCCACGACGCCGTGCTCGCCAACCTGGCCGCCGAGACCGAGAAGTAACGCCCGGGGCGTTCACCGATTCGAGTGGATTCCCCGCCGCCCCCGTACCGGCGCCCGAGCCGCCGAGGGGGCGCGGGGAGTTCCGTAAACGCGCTGATGGGCGCCGCAAGTGCGCCTCCGCGCACCCGGGTTCACCTCCCCGGCCGTCACCCCCCGTCCGTACCGTCCGACTTGCTCCCGCTTCGCGCCCGATGCGAAGAATGGCCCGGCGCCGAGGCCGCTACCGAGCCAGGGCGAAGCCGTGACGAGGGGAGCCGTACGTGGGTGCGATCACGCTGGTGAAGGACGCCGGGGGAGCCGCGCCGCTCCCCGGCGACGGCCCGCCCGCCGGCACCCCGCCGCAGCCCCCGGCCGAGACCCCGCTCGACCCCCGCCGCGTCCGGCTCGTCTTCTTCGGCCTGATGCTCGCGCTGCTCCTCGCCGCCCTGGAGCAGATGATCGTTGCCACCGCCCTGCCGAAGATCGTCGGCGAACTCCAGGGCCTGGACCGGATGTCCTGGGCGATCACCGCCTACCTGCTGACCTCCACCATCGGCCTGCCCGTCTACGGCAAGCTCGGCGACCTCCTCGGCCGCAAGAGCGTCTTCCTCTTCGCGATCGTCGTCTTCGTCATCGGCTCCGGACTCGCCGGCTGGTCCCGCTCCATGGACGAGCTCATCGCCTTCCGCGCCCTCCAGGGCGTCGGCGCCGGCGGCCTCATGATCGGCGTCCAGGCGATCATCGCCGACATCGTCCCGGCCCGCGAACGCGGCCGCTACATGGGCCTGATCGGCGCCGCCTTCGGCCTCGCCTCCGTCGCGGGACCGCTCCTCGGCGGCTTCTTCACCGACCACGTCTCCTGGCGCTGGTGCTTCTACTTCAACGTGCCCTTCGGACTCGTCACCCTCGCCGTCGTCGCCGCCGTCCTCAAGCTGCCCAAGCCGAAGGCCCGCGGCCGCTTCGACGTCCTCGGCACCCTGCTCCTCGCCACCGCCTCCACCTGCCTGGTCCTGCTGACCAGTTGGGGCGGGACGGAGTACGACTGGGACGACCGGGTCATCATCGCCCTCGGCTGCGGCGCCGCCGGAACCGTCCTGCTCTTCCTGGTCGTCGAGCACTTCGCGCCCGAACCCCTCATCCCCCTGCGGCTGTTCCGGGACTCCGTCTTCAACGTCACCGCGCTCGTCGGCGCCGTCGTCGGCATCGCCCTCTTCGGCGCCGCCAGCTACCTGCCGAGCTTCCTCCAGATGGTCGAGGGCGCCACCGCCACCGAGTCCGGGCTCCTGATGCTCCCCTTGATGGGCGGCATCGTCCTCGCCTCCGTCGTCTCGGGACAGCTCATCAGCCGCACCGGCCGCTACCGGATCTACCCGGTGATCGGCTCGGCGCTCGCCGTCCTCGGCATGGGCCTGCTCTCCCGCATGGACATCGGCACGCCCCGCCTCACCCACAGCCTCTGGCAGGCCGTCCTCGGCACCGGCATCGGCCTGATCATGCCGGTGCTCATCCTGGCCGTGCAGAACTCCGTCCGCCCGGCCGACCTCGGCACCGCCACCAGCGCCCACAACTACTTCCGCCAGATCGGCGGCAGCGTCGGCGCCGCGATCTTCGGCACGGTCTTCGCCGCCCGGCTCGACGACGCCCTCGCCGACCGCCTCCCCGCCGTCCAGGGCTCCGGCGTCCACGGCGCCGCCCTGCCGCCCGCGGAGGCGATCACCCCGCAGACGGTGCACGCCCTGCCGCCCGCCCTGCGCGACCTCTACATCCAGGCGTACGCGGACGCCATGCCGCGCGTCTTCCTCTACCTCGTGCCGGTCCTCGTGCTCGGCCTCGTCCTCGCCTTCTTCCTCAAGGAGCAACCGCTGGTGTCCCACCACACCCCCGCCCCCGAGGCCACCGACATCCCCTACGACCAGGACCGGGCCACCGCCGTCCAGGCCGTGCCGCACGCCCGGCACGCCGCCCCGGGACCCGCTGCGGCCGTCCACCACGGCGGCCTGCCGGTCTGCGGCACCGTCCAGCACCACGACGGCAGCCGCGTCCCGCGTGCCGCGCTCACCCTCATCGACGTCGGCGGACGCCAGATCGGCCGCGGCGCCAGCGGCGAGGACGGCCGGTACGCGCTCAGCGTGCCCGGAAGCGGCTCGTACGTGCTCATCGCCGCCGCCGGCGGGCACCAGCCGCAGGCCGTCTCCGTCACCGTCGGCGACCGGCCGGTCGAGCTCGACGTCGTCCTCGGCGGCGCCGGCCGCCTCGCCGGCAGCGTCCTCACCGCCGACGGCACGCCCGTCAGGGACGCTGCCGTCACCCTGACCGACGTACGCGGCGAGGTCGTCGCCTCCACCCGCAGCGGACGCGAGGGCGGGTACGTGATCACCGAACTGATCGCGGGCGAGTACACGCTCGCCGCCAGCGCCCCCGCCTTCCGGCCCGCCGCCGTCCAGGTCAGCGTCCAGTCCTCCCGCGAGACCCGCCAGGACATCGAACTGGCCGGCGGCGCCGTCCTGCGCGGCACCGTCCGGGCCGGCGGCGGACGGCCCGTCGAGGACGCCCGGGTCACCCTGCTCGACGCCGCCGGGAACGTCGTCGACACCCTCACCACCGGCCCCGACGGCACCTTCCGCTTCGTCGACCTGTCCTCCGGCGAGTACACGGTCATCGCCGCCGGCTACCCGCCCGTGGCCACCGTCCTCCAGGTGGCCGGCGGCGGCCGCACCGAACGCGACCTCCAGCTCGGCCACCAGGACTGACGCGGCCGGGTCAGGAGGCGGGCGGCGCGGCCTTGCGCAGGGCGGCGATGCAGCTGCCGATCGCCTCCTGGAGGGCTTCGAGGCGCTGGAGCATGTCCTCCTCGTAGATCTCCTCCTCCATCACCTCGTCGAGGGTCAGCTCCTCGAAGACCTTCGTGGCCTTCTGGAGGGAGCTGTAGAAGCGGGTCCTGCGCTCCTGGACCCGCAGCGCCGGGTCCTCCTCGACGGCCTTGGCGACGAGCCCCTTCACCGACTCGTACGCCTCGCCGGCCCACTCGCCGGCCTCCTCCGTGTCGTCCAGCTCGTCGATCAGCGACAGATGCCGTTCGGCCTCCGCCCACACCTCGGCCGGCGCCTCCACCGTCTGCCCGGCGGGGGTCCTGATCTGGCCGTTCTCCACGATCTGGCGGACGTAGCCGATCCGGTCGGCGACCTTCGCCTCGCTCGCCACCGCCTTCTTCAGGTCGTCGGTGCGGGCGATGGCCCGGGCCAGCTCCGTCTGGAGCGCCGGATCGTCCTTCATCCGGTCGAGCAGCGCCCCGCGCGCGGCCTCGGCCGTCCCCGGGTCGGCGAGGATCGCGGCCCGCAGGGCCGTCGGGTTCTCCGCCACCTCCAGGGCCTTCGTCGGGCGGATGCCCTCCGCCTCCGCCGCCGCGCTGATCGCCTGGCCGCGCACGGAGGAGGCGCTGTTGCGGGAGGTGTAGTACGACAGCCACACGTCGGCGTCCGGCAGGTCGATGTCGGCGCCCGGTTCGAGGACCTCGAACTGCGGCACCAGACCGTCGTCCGCCGCCATGTCCCACGCCTTGTAGTAGCGCATCACCCGCTCCGCCGAGCAGCCGGCGAGCGCGGCGAACGCCCGCGCGGACACCTTCCGCGCCGCCACGCCCTCGGCCGGCTGCCCGCCGGGCCGCACGCTCCGCGCCACCTTCAGCGCGAACGCCCACCCGCCGGTCCGGGCGTACACCCCGAACTCCTGCGCGTCGCGGACCACGACGGGGTCGTGGTCGGCGGGGTCGGCGGAGACCGGCGCCTCCTCCCGCTCCTCCTCGGGCGCCTCGTCCCCGGCTGCCTCGGGTACCTCGTCCTCGGCTGCCTCGGGTACCTCGTCCTCGGCTGCCTGGGGCACCTCGGGCGCCTCCGGGGTGGGGGAGCCCTCCGGGACCCAGAAGTTCTCCTCCGGCTCGGAGACGGGGGCGGCGGGGGTGGTGTCGGACGGATCGAGGGCGATGGTCACCGAGAACACTCCGGATGGGTCGGGCGGGACAACTGCGGCCGACAGCCTATACGTACCTCTTGGCGATATTTGGCCCGATTCGCAGTCCGATCGCAGTCCGATCGCAGTCCGATCGCAGTCCGATCGTCCGAGAAACCGGTGGCGTCCGCGAGGGCGGGCCGGGCACGATGCCTCCATGATCCATGGAATCGAGACCCGCACCGCCCGTTGAGCGCGGCCCCCGCGCGGCCGACGCCCGCGCCCTCCCTCTCCGCGTACGCCCGCGGCCTCGCCGGCGCCGCCCCCGACTCCCCGCCGCCCCGGGGCGGCCACCCGCTCCCCGACACCGCGCGACCGCCGGAAGCCTCGCCGCGCCGCATGCCGTACAAGGAGGCGCGGGCGACCGTCACGCGCCTGCTGCTCTCCGCGCTGACCGGGCCCGACCCGGAGCTCGCCGCCGCCGAGACCGACCGCGCGCTCGCCGCCACCGGCGTCCGCGAGCACCTCTGTTTCCCCACCGCCTCCGCCGTCGAACACGGCGACCCCGGCACCGCCCGCGCCCTCGCCCGGCGGCTCGTCCGCGACGGGACGACCGTCCACGGCGTGGCGGCCGGGCTCGGGCTCCTGCGCGGCCTCGGCGAGCCCGAGGACCTGCCGTACCTGCGGGCGCTCGGCCGGCTCGACGGGGTCTTCCCGTACGCCGTCGCCGTCCTGGACGAGCTGGACCGGCCCGCCGCGGCCCTGCTGTGGCTGACCCACTACCCGACGAGCGACCGTGCCCGCCCGCTCGTCGAGGCCCTCGCCGCGCGGGACCACGCGGCCGTACGGGAACGACTCCTCGGGCTCGCCCCGGGCGACCGGCGCATGGGGCCCGACCACGCCCGGCGGGTCGCCGAGTCCACCGGCCTCGCCCACCTCCTCGACCGGGCGGCGCCCGAGGACACCGCGCTGCTCGGCCAGGCGCTGCGCCTCCTCGCGCGGACGGTGACCCAGGGGGACCACGGCGTCGAGATCCTGGAGTACGCCGACGCCCGCGCCCTCTACGGGACGGTGGCCGAACGGGCCCGCCTGCTGCCGCCGGACCTCGGCCACCAGGCCCGCCTCGTCACCCTCGCCCAGGACCTCCACAGCGGGGCCTCCCACCTCCTCGACTGGCCGGCCGGACGGCGCGAGGCGGTCCTCGGGCTGCTCCTGGACGCCGTGCGCGAGCCCACGGAGACGGGCCGGCGCGCCGACTGGATCCGGCGCACCGCCCGGCGCCTGCGCGAGGCGCGCCCCGGCACGCCCCGCGACACGCCCTCCGCCGCGCCCCGGCTGCGGATCGAGGTCGCCGTCGCCGACCCGGTGGAGCCGCATCCCGTCGAGACGCGCGTCCTGGTCGACGGGCGCCCCCTCCTGCCCGAAGCCTTCGCCCAGGGCCGGGGCGGCACCCCCGAACCACTCCTCGACGGCGGAGCCCTGCGGGCCGCCACCCGGCCCCGCGACGTCCGTCTCGGCGTCACCTCCTGCGCGGAGGAGTGCTGCGGAGCCCTGTACGTCACCGTGCGCCGCGTGGGCGCGCACGTGGTGTGGAGCGACTGGCGACGGCCCGGCCGCCCGCCCGCGCTCCCCGAGTACCGGTTCGACGCCGACGCCTACGACGCCGAGATCGCCCGTGCGGAGCACGACCACGGCTGGACCTGGCCGGCCCGGCACACCGCCCGGCTGCTCACCGCCGGACTCCGCGACCGGCCCGACCTGCTCACCCGCTGGGGCCTCCGCCAGGGCTGGATCAGTACGGACCACCGCGACCCCGACATCACCGTCGTCACCTTCACCGGGCCGCCCCCGGACGGAAGCGGCGACCCGCGCCAGTTCCTGTGGCACCTGCCCGACGACGGGAGACCGCCCGCCGAACGCGCCGCCGAGGCACTGCGCCGCATGGCCGAGACGGACCCCCGGACCCTCGCCGGAGGGCCCTGACGTGCCGGTACCCTCCGGGCGCCGGTGTCATTGGTCCACTCCAACGACGGTTATCCACAGGGGTGGTACGCCCGCCGGGTCGCGCGTACGGTGCCAGTCATGAAGATCCTCATCAGCGCCGACATGGAGGGCGCCACCGGCGTCACCTGGCCCGCCGACGTGCTGCCCGGCACGCCCCAGTGGGAGCGTTGCCGCCCGATGTTCACCTCGGACGTGAACGCGGCGGCGCTCGGCTTCTTCGACGGCGGTGCCGACGAGGTGCTGGTGAACGAGGCGCACTGGACCATGCGGAACCTGCTCCTGGAGCGTCTGGACGACCGCGTCCAGATGCTCACCGGCCGCCACAAGGCGCTCTCCATGGTCGAGGGCGTCCAGCACGGCGACGTCGACGGCATCGCCTTCGTCGGCTACCACACGGGGGCCGGCGCCGAGGGCGTCCTCGCCCACACGTACCTCGCCAACTCGATCACCGGTGTCTGGCTCAACGGCCTCCGGGCGAGCGAGGGCGTGCTCAACGCGCACGTGGTCGCCGAGTACGGCGTGCCCGTCGTCCTCGTCACCGGCGACGACCTCACCTGCGAGGACGCCCTCGGGTACGCCCCCGAGGCACCCAAGGTCGCCGTCAAGGACCACGTCTCCCGGTACGCGGCGGTCTGCCGCACCCCCGCCCGCACCGCCGCCGACATCCGCGCCGCGGCCCGCGAGGCGGCCGCCCTCGCCGTCCGCCACGACCCGGTCCACGCGGGGCCGCACGAGGTCGAGGTCGAGTTCGACGCCGAGCACCTGGGCGCCGCCGCCACGGTGGTTCCCGGCGTGGCGCGCAGCGGTGAGCGGCGCGTCGCGTACACCAGCGGGACGATGTACGAGGCGATCCGCACGTTCAAGGCGGTCACGACGATCGTCTCGGCCGCCGTGGAGGAGCAGTATGGCTAGCAGCAGGTCCCCCGAGACCCCGTCCGCCGAGGTCGCGTCCCCCGAGACCCCGTCCGCCGAGGTCGCGTCCCGCGAGGTCGCGTTCGCCCGGAACCCGTCCCGCGAGGTCACGTCCCCCGGTGGCGCGTCCTCCGACGGGCCGGACGCGCGGGCGTTCGACGAGGTCGTCGCCTTCACCTCCGACCTCATCCGCGTCGACACCAGCAACCGCGGCGGCGGCGACTGCCGCGAGCGCCCCGCCGCCGAGTACGTCGCCGAGCGGCTCGCCGGCGCCGGGCTGGAACCCGTCCTCCTGGAGCGCACCCCCGGCCGGACCAACGTGGTCGCCCGCATTCCCGGCACCGACCCGACCGCCCCGGCGCTCCTCGTCCACGGGCACCTCGACGTCGTCCCGGCCGACCCGGCCGAGTGGACCGTCCACCCCTTCTCCGGCGAGGTCCGCGACGACGTCGTCTGGGGCCGGGGCGCCGTCGACATGAAGAACATGGACGCGATGGTCCTGGCCGTCGCCCGCTCCTGGGCGCGCCAGGGCGTCCGGCCGCGCCGCGACATCGTCCTCGCCTACACCGCCGACGAGGAGGACAGCGCCGCCGACGGCTCCGGCTTCCTCGCCGACCGTCACGCCGGCCTCTTCGAGGGGTGCACCGAGGGCATCAGCGAGTCCGGTGCCTTCAGCTTCCACCCGCACCCCGGCATGACGCTCTACCCCATCGGGGCCGGCGAGCGCGGCACCGCCTGGCTCAAGCTCACCGCCCGCGGCAGGGCCGGTCACGGCTCCAAGGTCAACGACACCAACGCGGTCACCCGCCTCGCCGCCGCCGTCGCCCGCGTCGGCGACCACACCTGGCCCGTCCGGCTCACCGCCACCGTCCGCGCCGCCCTCACCGAACTGGCCGCGCTGCACGGCATCGAGATCGACCCGGACGACGCGGACCTGGACGTGCCGCTCCTGCTCGACAAGCTGGGACCGGCCGCCGCCCTCGTCGAGGCCACCGTCCGCAACAGCGCCAACCCGACGATGCTCCAGGCCGGGTACAAGTGCAACGTCATCCCCGGCGAGGCCGTCGCCTACGTCGACGGAAGGATGCTGCCCGGCACCGAGGAGGAGTTCGCGGCGACCATGGACCTGCTCACCGGGCCCGACGTCGCCTGGGAGTTCCACCACCGCGAGGTGCCGCTCGAAGCGCCTGTGGACTCCCCGACCTTCGCCCGGCTGCGGGCCGCCGTGGAGCGCTTCGACCCGGACGGGCACGCCCTGCCCTTCACCATGTCGGGCGGCACCGACGCCAAGCAGTTCTCCCGGCTCGGCATCACCGGCTACGGCTTCTCGCCGCTGAAGCTGCCCCCGGGCCTGGACTACGGCGCGCTCTTCCACGGCGTCGACGAACGCGTCCCCGTCGACGCCCTGCACTTCGGCGTGCGGGTGCTCGACCACTACCTGAAGAGCGCCTGACCGCTCCATGAAGAGCGCCTGACCGCTACCCGAAGAGCGCCTGACCGCGCGTACCGACCCGGACCCTGGGGGGATCGAAGGATGCAGAACACGGCCGCCTACGGCAGCTGGCCGTCGCCCGTCACCGCCGCCCTGGCGGCGGCCGGCGACGGACGGCTCGATCATCTGGCCACCGTCGGCGACGAGGTGTGGTGGACCGCGCCCCGGCCCGTCGAGGGCGGCCGCAGGACCCTCGTCCGGCGGCGCGCCGACGGCACCGAGGAGACCGTGCTGCCCCCGCCGTGGAACGTGCGGAGCAGGGTCATCGAGTACGGAGGCCGCCCCTGGGCCGCCGTCGAACAGCCCTCCGGCGGGCCCCTCGTGGTCTTCTGCCACTTCCCCGACCAGCGGCTGTACGTCTACGAGCCCGACGCCGGGCCCGGGGCGGAGCCCCGGCCGCTCACCCCCGTCTCCGCCGTCGGCGGCGGCCTGCGCTGGGCCGATCCGGTGCTCCGGCCCGAGCGCGGCGAGGTCTGGTGCGTCCTGGAGGAGTTCACCGGCCCGGCGCCCACCGACGTCCGCCGGGTCCTCGCCGCCGTCCCCCTCGACGGCTCCGCGGCCGACGACCGGGCCGCCGTCCGCGAACTCTCCGACGGACGCCACCGGTTCGTCACCGGGCCCCGGATCTCGCCCGACGGGCGGCGGGCGGTCTGGCTCGGCTGGGACCACCCCCGGATGCCGTGGGACGGCACCGAGGCCGTCCTCGCCGAGATCACCGCCGACGGCGGGCTCAAGGACGCCAGGACCGTCGCGGGCGGGCCGGAGGAGTCGGTGCCGCAGGCCGACTGGGACGCGGCGGGACGGCTTCTCCTCGCGAGCGACCGCACCGGCTGGTGGAACCTCTACCGGGCCGAGGTCGCCGCCGACGGCACCCTCGGACCGCTCGCCGCGCTCTGCCCGCGCGAGGAGGAGTTCGCCGGGCCGCTCTGGCAGACCGGGCTCACCTGGTTCAAGGCCCTGGAGACCGGGCCGATCGCCGTCCTCCACGGCCGGGGCGACGCCGTCCTCGGCATCCTCGACCCCGACAGCGGCGCCCTCGTCGACGCCCCGGGGCCCTGGACCGTCTGGGGCGCCACCCTCGCCGTCCACGGCACCCGCGTCCTCGGCGTCGCCGCGGGCCCCGACCGCTCCCACGAGATCGTCGAACTCGACACCCGCACCGGACGCACCCGGGTCATCGGCTCCCCCCACACCGACCGCGTCGACCCCGCCCACTACCCCGAGCCCGTCACCCGGACCTTCACCGGCCCCGGCGGCCGGGAGATCCACGCCCACGTGTACCCGCCGCGCAACCCCGACGCCAGCGGTCCCGCCGGCGAGCTCCCGCCCTACGTCATCCGCGCCCACGGCGGCCCCACCGGCCGCTTTGCCCTCGTCCTCGACCTGGAGACCGCCTACTTCACCTCCCGGGGCATCGGCGTCGCCGACGTCGACTACGGCGGCTCCACCGGCTACGGCCGCGCCTACCGCGAGCGGCTGCGCGGCGAGTGGGGCGTCGTCGACGTCGAGGACTGCGCCGCCGTCGCCCGCGCCCTCGCGGCCGAGGGCAGCGCCGACCCCGACCGTCTCGCCATCAGCGGCGGCAGCGCCGGCGGCTGGACCAGCGCCTGCTCCCTCGCTCGGACCGACGTCTACGCCTGCGGCACGATCATCTACCCCGTCCTCGACCTCAAGGGCTGGGCCACCGACGAGACGCACGACTTCGAGTCCCGCTACCTCGACGGCCTCATCGGCCGGCTCGACGAGGTGCCCGAGCGGTACGAGGAGCGGTCCCCGATCGCGCACGTCGACCGGATCACCGCCCCCTTCCTGCTCCTCCAGGGCCTCGACGACGTCATCTGTCCGCCCGCCCAGGCCGAGCGGCTCCTCGCCCGCGCCGCCGGTCGAGGGATCCCGCACGCCTACCTCGCCTTCCCCGGCGAAGGCCACGGCTTCCGGCAGGCCGAGACCGTGATCCGCGCCCTGGAGGCCGAACTCGCCCTCTACGCACGGGTCTTCGGCTTCGACCGACCGGACGTGCCGGAGCTGGAGCTGCGCACATGACCGCCCCCGCCGCCGCGCCCGTGCCGGAGCTCGCCCGCCCCGCCCGGCTGCGGCCCGGCGACCGGATCGCCGTGGTCGCCCCCTGCGGCCCGGTGCCCGAGGACCGGCTCCTGCCCGGGCTCGCCCTGCTGCGCCGCCTCGGCCTCGAACCGGTCGTCGGCCCGCACGTCCTCGACGCCCACCGGGCCCTCGGCCACCTCGCGGGCACCGACCGCGACCGGGCCCGCGACCTGTCGCAGGCGTACACCGACCCCTCCGTCGCCGCCGTGATCTGCGCGCGCGGCGGCTACGGCGCCCAGCGCATGGTGGACCTGGTGGACTGGCCGGCCATCCGCGCGGCCGGCCCCAAGCCCTTCATCGGCTACAGCGACGTCACCGCCCTGCACGAGGCGTTCGCCCGCCGCGCCGGCTTCGCGACCCTGCACGGCCCGATGCCTGCGACCGCCGCCTTCCTCACCGAGGCGCGCACCCGGGAGTCCCTGCGGGCCACGCTCTTCGCACCCGAGACGGTACGGACCCCGGCGACCGGCCACACCCTCGTGCCGGGCCGCGCCTCCGGTGTCACCCTCGGCGGTTGCGCCAGCCTGCTCGCCGCCGACCTCGGCACCCCGCACGCCCGCCCCTCCGCCCGGGGCGGGCTGCTCCTCCTGGAGGACGTGGGGGAGGAGCCGTACCGCCTCGACCGGATCCTCACCCAACTGCTGCGCTCCGGCTGGCTCGACGGCGTCGCCGGGATCGCCCTCGGCTCCTGGGAGGAGTGCGGCCCGTACGAGGAGGTCCGGGCGCTGCTCGCGGACCGGCTCGGCGGTCTGGGCGTGCCGGTCGTGGAGCGGATGGGCTTCGGGCACGACCCCGCCGCGCCGACGGTGCCGCTCGGCGTGCCGGCCGTCCTCGACGCCGACGCCGGCACGCTCACCCTCGACGTACCGGCCCTGACCTGACCGCCGTCCCGAGCACGCTCACCCTCGACGTACCGGCCCTGATCTGACCGCCGTCCCGAGCACGCTCACCCTCGACGTACCGGCCCTGACCTGACCGCCGTCCCCGGGGGAGGGGCTGCCCGGCGGCGAAGGGGCTACTCGGCGGCCGGGCTCTCGCCGCTCTCGCCCGCCAGCCGGCGCCGGTGTTCGGTCGCCTTGCTCTGGCTGGTCTCCAGGTGGTGCAGGGCCAGCTCCTCCACGCCCTCCACGTCCCGCGCCTCGATCCGCCGGAACAGCTCCTCGTGCTCCTCCGCCACGACCGCGAACTCGTCGTGCTGGCCGAGCAGCCACCGCATCCGGCTCCGCAGCGTGCCCTCCAGCTCGTTCAGCAGGGCGTTGTCGGCGAGTTCGGTGACCGTCTCGTGGAAGTCGGCCGCCGCGCGGCGCGCCTCGGCGCCGTCGCCGCGTGCCGCGGCGGCCTGCTCGGCGTCGAGGACGGCGCGCAGCTTGGCGAGGCCCGCGCGGGTGCGGCGCTGGGCGGCGAGCCGGAAGGCGAGGATCTCCAGGGCGGACCGGACCTCGACGAGGTCGGCGATGTCGGAGGCGGTGAACTCGCGGACCACGGCCCAGGTGCGCGGCCGGGGCGTGACGAGCCCCTCGTTGACCAGGTCCCGGAGCGCGTCGCGGACCGGGAGGCGGCTCACGTCCAGCTCGGCGGCGATCTCCCGCTCCACCAGCCGGCTGCCGGGAGCCCGCGTCCCGTCGATGATCTGGTCGCGCAGGGCGCGCGTGATCCGCTCCGACTCGGGCCTGAACTCCTCAGCAGCTGTCATGGCGCCATTGTTCCATCGGGCTTCCACCGGGGAGGACGGCGCCCGCCGCCCTCCCCGGGCCGTCACAGGGCGGCGTACCCCGGGCGCACGACCTCCGCGATCAGGCGCTCGCGCTCGGGCAGCGGCAGGAAGGCGGCCTCCAGGGCGGCGACCGTGAACTCCTCGAAGACCTCGGGGCCGTACCCGAAGGCGTCCGCCATGTGCTGGAACTCCTCGCTCATGGTGGTGCCGGAGACCAGGCGGTTGTCGGTGTTGAGCGTGACGCGGAAGCCGAGGCGGCGCAGCTCGTCGATCGGGTGGGAGCCGTAGTCCTTGGCGGCGCCGGTCTGGAGGTTGGAGGTCGGGCAGACCTCCAGGGCGATCCGGTTGTCGCGGACGTAGGAGGCGAGGCGGCCCAGGGTGCCGTCCTCGGCGATGTCGTCGGTGATCCGCACGCCGTGGCCGATCCGCTCGGTGCCGCAGACCTGCACGGCCTCGTGGATGGACTCGGCGCCGACGGCCTCGCCCGCGTGGATGGTGAAGTGGCAGTTCTCCCGCTTGAGGTGCTGGAAGGCGGGCAGGTGGCGGGCGGGCGGGTTGCCGATCTCGCCGCCGGCGATGTCGAAGCCGGCCACGCCGTTGTCGCGGTGGGCGACGGTGAGCCGGGCGATCTCCAGCGAGCGGTCGGTGTGCCGCATGCCGGTGAGCAGGGCCCGGACGGTGATCCGGCCGCCGGTCTTGCGCTCGCCCTCGCGGAAGCCCTCGTTGACCGCCTCGACGACCTCGTCGAGGGTGAGCCCGGCCTCCAGGTGCTGCTCGGGGGCGTACCGCACCTCGGCGTAGACGACGCCGTCGGCCGCCAGGTCCTCGGCGCACTCGGCCGCGATCCTGACGAGCGCCTCGCGGGTCTGCATGACCGCGCAGGTGTGGGCGAAGGTCTCCAGGTAGCGCTCCAGCGAGCCGGAGTCGGCGGCGTCCCGGAACCAGACCGCGAGCTCGGCCGGGTCCTCGGTCGGCAGCGCGGTGTAGCCGCAGGCGCGGGCCAGCTCGACGATGGTGGCCGGGCGCAGCCCGCCGTCGAGGTGGTCGTGGAGGACGGCCTTGGGGGCGCGGCGGATCCAGTCGGAGACGGCGGCCCGGGCGGACGGGGCGGCCGAGGAGGACGGGGCGGACGCAGCGGAGTTGTCAGACAAGTGCATGGCCGGGAAGTGTACGTCATGACCCGCCCGGCGCACCCGTGGCCACCGGGGAGAAGTCGGTACGGCTCCGAGGGCGGGGGTCCCGTGCGCGCTCCGGTCGCGGGCCGGGGGTGCGGGGCGCCCGGGGCGGAGGCTCAGTGGGACTGGAGGACCGGCAGCGCGGGGGCGCCCGTCGGCAGCATGTGCTTCGCGGCGAGGACGGGGGTGTCCCCGACGCGTACCACCTGGGTGACCAGGACCGCCGGGGTCTCGGCGGGGCGGCCCAGCTGCTCGCCGCGGCGCCGTCCGAGCAGGGTGGCGGTGATCCCGCTGTGGGCGAGCAGGGCGACCTCGCGGGAGGCGCCGACCAGGACCGCGAGCATCGACACGGCGCGGTCCTGCCCCGGGGCGTCCGCGCACGCGCGCAGCGCGGCGGCGAAGGCGGGGTGGACGCGGTCCAGGACCTCGTCGGCCGCCGCCCACTCGTGGCTGAGCGCGGCGGGCCCGGACTCGCCGCCGAGCACCGACTCCCAGAACCGGAGCTCGGCACCGGCCGGGGCCAGCAGGTGCTGGGTGGTGAAGTCGGTGGGCTCCTCCAGGGTGCGCAGCAGCGCCCGCACCCGGGGGCCGGTGCCGCCGCCGATCAGCTCCTCCAGCGGCTGGACGTGCTCGAAGCCGCGCCGGGGCGGCCGGGCGTTGACCGTGCGGCCCACGCCCCGGCGGACCGTGAGCAGCCCGTCCTCCTGGAGGAGCAGCAGCGCCTCGCGCAGGGCCGGCCGGCTCACGCCCAGTTCGGCGGCGAGCCTCGGCTCGGAGGGGAGGGTGGAGCCGGGCGGGTAGGTGCCGTCGTGGACGGCGTCCGCGATCCGCTCGTAGAGCGCCACCACCGGTCGCCGCCGGTGCCCGCTGAGCGCCAAGGCTCCTCCTCGTCCCGTCGTCCGGCCACCACCGTAGCCGCCCAAGGTTGTCTGACAAGTCACCCGGACGGCGTCGTCCACCCGCCCGCCGGGGTGCATGTCCCCCCATTCTGGTCCCACGGGTACGCCCGAGACGGACGACGGAGGAGAGGGCGGGCATGAGTCCCAAGGACACGGCGGGCACGCAACGGGGCGACCGGTTCGGCGCCATCACCCCCGGGCGCATCGGGATCGCGGTCGTCGCGGTCCTGCTGCTCGTCTTCATCTTCGAGAACACCCGCCAGGTCAAGATCCGGCTGCTGATCCCGGAGGTGACGATGCCGCTCTACCTCGCCCTCCTCGCGACCGCCGTGCTGGGCGCGATCTGCGGCTGGTACGCGGCCCGGAGGGGCCCCCGGAGGAACAAGTGAAGCGCGGCGCCCTGATCGGGGCGGGCGCGGCGCTGGCCGTCGCCGCGGTGGCGGCCGGTGCGGCCGGTGACACGGACCTCCGGCGGGCCCGGGAGGCGGCGGCCGGCGCCCGGCCGCCGATGCCGGACTTCCGGGGCGGGGGCCTGTGGCGGGTCTTCACCCGCCTCGACCACCGCACCCGCCTCGACGTCCACGACGCGAGCGGCCGCGACCGGCGCGTCCTGTGGCCGCCGCGCTGGCGTGTCTGCACCCAGTACCCGTCCGCGGGGACGGGCCTCGACCGCCGTACGACGGTCGTGATCGGCGTCCTCCGCAAGGGCGAACCCTGCCCCGTCCGGGTGACCGCGGCCCGCCGCTGACCGGCCCCGCCCCGACTAGGGCGTGTCTGACAATTCCCGTCGGGTCCGGCCCGCCCGGCACGCACGCTCGCCGCACGGCCGAAACGCCCCAGTAGCTCCGCTACAAGGGCGCCCCGGCCGCACGCCGATCGCACGCACCGGACGACCCGGCCTGATCCGACGCCAATTGTCAGACACGCCCTAGGGCCTGTCCGGCGGATCATGGCCGGGGCCACGGCGTGATCCGCCGGACAGGCCCTAGCCTGGGCGCATGCCCGATGATCACGAACCGTTTCTCACGGCCGGGCCCCGCGTGGGGCTGCGGCCGTTCACGCTCGCCGACGGGGAGGAGTTCACCGCCCGGGCCGAGGAGAGCGTGGAACTGCACCGGCCGTGGCTCTTCCCGCCGCGCACGGCCGAGCGGTACGCCGCCTACGCGGGCGCGCTGACCGGGGATCCGGCGCGGGCCGGCTTCCTCGTCTGCGAGCGGGAGGCGGCCGGCCGCATCGCCGGCTTCCTCACGGTCAACAACATCGTCCACGGCGCCTTCCGCAGCGGCGCCCTCGGCTACGGCGCCTTCGCGCACGCCGCGGGGCGCGGCCTGATGGGCGAGGCGCTCGGCCTGCTCCTGGCACACGCCTTCGGGCCGATGGGGCTGCACCGGCTCGAGGCCAACATCCAACCGGGCAACGCCCCTTCGCGCGCCCTGGTCCGCCGCGCCGGCTTCCGCCTGGAGGGCTTCTCGCCGGCGATGCTCCTCATCGACGGGGCCTGGCGGGACCACGAGCGGTGGGCGATCACCGACCCTTGCGGTTGATCTTCATCGTGTCGAGGTCGGTCACGGTCGACCTCAGCCCCGTGTACCCGTGGCCGAGCGCGCCCAGCGCCGCCTCCACCCGCTCCTCGGCGAGCGCGCCCGCCATCTCGTCGCCGTCCTCGGCGTCCGAGGTGACGACCAGCCGGTACGAGAAGTGCCTGAGCGTCCGGTCGTAGCTGAGCGACCCCTCCTCGGTGAACCGCATCGACGCCAGGCCGTGCTCCTCCACCTCGGCCAGCAGCCGCTCCCTGCTCGCGGGCGACAGCCCGTCGAAGGTGCCCCGCACGATGACCCGGTAGGTGTGTGGCGTGCCCATCTCTCGTACTCCCGTGGTGCTCCCGGCGCCCGCCCCGACGGCGGACGACCCTCCACCCTAGGCAGGCCCCCGCGCCGCCCGCGCGCCCTTTTCGGGCGGCGGAAAGACCTGGTCGCGCCCTCGGTCCAGCCGAGCCGGACGGCACGGGTCGACGGGCCCGCACGCGGCCGTGGGGCGTGCCCCGCCGGTCGCCACGGGCTCGCCGCAGGGCGTGCCCGGCCGGTCGCGACGGGCTCAGGAGACGCGGCAGAGGATCTCGCCGTGCGGGACCATGAACCACGCGTCCTCCCGCGCGCCCCACTCGCGCCACGCCGCGGCGATCTCCGCCAGCTCGGCGCGGGTGGCGTGGCCGCCCTCGACCGCCAGCTCCGCGTAGGAGGAGGCGGTCGTGCGGTCCGCCCACAGGCCGCTCCACCAGGCCCGCTCGTCGGCGGTGGCGAAGCACCAGGCGGCCGCCGTGGTGGTGACGTCGGTGAAGCCGGCCTGCCGGGCCCAGGCGAACAGCCGCCGCCCGGCGTCCGGTTCGCCGCCGTTGGCGCGCGCCACCCGGTGGTACAGGTCCAGCCAGCCGTCGAGCGCGGGCCGTTCCGGGTACCAGGCGAAGGCGCCGTAGTCGCTGTCGCGGGCCGCGACGATCCCGCCGGTCCGGCAGACGCGCCGCATCTCGCGCAGCGCCTGGACCGGATCGCCCACGTGCTGGAGCACCTGGTGGGCGTGGACGACGTCGAAGGAGTCGTCGGGGAAGTCCAGGGCGTGGACGTCGGCGACCGCGAACTCCACGTTCTCCAGGCCGCGTTCGGCGGCGGTCGCGCGCGCCTTCGCCAGCACGTCCTCGGCGGCGTCGACGGCGGTGACCCGCCCCGGGGCGACCAGCGCGGCCAGGTCGGCGGTGATGGTGCCGGGCCCGCAGCCGACATCCAGCACGTCGAGCCCGGGGCGCACCTCGCCCAGCAGGTAGGCCGCCGAGTTGGCGGCGGTGCGCCAGGTGTGCGAGCGGAGCACCGACTCGTGGTGGCCGTGGGTGTAGACGGCGGTCTCGTGGACCCGGGACTGCTCGGAGGCGTGCGTCATCGAACCGACTCCCTCGGTGTGGGTGGTGCTTCCACGGTAGGGGCTCGCGACGGATGGTGAGACGGGCGTCTTGAAATGTGGACACCGGACGCTCCGCCCCGCTCGCCCGAACGGGCCGCCCGCGCCGTGGAGTTCGGCGGCGTCCGGGGCGGGTGGTCCAGGAGTGTCCGGCGAGAAAGATCTCGGACTGGAGTTGGTTTCTAGAAGCGACTTCTATATCTTTCCCTCGGGGGGGACGCGCGACGGGGGGCGCGTACCCGCGGGGGCGGCCCGGACCGTGGGGGAAACCGGGCCGCCGCCGCAACTTCCCCGCCCCCGCCCCCGTCACCCGGACGGCCCTCGGCGCCACCCCGGAGACCGGCCGCGTCCACCGGCCCACCACCCGCGCCGGGGCGCCTCGTCGACACGGTCGCCCGTCACCCGGTCACCGTCATCTGGGCGGGCGGACCGGCGCGAACCTTCGTATAAAGGGCTCGGGGATGCCGTGCCCGGCGCCCCCGCGCGCTCAGGAGGTACGGGACATGCGGGAGACGGCTCCGGAAGGCCGCGGCCCGGTGCGCTACGGACCTCCGGCGCCCGAGAGCGGCCGGCCCGTCCCCCCGGGGCTCGCCGCCCTCCTCGCGGCCGCCGCCGGACGGACCTCCCCCGAACCGCCCGGCGGCGGCCCCGTACTGCGCGAGGCCGCCGCCGGCTACTGGTGGCGCCGGGGTCTGCGCGGCCACGCCGAGGACGGCCTCGCCGCGCCCGGCGCGCCCGCCCTGCTCCTGGCCCTGCTCGCCGCCCACGGCGGCGACGTGCTGCTGCCCCGCCCGAGCCCCGCCTGGTGGACCCCGCAGATCCGGCTCCTCGGCCGGCCCGCGTACCACGTGCCCACCACCGCCGAGGCCGGCGGCGTCCCCGACCCGTACGCGCTCCTGGAGACCGTCCGCCGCGTCCGCGCGGAGGGCGGCGACCCGCGCGTCCTGCTCCTCTCCGTCGCCGACGACCCCACCGCCACCGTCGCCCCGCCCGAACTCGTCCGGGAGAGCTGCGAGGCCGCCGTCGCGGAGGGGCTCCACATCGTCAGCGACGAGACCTGGCGCGACACCCTCCACGACCCCCGGGACACCGTCCTGGTCAGCCCCGCCGAGATGTGCCCCGACGACGTCACCGTCCTCGCCGACCTCGCCGGCGGCGGCCTCGTCCCCGCCGCCTGGCCCTGCGCGATCGCCCGCTTCCCGCCGGCCGGCCGCGCCCGCTCCGACCGCTACGGCGACCCCCGGGCCCGCGCCCTCGACGTCCTCACCGCGCTCGGCGCCGTCCTCCCCGCGCCCGTCGCCCCCGCCGCCGCCCACGCCCTCGACGAACCCGAGGACGTCTCCGTACCCGCCCTGCGGGCCGCCGCCGTCCACGGCCGGCTCGCCGCCGCCGCGCACCGCGCCGTCCTCGCCGCCGGCGCCCTCGCCCGGCCCCCGCGGGCCGGCCGCCACCTCTACGCCGACCTCGGGCCGCTCCGCCCCGGACTCGCCGCCCGCGGGGTCACCGACTCCCTGGAGCTGGAGCAGTACCTCACCGCCCGGCTCGGCCGGCCCGTCCCCGGCGGCCACCGCTTCGGCGACGAACTCGGCGCCCTCCGCGTCCGCCTCGACACCGGGCCGCTGCTCGGCACCGACCCGCCCGAGCGCGCCGAGACGCTCGCCTCCCGTACACCGGAGGAACTGCCCCAGGCGGTCCGCGCCCTGGCCGAGCTGTCCGCCGCCCTCGACGACCTGGCCGACCCGACCGCGCAGAACGGAGCCCGCAGATGACCGAACGGACGGCCCGCCCCGCCCCGGCCGCCGAGGCACCGCACCCGGCCGCGCCCGCCACCCCGCCGACCTCCGTCCTCCAGCCGCTCGGCCGGCTCCGCGAGGACTGGCCCCGCACCTTCGCCGACCGGCTCACCGCGCCCCTGCCCGGCGTCCGCGCGCTCGCCCGGCTCGCCAGGGAAGGCGCCGTACGCCCCCGGCCGGAGGGCCTGCGGGACGTGCCGCTGCTGCCCTTCGAGCCCGGCCCGCCGCCGCCCGCGGGCCCCGGCACCCTCGCCGTCACCTGGGCCGGACACGCCAGCTGGATCCTGCGCGCCGGCGGCCTCACCGTCCTCACCGACCCGGTCTGGTCCCGCCGCATCCTCGGCACCCCCGCCCGGCTCACCCCGGTCGGCGTCCGCTGGGAGGACCTGCCGCCGGTCGACGCGGTCGTCATCAGCCACAACCACTTCGACCACCTCGACGCCCCCACCCTCCGCCGCCTCCCGCGCGCCACCCCGGCCTTCGTCCCGGCCGGCCTCGGCCGCTGGTTCCGCCGCCGCGGCTTCACCCGCGTCACCGAACTCGACTGGTGGGAGGCGGCCGAACTGGACGGCGTCCGCTTCGACTTCGTCCCCGCCCACCACTGGTCCAAGCGCACCCTCCTGGACACCTGCCGCTCCCTGTGGGGCGGCTGGGTGCTCACCGACCCCGCGGGCCACCGCGTCTACTTCGCCGGGGACACCGGCTACGGCCACTGGTTCGCCGAGATCGGCCGCCGCCACCCCGGCATCGACCTGGCGCTCCTCCCCATCGGCGCCTACGACCCCCGCTGGTGGCTGCGGGACGTCCACACCGACCCGGAGGAGGCCGTCCGCGCCCACCTGGACCTGGGCGCCCGCCGGATGGCCCCCATGCACTGGGCCACCTTCGTCCTGTCCTCCGAGCCCGTCCTCGAACCCCTCACCCGCGTCCGGGCCGCCTGGGAACGCGCGGGGCTGCCCCGCGAGGACCTGTGGGACCTCCCGGTGGGCGGCTCACGCGTCCTCGTGCCGTAGCACCTCGCCCCGGCCGCCCCGGACCCGCCGCCACACCGCGGGCCCCGCGCTGATCAGCAGCGTCAGGCCCACCGCCGCCACCACGCCCTGCCACGGCTCCGGGAAGAGCGAGCCGCCCAGGACGCCGATCAGCTGGTACGTCGCCGCCCACGCCAGACAGGCCGCCGCGTCCCCGCGCGCGAAGCGGCGCAGCGGCATGCGGGCGAGCAGACAGGCCAGCATCACCGGGATCCGGCCGGCCGGGACCAGCCGGGACAGCACGAGCACCGACACCTGATGGGTGTCGAGGCGCTCCTGCGCGTGCGCGAGGCGGTCCGCCGTCACCCGGGAGCGCAGCGCCGCCAGCCACCGCGAACCGTTCCTCGACCGCACGCCCCGCTGCCCCAGCCAGTACAGCGCCAGATCGCCGAGGAACGCGGCGAGCGAGGCCAGCAGGAAGACGACGAGGAGCGACAGGGGCGAGGACTGGTGGAAGGCGACCACGGCCGCCGAGCTGACGATCGCGCCCGTCGGCACCACCGGCACCAGGGCGCCCAGCGCCACGAGCAGGAACAGCGACGGAAAGCCGACCGCCTGCTGCGTCGACTCCGGCGGCAGGTCGCCCACGGCGGCGAGCAACGCACTTGTCACCGGGCGACCTCCGGCCGCACCCGCTCGCCGTGCGCCGGCCGGTGCACCACGACCTTGGGCGCCAGCCGGGCCGCGTGCCGGGCGAACTCGTCGCCCGGCGCGTGGAACTCGTGCGGGCGCACGCCGTCCAGGCCGATCGGCCAGTACGTGCCGTAGTGCACCGGCACCGCCGCCGCCGGGGAGAGCTCCGCGAGCGCCTGCGCCGCGCGGCCCGCGTCCAGATGGCCGTGGCCCAGGTACGGGCCCCAGCCGCCGACCGGCAGCAGCGCCACGTCCACCGGCCCGACCGCCTCCGCCATGTCGTCGAAGAGACCGGTGTCCCCGGCGAAGTACGTCCGGGCCTCGCCCTCGACGACGTACCCGAGCGCGGGGGAGCGGTGCGGGCCGAACGGCAGCCGCCGCCCGTCGTGCGCCGCCGGCACCGCCCGTACCGTCACGCCCTCCACCGTCACCTCGTCCCCGACCGCCACCTCCGTGAGCCGCAGCCCCGCCGCGGCGAGCCGCCGCAGCCCCGGCACGGCGTCGGGCGCGCCGGCCGGCACCAGCACCCGGGTCCCCGGCGCGAGCCGGGCCAGCGACGGCAGGTGCAGATGGTCGGAGTGCAGGTGCGAGACGAGGACCGCCTCCGCCACGGCCGCCTCGGGCGGCGGCGGGGCGCCGCGGCGGCGCCGCAGGTGCGCGAGGCGCCGGGCGAACAGCGGGTCGGTGAGGAACCGGACCCCGGAGTCCTCGACCGTGCAGGTCGCGTGCCCCCACCAGGTGACCTCCACCGGCATGCCGCCCTTCCGTCGCCCTGCGTCCTCCCTGTCGAGGGTAGAGGCCCGGCGGCCCTCCCGTGGGGCACCCCGGCGCAGTAGGGTCGGCGCATGAACGACGTCCGGGTGGCGGCGATCGCCAGCCTCACCCCGCTCGAAGAACTCGATTCCGAACCGTTCCTCGTCGATACGCGCGGCCAGCAGGCCGCGTGTGCCCGCTGGGCCGTCGAGCGGGGGTACGTCCTCGCCCGCCAGCTCCTCTTCTACGGCGTCCGCCCCGACCACGACGAACTGTGGGCCGATGTGGAGTCGGGGGAGGTCGACCTCTTCGTCGCCGCCAACGAGCGCGTCCTGGCCCGCGCCCTGACCTCGGTCGCCGGCTTCCGCGCGGAGTGCGCCCGCCGGGGCGTGCGGGTGGAGACGGCCGGCGCCGCGCCGCCCGCCTACGACTCCGCGGCCAAGGCGGCGGTCCACCGGCGGCTCTCCATGCCGACCGCCGGCTACGACGGCACCTGACCCGCGGCGGCCCTCACCGTCCGCCCCCGCCCGATGTGCCGTGCGCCCCGCGTGGGTAGGTGTGTCAGGGTAGGGGGACGTTTGGGTGAAAGGTGACGAGCGGCGTGGGCGACGGGCGAAGGGGCGGCGGCACCGACCGCTGGCGCACCGCGGGGCGGACGGCCGTACGCGTGCTCACCGTGTGGGCCGTGTCGACGGTCACCCTCCTCGCGCTCGCCGGGCTGCTGCCCGACTTCCAGCTGCAGTCCGCCGACGGCGACAGCCTGACCAGGACGGCGCTGACCGCCGCGTGGGCGGCCGGCGCCTTCGGTCTGCTGACCGCGCTCGTCTGGCCCCTGGTGGTCCGCGCCCTGCTCCTCGTCCCCGCGCTCGTCCTCGGTCTGCTGGTCTTCTTCCTGAACGGTTCGCTGCTGCTCGTCGCGCTCTGGCTGATCCCGGACGGGCGCGGGGCCGCCGACCCGGAGACGGCGGTGGTCGTCGCCGCCGTGATGTCCGCCGTCGCCTCCGCGACCTCCACCGCGCTCGCCGTCCGGGACGACGACGCCTACCGCCGCCGGCTCTACCGGCTGACCGGCCGCACCCGCCCCCGCGACCCCCGGACCGTCCCGGCGCCCCCGCCGGGCACGGTCTTCCTCCAGCTCGACGGCGTCGGCCACGAGGTGCTGCGGTCGGCCGTCGCCGACGGCGTGATGCCGACGGTGGCCGGCTGGCTGGACGCGGGGCACCGGCTCACCCCGTGGCGGACGGACTGGTCGAGCCAGACCGGCGCCAGCCAGCTCGGCATCCTGCACGGCAGCAACGAGGACGTGCCGGCCTTCCGCTGGTACGAGAAGGACACCGGCCGGCTCATGGTGTCGAACCGGCCGGCGAGCGCCGTGGAGCTCCAGCGCCGGGCCGTGCGCCGCACCGGCGACGGCGGACTGCTCACCCTGGACGGCGCCTCCCGGGGCAACCTCTTCAGCGGCGGCGCCGACCAGGTGGCGCTGGTGCTGACCGTGGCGGCCCGCCGGGGCCGCCGGAACCGCTCGCGCGCCGGCTACTTCGCGTACTTCTCCGACCCGGCCAACGCGGTCCGCACCGCCGGCTCCTTCGTCAACGAGGTCGTCCGCGAGGTGGCGCAGTCGACCCGGGCCCGGCTGCGCCGCGAGCGCCCGCGGATCCCGCGCGGCGGCACGTACCCCTTCGTCCGGGCCTTCGCGACGGTGATCGAGCGGGACGTGGTGGTCGCCGCCGTCATGGGCGACATGCTCGCCGGCCGGACCGCCGTCTACGCCGACCTGGTGGCGTACGACGAGGTGGCCCACCACTCGGGACCGCGGGGCCGCGACACCGACCAGGTGCTGCGCCGGCTCGACCGCTCCCTCGCCCTGGTCGCCCGGGTCGCCGAGCACGCGCCCCGGCCGTACCGGATCGTGCTCCTCTCCGACCACGGACAGAGCCCGGGGGAGACCTTCGAGGGGGCGTACGGGCTGACGCTGAAGGACCTGGTGCGGGCGGGCTGCGGGCTGCCGGTCTCCCGCCGGGTCGGCAGGACCCGCAGCGGCGCGGAGGCCAGGGACGCCGCCAGGGACGCGCTGCGCAGCGCCCTGCACCGGCCCGTGGAGACGGGTGAGGAGGCCCAGCGGGAGCTGCCCGCCCGTCCGTCGGAGCCGGTCGTCCTCGCCTCGGGGAACCTGGGCCTGATCTCCTTCCCCGACGTGCCGCGCCGGATGACGAAGGAGGAGATCGACCGGCGCCACCCGGCGCTGCTGCGGACCCTCGCGCAGCATCCGGGGATCGGCTTCCTGCTGGTGGCGAGCGCCGAGCACGGCTCGGTGGTGCTGGCCGCCGACGGGGTCGAGGTGCCGGTGGCGGAGCTGGCCGACGACGGGCCGCTGGCGGTGTTCGGCCCGGGCGCGGCCGACGCCGTCCGGCGCACCGACGGCTTCCCGCACGTCGCCGACGTGATGGTCAACTCGATGTACGACCCGGCGACCGGCACCGTGCACGCCTTCGAGGAGCAGATCGGCTCGCACGGCGGGCTCGGCGGGGAGCAGGCGCACCCCTTCCTGCTGTCGCCGCCGGAGCTGTCGCCGCCGATCGAGGAGGGCACAGAGGGCACAGAGGGCACAGAGGGCACAGAGGGCGCGGAGCTGGTGGGCGCGGAGCGGGTGCACCGCGTGCTGCGCCGCTGGCTGCGCGAGAGCGACGGGCCGCAGGTGCCGCTGGAGCGCCCGGCGGCGACTCGGGAGGATTCCCTGCCCGAAGCGGAAGCGGAACCAGTTCTTCCGGTCAAGGGGCCGGTCGTGCCGGACAAAAACCACTGATTTGGACAGGTGTTCGCCGTCGTCGACCATGGTCCGGTTCCGGAGCGATGTCCGGTTCTGCACGACGGAAGGCGCACCACCCCCATGAGCACGGCCCCCACGGCCCCCGCCACGCCCACGCCCACCCCCACCTCCACTCCCACGCGGCAGGACACCGGCGGACAGCACACCCGGCGCTTCGGACTCCCGATCGCCACGGCCCTGGTCATGGGCAACATCATCGGCGGCGGCATCTTCCTCCTGCCCGCCTCCGTCGCCCCCTTCGGCACGATCAGCCTCGTCGCCTTCGGCGTCCTCACCCTCGGCGCCCTCGCCCTCGCCCTGGTCTTCGGCCGGCTCGCCCGCCGCCACCCGACGACCGGCGGCCCCTACGTCTACGCCCGCGCGGCCTTCGGCGACTTCGCCGGCTTCCTCGCCGCCTGGTCGTACTGGATCACCGCCTGGGTCTCCAACGCGGCCCTCGCCGTCGCCGCCGTCGGCTACCTCGACGTCCTCCTGCCCCTCCACGGATCGACGACCGCGACGATCGCCGCCGCCCTGCTGATCCAGTGGCTGCCCGCCCTCGCCAACCTCGCCGGCACCCGGTACGTCGGCGCCGTCCAGCTCGTCGCCACCGTCCTCAAGTTCGTCCCGCTGCTGCTGGTCGCCGTCGGCGGGTTCTTGTTCTTCGACAGCGCCAACCTCGGCCCCTTCCGGGCCGGCGACGAGAGCGCGCTCGGCGCCGTCTCCGCCTCCGCCGCGATCCTCCTCTTCAGCTACCTCGGCGTCGAGTCCGCCGCCGTCAGCGCCGGCGAGGTCCGCGACCCGCGCCGCAACGTCGGCCGCGCCACCGTCCTCGGCACCCTCGCCGCCGCCGCGCTCTACCTGCTCACCATGGTCTCGGTCTTCGGCACCGTCCCGCACGACGACCTCGTCGGCTCCAGCGCCCCCTTCGCCGACGCCGTCGACCTCATGTTCGGCGGCGGCTGGGGCGGCACCGCCGTCGCCTGCATGGCCCTCGTCTCCATGCTCGGCGCCCTCAACGGCTGGACCCTGCTCAGCGCCCAGACCCCCTACGCCGCCGCCCGCGACGGCCTCTTCCCGAAGGTCTTCACCGTGAAGCGGCGCGGCGTGCCCACCGTCGGCGTCCTCGTGACCGTCGTCCTCGCCTCCCTGCTGACCGTCTACAACTACACGGCGGGACCGAGCGGAGTCTTCGAGATCCTCGTCCTCGTCACCACCTTCACCGCCACCGTCCCCTACCTGCTCTCCGCCGCCGCCCAGATCTACTTCCTGCTCTCCGGCCAGGCGGACCGGGTCTCGCGCTCCCGGCTCGTCCGCGACACCCTCCTCGCCCTCGCCGCCTTCGGCTTCTCCCTCTGGCTCGTCGCCGGATCCGGCTACGCCGCCGTCTACCAGGGCGTCCTCTTCCTCTTCGCCGGCGTCCTCGTGTACGCCTGGATGGCCGCCCGCCGCCGCGCCGCCGCCACCGGGGGAGACGCCGCCGAGGCGGTGAATCCGGCCCCGGAGGCGTAGTCCAGGAGGGCGGATCTCCCGCCCGGACGGAGCGCCGGCCGGCCCGGCGGGGCAGTACGGATCACCGTGAGCCCCGCACCCCGGCCGGCCCACCCGGCCCGGCCGCACCGCGCGCCCGCCACCCCGGCGGGCACTCCGGCACGCGTCCGGCGGCTCCTCCTCCTCGTCTGCGGCGCGCTGCTCGTCCTCGCCGCCCTCGCCGCGACCGGCCCCGCGGCCGCCCTGCCGGGACCCGCCGCCGAACCCCGGCCGGCCGGCGCGCCCGCCGTGCCGGACCCCGTCGGCGAGACGTACGAACCCGGCCCCGCCGAGGCCGGCCTCCCCGGCCGCACCCGGCACCGCAGGACCCGCGTCCGCCCCGTCCCGCCGCCCCCGCGCCCCCGCGCCGCCCGCCGCGCCCCCCGGCGCGGCGCCCCCCGTCCCGTACCCGCTCCGCGCGCGCTCCCGCACCGGCGGGTGGTGATGCGCTGCTGACCGGCCCCGCCGCAGCAGCCCCCACCCATCCCGCACCCGCGAGGAGCACCACCATGACGTCAGACCCGTACGCCGTCCTCCAGGCCCTGCTGCGCGCCGAGGTCGCCCGTGGCCGCCGCGCCGCCGAGCACCCCGCCGAACCGGCGCCCGCGCAAGCGGCCCCCGAGCCCGATCCCGCCCCGGCGGGACCGCGCCCGCACCGGGAGCCCCCGGCCCGCTGACCCGCCGGGACCGGCCGCCCTGCCCCGCGCCGGGCGGCCGGATCCGTCCGCCCGCCGGAGAATCCGGTTTGCGGTCACCCGTCCGCCCGTACCAGGCTGACCGGATGACCTCGACCGACCGGACCACCCACCCCGATCGGTCCACGGGACCGCGCTCCGGCCCGGCCCCCGGCACGGCCCGGCGCGCCGCCCGGCGCGCCGCCGCCTTCGCGCGGCGGCCCTACTGGGACCGGCCCGACCCCGCGTACCGGGTCCGGCGCTGGCCCGACCTCACCGCGCTCTGCCTCGCCACCGTCTTCTTCTGGTCGAGCCTCAGCCCCTCGCTCGTGCCCCGCCCCTGGTACCTCCAGGGCATCGTCGGCGGCATCACCGCCGCCATCGGCTACGCCCTCGGCTCCACCCTCGCCTGGCTCTTCCGGGCCGTCGTCCCCCGCCCGCCGGGCGAGCGGATACGGGCCCGCTGCTGGCAGGCGTACTGGCTGCTCGCCCCCGTCGCGAGCGTCTGGCTGATCTCCGAGTCGGCCCGGATGCAGCGCCGGCTGCGGGTCCTCCAGGACCTGCCGCCCTCGCTCACCTGGCACACCCCGATGATCGCCCTCATCGGACTCGCCCTCCTGGCCCTCGCGCTGGTCCTCGCCCGGCTCGTCCGGCTCGCCGCCGTCACCCTCATCCGGCTGCTCGGCCGGCTCCTGCCCCGCCCCGCCGCCTACGCCACCGGCGCGCTGCTCACCGCCCTCGCCGTCCTCGTCGGCGTCCGCGACATCGTCTACGACCGGGGGATCGTCGACATCGCCGACCGCATCGCCGCCGCCACCAACGGCGGCACCAAGGCCGGCATCGAACGCCCCGCGTCCCGCTACGTCTCCGGCGGCCCCGGCTCCCTCCTCGACTGGGACGCGCTCGGCTACCAGGGCCGCAACTTCACCGGCTCCACACCCACCCGGGCCGCGCTCACCGCCTGGAGCGGTCGCCCCGCCCGCGACCCCGTCCGCGTCTACGTGCCGTCCACCCCGCCCGTCGCCTTCTCCGACGACCGCCCCTTCGCCGCCCAGGCCGCCCTCGCCGTCCGCGAACTCGACCGCACCGGAGCCTTCGACCGGGCCGTGCTCGCCGTCGCCGGCACCACCGGCACCGGCTGGATCGACCCGAACGCCGCCGAGGCCCTGGAGTACATGTACGGGGGCGACACCGCGATCGTCGCCGTCCAGTACTCGTACCTGCCCAGCTGGGTCTCCTTCCTCGTCGACAAGGAGAAGGCCGGCCAGGCCACCCGCGCCCTCGTCGACGCCGTACGGGCCCGCCTCGACACCCTGCCCGCCGACCGCCGGCCGACGTTCGTCGTCACCGGCGAGAGCCTCGGCGCCTACGCCGTCGAAGCCTCCTTCGGCACCGCCGACGCCCTCCTCGCCGGCACCGACGGAGCCCTGATCATGGGCCCGCCCGACTTCTCGCCGATCTCCCGCGAGCTCCGCCGCGACCGCGACCCGGGCAGCCCGGTCTGGCGCCCCCAGTACGAGGGCGGCAGCCGCGTCCGCTTCGCCCAGTTCCCGGCCGCCGACCTCGCCCGGCCGTCCGCCGTCTGGGAACACCCCCGCGTGGTCTACCTCCAGAACGCCTCGGACCCGGTCGTCTGGTGGTCGCCCGACCTCCTCCTCGACCGGCCCGCCTGGCTCTCCCGCCCGCTCGGCCCGGACATCACCCCCGAGATCCGCTGGTTCCCCTTCGTCACCTTCTGGCAGACCTCGGTCGACATGGCCGTCTCGTACGGCGTCGACGCCCCGCACGGCCACCGCTACGGCGCCGGGGCCGTCGACGGCTGGGCCGCCGTCGTCCCGCCCGCCGGCTGGACCGACGCCGACACCACCCGGCTCCGCGCCTTCATCGGGCACCGCCAGGCCGCCTACTGACGGGCCGTCCGGCGGCCCGCATGACCTCCGGGGTAATCGACCCGCGCCCTCCTGAGGCGGCAAGCTCTTCACCACCGGAACCCGGGCGGCGCACTCCGCCCGGGCGCCGGGCCCCACCGTACGAGCGACCCCTTCAGGAGGGTGATCCGTCATGTCCCAGGCCCTGCTCGCCGGACTCTCCCGCACCACCCAGCCGCAGTCCATGGTGCGCCGGTTCCTCGCCCTCGACGCCGCCGTCACCGGGGCCAACGGCCTCGCCTACGCCGTCGCCGCCGGCCCGCTCGGCGAACTCCTCGGCGTGGACCGCACGCTCCTCCTCGGCCTCGGCGTCTTCCTCACCGCCTACGCCGCCGGCGTCGCCTGGCTGGCCGCCCGCCCGCAGCCCCCGGTGCTCGGCGTGAAGCTCGTCATCGACGCCAACCTGCTGTGGGCCGCCCTCAGCCTCGTCGCGCTCGCCGCCTGGCTGGAGCCCACCACCGCCGGAGTCGTCTGGACCCCGGTGCAGGCCGGCACCGTCGCGGGCTTCGCCCTCCTCCAGTGGGCCGCGCTGCGCGCCGCTACGCGCTGAGGGACCGCAGGTACTCCCCCGTCGCCGGGTCGGCCGGGAGCATCGTCTCGATGGCCAGCTCGGCGACGGTCACGTCCATCGGCGTGTTGAAGGTCGAGATCGACGACACGAAGGACAGCACCCGCCCGTCGTGCTCGATCCGCAGCGGCAGCGCGAAGTACGGGTACGGCTCGGGATCCTCCTGGTCGCCCGGGTGCGGCTCCGGCAGCGGATACGCCGCCACCTCCTCGTACAGCGCGCGCAGCGCGTCCGAGCGGGCGTAGGCGATCTGACGCTCCATCTGGGCCAGCAGATGCCCCCGCCACTCGCGGAAGTTGCGGATCCGGGGCGCCAGGCCCTCCGGGTGCAGCGTGACCCGCATGACGTTCATCGGCGGGGTCAGCAGATGCTCCGGCAGCCCCTCGATCAGCAGCGCGATCGCCCGGTTGGCGGCCACCACCGTGTACGAGCCGTCCACCACCAGCGCCGGGTACGGGTCGTACCCCTGGAGCAGCCGCTCGATGCCCTCCCGCAGCGTCTCCAGCTCCGGCGCGTCGAGCGCCGACTCCGCGTACCGGGGCGCGTAACCCGCCGCGAGCAGCAGCACGTTGCGGTCCCGCACCGGCACCTCCAGGTGCTCGGCGAGCCGGAGGATCATCTCCTCGCTCGGCCGCGAACGCCCGGTCTCGACGAAGGAGATGTGCCGCGCCGAGGAGTCCGCGCGCAGCGCCAGCTCCAGCTGGCTCAGCCGCCGCCGCTCCCGCCAGTCGCGCAGCAGGGGCCCCACTCCCGTGTCGTTCACGACTGTCGTCATGGGCAGACGGTATCTCAGAGGGGTGACCCGGGTACGTTCCCCCGGGGGCACATCCGCACCTCGAACCCGCCCCGCGCACCACCGACCGGAGGGAGCACCCCGTGCCCACGCAGCCGCTGTCGCAGAAGGAGATCGAGGACCGACTGCGGGAGCTTCCCGGCTGGTCCGTCGAGGACGCGCGCCTGGTCCGCTCCTACCGGCTCGCCGACCACTTCGCCGCCACCGCCCTCGTCGTCCACGTGGCCCAGATCCAGCAGGAGCTGGACCACCACTCGGATCTGACGCTCGGGTACGACTCGGTCGCGGTCTCCGTCCACACCCACTCCGCCGGCGGCGCCCTCACCGACAAGGACTTCGCCCTCGCCGAGCGCGTCGAGGCCATCGCCCCCGCCCACGGCGCCCACTGACACACCGTCCGCCCGCCGCGCCACGCCGGGCCCCGCCCACCCGGGCCGGATCGTTCGCCACGCCGGCCCCCGTACGATCCCCGGCATGGCGGACACCCTGCTCGACTACGAGACCGAGGCGGCGCACTACGACGAGACCCGGGGCGGTGTGCCCCGAGCGGAGGCGGCGGCCGGAGCCGTGCTGCGGCTCCTGCCGCCCGGCGCCCGCACCCTCCTCGACCTCGCCTGCGGCACCGGCCTCGTCACCGAGCGGATCGCCGGGGCCGGACTGCGCGTCCTCGGCGCCGACGCCGCCCACGCCATGCTCAGGACCGCGGCCGGGCGGCTGCCCGGCCGGGTGGTCCGCGCCGACGCCCGCCGGCTGCCGTTCCCCGACGCGAGCCTCGACGCCGTCTGCGCGGTCTGGCTGCTCCACCTGGTGCCGTACACCGGGGAGATCGTCGCCGAGGCCGCCCGGGTGCTGCGCCCCGGCGGCGTCCTCGCCGTCACCGTCGACAAGGACGCCGCCCACGACGTCGGCAGCGACATCGACGCCCTGCTCCGGCCGCACCGGTCGGCCGCCGCCGCCCGCGACCTGGCCGGGCGCGTCGGCGCGCTCGCCGCCGCGCACGGCCTCGCCCCGGCCGGGGCCACCGCCTTCACCGGGCACGGCCAGGGCGCCACCCCGCGAGGCACCGCCCGCAGGCTCCGCGCCGGCCACTACGCCTCCTGGTTCCGCGGCGACGCGGCCACCACGGACACCCTCGCGGGAGCCCTGGCTGCCCTCCCGGACCAGGACCGGCCCCGCGCGGACCCGGAGTACCGGCTCGTGGCCCACGCGAAGCCCGTCCCCTAGGAGGAGACGCGGCCCCCGGCCAGTTCGAGCCGGCGGCCGGTGAAGCGCTCGCGGAACTCCCGGTCGTGCGAGACCGCGACCACCGCGCCCGGGAACGCGGCGACCGCCTCCTCCAGCTCCTCCACCAGCGCGGGCGCGAGGTGGTTCGTGGGCTCGTCCAGGACCAGCAGGTCGGCGGGGCGGGAGACCAGGAGCGCGAGTTCGAGCCGCCGGCGCTGACCGGCCGACAGCGCGGCCACCGGCACCGCCAGGTCCTCCTCCCGCAGCAGCCCCAGGGCGAGCAGCTCACCCGCGTGCTCCTCCGGCGGTCCCGGTCGGCCCTCCGCCCAGACCGCGAGGGCCGTGCGGCGGGTGGGGGAGTGCGGCAGCTCCTGGGCGAGGTGACCGACCCGGCCGGCCCGGCGCACCACCCCCGCGTCCGGGGCGAGTTCGCCGGCGAGCACCCGCAGCAGGGTCGTCTTCCCGGCCCCGTTGGGCCCGGAGACGAGCAGCCGCTCACCCGCCTCGATCCGCAGCTTCTCCACGGCGAGCCGGCCGCCGACGACCACGTCCTCCAGCTCCACGAGCGGCCCCTCGGGCGGCTCAGCGCCGTCCCCGGCGAACCGCCCGTCGAAGCGCAGCGGCTCCGGCGGCGCGGCCACCGGCTCCCGCCGCAGCTCCTCGAGCCGGCGGCGGGCCGTCCGCACCTGCCCGGAGAGCTTGTTCTCGCTGGAGCGGCGGTGCTTGCCGAAGCCCTGGCGCGGATCCTTCCCGGTCGCCGCGAGCCGCTGCCCCGCCGCCGCGACCAGCTCCTCGGTGCGGGCCACCTCCTCCCGCCACTCCAGGTGCTCCTGCGTCCGGCGGCGCCGCTCGGCGGCCTTCGCCGCCCGGTAGCCGGTCCAGCCGTCCCCGTACCGCAGCACGGTCCTGGTGTCCCGGTCGACCTCCAGGACGGTGGTGGCGAAGCCGGTGAGGAACGCGCGGTCGTGGGTGACGACGAGGGCGGTGCCCCGGTGCGCGGCGAGCCGCGCCCGCAGCCAGTCCACGGCGTCGCGGTCGAGGTGGTTGGTCGGTTCGTCGAGCAGCAGCAGCTCGGCCCCGGAGGAGAGGACGCAGGCGAGGGCGAGCCGTGCCTGCTCGCCGCCGGAGAGGGTGGCGAGCGGCCGGTCGGCGGTGACGTGGCCGAGGCCGAGGGCGTCGAGGGCGGCGGCGACCTCGGCGTCCGCGCGGTAGCCGCCGCGCTCCTCGAAGCGGTCGAGGAGTTCGCCGTACGCGGCGAGCTCGTCGGGGCCCGCCGCGCCGAGACCCGCCTCGGCGGCCCTCAGCTCGGCCTCGAGCTCGCGGAGTTCGGCGAGGGCGAGGTCGAGGGCGTGCCGGACGGTGTCGTCCGGGCCGACGGGGTACGTCTCCGGCAGCGTCTGGGCGAGCCGGGCGACGGAGCCCGGGAAGCGCACCAGGACCTCGCCCTCGTCGGGGGCCAGGGTGCCGTCGAGCAGCCGGAGCAGGGTGGACTTGCCGGAGCCGTTCTCACCGACGACGACGGCCTTCTCGCCGGGGCGGACGGTGAAGGAGACCTGGTCGAGGATGCGGCGGTCCCCGAAGGCGACGCCGGCGTGACGGAGGGAGAGCTGAGCGCGTTCGCGCATGGGTGTTCCTCAGGTGGGTTCGTGGAATCAGGGCACACGAAACCGGCGCACGGCCGCGACGGCGGCCGGGCCGGTACCCGGAATCAGAGGAAGTAGTAGTGGAACGCACCCATACGCCCAGGCTAACAGCGGGACCGGGAAACCCCCCGGGACTTTTGTCCCCGGCCTGCTCGCCGGGCCGGCGGCGGACCTCCCGCGCCGTGCGGCGGGCTCCCGAGGCGTTTGCCGTACCGGCAACTTTTCTTGCGCCGCGTCGAGGGGCGGCGCAGGCTGGTCCCATGACCCAGCACCGCGAAGCCCCCGCGCCCGCCCCGGCCCCGCAGGCCCACGACCACGGGCCGGGCCACGACCACGGGCCCGGCCACGACCACCCTCACGGCGCCGGTCACGGCGCCGGTCACGGCTCCTCCCACGGTGACGGACCCGGCCACGACCAGTCCCACGACCAGTCCCACTCCCACGACCACTCCCACGGCGACGGCGCCGCGCTCGACTGGGGCCGGCTCGCCCCGCTCCTGGAGCGCCAGGCCGAGGTCGCCGGCACCTCCTACCGCGAGGCCGCCGCCTGGCTCGGCACCCTCGTCCCGGCGATCGGCGTCCGCAGGCTCCTCGACGTCGGCAGCGGTCCCGGCGTCATCACCACGCTCCTCGCGGAGGCGTTCCCCTACGCCGAGGCCGTCGCCGTCGACGCGACGCCGGAGCTCCTGGAGCGGGCCCGCGCCCGCGCCGAGGAGCGGGGCCTCGGCCACCGGGTCGCCACCCTGCGCGCCGAACTCCCCGCCGACAACGGCACCCTGGGCGAGGCCGACCTGCTGTGGGCGGGCAACTCGCTGCACCACATCGGCGACCAGCGGGCCGCGGTCGCGGACCTGGCCGAGACGCTGCGCCCCGGAGGTCTGATCGCGCTCGTCGAGGGCGGGCTGCCGCCCCGTCATCTGCCCCGGGACATCGGCATCGGCCGCCCCGGCCTGGAGGCCCGCCTCGACGCCGAGCACGCCGGCCAGTTCGCCCGGATGCGCGCCGAACTGCCCGGCTCCACCCGCGAACCGGACGACTGGCGCGCCCTGTTCGTCTCCGCGGGCCTCACCCCGGCCGGCACCCGCACCTTCCTCGTGGACGTGCCGGCACCGGTCCCGCAGGTCGTCCGCGAGCTCGCCGTCAGCCACTTCGGGCGGCTCCGCGAGGGCTTCGGCGAGCGGCTGGACGCCGAGGACCGCGCCACCCTCGACCGCCTCCTCGACCCGGCCGACGCGCAGTCCCTGCACCGGCGCACGGACCTCTTCCACCTGACGGCCCACACGGTCCACACCGCCCGCAAGGGCTGAACCGCGCGGGCCGCCGTCCGTGCCCCGCTCAGGAGGGCACCGGCTCCAGCCGCCACCACTGGAACGGTGAGTCGGTGTCCTCCCCCTGCCGGATGTCGGCGCCCTCGGCCGCCGAACCGTCCGCCACTTCCAGCAGCAGCCCGCTGACGAAGCTCACCAGCGTGACCGTGCCGGGCTCCTCGACATCCCGCTCGATGATCCACTCCTGGGCGCCGAAGTTGTTCGCCCGCCACTGCTGGACGAGCGCGCCCGGCTCCGTGGAGGCGTTCACGACGTCGAGGCGCTTCCCGCTGGCCGCGTTGACCAGGTGGTAGAGCCCGCCGCCGTTCGGCACCGCGGACACCTGCCAGCGCTGCCCCGGGGCGTCGTCCGCGGCGGCGCCCTGCTGCACCTTGGCGCCGCCCCGCCGCGAACCGGCGTACACCTCCAGGACGAGTCCGCTGCCCACGTTCCGCACCCGGTAGAGCCCGTCCGGGACGGGGGCCGGGCCCCCGTCCCTCGTCCCCGTCGTCACCGGGCGCCTCAGGCCATGTTGAAGTGCGCGGGGTTCGGGCCCAGGCGCCGGCCCTCGTCGAGCGCGGCGATCGCGGCGACGTCCTCCGCGTCCAGCTCGAAGTCGAAGACCTCGATGTTCTCGCGGATCCGGGACGGGGTCACCGACTTCGGGATGACCACGTTGCCGAGCTGGAGGTGCCAGCGGAGCACCACCTGGGCGGGGGTGCGCTCGTGCTTGCGGGCGATGGCGACGAGCGCGGGGACGTCGAGCAGCCCCCGGCCCTGGCCGAGCGGCGACCACGCCTCGGTCGCGATGCCGAGCCGGTCGTGCAGGGCGCGGGACTCGGCCTGCGCCAGCTGCGGGTGCAGCTCGATCTGGTTCACCGCGGGCACCACGGAGGTCTCGGCGGTCAGCCGCTCCAGGTGCTCGGGGAGGAAGTTGGAGACGCCGATCGCCTTGGCGCGGCCGTCGGCGAGGATCTTCTCGAGGGCCCGGTAGGTGTCGACGTACTTGTCCTGGGCCGGGACCGGCCAGTGGACGAGGTACAGGTCGACGTGGTCGAGGCCGAGGCGCTCCAGGGAGGTGTCGAAGGCGCGCAGCGTCGCGTCGTGGCCGTGCTCGCTGTTCCACAGCTTGGTGGTGACGAAGAGCTCGTCGCGGGCGATCCCGGAGGCCGCCACGGCCCGGCCGGTGCCCCGCTCGTTCTCGTAGATCGCCGCCGTGTCGATGGAGCGGTATCCGGCTTCCAGCGCGGTGGCCACGGCCTTCTCCGCCTCGGCGTCCGGCACCTGCCAGACGCCGAAGCCGAGCTGCGGCATCGCCACGCCGTTGTTCAGGATGACCGAGGGGACCTTGTTGTCCGTGCTCACGTGGGATGGATCCTTACGTCGTCGTGGTCGTACGCGGCGGGCGTGCCGCGGCACGCCCCCGCTGTCCAACGATCACCGGCCCCGGAACATTCCGCACGCGCGGCACCGAGCCGTCAGCCGTACAGCGCCTCGACCTCCGCCGCGTAGGCGCGCTCGATGGCCTTGCGCTTCAGCTTCAGCGACGGGGTGAGGAGGCCGTGCTCCTCGCTGAAGGGGTGGGCGAGGATGCGGAAGGTGCGGATCGACTCGGCCTGCGAGACCAGGGTGTTCGCGGCCACCACGCCGCGCCGGATCTCCGTCTCCAGGTCCGGGTCGCGGACCAGCTCGGCGGGGGAGAGCGGCGGGCGGTTCTGGATGGCGAGCCAGTGGTCGACGGCCTCCTGGTCCAGGGTGACCAGGGCGGCGATGTACGGCCGGTCGTTGCCGACGACGAGGCACTGGGCGATCAGCGGGTGGGCCCGTACCCGCTCCTCCAGGCCGGTCGGCGCCACGCTCTTGCCGCCCGAGGTCACCAGGATCTCCTTCTTCCGCCCGGTGATCGTCAGATAGCCCTCGTCGTCGAGCGCGCCGAGATCGCCGGTGGCGAGCCAGCCGTCGTTGAGCACGGCGGCGGTGGCCGCCGGGTCGCCCAGGTAGCCGGAGAAGACCTGCCCGCCGTGGACCCACACCTCGCCGTCCTCCGCGATGTGCACGGTCGTCCCGGGCACCGGCCGGCCCACCGTGCCGTATCTGACCCGGCCGGGCGGGTTCGCCGTCGCGGCGGCGGTCGTCTCCGTCAGGCCGTACCCCTCGAAGACGGTGACCCCGGCGCCCGCGAAGAACAGCCCGGTCCTGCGGTCCATCGCCGAGCCGCCCGACATCGCGTACTTGATCCGCCCGCCGAGCGCCTCGCGCACCCTGGCGTAGACCGTCTTGTCGAAGAACTGGTGCTGCACCCGCAGCGCCGCCGACGGGCCGGGGCCCTCGCCGAACGCCTTGTGCTCCAGGGCCTCCGCGTACTTCACGGCCACGTCCACGGCCTTGTCGAAGACGCCGGCGCGGCCGTCCGCCTCGGCCCGGCGGCGCGCCGCGTGGAAGATCTTCTCGAAGACGTACGGCACGGCGAGGACGAAGCTCGGCCGGTAGGTGGCCAGGTCGGGCAGGAGGGCGGCGGCGGTCATCGACGGCTGGTGCCCGAGCTTCACCCCGCCGCGGACCGCGGCCACCTCCACCATCCGCCCGAAGACGTGGGCGAGCGGCAGGAAGAGCAGGGTGGACGCCCGCTCGCCGGGGCGGGAGCGGAAGACCGGCTCCCAGCCGACCAGCAGGGCGTCCGTCTCGACCATGAAGTGGCCGTGGGTGATCACGCAGCCCTTGGGGCGGCCGGTGGTGCCCGAGGTGTAGATGACCGTCGCCACCGAATCGGGGGTGACCGCGCGCCGGTGCCGGTGCACCACTTCCTCGTCGATGCCCTCGCCGGCCGCGGTGAGCTCCGCGACCGCGCCGGGGCCCGCGTCCTCGCCGGGGTCGAGCTGCCACAGCCGCTGGAGCCGCGGCAGCCGGTCCACCACGGAGCCGATGGTCATCGCGTGGTCCTCGTGCTCCACGACGCAGGCGGTGACCTCGGCGTCGTGCAGCATCCAGTGCACCTGGTCGGCGGAGGAGGTCGGGTAGACCGGCACGGGCTGGGCGCCGAGCGTCCACAGGGCGAAGTCGAAGAGGGTCCACTCGTAGCGGGTGCGGGACATGATCGCGACCCGGTCGCCGAACCGCACGCCGTGCGCGATCAGCCCCTTCGCCAGGGCCAGCACCTCGTCCCGGAACAGGGCGGAGCTCACGTCCTCCCAGCCCCCGTCCGCCGTCCGTCGCCCGAAGGCGACCGCGTCGGGGGTGTCGGCGGCACGGGCGAAGACGGCGTCCGCGAGGCCGCCGCTCAGGGGGGCCGCCTCGACGGGCGGCACGGTGAACTCGCGCACGGACCTGGTCCTCCCTCGACGGCTCGGTGGCTGAAAGGGGCCGCTGTGACGGCTGCGGCGCCGTGACCGTACCCCACCCGGAGCGGCGGCGGCAGGACCTTCACCAAGCCGCGACATTCCTCGTTCGTACTGGTCAGGGCGGGTGGGCGGGTAATCGACCGAAGTGCGGGGGCCGTTGCGTACCGACCGGTACGTCCGCGGGGCCGGAAGTCTCCACCGAATCTGTACCGGCCGAGCACGCCACGACGCCCGGCCGGGGGAGCGGCGTCCCGCCGGGCGCCGGCGCCCGGGGCGTGACGGCCGGGTCGCCGCGGTCGTCGCGGCCTCAGCCCGGGCGTCGCAGCCCGTCGCCGCTCTCCAGGATCGCCTCGGCCAGCGCGTCCGCCGCGTCCTGCGTCGCCCCGCCGCGCCGGCCCTTGCGCAGCACGAAGTCGACCCCGCCCAGCTCCGGCAGGCCCGCCCTCGCCGGTACGGGGACGAGGCCCGGCGGCACCAGGCCGCGGGTGTGCGCCATCACGCCGAGCCCCGCCCTGGCCGCCGCCACGTTCGCGCTCAGGCTGGAGCTCGTGCAGGCGATCCGCCACGCCCGGCCCTCCGCCTCCAGCGCCGCCAGCGCCCGCGCCCGGGTGATGCCCGGCGACGGATAGACGATCAGCGGCACCGGCCGGTCCGGGTCGAGCCGCAGCCCCGGCGCACCGATCCACACGAGGACGTCGCTCCACACCGGCACCCCGCCGTCGCCGTCCGCCCCGGCACCCCGCTTGGCCAGGATCAGATCGAGCCGGCCCGCCGCGAGCCGCGCCTGGAGCGTCCCCGACAGGCCGACCGTCAGCTCCAGGTCCACCTCGGGGTGGGCGCGCCGGAAGGACTCCAGGATCTCCGGCAGCCGGGTCGCCACGAAGTCCTCCGAGGCGCCGAACCGCAGCCGGCCGCGCAGCCGCGTCCCGGTGAAGAAGGCCGCCGCCCGCTCGTGCGCCTGGAGGATCGTGCGGGCGAAGCCGAGCATCGCCTGACCGTCCTCGGTCAGCTCCACGCTGTGGGTGTCCCGCGTGAAGAGCGGCCGCCCGGTCGCCTCCTCCAGGCGTCGCACGTGCTGGCTGACGGTGGACTGGCGCAGCCCGAGCCGCCGGGCCGCCCGGGTGAAGCTCAGCGCCTGGGCGACGGCGAGGAAGGTGCGCAGCTGGGTGGGCTCGTACACCCTCCCGACGCTATCGCGGATCGTGATGACAGTCAGTGGGCTGTACGGGATTCCCGATGACCGCCCCGTGGACCAGGATGGGAGCACGCGCCGGCCCGTCACGGGACCGCGTACTGACCGCCCAGCCCCGCGTGGAGCCATGAACCGACGCCCCCTCCTGCCCTCCTGGCTGCCGGTCGACGGCTATGTCCTCGCCCTGCTCGGCACCGTCGGCCTCGCCGCCCTGCTGCCCGCCTCCGGCAAGGCCGCCACCGTCGCCGAGGCCGCCGCCACGGGCGCGGTCGCGCTGCTGTTCTTCCTCTACGGCGCCCGGCTCTCCACCCGGGAGGCGCTCGACGGACTGCGCCACTGGCGGCTCCACCTCACCGTCCTCGGCTGCACCTTCCTCGTCTTCCCGCTGCTCGGCCTCGCGGCCCGCGGTCTCGTGCCGGCCGTCCTCACGCCCCAGCTCTACAGCGGCTTCCTCTTCCTCTGCCTGGTCCCCTCGACCATCCAGTCGTCGATCGCCTTCACCTCGATCGCCCGGGGCAACGTTCCGGCCGCCATCTGCGCCGGCTCCTTCTCCTCGCTCGCCGGCATCGTGCTCACCCCGCTGCTCGCCGCCGCCCTGCTCGGCGGCAGCACCGGCGGCCTCTCCGCCGACGCCCTCCTGCGGATCGTCCTTCAGCTCCTGGTCCCCTTCCTCCTCGGGCAGGCGCTGCGCCCCTGGGTGGGCGGCTTCCTGACCCGCCGGAAGAAGGTCCTCGGGTACGTCGACCGGGGCTCGATCCTCCTCGTCGTCTACACCGCCTTCAGCCAGGGCATGGTCGCCGGCATCTGGCACCTGGTGACCCCCGGCCGGCTCGCCCTGCTGCTCGCCGCCGAGGCCGTCCTCCTCGCCCTGATGCTCGCCCTGACCTGGTACGGGGCCGGGAAGCTGGGCTTCGGCCGGGCGGACCGGATCGCCATCCAGTTCGCCGGGTCCAAGAAGAGCCTCGCGGCCGGCCTGCCCATGGCGAGCGTCCTCTTCGGCGCCCACGCCTCCCTGGCCGTGCTGCCCCTGATGCTCTTCCACCAGATGCAGCTGATGGTCTGCGCGGTCCTCGCCAAGCGCCGGGCCCGCGACCCGGAGCCCACCGACACGGCCACCGCACCCGCCACCCCCGCCCCCGGCCCGGCCGAAGCCTCCGCCGAAGCCCCCGTATCCGCTTCCCCCGCCGGCCCCGGCCGGATCGCGCCACCGTCCCCACCGCGGTGATCATCCGGGCCGATCCGGGCGGCTACGGTGCTCCCATGCCCTCACTCGATCCCGGCCGCACCGCGCTCCTCCTCGTCGACCTGATGGAACGGATCGTCGCGCTGCCGCTCGCCCCCCGCCCCGGCACCGACGTCCTCGCCGCCGCCGGACGGCTCGCCACCGCCTTCCGTACCGCCGGCGCCCCCGTCGTCCACCTCCGCGTCGAGCGGCCCGGCGTCCCCGTCCAGCCGGCCGGCAGCGAGCTCGTCCCCGACCTCCTGCGCGAGGGCGAGCCGGTCGTCGTCAAGCGCACCATCGGCGGCTTCCAGGACACCGGGCTGCACGAGCTGCTCACCGGCCTCGGCGTCCGCACCCTCGTCCTCGCCGGCATCGCCACCAACCTCGGCGTCGAGTCCACCGCCCGCGCCGCCGCCGACCTCGGCTACGACCTCGTCTTCGCCGAGGACGCCATGACCGCGCTCAC
Source organism: Streptomyces sp. NPDC085460 (assembly GCF_044541975.1). Classification (NCBI taxonomy): domain Bacteria; kingdom Bacillati; phylum Actinomycetota; class Actinomycetes; order Kitasatosporales; family Streptomycetaceae; genus Streptomyces; species Streptomyces sp. NPDC085460. Next base: position 239,664 of record NZ_JBITTO010000001.1, read on the forward strand.
CGCCGACGAGCACCGGGCCTCCGTCGACCTCGACTTCCCCCGCCTCGGCACCGTCGCCGCCGTCCCCGCGATCGTCCTGGACGGCCGCGGATGAACCGCGTCCCGATACGTTACGGGGCCCGCCCCTGCTCCCTCGTCGTCTGCCGGGGCTGCTGCTGCGGCGACCCGCGGAAGAACCCCGGCACCGACCACGACGCCCAGCTCGACCGGCTCCGCGCCGCCGCCGCGGCCTCCGGCGGGAAGCTCGCCGTCCGCACCAGCGACTGCCTCGGCCCCTGCGCCCAGGCCAACATCGTCGTCGTCCAGCCCTCCACCGAGGGCCGCCGGCGCGGCGGCCGGGCCGCCTGGATCGCCTTCACCCTCGACGACGACTGCCTCGACGACATCCTCGCCTGGACCGGGGCGGGCGGCCCCGGCCTCGCCCCGCCCCCGGCGACCCTCACCCTCCAGATGATCGACCCGCCGAAGAACTGACCCCGTCCCCCGGGGCGGTCAGAGCGCGATCCGGTGCTCGCCCGCGTACACGTTCATGTCCGGCCCGCGCAGGAACCCGACCAGCGTCAGACCCGTCTCCGCCGCCAGGTCGACCGCGAGCGACGACGGCGCGGACACCGCGGCGAGCACCGGGATCCCCGCCATCACCGCCTTCTGCGCCAGCTCGAAGGAGGCCCGCCCCGACACCAGCAGCACCGCCCGGTCGAGCGGCAGCAGGTCCTCCCGCAGCGCCCGCCCCACCAGTTTGTCCACCGCGTTGTGCCGGCCCACGTCCTCCCGTACGTCGAGCAGCTCGCCGTCCTCCGAGAAGAGCGCCGCCGCGTGCAGCCCGCCCGTCGTGTCGAAGACCTTCTGCGCCGCCCGCAGCCGGTCCGGCAGCTCCGCGAGCAGCGCGGGGGAGACCCGTACCGGGGGAGTGTCGGCGATCGGGAAACGCGCCGTCGTCCGCACCGCGTCCAGGCTCGCCTTGCCGCACAGACCGCACGACGAGGTCGTGTAGACGTTCCGCTCCAGGGTGATGTCGGGGACGACGACCTCCGGCGCCAGCTTCACGTCCACCACGTTGTACGTGTTCGTACCGTCCTCCTTCGCCCCCGCGCAGTAGACGATCGACCGCACGTCCGCCGCGGCGGCCAGCACCCCCTCGCTCACCAGGAAGCCCGCCGCCAGCGCGAAGTCGTCGCCCGGCGTCCGCATCGTGATCGCGATCGGCCGCCCGTTCAGCCGGATCTCCAGCGGCTCCTCCGCCACCAGCGTGTCCGGCCGCGCGCTCACCGCGCCGCCCCGGATCCGCGTGACCCGCCGTCGCTCGGTGACCCGTCCCATCCCCGCCGCCTTCGATTCCGTCGGTGTTCCTGCCCCTGACCGTGTCATTCTCCGCCACCCCCCGAACCCCCGCCCGATCCGGTGCGCCGCCCGCCCCCTTGTCACGGTCGGCCAAGCGACTCGGGGGAATCTTGGTGGTTTACGTCACCGGTTACCCATCAGTCGCTGGCAAGACTGGGTGGTTCCTGCCGCTGAACGAACCATCGAGGGGGTCCCGGGATGACGGGCACTCGCATCGCCGCGCTCGGGCACTACCAGCCCGCCAAGGTACTGACCAACCACGACCTGGCCGAGCTGGTCGATACGAGCGACGAGTGGATCCTCAGCCGGGTCGGCATCCGCACGCGGCACATGGCCGGCCCCGAGGAGCCGGTCGACGAGCTCGCCGCGCACGCCGCCGGCAAGGCGCTCGCCGCCGCCGGCCTCGCTCCCGGCGACATCGACTACGTCATCGTCGCCACCTCCACCGCGATCGACCGCTCGCCCAACACCGCCGCCCGGGTCGCCGCCCGCCTCGGCATGGGCGCGCCCGCCACTCTCGACCTCAACGTGGTCTGCGCCGGCTTCACCCACGCGCTCGCCACCGCCGACCACGCGATCCGGGCCGGGGCCGCCCGCCGCGCCCTCGTCATCGGCGCTGACAAGATGACCGAGATCACCGACTGGACCGACCGCACCACCTGCGTCCTCACCGGAGACGGCGCCGGCGCCGTGATCGTCGAGGCCACCGAGACCGACACCGGCGCCATCGGCCCCGTGCTGTGGGGCTCGGTCCCCGAGATGGGCCACGCCGTCCGCATCGAGGGCACCCCGCCGCGCTTCGCCCAGGAGGGCCAGAGCGTCTACCGCTGGGCCACCCAGAAGCTCCCCGCCCTCGCCCGTGAGGCGTGCGCCCGCTCCGGCATCGCCCCCGAGGACCTCGCCGGCGTCGTCCTCCACCAGGCCAACCTGCGCATCATCGAACCCCTCGCCGCGAAGATCGGTGCCGTCAACGCCGTCGTCGCCCGGGACGTCGTCGACTCCGGCAACACCTCCGCCGCCTCCGTGCCGCTCGCCCTGGCCAAGCTCGTCGAGCGCGGCGAACTCCCCTCCGGCGCCCCCGTCCTCCTCTTCGGCTTCGGCGGCAACCTCTCCTACGCGGGCCAGGTCGTCCGGATCCCCTGACCGGCACGGCCGGGTGCCCCGTTCGGCCGAGCGCGAGCGGGGACCGGTGGCGGCGGCCCCCGGGCGCGCCTAGCTTCGAACGCGGTGGGGATGCCGGCGCCGACGGTGCCGGACCCGGACGCGGAGCGGCTCCGCGCCCCGCCCCCGCCGCGACCCGGAGGACCGCATGCGCGCGATACGCACCGCTTCCGCCGCCCTGCTCACGGCGGCGGCCGTGGCCCTGTCCGCCCCCGCGGCGTTCGCGGGCGACGGGGCGAGCGCCGGTACGGGCGCGGGACCGGACGCCGGGGCGGAGGCCGTGACAGGACCAGGACCGGGCGCCGGGACAGGATCGGGACCGGGCGCCGGGACGGGCGACCCCACCGGCCAGGGCATCACCTCCTTCGGCTTCTCCGTCACCCCGCGCACCGTCGCCCCCGGCGGCACCGTCACCCTGACCAGCGACGGCTGCGAGGTGCCGTCCGTGACCGTCACCTCGGGGATCTTCGACACCGTGACCCTCACCGAGGGCCGCCCCGGCAGCGCGACCGTCGACGTCGAAGCCAAGGCCGGCGCCGAGTACGAGATCGCCTTCGACTGCAAGGGCGAGCGCGGCACCACCAGCCTGACCATCACCCACGGCACCACCCCGCCGCCGGCCCCGGTCACCCCGCACAAGGGCGTGAAGGCCGGCTTCGGCAGCTCCACGGGCTCCGACGCGCTCGGCGCCGCCGAGCTGGCCGGCGGCGCCGTCCTCATCACCGGAGCCCTCGCCGCCGCCGTCGTCCTCACCCGCCGCGGCCGGACCGGCGACCGCCCCTGAGACGGCCCCTCCGTCCCGGTGTGACGAGGTCCGGGACGGAGGGGCGACCAGCACCCACCCGAGCAGAGGAGGCCGAGCCGGTGGAGAGCGCGTACGGCCGGCGCGGCGCCTGGGGCGTCGTCGCGATCCTCCTCCTCACCGGCGTCCACCTCGTCCGCGGCGGTACGGAGCAGCTCACCGCCGCCGGCCCGCCCCAGCCCCTCGCGGCCGACGCCCCCGCCCCGGCGGCCTCGCCGCTCCCCGCCCGCCCCGCCCTCCCGGGCTCCGCCCCGCTCTCCGTCACGATCCCCGCGATCGGCGTGGACGCGCCCCTGACCCGGGTCGGCCTGGACGCGGACGGCTGGATCGAGGCCCCGCCGCCCGAGCACCCCGGCCGCGCCGGCTGGTTCGCCGGCGCCGTCACCCCCGGCGAACCCGGCACCGCCGTCGTCGTCGGCCACGTCGACACCCCGGCCGGCCCCGCCGTCTTCCACTCCCTCGGCGCCCTCACCCGGGGCCGCGCGATCGACATCCACCGCGCCGACGGCCGCACCGCCGTCTTCACCGTCCACGGCGTCGAACTCGTCCCCAAGGACGACTTCCCCGCCGACCGCGTCTACGCCTCCACCGGAGCCCCCGAGCTCCGCGTGATCACCTGCGGCGGCCCCTACACCCGCGCCGGCGGCTACTCCGGCAACGTCGTCGTCTCCGCCCGGCTCACCGCCCTCCGCTGACCTGACGTAATCCGGCCTCGGGACTGGCCTGGACCAACCCCCCGGGGACAGGGTGGATCCCGGAGCAGGCGTCGGGGGGCGCCGTGCTCCCGGCCGCCACGGCGGCATCCCCGGGGATGGGCGGTCCCCGTGCGCCCGGGTCACGGCCCGGGGTCCACCCGGCGCACGGGCCGCCCCCACCCACCACCCCCGACTGACCACGGAAAACGCCGGTGAAAGCCCCCGCGAACCCCTGGTAGAGTTATCCATGTCGCCGCGGGGAACACCCGCGATCACGACAGACACCTTGTCCGGGTGGCGGAATGGCAGACGCGCTAGCTTGAGGTGCTAGTGCCCTTTATCGGGCGTGGGGGTTCAAGTCCCCCCTCGGACACCACGGAACAGGCCGGTCGATCTCGTATCGACCGGCCTTTCTCGTCATCTGCACCTTCGGGGGAGGGAGCGGCGGATGCCGCGAGGGGCTGGATTCGACCGGCGGGCCACGGCCCTCGTCGAACTGCGCGGGTTGCGCGGTGAGCACGAGCTGTTCGAGGAGGCCCTCGCCGCCCGGGGGTGGCCCGTGCTCGACCGGCAGGGCCGGGATCCGCTCCCGCTCGCCGAGCGGCGCGTCCGCTATCTGATCGAGGCCCGCTTCCCCGGCAGCCGGCTCAACGCGGTCTCCGGCGCCCGGCAGCGGATCGAGCTGATCGGCGACGAGCTCCAGCTCGACATGCGGGTCCTGGCGGTAGAGGGCGTCGAGCGGGACGTGAAGGACCTGCCGCGCTGGTACGCCTACGCCAGGCCCGAGGTCCCCGCGGACGCGACCGCGGCCGTCCGGGCCCGCAAGCGGCTCGAACTCTGGCGCGCCGAGCACCTCGGGACCCGGGACACGGGCCGGTTGATCACGGCGGCGACACCACAGGCCGCCCGGTGGCTGGCCGCGAGGCCGCTGCCGGGTGCGCCGGTGCCCGGGGCGGGGGTCGCCGTCCGCCGGCCCTCGGGCGCCGCACCCACGTCGACACCGGTGAGCGCGCTGGGCGGTCGCCGGGCGTCGGCGCGCGTCATGGGCGGCCTCCTCGCGTGCGCGGTGCTGGCCATGCTGCTGGGCGCCCGCGTCATGGACGTGCTGCTCGTCCAGGACCGGTGGTCGTGGCCGAGCCTCGCGTTGCTGCCGCTGATCGGCTGGTGCGCGGCGGTCACCGCCTCGCGTGACCCGCAGGGAAGCTCCCGGGCGGCCACGGCCACCATCGCCGTCGGGCTGGTCCTGTTCAGCGGCGCGGCCGGCGCCTTCCTGGCCCGGGAGGTGCCGGACCGAGGAGTCGCGGCCCCTGTCCTGATGGGCGTGCTGACGGCGGCGGCCGTGGCGAACGGCCTCCGTCTCCTGGTGCGCCAGTGGAGCTGGCAGCGAGTCGCCCCCTGGCTGCTTCCGGCGCTGATCCCGCTCGCCTTCGGCTTCCTGCCCGGCATGGGCACCGCGCTGCACGTCATGTATCTGGACGCCTTCGGCGTCGACCTGGAGGACGTGGAGATACCGCGGGCCTACCAGTTCATGGCGATGCTCAAGCTGACCGCGTGCCTCAGCCTGTGGTTCATCGCCCCGAGCCTGCTCGGCTACATGCAGCACTTCCACTGGCACGTGAAGGACCGCCTGTTCGGCAACTTCGTGGTGCTGGTGATGAGCATCGTGCTGGTCCTGCTCGGCTTCATGGGGTACGGCCTGCTGGCGGCCGGCACGGCGGGGAAGAAGGCCGCCACCGCCGCCGCGGCGGGCCGCACCCCGGCCGGCTACTACGGCATCGACCCCGAGTGGGTCTGCCCCTCTCCCGTCGGCAAGCTCGCCGAGGTCCCGGTGGACGGCGGGGTCCTGGACCCGAAGCGCGCCTACCTCAAACTCGGTGACTCCGGGGGAGTGGTGGTGCTCTGGGACGCGGAGGAGCGCGCCGGCCTGAAGGTCCCGCTGGAGAAGCTCCGCCTCGTCCCGGCCGACTCCCCCCGCGTCCCCTGCGGGGCGGACGGACCGAAGGGCTAGACCTTCCGCGCCACCACCAGCCGGCAGTTCGGGGCGCCGTCCGGGCGGGTGCCGAAGTCGGGGAGGGGGAGGTGGGTGACCTCGAAGCCGGTCCCCTCCAGGGCGGAGCGGACGTCCGCGAGGCGGAAGGTGCGGTAGTACATGACGAACGGGGGGTGCCGGAGCGCGTTGCGGACGCGCATCGCCGCGTCGAAGGCCCACAGGGTCCAGTAGGCGCGGGAGCCGACCCGGGGCGGGGCCGGGAGCGGGAAGGCGAAGGTGCCGCCGGGGCGGAGCGAGGCGTGGACCTGGGCGAAGAGGGTGCGCTGCTCGGCGGGGAGGAAGTGGCCGAAGGCGCCGAAGCTGACCGCGAGGTCGAAGGCGGGAGCGAAGGGGAGGGCGCGGGCGTCGGCGCGGACCAGGGTGGCGGCGGGGTGCCGGCGGCGCGCCTCGGCCAGCATGTTCGTGCTGAAGTCGACGCCGGTGACGCGGCCCGCGCAGACCGCGCGCAGGACGGGGAGGCCGGCTCCGGTGCCGCAGCAGACGTCCAGGCCCGACTCGAAGGGGCCGAGTTCCGCCAGGGCGCGGGACACCGCCGCGAGGACGCGGTCGGGGGTGCGGAAGGGGGTCGCGTCGAACGTGGGCGCCAGGAGGTCGTAGCCGTCCTCGACCGAGGAGAGCGCCTGCCTGGCCAGTTCGCGGAGGGTCGGGCCCTGCGGGGTGAACATGGGGCCGACTCTACGCAGCCCGCGCGAGGCGCGTCAGAACGCGCTGCGCACCGGCGGGGCCGGCCAGGCGGGGGCGGTCCCGGTGAGCTGGCAGGCCAGCAGGTAGAGCGGGATCGGCGGGGTGTAGGGAGAGGTGCCGTCCGGGTGGTGGATCAGACGCGGGCCGCGGTCGGGGATCTCGGCGCCGGGGGCGTAGCAGGCGGGCAGCGGCCAGGTCAGGTCGAGGTCGGAGCCGGCCGGGACGAGCCACCACCACCAGTCGGTGTCGGCGTACACGCAGCCCTTGGCGGGGAGCCGGGAGAGGATCTTGAAGCCGAAGCGGGCGGGGACGCCGACGGCGTCGCACCCGAGCCCGGTGTTCAGGCCGGTGGGGACCGTGAGGCGGGTCGCGGTGACGGCGGGGGCGCGTCCGGGGCCGTTCTCGGGGGAGCGGCGGGCGCGGGGGACGAGCAGGGTGGCCATGGACTTCAGCATGGCTCTCCCAGGGAGTGGGGCAGCTCCGCCCAGACGATCTGCGCCGTGCCGTGGCCGGTGCGCTCCGCCCCCCAGGACGCGCAGAGCGCGTCGACGATCAGGAGGCCCCGGCCGCGTTCGTCCGCGCCGCAGTCGCGGATCCGGGGGCCGGCGGGGCCGCCCTCGTCCCGGACGGCTATCCGGAGCGCTTCGGCGCCCTCGCGGAGCTCGCAGACGATCCGGCTGCTGGCGGTGTGCAGGACCGCGTTGGTGACCAGTTCGGAGACGACCAGGGCGGCCGTGTCGCGTATCTCGGCGCCGCGGCCCCACAGGGCCAGCCGCTCCTCGGCGAGGTGGCGGGCGCGGCTCACGGACTCGGTGCGGGCGGGCAGCTCGAAGGCGAAGCGGCGGAGGGCGTCGCGGTGGAGCGGTTCGCGGTGGTGGGACTCGCAGTGCCGGGGGTCGTGAGGGGCGGGGTCGTGGCGGTGCTGCGGGCGCTGGGCCATGACTCGGGAGCTCATGAGACCTGAGGGCTGCGCGTTACCAGAAGCCACGACCGGTTCCTCACAACAGTGGGCAGGGCTGCCGTACACCGCTGTCGCCGGGGCCCGGGGGCGCACCGGCGGCAGTGTGTACTGGTTCACCGGAACACTGTCCTCCTGACTCGGACACTTGGCAAGTGGCACTCTGAAAATTGCAGAGTGCCGTGTTCTCTCTGGCCGGGCTTCGTGGCACACTCATCGAAACAGCGCGTCGGGGAGGTCTGAGAGTGAGCGAGCCGCGGTCCGCCCCCACCGTGGGACAGGTCGTCCTCGGCCGGCGTCTGCAGGACCTGCGCGAGCGCGCGGGCCTCAAGCGGGAGGAGGCCGCCAAGGTCCTCCACGTCGCTCCGGCCACGGTCCGCCGCATGGAGACCGCCGAGGTCGCGCTGAAGATCCCCTACGTCCAGCTGCTGCTGAAGACCTACGGGATCACCGACGCCGAGGCGGAGGCGTTCACCGCCCTCGCCGAGGAGGCCAACCTGCCCGGCTGGTGGCAGCGTTTCCACGACGTGCTGCCCGGCTGGTTCTCCATGTACGTCAGCCTGGAGGGGGCCGCGAGCCTCATCCGGGCCTACGAGCCCCAGTTCGTCCCCGGTCTGCTCCAGACCGAGGGGTACGCCCGCGCCATTCTGCGCAGTGGAGCGGTCGGCGGCGGCGGTGACGCCGCGCGGGAAGAGGACATCGACCGGCATGTGGCCCTGCGGATGGAGCGCCAGTCCCTGCTGACCAGGGAGGACGCCCCCAAGTTCTGGGTGATCATGGACGAGACGGTGTTCCGCCGGCCGGTCGGCGACGGGCCCGAGGTGATGCGCGACCAGCTCGACCGGCTGCTCGAAGCGTCCGAGCTGCCGAACGTCACCCTGCAGATCGCGGAGTTCGCGTCCGGCCACCACCCCGGCACGTACGGTCCCTTCGTCCTCTTCCGCTTCGCCATGCCCGAACTCCCGGACATGGTCTACAGCGAGTACCTGACCGGCGCCGTCTACCTCGACGCACGCCCCGAGGTGGCGTCCCACCTGGAGGTCATGGACCGTATGGCGGCGCAGGCCGCGACTGCACAACGCACGAAGGAGATCCTCAGGGATCTCCGCAAGGAGCTGTGAATGGATCGCATATACAACGGCATGCCCGCCGCGGAGCTCGGTGCCGAGGGATGGCACAAGCCCTGGAGCGGCGGGAACGGGGGCAACTGCGTGGAGGCCATGAAGCTGGCCGACGGCAGGGTCGCCGTGCGACAGTCCGCAGACCCTGAAGGACCCGCCCTCATCTACACCCACGGGGAGATGGCCGCGTTCATCGCGGGAGCCAAATCCGGTCAGGCTGACTTTCTGCTCACCTGACCCCTTCCGTCACCCCGCTACCGTCGCGTAACTCTTGTAGCAGCGCCACCCGTTCGTCCCGACCAGGAGAGCCGATGACCGAGGAACCCGCTTCCGCGCGGAGCGAGATACGGATCGACACCAGCAAGCCGCACCCGGCGCGGATGTACGACTGGTTCCTCGGCGGCAAGGACAACTATCCCGTCGACGAGGAGATGGCCCGCCAGCTCCTCACCGTCGACGCCCGCGGCCGGGACATGGCCCGGGTCAACCGCGCCTTCATGCACCGCGCCATCCGCTGGCTCAGCGACCGCGGCGTGCGCCAGTACCTGGACGTCGGCACCGGGATCCCGACCGAGCCCAACCTGCACCAGATCGCGCAGGCGGCCGCGCCGGAGTCCCGGATCGTCTACTGCGACAACGACCCGATCGTGCTCGCGCACGCCGCCGCCCTGCTGCGCTCGACCCCCGAAGGGGCCACCGAGTACATCCAGGCGGACGCCCGCGACCCCGAGACCATCCTCGAACGGGCCGGAAAGGTCCTTGACTTCGACCAGCCCATCGCCCTGTCGATGCTGGCCCTGCTCCACTTCCTGGGGGACGAGGACGGTGCCCACGACATCGTCGCCAAGCTCGTCGACCAGCTCGCCCCGGGCAGCTACCTCGTGCTCTCGCAGGTCACCGGCGACTTCGACCCCGAAGGCGCGGCCAAGGCCGTCGGCATGTACAAGGCGCGGGGGCTGACCCTGCGGCCGCGCACCCGCGACGAGCTGGCGGTCTTCTTCGACGGCCTGGAGTTCGTCGAGCCCGGCGTGTCGCTCACCGCCGAGTGGCACCCCGAGCTGGGCGAGCCGGTGCCGGTCCAGGGCGACGACCCGATCCCGGGCTGGGCCGCGGTGGCCCGCAAGCCCTGAGCCGTACCCGTACGCGCGTCAGGCCCGTGGAGTCCGCTCCGCGGGCCTGACGCGTTCATCCCCGCAGATACGCGAGCCCCGGATGCGCGGCCGTGTAGCCGTCGAGCAGCCGGCGGGCCACCGCCACCGAGTCCACCAGCGGGTGCAGGGCGAACGCCTTCACCGCGTCCGCCCGCGCCCCGCTCTCCGCCGCCGCCAGCACCTCCCGCTCGACCGCCTTCACCGCCTGGACCAGCCCCATGGCGTGGTACGGCAGCGGGTCCACGGCCACCGGACGGGCGCCGCCCGCGTCCACCAGGCACGGCACCTCGACCACCGCGTCGGCGTCGAGACCCGGCAGCGCGGACCCGTTGCGCACGTTCAGGATCAGCGTGGCCCGCTCACCGCGCGCGATCGCCCGCATCAGCGCCAGCGCCACCTTCTCGTAGCCGCCCGACTCCAGGTCCTCCTCGGCCCGGTCGCCGGCCCCGGCCGCCTCCCGGTTGTGCGCCATGTACGTCGCCTCCCGGTCGGCGAGCGTGCGGTGCCAGGCGTCGAGGGCGCGGGTCCCCGGTTCGCCGGCCTCCGCGTAGAAACCGGCCTGCTGGTCGAGGAGATAGGCGCCGCGGGTCCTGGCGGCGCCCCGGTAGGAGGCGAGGGCCTCCCGGTTGAAGTAGTAGTAGTGCAGGTACTCGTTGGGGACCGCGCCCAGCGACCGCAGCCACTCGGTGCCGAACAGCTTCCCCTCCTCGAACGAGCCCAGCAGCGCCTCGTCCGCGAGGAGCCGGGGCAGCTCGTCCCGCCCGTCCACCCGCAGACCGCGCAGCCACCCCAGGTGGTTGAGGCCCGCGTAGTCGATCCAGACCCGGTCGGGGTCGGCGCCGAGCACCCGCGCGACGCGGCGCCCCAGACCGACCGGGGAGTCGCAGATGCCGATGACCCGGTCGCCCAGGATCCGGGACATCGCCTCCGTCACCGTCCCCGCCGGGTTGGTGAAGTTGATGACCCAGGCGTCCGGGGCGAGCGCGGCGATCCGGCGGGCGATCGCGACCGCGACCGGCACGGTCCGCAGGCCGTACGCGATGCCGCCCGCGCCCACCGTCTCCTGCCCGAGCACGCCCTCGGCCAGCGCCACCCGCTCGTCGGCCGCCCGGCCCTCCAGGCCGCCGACCCGGATCGCCGAGAAGACGAAGTCCGCGCCGCGCAGCGCCTCGTCGAGGTCGGTGGTGGCCGTGACGACGGGCGCGTCCACCACCCCCTCGGCCTGCTCGGCGAGCACCCGGGCGATGGCCGTCAGCCGGTCCGCGTCGAGATCGTGCAGGGTGACGTGGGTGATCCGGCCCTCGGCGTGGTCGCCGAGCAGTGCGCCGTACACCAGCGGCACCCGGAATCCGCCGCCTCCGAGAATCGTCAGTCGCATGCTCCGTACGCTACTCGGACACCCCCGCCGGACGGCCCGAACCGGACCCGGCGTCCACGCCGCCGTCCGCATCCCGGGCAGTCGGCCACTGGGGCCGGCCGCGTGGCCGGCTGGGGGAGAATGACGGCATGTCCCGACGCAAGACCGGCCCCCGCCCCCGCCCCCGCACGCCCGCCCCGGTCACCGCCGGAGCGCCCTGCCCCTGCGGGCTCGACGCCGCCTACGGGACCTGCTGCGGTCGCTTCCACGCCGGTACGGGCACCACCGCGCCCACCGCCGAACTGCTGATGCGCTCCCGCTACAGCGCCTTCGTCGTCGGCGACGCGGCCTACCTGCTGCGCACCTGGGCCCCCGAGACCCGGCCCGGCGGCCTCGACCTCGACCCCGGCATGCGGTGGACGGGCCTGGAGATCCTGGACACGAGCGAGGGCACCCCCTTCCACCAGCGGGGCACGGTCACCTTCCGGGCCCGGTACGTCCACGGAGGCGAGGCCGGCGCCCTCCACGAGCGCAGCCGCTTCACCCGCCACGACGGGGCCTGGGTCTACGTCGACGGCGACTTCCCCGACGACTGACGGCGACGACGAAGCCGAGGCGACCGACGGCGGCGACGTGCCCGAGGCGACCGACGGCGGCGACGTGCCCGAGGCGAGTGACGGCGGCGACGAGCCCGAGGCGAGCCGGTTTCCCGGCCCTCGGGCTCACCGTCCCGAGCCGACCGCCGTCCGGTTCCACGTGCCGCCCGCCGGGAGGCCGGTGGAGAGGTCCTCCGCGACCGCCTTCTTCGCGATGGCGTCGGCGGCGACGCGGAGTTCGGGGCCGCTGGGGCGGCCGCGCTCCTGTTCCAGGCGGTCGGCGAGCCAGTCGCCCCAGGCGTGGGTGATGATCTCGGCCTCGCGGGCGCCGGCCGGGGTGTGCGAGAGGAGGTTGCCGTCGCGGGTGAGGAAGCCCTCGTCGACCATCCGGTCGAAGGCCGGGAGGATGACCTCGGGCGGCAGGCGCCGGCTCGCCGCGATGAGGCCGAGGCTGGCGTGGCCGACGGTCCGGGTGTGCAGCTCGACCTGCATGACCGCCCAGGCGCCGGCCGTGTCGAGGCGGGTGTCGGAGCCGGCGACGATCCGCCGGGCGGTGTCCATGTCCACGCGGCGCAGCAGTCGGCCCACCGCGAGTTCGAGGATCTTGGCCGAGTCGCCGCTGCTCGTGGGGGAGGCGAAGCCCTCGCCCATGTCGGGGGCGGCCTCCCGGACCGTGTCGCGCAGCTTCACCTGTTTGAGGAAGAGGGCGACGACGAAGCCGACGGCGGCGACCGGGACGGTCCACAGGAAGACGGTGTGGAGGGTGTCGGCGTAGGCCCGGACGATCGGCTCGGCGACCCCGTCGGGCAGCCCGTGCACCCCCTGCGGGCTCTGCGCCGCCGTCGCCACGCCCGAGGGGTCGAGCCCGGCCTGCCGGGCGAGGGCGGACGCCTCGGCGACCCCCGCGGTCAGGTTGGGTTCCAGGGCGTTGGCGTAGATCGTGCCGAAGACGGCGGTGCCGAAGGCGCTGCCCAGGGTGCGGAAGAAGGTGACGCCGGAGGTGGCGGTGCCCAGGTCGGCGTAGTCGACGGTGTTCTGCACGGCGATCGTCAGGACCTGCATGCACAGGCCGATGCCGACGCCGAGCACGAACATGTAGAGCGACTCCGCCCAGGTGCCGGTCGTCTCGTCCATCAGTGACAGCAGGAAGAGCCCGATCCCCATCACCGCGCAGCCGACGATGGGGAAGATCCGGTAGTGGCCGGTCTTGCTGACCACGTTGCCGCTGAAGATGGAGGCGATGAGCAGGCCGACGACCATCGGCAGGGTCCGGATGCCGGAGACCGTCGCCGAGTCCCCGTCCACGTACTGGAGATAGGTCGGCAGGAAAGTCATCGCGCCGAGCATCGCGAAGCCGACGACGAAGCTCAGCACCGAGCAGACGGTGAAGACCGGGTTGCGGAACAGCCGCATGGGCAGCATGGGTTCGGCGGCCCGGGACTCCGCCCAGCAGAACAGGCCGAGGGCGAGGATGCCGCCGGCGAAGAGCCCGATGATGACGCCGGAGCCCCAGGCGTACTCGTTCCCGCCCCAGCTGGTCGCCAGGATCAGGGCGCTGGAGCCGACCGCGACCAGCGCGATGCCGAGGTAGTCGATGACCGGCCGGCTCGCCGAGCGGACCGAGGGGATCGTGCGGGCGGCGGCGATGACGACGAGGATGGCGATCGGGACGTTGACGTAGAAGGCCCAGCGCCAGCTGGCGTGGTCGGTGAACAGGCCGCCGAGCAGCGGCCCGATGACCGTCGAGACGCCGAACACGGCGCCGATCGCGCCCTGGTACTTGCCGCGTTCGCGCAGCGGGATGACGTCGGCGATCAGCGCCATCGAGGTGACCATGAGCCCGCCGGCGCCGATGCCCTGGAGACCGCGCCAGACGATCAGCAGGGTCATGTTGGTGGCGAGGCCGCAGAGGAACGAGCCGGTGATGAAGACGACGGCGGAGATCTGGAAGATCACCTTGCGGCCGAAGAGGTCGCCGAACTTGCCGACCAGGACCGTCGCCACGGTCTCCGCGAGGAGGTAGGAGGTGACGACCCACGACATGTGGGCGGCGCCCCCGAGGTCCGCGACGATCGTGGGCAGGGCGGTGCCCACGATGGTCTGGTCGAGCGCGGCCAGCAGTACGCCGAGCATGATCGTGCCGAACACGATGTTGCGGCGGCGCCCGTCGAGCACGGGCGGTGCGGGCGCGGCCGGGGCGGCGGGGCTTGCGTCGCTGGTCGTGGTCACCCTCGCAGCGTCACACCGCCCGGCTTCCGCTGCCCGACGGGTGCGGCCGAACGGGCGATACCGTCAGGGGCGTACCGGCAGGGTCGGGTGGTGCTTGGCCAGGATCTTGTTGGCCCGGGCGAGAACGGCCAGCGCGTGTTCGCGGTCGGCCCGGTCCTCGGCGCAGAGCGGTCCGCGGAAGCGGTAGACCTCGCGCGCCGCGCAGTCCGCCTCGATCTCCGCCTGGAGGACGTGCGCGGGCAGGCAGGAGCCGATGAGGGCGGCCACGCGGTCGGGGATCGGGACGGGGACGAGGGGGGAGGGCGAGGCGATCACGGGTCAGTCCTAGCGGTTCGTGGGGGCGGACGGGAAGGGCTCTCACCTCCATACGTACCGGATGGCGGAAGCGGTTCCGGTACGGCTCCGGCGCCGCCGTACGCCGGGGGCGCCCGCCCCGCCGGCAGTGCGCGGGCGCACCCTTCCGGCACCCTCCGGGCCTGGTGATCGCGCGGGCGGGCGTTCCCGCAGGTACGGGGCACGGCGCCGGTCCGGGATTCCGTACGGATCTTGCGCGACGCGAGCGGCGGAGGAGGGCGGCGGGGCGGGCCGGGCGGGGCGCAAGCCCCTGGACGGCGGTCGTGATGTGAAGGAAATCACGTGGCGCCTGGACGCCAGGACCGGGACGATCGTCAGCTCAGTACGTCCGACAGGTCGTACGAGACGGGCTCGTCGAGCTGGTCGTACCCGCACGACTCCGGGGTGCGGTCCGGGCGCCAGCGCTTGAACTGCGCGGTGTGCCGGAAGCGGTCGCCCTCCATGTGGTCGTAGCCGACCTCGCAGACCCGCTCGGGCCGCAGCGCCACCCAGGACAGGTCCTTCTTCCCCGACCACCTGCTGGGCGCGCCCGGCAGCCTGGCCCCGGCGTGGGCGGCCTCCTCGGCCCAGGCGGCCCACGGGTGCCCGTCGGGCGGGTCCATCCGCAGCGGCTCCAGCTCCTCGATCAGCTCGGCGCGGCGCTGCGCGGTGAAGGCGGCGCAGACGCCGACGTGCTGGAGGGCGCCCCGGTCGTCGTACAGACCGAGGAGGAGCGAGCCGACGACGGGGCCGCTCTTGTGGAAGCGGTAGCCGGCCACGACGACGTCGGCGGTCCGCTCGTGCTTGATCTTGTACATCAGGCGCGCGTCGGGCCGGTAGGGCAGGTCGAGGGGCTTGGCGATCACCCCGTCGAGCCCGGCCCCCTCGTACTGCTCGAACCAGCGGGCGGCCAGCTCGGCGTCCCGGGTGGCGGGGGCGAGGTGGACGGGGGCGGTGACGCCGTCGAGCATCCGCTCCAGGGCCTCGCGGCGCTCGGCGAGCGGGGTGTCGAGGAGGGCGTCGTCGCCGAGGGCGAGCAGGTCGAAGGCGACGAAGCGGGCGGGGGTGGTCTCGGCGAGCATCCGCACCCGGGAGTCGGCCGGGTGGATCCGCTCGCTGAGCCGGTCGAAGTCGAGCCGGCCGCCGTGCTCGATGACGATCTCGCCGTCCACCACGCACCGCTCCGGCAGGCGCTCCCGCAGCGCCTCGACGAGCTCGGGGAAGTAGCGGGTGAGGGGCTTGCCGGTACGGCTGCCGATGACCAGCTCGGGGCCGTCGCGATGGACGATCGCCCGGAAGCCGTCCCACTTGGCCTCGTACTGCATCCCGGGCGGGATCTTCTTCACGGACTTGGCGAGCATCGGCTTCACGGGCGGCATCACCGGCAGATCCATGGGTTGATTGTCCGGTATGCGGCAAAGGTCGGCGAGCTCTAGGGTGGCGCCCATGGCAGGCAAGACGGCAGCGGTGGAACTGGAGGCGGGCGGGCGCACCGTCCGCGTCTCCAACCCGGACAAGATCTACTTCCCGGAGCCCGGCTACACCAAGCTGGACCTGGTCACCTACTACCTCGCCGTCGGCGACGGCGTCACGCGCGCCCTGCGGGACCGCCCCACCACCCTGGAGCGCTACCCCGACGGGGTGACCGGCGAGTCCTTCTTCCAGAAGCGGGCCCCGAAGTACCTCCCGGACTGGATCCCCACCGCGCACATCACCTTCCCCAGCGGCCGCTCCGCCGACGAGCTGTGCCCCACCGAGCCGGCCGCCGTGCTCTGGGCCGCCAACCTCGGCGCCGTCACCTTCCACCCCTGGCCGGTGCGGCGCGCGGACACCGACCACCCGGACGAGCTCCGCCTCGACCTCGACCCGCAGCCCGGCACCGACTACGCCGACGCCGTCCGCGCGGCCCACGAGCTGCGGGCCGTCCTCGACGAGTACGGGCTGCGCGGCTGGCCCAAGACCTCCGGCGGGCGCGGTCTGCACGTCTTCGTCCCGATCCGCCCCGACTGGACCTTCGTCCAGGTCCGGCGGGCCGCCATCGCCTGCGGCCGGGAGCTGGAGCGGCGGATGCCGGACCGGGTCACCATGAAGTGGTGGAAGGAGGAGCGCGGCGAGCGGATCTTCGTCGACTACAACCAGACGGCCCGCGACCGCACGATCGCCTCCGCCTACTCGGTCCGGCCCCGGCCGCACGCCCCCGTCTCCGCGCCGCTGCGCTGGGAGGAGATCGACGACGCGGTGCCGAGGGACTTCGACATCCGCACGATGCCCGCCCGGTACGCGGAGCTGGGCGACGTGCACGCCGACATGGACGACGAGCGCTTCGACCTGGAGCCGCTCCTCGAACTGGCCCGGCGCGACGAGGCCGAGCACGACCTCGGCGACCTGCCCTATCCGCCGGAGTACCCGAAGATGCCGGGCGAGCCGAAGCGGGTCCAGCCGAGCCGGGCGAAGAAGAGCGCCGGCGCGGCTCCCGGCGCGGAGGCCGGCTCCCCGTCCGGCGCGGAGGCCGGCTCGCCGTCCGGCGCGGATTCCGGGGCGGCCGACGAGCCGCATTGATCGGACGTTGACGGTGTGTTTAGCGCCCCGCGTCAGGGTGGAGCCATGCAGACCGACACGGATGTCCTGACCCTCCCCGCCTCCCGCCCCGCCGGCGACCTCTCCTGGCGCGAGAACGCCCTGTGCGCCCAGGCGGGACCCGAGTTCTTCTTCCCGGCCCCCGGCTCCTCGACCCGCGAGGCCAAGCAGCTCTGCGGGGGCTGCGAGGAGCGCGTCGCCTGCCTGGAGTACGCGCTGGCGCACGACGAGCGGTTCGGGGTCTGGGGCGGGCTCTCGGAGAAGGAGCGGGGGCGGCTCCGGCGCGCGCAGCGCTCCTGAGCCGCCCCCGGGGGGAGTGCGGTGGTGCTCAGCCGGCGGCGCGCGCGGCCATGCGGGCCTTGCGGGCGGCGAGCTTCACGTCGAACTTGGTGGCCTCCGCGTCAAGGCCGTTCATGTAGAGACCCAGCTCCTCCTGGGCGCGCAGCCCCTCCGGGCCGAGACCGGCGATGTCGAGGACCTTCAGGTGCCGGAGCACCGGCTCCAGGACGTCGTCGTGGTGGATGCGCATGTTGTAGATCTCGCCGATCGCCATCTGGGCGGCGGCGCGCTCGAAGCCGGGGATGCCGTGTCCGGGCATCCGGAAGTTGACCACCACGTCGCGGACGGCCTGCATGGCCAGGTCGGGGGCGATCTCCAGCGCGGCCTTCAGCAGGTTGCGGTAGAAGATCATGTGCAGGTTCTCGTCGAGCGCGATGCGGGCCAGCATCCGGTCGCAGACCGGGTCGCCGGACTGGTGGCCGGTGTTGCGGTGCGAGATGCGGGTGGCGAGCTCCTGGAAGGCCACGTACGCCACGGAGTGCAGCATCGAGTGGCGGTTGTCCGACTCGAAGCCCTCGCTCATGTGGGACATCCGGAACTGCTCCAGCTTGTCCGGGTCCACGGCGCGGGAGGCGAGGAGGTAGTCGCGCATCACGATGCCGTGGCGCCCCTCCTCCGCGGTCCAGCGGTGCACCCAGGTGCCCCAGGCGCCGTCGCGGCCGAAGAGGCTGGCGATCTCGTGGTGGTAGCTCGGGAGGTTGTCCTCGGTGAGCAGGTTGACCACGAGGGCGGTCTTCCCTATGTCGGTGACCGGCGACCGGGTGGGGTCCCAGGGCTCGCCGTCCTCGAAGAAGCCGGGGAAGTTCCGGGCGTCCGACCACGGCACGTACTCGTGCGGCATCCAGTCCTTGACGACCTTGAGGTGCCGGTTGAGCTCCTTCTCCACCACCTCTTCCAACGCGTACAGCAAGCGGGCGTCGGTCCACCCTGCCGAGCTGCCGAGGTGGGGAGAGGTGAGCGTCACGGGGACTCCTGGGGACGGAGAGAGAGCGAACGGAACTACCTACGGACTCGTAGGTTACGAAACCGTAGGTTAAGGCTCCGTAAGGCGCCGACCAAGCCCCGCTCGGACGTTGTCCGGTTACGTTCCGTTATGTGCGCAGCTCGTGCGGGTAAAAGAGATGCAGGTCACGTCGCGATCGGTCACCCGAGAACACCTGATCGGCTACTCAGAGCAGATGGTCGGCGGCGCCGGACTTCACCGCGGAGATGAGCGCGCGCAGCGCCTCGACCGAGTCGCTGACGTACTCCCCGGGGGTGAGGGTCGACCCGATGTAGGCCCGGCCGGCGTCGTCGAGGCCGAAGCGGAAACAGTTGGCCCCCTCGCTGCAGAAGGCGTCACCCCAGGTGATCTCGGCGGCGGGGGTCACGGGGGAGGCGGGAGCGGTGGCGGAGGCGGGGGAGACGGACGACGTGACGTTCATGGTGTGAGGCATGGTGGGGTCCTTCACAGGTCCTGGGCTATCGAGCGGATGAACGCGCGGGAGTCGGCGGTGGACAGGGCGAGCCCGCGCAGCCGTTCCAGCAGGCCCTGGTACCGGCGCAGCTTCATGTCGGCGTCGAGGAGGATCGAGCCGTGCGAGGAGTCGAGCTGGACGGTGTCGAGCTGCGGCACGGGCGCGGACACATAGGTGAACGACTGTCCCGCCCCGGGGAAACCCCCGGCGGCGAAGGGGATGACCCGTACGGTGACGGTGGCCCGCTCGGACTGCTCCAGGATGTGTTCCAGCTGGGCCCGGGCGACCTTCGGGCCGCCGAACTGCATCCGCAGCGCCGCCTCGTGGATCACCGCCTCGTAGGGCACCGGCCGGTCCAGCGTCTCCTGGCGGCGCAGCCGCAGCGCGAGCCGGGCCTCCAGGTCCGGTCCCGGCAGGGGCGGCACGGCGGTGTCGAAGACCGCCCGCGCCTGCTCCTCGGTCTGTAGCAGTCCGGGCACGTGGGTGGTCACGGCGGTGGCCAACTCGGCTGCGTGGTACTCCAGTTCGGCGATGTCGAGAAGGGTGGGCGGCAGCAGCCCGCGATGCTCCTCCCACCAGCCGCGGTCGCGCTCCTGGGCCATGGCGGCGAGCAGGTCCACCAGGGCCGTGTCGGGGCAGCCGTAGTTGAAGGCCAGGGTGCGCACCCGCTCGGGGCTGATGCCGAAGCGCCCCGACTCCACGTTGGGGATGCGGGTCCGGTCGACGCCGAGCAGCGCGGCGGCCTGCTGGGCCGACATGCCGGACTGTTCGCGCAGCTTGCGCAGTTCGGCGCCGAGTCGCTGCTGGCGCGCGGTGGGGCTGCTCCTGGGTGGCACGTCGTTCTCCCTCGTCCTGCCGGGCGGCTCCCGCCGCCCCCGTTCCCGCGCCGCTGATCGCTCTCTGTCCGAAAACGGCGCCACTACCTGCAAGTAGTAGCACTGTGCTCCGCTTCTGCGCTACGGTCGGTAGCGCAAGTCTCACACGGGGCGACCATGTCCGTGTGCAGAGCACCCCCATGTACAGGAAATGTGAGCAATCCGATGAAGGGCGCCCTGCGTTGCCTTCCGGCCGCCACCTCGGCGGCCGGGCCCATACCCCCCGCCACGGAGAACCTCAGCTACTCGATGCTGCTCCCCGGTGGGGCCTACTGCGCGGGCCTCGCCCGCGAGGCCGTCCGCGGCCTCCTCACCCGTCACGGCCTCGCCGAGCTCCGCGAGACCGCCGCCCTCGCCGCGTCCGAACTCGTCGCCGCCGCCTACCGGTTCACCCCCGATCGGGAGATGGCGCTGCGGCTGCGCTGGCAGTACGACGCTCTGCGGATCGTCGTCTACGACCAGCATCCGGCCCACCGTATGCCGGACGCCGCCGAGGAATGCCGCGACCGCCGCAGCCGCAGCATGTGGCTGCTGGCCGCGGCGGTCGAGGAGCACGGCGGCGACTGGGGCCTGGCCCCCGCCCTCACTCCCGAGGGCGGCACCAAGTCCTGGGCGTTACTCCACCGTTGACCTCACGTCAGACCCCGACGCGGACCCCGCGCGGGACCCCGCCACCGCACGGAGCTCCTCCGCCGACGTCGGCCGCAACCGGCCGTCGAGGAGCAGCCGGCGCGTGATCCCCAGCGACTCCAGAAATGTCAGGTCGTGACTGGCCACGACCAGCGCCCCCTCGTACGCGCGGAGCGCCGCCGTCAGTTTCCGCACCGACGCGATGTCCAGATTGTTCGTCGGCTCGTCCAGCAGCAACAGCTGCGGAGCGGGCTCCGCGAGCAGCAGCGCCGCCAGCGTGGCCCTGAACCGCTCCCCGCCCGACAGGGTGCCCACCGGCTGATCCGCGCGTGCCCCCCGGAACAGGAACCGCGCGAGCCGGGCCCTGATCGCGTTCCCCGACGCCGTGGGCGCGAACCGGGCCACGTTCTCCACGACGCTGAGCCCGTCGTCGAGGACGTCGAGGCGCTGCGGCAGGAAACGGAGCGGCACCAGCCGCTCCACCTCTCCCGACACGGGCGCCAGCTCCCCGGCGATCGTCCGCAGCAGGGTGGTCTTGCCGGCCCCGTTGCGGCCCGTCAGCGCGATCCGCTCCGGGCCCCGCAGCTCGAAC
The DNA here is from genome assembly GCF_044541975.1 of Streptomyces sp. NPDC085460. Lineage (NCBI taxonomy): Bacteria > Bacillati > Actinomycetota > Actinomycetes > Kitasatosporales > Streptomycetaceae > Streptomyces > Streptomyces sp. NPDC085460. The sequence continues at coordinate 260,612 of NZ_JBITTO010000001.1, forward strand.
CCGCCCTCGACCCGCGCCCCGTACCGCAGCTCCAGGTCGCGGATCCGCAGCACCTCGCGCCCCGGGGGCACCGAAGTGTGCGGCAGCTCGACGCGGATCTCGTCCTCCTCCCGCACCGCCTCCGCCGCCACGTCCAGCCGCTCCCGCGCCTCCGCCAGCCGGTCCGCGTGCAGATTGCGGTGCTTGCCCGCCGACACCTCCGCGGCGCCCCGCCGGGTGTTGGCCACGACCTTCGGCACGACCTTGTTCTCGTAGCTCTTCTGCGCGTACCGCCTCCGGCGCGCCAGCTTCTGGCCGGCCTCCGCCAGCTCCCGCTTCTGCCGCTGGACGTCCGCCTCGGCGACCCGCACCATCCGCTCGGCGGCTTCCTGCTGCGCGGCCAGCGCCTCCTCGTAGTCCGAGTAGGACCCGCCGTACCAGCTCACCCCGCCGTCGTGGAGGTCGGCGATCTGGTCGACCCGCTCCAGGAGCTCCCGGTCGTGGCTGACCACCACCAGCACCCCCGACCAGCTCTCGACCGTCTCGTGCAGGCGCGAACGGGCGTACAGGTCGAGGTTGTTGGTCGGCTCGTCGAGCAGCAGCACGTCCGGCCGCGCCAGCAGCAGCGCCGCCAGGCGCAGCAGCACGGACTCGCCGCCGGACACCTCGCCGACCGTGCGGTCCAGGCCGATCGAGCCGAGTCCGAGCCGGTCGAGCGCGACCAGGGCCCGCTCCTCGACGTCCCAGTCGTCGCCGAGCACCGCGAAGTGCTCCTCGGCCGCGTCGCCCGCCTCGATGGCGTGCAGCGCGGCCCGCTCGCGGTCGATCCCGAGGATCGCGTCGACCCGCCGGCCGGTGTCCAGGACCAGGTTCTGCGGGAGGTACCCGATCTCGCCGGAGGCCCGTACGGAACCGGCGCTCGGGGTCAGTTCCCCGGCGAGCAGCCGCAACAGGGTCGACTTCCCCGAGCCGTTGGTGCCGACGAGGCCGGTGCGGCCGGGACCGATCGTCACCCCGAGGTCGCCGAAGACCTCGGTGCCGTCCGGCCAGGAGAAGGAGAGCGAGGTGGTGGAGAGAAAGACAGGCTGATGTGACACGAGGGCCTCCGGTGCCGCGAGCACGGTGTGAGCGTGGAAGGGGTGCGACGCGTGAGACACCGGGGCGCGGGCAGCGTGGGGAACGGCTCGTCCACCGAGGTCGAGAACGGCACGCACGGCACGGGGCACGCGCGCGGCACGGTGTCTCGGGACCTCAGAAGATCAACGTTCCGGCTCCGATCGGGAGGCGATCTGACCCCACCGACGGTAGGACCCCGCCCACGGGGGAGGCAACCGGATTACGGCGGACCGCTCAGGGCAGCTCGCCCAGGAGCGCGGCCAGGTCCCGGTCCCAGTCCAGGTACTGGTGCTCGCGCCCGGCCGGCACCAGGTGCTGCGAGCGCTCCAGGAAGAGGCGCAGCTCCGAGGTGCGCACGTGGACCATCGCCACCCCCTCGGGTGCGTGGAACTCCACCACCGTGCGGTCGTACCCGTACGGCCGGAGCCGTACGTCCCCGTCGCCGGCGGGCCGGTCGACCCCCTGCGCGAGCAGGTCGCGGGCGAAGGCCCAGGAGACCTCGACCCCCTCCAGGGTGGCCGGCGGAGGGAAGGCCATGCTGACCGCGTACGGGTCCCCGCGGTCGTAGCGGAGCGTGGCGGGAACGGTCTCCATCCGGGGAGCGGAAGCGACCAGACGGGCCTGGACGGGCTGCTCGATCACGGCGGACACGGCGGGCTCCTCTCGCGGGGCTGCGATCCTGTGCGTCTCCCCGACACCAGGGCACCTGACACTCATGAAGACGAGCGGAACGGCCGGTTCGTGCACTCACCCCCTACGTGAGGTGCGTCACCGCCGCTTCCGGAGGACCGCTACCGCTGCTCGGGCACGTCGTCGTCCGGCTCCGCGCAGGACCCGGAGCGGTCGCAGTACGGCTGGTTCCGCGAGGCCCCGCAGCCGCAGAGCATCGCCCGCGTCTCGCGCAGGTCCCCCCGCTCGCCCGAGACCAGCAGGTCGCCGCGGAGCACCAGCTGCCCGGAGGAGTTCCGGCGCACCGTCGTGGGGACGTCGGGCCGCTCCTCCGCGCCGCCCTCCACCGGCTGGTACCGGAGCGCACCCGACGGGCAGCGCCGGATCACCTCGGCGACCCGCTCGGACGCGGCGGCGTCCGGCAGGACCCAGGGGCGGCGGGACAGGTCGAAGACCTCGGGCAGGCCGTGGACGCACTCGGCCGCGTGCAGGCAGCGGCGCGGCTCGAAGGTGACGGTGATGCCCTCGCCGTCGTACTCCTTCAGCCGCGGCTTCTCCGCGATCGGGGATTCGGCCGGGGCTTCCGTCCCGGCCTCCGCCGGCACCTCAGTCATGATCCCAGCCTAGGAACGCCCGGCGCGCCCCGCACTCCGACGGGACGGGGACGGGACGGAGGCGGTTCCGGAGGCGGACGGAGGCGGACGGAGGCGGGCGGAGGCGGGTGGGCGGAGGCGGGGCGCGCCGCTCCGGAGGCCCTCTGGACGGGCCCGCCCGCCCGCGCTAGCTTCCGGCGCCATGACACCTGTGCGAACGATGCGAACGACGCGCCGCACGATGACGGCGGGGCTGGTGGGGGCGGCGCTGGCGCTCTCCCTCGCGGCCCCCGCGCGGGCCGGGGAGACCCCCACGGCCCCTGCGACACCCGAGACCGCCACGGCCTCCGTGACACCCGCGACGGCCACGGCCTCCGTGACCCTCACGGCCTCCGTGACACCCGCGACCCCCATGACCCCCGTGACCGCCACGGCCCCCGCCTCGTCGGCGGGCTGGCAGCTCACCCCGACCGGGACCGACGTCCGTTTCCGCGGCCTGGCCGCGGTGGACCGCCGCACCGCCTGGGCCGCCGGCTCCCGGGGCACCGTCCTGCGCACCACCGACGCCGGCCGCACCTGGCGGAACGTCTCCCCGCCCGGCGGCGAGGGCCTGGAACTCCGCGACGTCGAGGCGTTCGACGCCCGGCGGGCCGTCGTGCTCGCCATCGGCGAGGGCGAGGCGTCCCGGCTGCTGCGCACCGAGGACGGCGGCGCCACCTGGACCGAGACCTTCCGCAACACCGACCCGCGCGCCTTCTACGACTGCGTGACCTTCCTCGACCGCCGCCACGGCCTCGCCCTGAGCGACCCGGTCGACGGGAGGTTCCGCGTCCTCGCCACCCGCGACGGCGGCCACAGCTGGCACGTCCTGCCCGACTCCGGGATGCCCCCGGCGCTCCCCGGCGAGGCCGGCTTCGCCGCGAGCGGGCAGTGCCTGATCACGGCCGACCGGGGCGGGAACGACGTCTGGTTCGCGACCGGCGGCGCCGCCACCGCCCGGGTCTTCCACTCGGCCGACCGGGGCCGCACCTGGACCGTCACCGACAGCCCGGTCCCGGCCGGCGACCCCGCCCGCGGCGTCTTCGCGCTCGCCTTCCGCGACCGCCACCACGGCCTCGCGGTCGGCGGCGACTACCGGACGGGACAGCCCTCCCCGCGCGCCGCCGCCGTCACCGCCGACGGCGGCCGCACCTGGACGCCGGCCGCCACGCCCCCGCCCGCCTACCGCTCCGCCGCCGCCTGGCTCCCGCGCGCCAAGGGCGCAGCTTTGGCCGTCGGACCCACCGGCACCGACCTCACCCGCGACGGCGGCCGCACCTGGCGGACCGTGGACACCGGCTCGTACGACACCGTGGACTGCGCGCCGGACGGCGGTTGCTGGGCCTCGGGCGAGAAGGGCCGCGTCGCCCGGCTCGCCCGCCACTGAGGGACGGCGCCGAGGAGCCGAGCCGCCGCCGACGGCCCCGGGGTCAGGCCGGCGGCTGCTCGCGGTAGCCGGCCAGGCCCTCCACGGTCTTCGACGCGTAGAACTCGGTGATCCGGTACGCGCACACGCCCTCGGAGCTGAAGGGGTCGGCCGCCGCGATCCGCTCGATCGCGGCCCGGTCGACCCCCGCCGCCAGGATCACCCCGCCGTCCCGCGGGTTCTTCCGCCCGGACGCGAGGAACACCCCGGCGGCGTACTGCTCGTCCAGCCAGGCGATGTGCGCGTCCATCAGGGCGTCCGCCCGCTCGACGGGCGCGGTGTAGGTCAATTCCAGTACGAACATGCGCCCAGGCTACCGGCGTGCCCGGCCCCGTCGATCAGTCCTCGGGCAGCGAGGAGTCCGGCTCGAAACGGTGCTCCGCCGGCTTCAGCGTCTCGTACAGGTAGCCGAAGTACGAGGTCTCCACCGTGCCCGTGAGCACCCCCAGGAGGAAGGCGGCGCACCCCGGCCCGTGCCGCTCCCACAGCGGACCGCGGCCCTCGTTGTAGAGGACGGGCCACTCGCCGGGGTCCCGGTCCGGCCGCACCAGCCAGTACAGGAACGCCCCCGAGCCCTCCTCGTACGCCCAGGGCACCACCCGCGCCCCCGGTTCCCCCAGCTCCTCGGGCCACTCGTCGGCCTCCCACTCCCGCAACGACTCCAGGATCTCGTCCCGTTCGGCGGTCTGCGCGAGCAGGTCGACGTGGGAGCGGCCCGCGTCCGGGGCCAGCAGCCACACCGTCTCGGAGAAGACCCCGGGGCCGTACGTCTCGACCAGCCGCTTGTAGTCGTCGGGGAGCGGCACCCCGAGCGCGCGCTCGGTCCCCGCCCAGTCCACGGCGGACGGCGGTTCGGAGGGCGGCGGGCAGAGGCGTACGAGCTCGTCGATCGCGGTCATCCGGGGACGCTACCGCACCCCGGTGACAGGGGGCCCGGACGCCTCCGCCGTAGGGTGGCCGCATGGGGATCATCGGCGTTCCGGCGGGCTGGCCCGCCGACGAGGAGACCGCGCTGGAGGTCCAGCGCGGGCTGCGGGGGCGGCTCGTGCTGACGGAGGAGGGGCCGCCGGCGGGGGAGGGGCACGTCACCGGGCTCGACGTGGCCTACGACGACGAGCGGGACCTGGTCGCCGCCGCGGCCGTGGTCCTCGACGCCCGGACCCTGGCGGTCGTGGAGCGGGCGACCGCCGTGGGGCGGGTCTCCTTCCCGTACGTCCCCGGCCTGCTCGCCTTCCGCGAGATCCCGACCGTGCTGGCCGCCCTGGACGCGCTCACCGCCGACCCGGGGCTGCTGGTCTGCGACGGATACGGCCTCGCCCACCCCCGACGGTTCGGGCTCGCGAGCCACCTCGGCGTGCTCACCGGCCGGCCCGCGATCGGCGTCGCCAAGAACCCCTTCACCTTCTCGTACGAGCAACCCGGCCCGGAACGGGGCGACTTCGCGCCGCTGCTCGCCGGCGGCGAGGAAGTCGGGAGGGCGCTGCGGACCCGGCGCGGGGTCAAGCCCGTCTTCGTCTCCGTCGGGCACCGGATCTCCCTCGGCAACGCCTGCGCGCACACGCTCGCGCTCGCCCCGCGCTACCGGATCCCCGAGACCACCCGGCACGCCGACGCGCTCTGCCGGCGCGCGCTCGCCGAGGCGCTCACCGCCGGCGCCGCGCCCTGAGTAGCGTCTGAGTACCCGTACGGATGTCCGCTGTCAGACCCCCACGGCACAGTGGCCGTCATGACAACCCCCGTCACCACGCGCCCCCGTGGCCGCTCCGCCGGCCGCGCGCTGCCCGCCGCCCTCGCGGTCGCCGCGCTCTCCGCGCTCGCCTGGACCTGCGCCGTCCTGTACGTGCTCACCGACTGGACGACCGGATGAACGGGCGGCTGCGCTGCGTCGTCCTCGACTGCCCCGACGCCCACGAACTCGCCGGTTTCTACCGGGAGGTGCTGGGCGGCAAGATCACGGCGCCCGACCCGGGGCTCGCCGTCGGCGCGGGCTCCGCCGTGCTGCGCGACGCGCACGGGCCCGTCCTCGCCTTCCAGGACGTCGCCGACCACCGGCCGCCCGTCTGGGGCGCCCCGGAGCAGCAGTTCCTGCTGGACATCCGGGTCCCGGACCCGGCCGCCGCCCACGAGAGGGTGCTCGCCCTCGGCGCGGTGCCGCTCAGCGAGGGCGGACCCGGGGAGCGCGGATCCGGGGAGCGCGGATCCGGGGAGAGCGGAGACGGCGCGGACGGGGGCTCCGGCGCGGACGCCGGACCGCTGTGGCGGGTGTACGCGGATCCCGCCGGGCACCCGTTCCGGCTCATGGGCGCCTGAGGGGCCCGGCGGCGCGCCCGGACCCGTCGGTCGCCCGTGTCGGTCGCCCGTCGTCGCCCGTCGTCGCCCGTCGTCGTTCTCCGCTTCGACGGCGTGCGCGGTGGGCAGGATGAGCGGATGGATCCGCAGACCACATCCCGGCGCCTCGTCTCCTCCGGCTCCCCGCTCGAACCGGAGATCGGCTTCTCCCGCGCGGTACGGCACGGCCCGTACGTCTCCGTCGCCGGCACCGCGCCGATCGCGCCCGACGGCACCACCACCGCACCCGGCGACGTCTACACCCAGACCGTCCGCTGTCTCGACATCGCCGAGGCCGCCCTCCGCGAGGCCGGCGCCCGCCCGGAGGACGTCGTCCGCACCCGGGTCATGCTCACCGACGCCACGACCTGGCGGGAGGCGGCCCGCGCCCACGGCGAGCGGTTCGCCGCCGTCCGGCCCGCCTGCACCTTCGTGGAGGTGTCCCGGTTCATCGACCCGGAGTGGCTGGTCGAGGTCGAGATCGACGCGGTCGTGACCGACGACACCGCCCCCGACATGATCGGCTGGTGAACGGCGGGCCCGTGACCGTCGGACCGGTGCGGGACCGGCGGGTGACGGCCCCTCCCGGCCGCTACTCCGCGTGTGCCACCCGGAAGCGCAGGCCCGCCGCCCCGAGCCGGGCGATGAGCGTGTCGCCCATCGCCACCGCCGTCGTGACCTGGCCCGCCGTCTTCGGCAGCGGGTCCAGGGCCAGGCAGAGCGCCGACTCCGCGAGCATCTTCGCCGTCTCGTCGTAGCCCGGGTCGCCGCCCGACACCTCGGTGAAGACGCGCCGCCCGCCGCCCTCGCCGACGAAGCGGACGGTGAACCAGCTGCGGGCGCGCCGCTCGGCCGACGGGCCGTCGCCCGCCCGGTACCGGTCCATCAGCCACCGCCGCGCGGCCGGCACCTGGGCCGCCGTGACGGCCGCCCCGATCGCCGCCGTGCCGCCGAGCGCCATCGGCAGCGTCTTCACCGAGGCGTAGTGGCGGTAGCGGAAGTCGGGGCCGTACCGGTCGAGCGCCGCCGCCGACCGGGCCACCACCTGCGGGTCCAGGGTGGGCAGCGGCAGCGCCCAGGTGCCCGTCTCGGTGCTGAACCGGGGGGCGCCCAGCGGCGCGCGGGCCCGCCGGCCCACCGAACGGGGGGCGTGCAGCCGGCGCTCGCGGGCCGCCCGCAGCATCTCCGGGCCGCGGCCGAAGGCGGTCAGCGCGGAGGCGAAGGTGCCGCCGGAGAAGACGGCGCCGGCCCGGACGAAACCGTCGACGCGCAGCGGTACGCCCTCCGGCAGCCGCTCCACGGTGAACAGCACGCCGAGGTCGTGCGGGACGGAGTCGAAGCCGCAGGCGTGCACGAGGCGCGCGCCGGTCTCCCGGGCGCGGGCGTCGTGGCGGACGTACATGAGGTCGACGAACTCGGCCTCGCCGGTCAGGTCCAGATAGTCGGTGCCGGCGTCCGCGCAGGCGGCGACGAGCCCCTCGCCGTACCAGACGTACGGGCCGACGGTGGAGGCCACCACCCGGGCGGACCGGGCGAGTTCGCGCAGCGCGGCCGGGTCGCCGGAGTCCGCGACCACCAGCGGCAGGTCCGCGCAGTGCGGCCGGACGGCGGCGAGCCGGTCCCGCAGCGCCGCCAGCTTCGCCGCCGACCGTCCGGCGAGGGCCCAGCGGCACCCTGCGGGGGCGTGCTCGGCCAGATACTCCGCGGTGAGCTCGCCCACGAACCCGGTCGCCCCGTAGAGGACGACGTCGTACGGCCGCGCTCCGGCCTCCCCGCCCGGGTCCCGCCCCGCGCCCGCCCCTGTCTCCATCGAGCCCCACTCCCGTCCCTGGCCGGTGCCGTCGGCGCCGGCGTCCGCGATGCCGTCCGCGATGCGGCCGGCGTGTCGACGGCACGTCGTCCGCGATGCCGTCCGCATGTCGTCGGCGGAGGATAGCGGACCCGTCCGCCCGGCGAATATCCAAGCGCTTGCTCGGCCCGGGGGCTTGTGCCGAGTGGAACACGTTCCTAGCATCTCCGGTGTTACATCATTGGTGTCACACACTCCTGGGGGCTCGATGGGCACGAGGCAGACCGAGCGGACCGGCCCGCTCGCCGGCGTCCGGGTGGTGGAACTCGCCGGCATCGGGCCCGGCCCCTTCGCCGCCATGCTCCTCGGCGACCTCGGCGCCGACGTCGTCCGCGTCGACCGCCCCGGCGGCGCCGGCATCGGCGTCGACCCGGCCAAGGACCTCACCAACCGCAACAAGCGCTCGGTCCTCCTCGACCTCAAGAGCCCCGGCGGCCCCGCCGCCGTCCTCGACCTGGTCGAGCGCGCCGACGTGCTGATCGAGGGGTACCGCCCCGGCGTCGCCGAACGCCTCGGCGTCGGGCCGGGGGAGTGCCTCGCCCGCAATCCCCGGCTCGTCTACGGCCGGATGACCGGCTGGGGCCAGGACGGCCCGCTCGCCCCCACGGCCGGCCACGACATCGGCTACATCGCCGTCACCGGCGCCCTCGGCATGATCGGCCCGGACCCGGACGGGCCGCCGGCCATCCCCGCCAACCTCGTCGGCGACTACGCGGGCGGCTCCCTCTATCTCGTCATCGGCGTCCTCGCCGCCCTCCAGCACGCCCGCGCCCACGGCGAGGGGCAGGTCGTCGACGCGGCCATCGTGGACGGCACCGCCCACCTCACCACCATGATCCACGCCATGGTCGCGGCCGGCGGCTGGCAGGACCGGCGCGGGGTGAACCTCCTCGACGGCGGCTGCCCCTTCTACGGGGTGTACGCGACCTCCGACGGCGGCCACATGGCGGTCGGCGCGCTGGAGGAACGCTTCTACGACGAGTTCGCCCGCCTCCTCGGCCTGGAAGGGGCCACGTCCCTCCGCCGCGACCTCGCCCGCTGGCCCGAGCTGCGCGAGGCCGTCGCCGCGCGCTTCCGGAGCCGTACCCGCGCCGAGTGGACCGAGGTCTTCGAGGGCACCGACGCCTGCGTCGCCCCGGTCCTCTCGCTCCGCGAGGCCCCCGCCCACCCGCACCTGGCGGCCCGCGCCACCTTCGCCGAGCACGGCGGACTGGTCCAGCCGGCGCCCGCGCCCCGCTTCTCCGCCACCCCGGGCACCCTCCGTACCGGCCCCGCCCTGCCCGGCGCCGACACCGCCGAGGTCGCCCGCGACTGGGCCGTCCCGGCCCTCCACGCACAGGACGCCCCGCACGCCCCGCACGCCCACGACGCTCCGCACACCCAGGAGACGAAGACCGTATGAAGCGCACGCTCTACACCGAGGACCACGAAGCCTTCCGCGCGGTCGTCCGGACCTTCCTGGAGAAGGAGGTGCTGCCCCACTACGAGCAGTGGGAGAAGGACGGCATCGTCTCCCGCGAGGCATGGCTCGCCGCGGGGCGGCAGGGTCTGCTCGGCATCGCCGTCGAGGAGGAGTACGGAGGCGGCGGCAACCCCGACTTCCGGTACGCCTCCGTCCTCGCCGAGGAGTTCACCAGGGCGGCCGCCCCCGGCCTCGCCATCGGCCTCCACAACGACATCATCGGCCCGTACCTCACCAAGCTCGCCACCGACGAGCAGCGGCGGCGCTGGCTGCCCGGCTTCTGCTCCGGCGAGACCGTCACCGCCATCGCGATGACCGAGCCCGGCGCCGGCTCCGACCTCCAGGGCATCCGCACCACCGCCGAGGACCACGGCGACCACTGGGTCCTCAACGGCTCCAAGACCTTCATCTCCAACGGCATCCTCGCCGACCTGGTGATCGTCGTCGCGAAGACCACCCCCGAGGGCGGCGCCCACGGCCTCTCCCTGCTCGTGGTCGAGCGCGGCATGGAGGGCTTCGAGCGCGGCCGCAACCTCGACAAGATCGGCCAGAAGTCGCAGGACACCGCCGAACTCTTCTTCAAGGACGTCCGCGTCCCCAAGGAGAACCTGCTCGGCGAGCTGAACGGCGCCTTCGTCCATCTGATGACCAACCTCGCCCAGGAGCGCCTGGCCATCGCGGTCGCCGGGATCGCCGGCGCCGAGCACCTCCTGGAGCTCACCACCCGGTACGTCAAGGAGCGCGAGGCGTTCGGCCGGCCGCTCGCCAGGCTCCAGCACGTGCGGTTCGAGATCGCGGAGATGGCCACCGAGTGCGCCGTCACCCGCGCCTTCGTGGACCGCTGTATCGCCGAGCACGCCGATCCGACGGGTCTCGGCCTCGACCCCGTCAACGCCTCCATGGCCAAGTGGTGGGCGACCGAACTCCAGAAGCGGGTCGCCGACCGCTGCCTGCAACTGCACGGCGGATACGGCTACATGAGCGAATTCCCGGTCGCCCGCGCCTTCACCGACGGCCGCATCCAGACCATCTACGGCGGCACGACGGAGATCATGAAGGAGATCATCGGCCGCTCCCTCCTCGGCTGACCCGCCCCCCGGCGCCCCGCCCCGACCCCTCCCGCTCCTCGCAAACCCTCACCGCGAAAGGCTTCCCGTGAGCACCGAAGCGTACGTGTACGACGCGATCCGCACCCCGCGCGGACGCGGCAAGGCCAACGGCTCCCTGCACGGCACCAAGCCCATCGACCTGGTCACCGGCCTGATCCGCGAGATCCAGACCCGCAACCCCGGCCTCGACCCGGCCGCCGTCGACGACATCGTCCTCGGCGTCGTCGGCCCGGTCGGCGACCAGGGCTCCGACATCGCCCGGATCGCCGCCATCGCCGCCGGGCTCCCCGAGACCGTCGCCGGCGTCCAGGAGAACCGCTTCTGCGCCTCGGGCCTCGAAGCGGTCAACATGGCCGCCATGAAGGTCCGTTCCGGCTGGGAGGACCTCGTCCTCGCCGGCGGCGTCGAGTCCATGTCCCGCGTCCCGATGGCCTCCGACGGCGGCGCCTGGTTCGCCGACCCGATGACCAACCTGGAGACGAACTTCGTCCCGCAGGGCATCGGCGCCGACCTCATCGCCACCATCGAGGGCTTCAGCCGCCGCGACGTCGACGAGTATGCCGCCCTCTCCCAGGAGCGTGCCGCGACCGCCTGGAAGGAGGGCCGCTTCGCCCGCTCCGTCGTGCCGGTCGTCGACCGGGCCGGGCTGACCGTCCTCGACCACGACGAGTTCATGCGGCCGGGCACCACCGCCGACTCCCTCGCCCGGCTCAAGCCGTCCTTCGCGGACATCGGCGAGCTCGGCGGCTTTGACGCGGTCGCGCTGCAGAAGTACCACTGGGTCGAGGAGATCGACCACGTCCACCACGCCGGCAACTCCTCCGGCATCGTCGACGGCGCCTCCCTCGTCGCCGTCGGCTCGAAGGAGATCGGCGAGCGGTACGGGCTGGCGCCCCGCGCCCGGATCGTCGCCGCCGCCGTCTCCGGCTCGGAGCCCACCATCATGCTCACCGGCCCCGCCCCGGCCGCCCGCAAGGCGCTCGCCAAGGCCGGTCTCACCATCGACGACATCGACCTCATCGAGATCAACGAGGCATTCGCCGCGGTCGTCCTCCGCTTCGTCAAGGACATGGGCGTCTCGCTGGACAAGGTCAACGTCAACGGCGGCGCGATCGCGCTCGGCCACCCGCTCGGCGCCACCGGCGCGATCATCCTCGGCACCCTCGTCGACGAGCTGGAGCGCCAGGACAAGCGCTACGGCCTCGCCACCCTCTGCGTCGGCGGCGGCATGGGCATCGCCACCATCGTCGAGCGCGTCTGACCACCCCGTCCGCACCCGCACACGGCCACCGGAGAAGCATCAGCATGAGCGAGAGCACCACCATCCGCTGGGAGCAGGACGCCACGGGGATCGTCACCCTCGTCCTCGACGACCCGAACCAGTCCGCCAACACCATGAACCAGGCGTTCCGCGCGTCGATCACGGCCGTCGCCGACCGCCTGGAGGCCGAGAAGGACTCCGTCCGCGGCGTCATCTACACCTCCGCGAAGAAGACCTTCTTCGCCGGCGGCGACCTCAAGGACATGATCCAGGCGGGCCCCGAGCACGCCGGGCCCATCTTCGAGGCCGCGATGGACATGAAGCGCGCCCTGCGCCGCATCGAGACCCTCGGCAAGCCCGTCGTCGCCGCCCTCAACGGCGCGGCCCTGGGCGGCGGTTACGAGATCGCGCTCGCCTCCCACCACCGGATCGCGCTCGACGCCCCCGGCTCCAAGATCGGCCTGCCCGAGGTCACCCTCGGCCTGCTGCCCGGCGGTGGCGGCGTCACCCGCACCGTCCGCCTCATGGGCATCACCGACGCCCTGCTCAAGGTCCTCCTCCAGGGCACCCAGTACACGCCGAAGCGCGCCCTCGACAACGGCCTGATCCACGAACTGGCCGCCACCCCCGAGGAGATGATGGCGAAGGCCATCGCCTTCATCGACGCGCACCCGGAGTCCGCCCAGCCCTGGGACGTCCCCGGCCACCGCATCCCCGGCGGCACCCCGTCGAACCCGAAGTTCGCCGCCAACCTGCCGGCCTTCCCCGCCAACCTGCGCAAGACGCTGGCCGGCGCCCCCTACCCGGCCCCGCGCAACATCATGGCCGCCGCCGTTGAGGGCTCCCAGGTCGACTTCGAGACCGCGCAGGTCATCGAGTCCCGGTACTTCACCGAGCTGGTCACCGGCCAGACCGCGAAGAACATGATCCAGGCGTTCTTCTTCGACCTCCAGGCCGTCAACTCCGGCGCCAGCCGCCCCAAGGGCGTGGAGAAGCGCCAGGTCCGCAAGGTCGCCGTGCTCGGCGCCGGCATGATGGGCGCCGGCATCGCCTACTCCTGCGCCCGCGCCGGCATCGAGGTCGTCCTCAAGGACGTCACCGACGAGGCCGCCGCCAAGGGCAAGGGGTACTCGGAGAAGCTGTGCGCCAAGGCCGTCGCCCGGGGCCGTACGACCCAGGAGAAGGCCGACGCCCTGCTCGCCCGCATCACGCCCACCGCCGACCCGCAGGCCCTCGCGGGCTGCGACGCGGTGATCGAGGCCGTCTTCGAGGACACCGCGCTCAAGCACAAGGTCTTCCAGGAGATCCAGCACATCGTCGGCCCCGACGCGCTGCTCTGCTCCAACACCTCCACCCTCCCGATCACCGTCCTCGCCGAAGGGGTCGAGCGCCAGGGCGACTTCATCGGCCTGCACTTCTTCTCGCCGGTCGACAAGATGCCGCTGGTCGAGATCATCAAGGGCGAGCGCACCGGCGACGAGGCCCTGGCCCGCGCCTTCGACCTGGTCCGCCAGATCAACAAGACGCCGATCGTCGTCAACGACTCGCGCGGCTTCTTCACCTCCCGCGTCATCGGCCACTTCCTCAACGAGGGCGTCGCCATGGTCGGCGAGGGCATCGAGCCCGCCTCGATCGAGCAGGCCGCGGCCCAGGCCGGCTACCCGGCCAAGATCCTCTCCCTGATGGACGAGCTGACCCTCACCCTCCCGCGGAAGATCCGCACCGAGACGAGGAAGGCGATCGAGGACGCGGGCGGCGTCTGGGTCACCCACCCCGGCGAGGCCGTCATCGACCGCATGGTCGACGAGTTCGGCCGCCCCGGCCGCAGCGGAGGCGCCGGCTTCTACGACTACGCCGAGGACGGCAAGCGCGGCAAGCTCTGGCCGGGCCTGCGCGAGCACTTCACCAAGCCCGGGTACGAGATCCCCTTCCGCGACATGCAGGAGCGCATGCTCTTCGCGGAGGCCCTGGACACCGTCCGGCTCCTGGAGGAGGGCGTCCTGACCTCGGTCGCCGACGCCAACATCGGCTCCATCATGGGCATCGGCTTCCCGGCCTGGACCGGCGGCATCCTCCAGTACATCAACGGCTACGAGGGCGGCGTCGCCGGCTTCACGGCGCGCGCCCGCGAGCTGGCGGAGACGTACGGCGAGCGCTTCGCCCCGCCGGCCCTGCTGGTGGAGAAGGCGGAGCGGGGCGAGACCTTCACGGACTCCTGAACGCGGACCGCAGCTCCTCGCTCAGCGAGCGCTGGAACGCGGTGACGAGGGCCTGGACCACCATCGGCTGCATGTGCGCCGAGAGCGACTTCATCGCGGTGAGGTGGTCCGGGTCCTCCCCGTTCTCCCGGTACGGGCTCCACACCTCCTCCTGGAACAGCCGCGCCAGCTCCTGCGCGGCGGACCGGGCGTGGGCGAGGAGCACCGTCCGGGAGGCGAGGATGGTCTCGTGCTCGATGGGCACGTCGAGGAGCTCGACGCCGAGCCGCAGCAGGGACCCGTCGAGCCGGAACGCCCCGTCGTCACCGCTCGCCTCCAGCACCCCCATGGCGGCGAGCCGTTCGAGGTCCCGGTCGGCCAGCTCCCGTCCGGCGCGCCGCTCCAGCTCCCGCCGGGTGATCGTCTCGGCGGACTCCGGCGCCCACGACGCCACCAGCGCCCGGTGCACGGCGAGGTCCTGCGCGCTGAGCTCGGGCGGCAGCTGCTCCAGGTACCGCTCGATCGCGGCGAGCGTCATGCCCTGCCGCTGGAGCTCCTCGATGAGCGCGAGCCGGGCCAGGTGCCCGGGGCCGTACCGCCCGACCCGGCGGGGGCCGATCACCGGCGGCGGCAGCAGCCCCCGCGTCCCGTAGAAGCGCACCGTCCGCACCGTGACCCCGGCCCGCGCGGCCAGCTCGTCGACGGTGTATCCGGGCGGCAGTCCCTCGTCGCTCGCGTCCTCCATGGTGGAACAGTATTGCTGTCTCACCAGTGCTGTGAAAGACCCCGGGCCCTCCGGGTCACAGCGGTGCGGGTGCCGTGAGGGCCGAGTCGACGGACGCGTACGTCACGCCGTGGTCGGCCAGGGCCTCGGCGACCACCCCGCCGGTCGTGGTGAGGGCGAGGAGCAGGTGCTCGTCGCCGATCTCGCGGTCCTTGCGGGCCAGTGCGACCCGGAGCGACTTCTCCAGCACGGTCTTCGCCTCGCGGGAGAAGGTGCGGCGGCCGGAGGCCCTGGGGCCGCCGGAGAGCGCCCCGGCCCCGTGGGTCTCCTCGACACGGGCGACGATCGCGCCGACGTCGATCCCGAGGCCGGCCAGCGCCTCCGCGTCGGCGCGGGACAGGCCGGCCCGGCGCCGGGCGTCGGCGAGGGCGTCGAGCAGGGCGGGGCGGCGGTCCCGGGGGCAGAGCCGGGCGAGCGCCGCCGCCGCGCGGGTGTCCTCCCGGTCGAGCAGCGCGAGGAGCAGGTGCTCCGGGGTGACGGTCGCCGCGTCACCCCGCTCGGCGTGCTCGGCGGCGCCCTTCACCACGGCGCGCGCGGCCTTCGTGAACCGTTCGAACATCACTGCCTCCCGTACTTCTTGTGGACGGCCTGCCGGCTGACGCCCAGCTCGGTCGCGATCTCCTGCCACGACCAGCCCTGGTTGCGCGCGCTGCGCACCTGGACGGCCTCCAGTTGTTCCAGCAGTCGCCGCAGCGCGGAGACGGCCCGCAGCCCCACCCGGGGGTCCCGGTCGCCGGCCCGCGTGGCGAGATCGGTCGCATCACTCATGGTGTCAATCTAGGTTGACACCCTTCGCATGTCAACCCCGGTTGACACCCTCGGTGTCGGTCCGGGGTCCGGCCGGGGGTTAGAGTCGGCGGCCGGTCCGCGTCCGCGGGCGGAACAGGGGAGTGGGATGTACGCGCAACTGAGGGAGACCGCTTCGGAATTGGCCGGAGTCCTGTGGCGGGAGCACACGGTCTACCGGGAGCGGGGCGGGGGTGTGGTGATCCGCGGCGAGCACGTGCGGCGGTGGATCAGCCTGGCGCCCACGGGCGGCAAGGACCGGGCGCTGCTGCGGGCCGGACGGCTGCTCGACGGGGGGACGACGGCCCCGGCGCGTACCGAGATCGTGGTGGACCTGACGGCGCCGGTCTCCGAGCTGGCCGCCGTCTGCCGGCGGATGCTCGCCGAGGTCGCGGCGGCGGCGGAGCCCCCGGCCGCCGGGCCCTCCCGGGCCGGACGGCGGACGGAGCGGGCCCCCAAGGCCAAGGGCCGGCACACGGGTGCCGGCTCCTGGGTCGTCCTGGTGCTGGTCGGCATAGCCGTGGCCGCCTGGGCGTACACCGCCTTCGGCGGCCCCGGCTACTGAGCCGCGGGCCCGGGCGGCCGGCTCAGAAGCCGGTCACCGGGTAGTGGTCCGACAGGTTGGTGTACGTGTGCGAGGTGCCCCAGCTGGTGACCGTCCACGGCGCGGACGACTCCAGGACCACGTGGTTGGTCCAGTTCGCCGGGCGGGCGTTCCCGGCCCGGTACAGCACGTAGTCCAGGTCCTCGCGCGGGTCGTCCGGGTAGCGCTCCGCCGCGATCGAGTTCAGCTCGGTGTCGAAGGAGTACGGGTGACCGGTGCGGGCGTCCGCGCCGGCCAGACCCGCGTCGGCGAGCATCGAGGCGTACTCGGGGGAGTGCGAGTCGACGTTCATGTCACCCGCGACGATCACCTGCTCGCCCGCCGGGATGTTCTTGGCGTCGAGGAAGGCGTCCATCGCCTTGAACTGGCGGCTGCGCATCTGCGCCGCCTCGCCCGCCGCGCAGCCCGGGTCGGTGGACTGGGCGTGGGTGCCGACGACGTGGACGCGGCTGCCGTTCACGTCGAGGACCGCGTAGGCGAAGCCCTTGTTCGAGTACCAGTCGGCGCCGCAGGCGTCCTTGTAGACGTACTGCTCCTTGCGGACGATCGGCCACTTGCTGAGGATCGTGACGCCGCCGTCCTCGGGCGTCATCGCCGCGTAGGACCCGCCGGTCGCGTCCCAGCCGCTCTTGGAGCGGCCCACGACGGGCGTCTGGTGCGGGTACGCGGCGGCGGCGTTCGCCTTGAGGGCGTCCGAGGAGGAGTTGTCGAAAGCCTCCTGGACCACCACGACGTCCTGCCCCTGGAAGAACGGGGCCGCGGGTATCGCCCTGGCCCGGTGGTCCTGCCCCCAGTTCGGGTAGAGGGTCTTGCTGAAGAGGAAGGCGTTGTAGGTGAGCACCTTGAGGCGGGGCGGCCCGTCCGGCGCCGCCGAGGCGGCGGGGGCGGTCGCCGCCAGGGTGGCGGCGGCGAGCGCCAGGGACACGGCGGCACCGGGGATACGGCGGAACGTGCTGAGGGACACGTGAACTCCCGACGAGAGGTGGGGGGTTGTACTCGGCGCGCGCCATCCAACCAGCCGTAGTTACCTTCCGGTAGCCTCCAGGTGCCGGGAATCTTGCCCGCGTCGTACGAGCGCGCCAACGATCACGGGGGTGTACGATCCGCCCGTTCCGCGACCAGGTAGGATGCGCGCCATGACGACCCTCGCCTCCAACGCCAAGATCTTCGACATGGACCTCGGCCCGCTGAACCCGGTCCTGGCCGAGCTCATCCTCGGTTTCGCCGTCTTCTTCCTCACCTTCTTCTTCCTGGCGAAGGTGATCCTCCCGAAGATCAAGCGCACGATCGAGGAGCGCGAGGACGCCACCGAGGGCGCCACCGGCCGCGCCGACGACCTGCGCGCCGAGGCCGCCGAGATCCGCGCCCAGTACGAGGCCGAGCTGGCCGAGGCCCGCCACGACGCCGCCCGGATCCGCTCCAAGGCCGTCGAGGAGGGCTCCTCCGCCATCGCCGCCGCCCGCGCCGAGGGCCAGGCCGAGCGCGACGCCATCCTCGTCGCCGGCGCCGCGAAGATCACCGCCGAGCGCGAGGCCGCCGAGCGCGAGCTCAACGCCGACGTCGACGCCTGGGCCCGCGCCCTCGCCGGCCGCATCGTCGGCGAGCCGGTCGGCGCCGACCGCGCCTGACCGCGAACCACCACACCGGGGCCGTTCCCGGGGCGAGAGCCCCAGGGGACGGCCCCGGCGTCGTACGCCCCGAAGGCGCCCCCGAGGTGCACCCTGGAGAGGCGGCCACCGAGGCGAAAGGCAGGGGGACATCCCCGGCCACCG
The DNA here is from genome assembly GCF_044541975.1 of Streptomyces sp. NPDC085460. NCBI lineage: Bacteria > Bacillati > Actinomycetota > Actinomycetes > Kitasatosporales > Streptomycetaceae > Streptomyces > Streptomyces sp. NPDC085460. Next base: position 278,587 of record NZ_JBITTO010000001.1, read on the forward strand.
AGGCGAGAGACAGGGGGACACCCGTATGAGCACCAGGTCCGGCACCGAGGCCCGGGAGCGCGCCGCCGGCGGGCGGCGGGCCCCCGACCCCGCCCCGCCGCCCGTCGGCGGCGTGCTGTGGAGCGTCGCCGGGGACGTCCGGGCGCTGCTCATGCTGCCCGCCGCGCTCACCATGCAGGTCGCGCACCCGGCGATCGGCGCCGGCGTCGACGAGCACTCCGTCTTCCGCACCGACCCCTGGGGGCGTGGGGAGCGCTCGCTGCGCTCCGTCCAGCTCTGGGTGTACGGCGGCGACGAGGCCGCCGCCGAGGGGCGCCGGCTGCGCGCGCTGCACCGGGACATCCAGGGCACCGACGCGCACGGGCGCCGCTACCACGCCCTCACCCCCGCCTACTACGCCTGGGTCCACGCCACCGGCTACCCCGTCTACCGGCACGGCCTCGCCCTGCTCCACCGCCCGCTCACCGAGGCCCAGGACCGCGGGCTGTACGCCGAGTGGCTCCGGGTCGGCCGGATCCTCGGCATCCACGACCGGGACATGCCGCAGACCCCCGAGGAGTTCTGGCCCTACTACCGCCGGGTCCTCGCGGAGGAGCTGGAGGCCACCGCCGTCGTCCGCGAGCTCATCGACCCGGACGCCCCCGTGCCCGCGCCCGACCGGGGCCCGCTGCTCCTCCGGCTCGCGCTCCGCCCCCTCTGGCCGCTGCTCCGCCGCCCCTTCCAGCGCGTGCGCGCCTTCCTCACCGTCGGCCTGATGCCGCCGGACGCCCGCGCGGCGATCGGCCTGGAGTGGACGCCGGAGCAGGAGCGCAGGCTGCGCCGCTTCGCCCGGATCGTCCGGGTCGTCGTTCCGGTCCTGCCCGAGCGGCTGCGCTATCTGCCGCTCGCCCGGCGCGCCCGGGAGGCCGCCCGCCGCGCCGCGCGCTGACGGACGGCCCCCGAGGGGCACCGGCTCAGTGGTTCTCGTGGTCGTGGACCGTGTTCGTCGCGGCGATCTTCTTCCACGACCTCGGCTGCGCGGGCTCCGCCCGGAGGTGCTCCGGCGCCGCCGCCCGCGCCGAGGGGGCCGCGGGCGCCGCGGCCGGCGACGGACCGGCGGCCGGCTTGCCGGGCTCGTACAGCCAGGTGTCGAAGAGCGCCGCCAGCGGCTTGCCGGAGATCTGCTCGGCGTACCGGACGAAGTCCGCGACCCGCGCGTTCCCGTGCGCGAACCGCTGCGGCCAGCCCTTCAGGATCGCGAAGAAGTCCTCGTCGCCGATCTCGTTCCGCAGCGCCTGGAGCGCCAGCGCGCCCCGGTCGTACACCGCGATGTGGAACTGGGCGTCCGGCCCCGGGTCGCCGGGCTTCACCGTCCAGAAGGGGTCCTCGGCCGTCCGCGTGGCGTACACGTAGTCCGCCAGCTCCTGGGCCGTGCCCTCGCCCTCCTTCTCCGACCACAGCCACTGGCTGTAGCGGGCGAAGCCCTCGTTGATCCAGATGTCCTTCCAGTCGCGCACCGAGACGCTGTCGCCGTACCACTGGTGGGCCAGCTCGTGCACGACCACCGACACGTTGGCGCCGTTCGCGAACTGGCGCGGGCTGTAGAACGGCCGGGTCTGGGTCTCCAGCGCGTAGCCGCTGGTCACGTTGGGGACGTAGCCGCCGAGCGCGTTGAAGGGGTACGGGCCGAAGACCCCCTCCAGCCACTCCGCGACCTCGGCGGTCCGCTCGATCGAGGCGCGGGCCGCGCCCGCGTTGTCGCCGAGGTCCTTGCTGTACGCGTTGAGGACGGGCAGCCCGTTCGCGGTCCGGTCCGTGGTGATGTCGAACTTCCCGACCGCGAGCGTGGCCAGATAGGTCGCCTGCGGCTTGTTCGAGCGCCAGTTGAAGCGGGTCCAGCCGAGCCGGGAGGACTGCGACTGGAGCACGCCGTTGCTGATGGCCTGGGTTCCGTCCGGCACCGACACCGACACGTCGAAGGTGGCCTTGTCGCGCGGGTGGTCGTTGGACGGGAACCACCAGGCGGCCGAGTCCGGCTCCTGCGCGGCGACCCCGCCGTCCGGGGTGCGGTGCCAGGCGGACCAGCCGTCGACCTTGAAGTCGGAGGGCTTGCCCGCGTACCTCACCACCACCGTGACCTGCTTGTTCTTCGGCAGTGGCACCGCGGGGACGATCTCCAGCTCGTGCGCGCCGGTCGCCCTGAACACCGCGAGGCGCCCGTCGACCCGCACCTCCGACGCCTTCAGTCCCAGGTCCAGGTTGAAGCGCGAGAGGTTCTGCGTGGTCGTCGCCAGGATCGTCGCCGTGCCCTCCAGGAGGTCGGTCGCCGGCTGGTACTTCAGGCGCAGGTCGTAGTGGGAGACGTCGTAGCCGCCGTTGCCGCTGGCGGGGTAGTAGGAGTCGCCGATGCCCGGTGCGCCCGGGACGTAGTCGGCCGCCGATGCCGGGATCGCCAGCAGCAGGGAGGCCGCGAGGGCGCTCGGAACGATGATTCTGCGGTGCACGGGTGTTCTCCAAGTCGTATGAGACGCAGGCGGCGTAAGACGCGTGGGTGGGCGTCGGTCCTTAGTTCGTACGCTTTCGGACTCTATGAACCACGCGACGCAGGGTCACGTAAAGAGCGCGTCCCGTCACACGATCGCCATTCGGCCGACATGAACCGCCGGTTCACCCGTTTCCCGTACACGGTCTTCCGCCCCGCCCGGCGCGGCGAGTACGTTCCCGCCCATGCCGAAGCGATTCCGCGCCGCCCGCCGCGTCCTGGCCCTCGCCACCGGGGCCGCCGTGCTCGGACTGCCCCTCGTCACCGCCCCGGCGAAGGCGGCGGGACCCGAGCGGCCGGCTCCGCCCCGGACCGGCTTCGAGACGAGCGGCGGCGCCCGCTGGACGACCGAGGCGGAGGAGCGGGACTTCCTCGCCGCCGTCGACCGGGGCAGCGACCGGGTCACCGTCACGACCCTCGGCGTCACCGAGCAGGGCAGACCGCTCCGGCTCGCCGCGCTCGGGCCCGCGCACGGCGCCCCCGCCGTCCTGCTCGTCTGCGGCCAGCACGGTGACGAACCCGCCGGCCGGGAGGCGTGCCTCACCACCGTCCGGGACCTCGCCCATACCCGCGACCCCGGCACCCGGCGCCTCCTCGCCCGCACCACCGTCCTCGTCCTGCCCAACGCCAACCCCGACGGGCGCGAGGCCGACACCCGCGGCAACGCCGCCGGCATCGACGTCAACCGCGACCACCTCGCCCTGCGCACCGCGGAGGCCCGCGCCCTCGCCGCCGTCGTCCGCGACCGGCGCCCCGACCTCGTCCACGACCTCCACGAGTACGAGGCCACCCCCGGCTACTACGACAAGGACCTGCTCGCCCTCTGGCCGCGCAGCCTCGACGCCCACGCCCGGGTCCACGCCGAGTCCCGCACCCTCTCCGAGGAGTACGTCCGGCCCGGCGCCGGCCGCGCGGGGTACACCCACGGCGTCTACGGCATCTGGACCGACCCCCTCACCGGACGCCCGGTGAAGCAGGTCGCCGGCGACGGCCAGGAGCGGATCCTGCGCAACACGGCCGGGATCAAGCACATGACCGCCCTCCTCGCCGAGACCCGCGAGGACCCGCTCGGCGCGGCCGAGGAGCGCGACCCGGCGCTCAACCAGCGCCGCAGGGTCGCCACCCACCTCACCGCGCTGAGGGACGTCTTCGCGTACGTCTCCGAGCGGGGCGGCCCGCTCGCCGCCGCCTCCGCCGCCGCCCGCCTCACCGGCCTCGCCGACCGAGGCCCCGTCTACCTCGGCGGCGCCGACAACGACCCGCCCGAGGCCGCCGAGATCCTCGCCGACCCGCCCTGCGGCTACCACCTCGACGCGGCGCAGTACGCCGAGGCGGGCGACGAACTCGCCCTGCACGGCGTGACCGTGAGCCGCAGGCCCGGCGGCGGCGCCTTCGTGGCGCTGCGCCAGTCCCAGCGGATGCTCGTCCCGCTGCTGCTCGACGCCCGCGCGACCTATCACCTCGTCAGTGGGCGTCCTGTGGAGGAGTGTTGACGATCGGGTGGATACGGCGGGGCATGTCCGATCGGCCCCTTCGCTCCAGGTAAAGTTACCGGTCGGTATTGACCATGCCTCATGCGGGCCCGTACGGCCCCGACTTGGAGAACCACATGCACCACGCGACGCGTGCGCGCCGCACCCTGCCCGCCCTGTTCGCCACGACGCTGCTGGCCGGGGGCCTGCTGCTCGGGCAGACCGCCGCCGCCCCGGCGGCCGAGGCGGCACCGCACCGCACCTGCAACGTCCAGCAGTTGAAGAACCAGGCGCAGGACGAGCGCCAGCGGGCCGCCCAGCTCAAGCGCCTCGGCGCCCGCGAGGAGTCCCGCCGCGCCTACGCCCGCGCCGAGGCCCTCGACAAGCGCGCCAAGCAGTGCGCCCGCTCCGAGGACGTCGTCGCCCCGCCCCTCTGGAAGTGACCGGGCGGCGGGACGGCTCCCGTCCCGCTCTCCCGCCGAAGGCCCCCGTCCCTCCGGACGGGGGCCTTCGCCCGCTCGGCCCACCGAGGTGCCTTCGCCCGCTCGGCCCACCGAGGTGCCTTCGCCCGCTCAGCCCACCGAGGTGCCTTCGCCCGCTCGGCCCGCCGCCCGTGCCCGCGCCGGCCGTCCGCGCCGGCTGCCCGCTCGTGCCCGGGACCGCCGCCCGTGCCCGCCGCCCCTGCCCGGGACCGCGCCGGTGCCCGCCGCGCCCCTGCCCGGGACCGCGCCCGCGCCCGCCGCCCGCGCCCCGGACCGTACCCCGGCGCCCCCGGCCGTCCACGTAGGATGCGTGGTCTGATGACTGCCACTCTCGTCGCCAAGGACCTCGCCGCCGGCCACGGCGAACGCACCCTCTTCGCCGGGCTCGACCTCGTCGTCGCCCCCGGCGACGTCATCGGCCTCGTCGGCGTCAACGGCGCCGGCAAGTCCAGCCTGCTGCGGCTGCTCGCCGGGCTCGACACCCCCGAGGAGGGCGAGGTCAGGCTCTCCCCGCCGACCGCGACCGTCGGCCACCTGCCGCAGGAGCCCGAGCGGCGCGCGGGCGAGACCGTCCGTGAGTTCCTGGCCCGCCGCACCGGCGTCGCCGCCGCCCAGGCGGCGATGGACGAGGCCACCCAGGGCCTCGTCGACGGCACCCCCGGCGCCGACGACGCGTACGCCACCACCCTGGAGCGCTGGCTGGACCTCGGCGGCGCCGACCTCGATGAGCGCGCCGAGGAGGTCACCGCCTCCCTCGGCCTCACCGTCGGCCTCGACCAGCCGATGACCGGCCTCTCCGGCGGCCAGGCCGCCCGCGCGGGCCTCGCCTCCCTCCTCCTCTCCCGCTACGACGTCTTCCTCCTCGACGAGCCGACCAACGACCTCGACCTGGACGGCCTGGAGCGCCTGGAAGCCTTCGTGAAGGGCCTGCGGGCCGGCACCGTCGTCGTCAGCCACGACCGCGAGTTCCTCACCCGCACCGTCACCAAGGTCCTCGAACTCGACCTCGCCCAGCAGCAGATCACCCTCTACGGCGGAGGCTACGACGCCTACCTGGAGGAGCGGGCCACCGCCCGCCGGCACGCCCGCGAGGAGTACGAGGAGTACGCCGACAAGAAGACGGCCCTGGAGAGCCGCGCGCTCATGCAGCGCAACTGGATGGACAAGGGCGTCCGCAACGCCCGCCGCAAGGCGGGCGACAACGACAAGATCGGGCGCAAGCTGCGCGGCGAGTCCAGCGAGAAGCAGGCCGCCAAGGCCCGCCAGACCCAGCGCATGATCGAACGCCTGGACGTCGTCGAGGAGCCCCGCAAGGAGTGGGAGCTGCGCATGGAGATCGCCGCCGCCCCCCGCTCCGGCTCCGTCGTCGCCACCCTCCGCGATGCCGGGGTGCGCCGCGGCGACTTCACCTTCGGACCGGCCACCCTCCAGATCGACTGGGCCGACCGGGTCGCCGTCACCGGGGCCAACGGCGCCGGCAAGTCCACCCTCCTCGCCGCCCTCCTCGGCCGCCTCCCGCTCGACTCCGGGGACGCCGTCCTCGGCTCCGGAGTCGTCGTCGGCGAGGTCGACCAGGCCCGCAAGCTCTTCCACGGCACCGAGACCCTCCTCGACGCCTTCTGCGCGGCCGTCCCGGAGACCGAACCGGCCGAGGTCCGCACCCTGCTCGCCAAGTTCGGCCTCAAGGCCGACCACGTGCTGCGCCCCGCCACCACCCTCTCCCCGGGCGAGCGGACCCGCGCCGCGCTCGCCCTCCTCCAGGGCCGGGGCGTCAACCTCCTCGTCCTCGACGAGCCCACGAACCACCTCGACCTGCCCGCCATCGAACAGCTGGAGTCCGCCCTCGACACCTACGAGGGCACGCTCCTCCTGGTGACCCACGACCGCCGCATGCTCGACGCGGTCCGCGTCAACCGCCGCGTCGAGGTCGCCGACGGCAAGGTCACCGAAGTCTGATGGCCGTCGCCTTCGGCTGGGGGCCCGTCGAGGCGCGGGCCCTCGCCCCGGCCTGCGTGGTCGTCGTCGACGTCCTGTCGTTCACGACGACCGTCGGCGTCGCCGTCGAGGGCGGCACGGCCGTCCACCCCTACCGCTGGCGGGACGCCACCGCCGCCGCGTACGCCCGCGAGAAGGACGCCGTCCTCGCCGTCGGCCGCGGCGAGGCCACCGCGGCCCATCCGTGGTCGCTTTCCCCGGCCGCCCTGCGCGCCGCCCCCTCGCCCTGGCCCGCCCGGTTGGTCCTGCCGTCCCCGAACGGCTCCACGATCGCCGCCGGGGCCGCGGCGGACGGCGCGACGGTGATCGCCGCCTCGCTGCGCAACCGCACCGCCGTCGCCGAACGGATCCTCCGGGACGGATACGGCTCCGAGGCGCGCCCCCTCGCCGTGATCGCCGCCGGCGAGCGGTGGCCGGACGGCTCGCTGCGCCCCGCCCTGGAGGACCTCCTCGGGGCCGGAGCGGTCCTCGACGCCCTGCGCGCCCTCGCGCCGGGGCTCCCCCTGACCCCGGAGGCGACCGCGGCGGCCACGCTGTGGGCGGCCACGGAGGACCCGGCCGCCGCCTTGCACGGCTGCGACTCGGGTCGTGAACTGTACGAGTACGGCTGTCCCGGGGACGTGGCCGTGGCCGCCGAGACCGACGGCTCCACGACCGTGCCGGTCCTCGTGGACGGCGCATTTACGGAGGCACCATGACCGACGACAGCGTGACCCGGCTCCTCGCGATGCTGGACGACCTCGACGCGGACGTCGACGCGACGATCGACCTCGCCGACGAGATCGCCGCCGGCGGCGACCGGGCCCTGCTGCCGCGCCTGGAGTCCGAGCTGGACCGGGCCGTCGCCGAGCGCAACGGCTACGCCCGCGAACTCCTCGGCGGCCTCGTCGCCGCCCTCGGCGGCCCGACCACCCTCCCGGTCCTCGTCCGCGCCTCGGCCGCCGACCTCGGCGACGACCAGGACGGCCTGGCCACGGAGATCGTCGACCTGGTCCAGGCCGACCCGAAGACCGCCGAGCGGGTCCTGCGGCCCCTCACCGAGGACGACGATCTCACGATCGCCAACCGGGCCGACTGGGCGCTCCGCTTCCTGCCGTGACCCCCGCGGCGGCGGGTCCGGCCGCGAGCAGCGCGGCGAAGACGAGCGGCGCCAGGGCCTGGTAGCCCACCCAGATCTCGCCCCCGGCCCCGCCGCCCCGCCACGCCACCAGCGCGCCCGCCGCCGTGGCGAGCGCCCATCCGGTGTCGTACGCCGCCATCAGCGGCAGATACCTCCGGACCGGCCGGCGGTTGCGCAGGGCGAGCTCCACGGCGCCCCCGAGCAGCAGCGCCGCGCCGGCGACCGCGCACAGCGCGCCGGACACGCCGAGCAGGCGGCCCGCCGGCACCGCCCCGGCGAGGAAGGCGCCGCCGAGCAGCAGCTTCACGATCCCGTCCGCGACGATCCCCGCCGCCATGACGCCCCGGGCCTTCTCCATCGCCGTCTCCCCGCTGTCCGGTGGTGCGCGCAGAATCCGTAATCGCGTTACTAGAATAAACTCATTATGAGAATGTCGAGAGCGGAGACCAAGGAGCGCAACCGCCGCGCCCTCCTGGACGCGGCGGGCGAGCTCGTCGCCCGGGACGGCTACCGGGCGCGGCTGGACGAGATCGCCGAGCGGGCCGGCCTGACCACCGGCGCCGTCTACTCGCTGTTCGGCAGCAAGAGCGGACTCGTGACCGCCCTGGTCGCCGACCGGCTCGGGCCGTACTACGAGGAGATCGCACGCGCGGTGCCGGAAGGTGCCGACCTCCTCGGTGCCGTGGACGCCCTCGCGCGCCACCACCGGCGGGGCTGGGAGGCGCCCGGGGCGCGGGCCGTCGTGGGCCTTCAGATCACCCTGCTCGACATGGCCCTGCGTGACGACGCCCTCGGGGAGCGGCTCGCGGTCGCCGTCCGGGAGCAGGACACGCACCTCGCCGAGCTGCTCACCGGGCGGCGGCACGGGAAGGGCACCGTCCCGGCCGAGCGGGCGCGCCGGCTCGCCCTCGCCCTCCGGGCGCTCTTCGTCGGGCTCGGGCAAGGCGTCGTGCTCGGCCTGGCCCCCGGAGCCGACGAGGAGCACGTCGCCGCCGCGGCCCGCGCCCTCGCGGAGGGCCTGACCACAGAGCCCGCCACGCCCTGACCCACACCCACGCGCACCCTTGGCCCGCCGCGTACCAGGGCCGAGGGCGGCCCCGCCCCCGGCGTACGGGCGCTCCGGCAGGTCCCGGCCCCACCCACACCGCGCGCGCCGCACCCTGGCCCGCCGCGTACCAGGGCCGAGGGCGGCCCTGCCCCCGGCGTACGGGCGCTCCGGCAGGTCCCCGCCCCGCCGTGTACGCCGGACGCCCCCGGCCCCGCCGTGTGGGCGGGGCCGGGGGCGTCCGGGGTGTCCTGGGCGTGCGGCGCGGGGGTCAGCGGCGCTTGCCGCCGCCCTCGCCGAGGAGGCCCGCCTTGCGGAGGGCGTCGGCCATCGCGCTGTTCGCGGGCGCGGCGGACTGGCCCCGACCCTGGCCCTGGCCCTGGCCCTGGTTCTGCCCCCGGCTCTGCCCCTGCGCCCGGCTCTGCCCCTGGCCCTGGCTCCGGCCCTGGCCCCGGTCGCGGCCCTGGCCGCCCTGGCGCTGCTGGGGCGGGCGGCCGCCCCGGTCGCGGCGCTGACCGCCGGCGCCGTCCCCGCCGTCCTCGGCCACCGCCTCGTCGTCGAGGCGCAGCGTCAGCGAGATCCGCTTGCGCGGGATGTCGACGTCGAGAACCTTCACCTTCACCACGTCACCCGGCTTCACCACGTCCCGGGGGTCCTTGACGAAGGTCTTCGACATGGCGGAGACGTGCACCAGACCGTCCTGGTGCACACCGACGTCCACGAACGCGCCGAACGCGGCCACGTTCGTCACCACGCCCTCCAGGACCATCCCCGACACCAGGTCGCCGATCTTCTCGACGCCCTCCTTGAAGGTCGCGGTCTTGAACGCGGGCCGGGGGTCTCGGCCCGGCTTCTCCAGCTCGCGCAGGATGTCCGTGACCGTCGGCAGGCCGAAGGAGTCGTCGACGAAGTCGGCCGGCCGCAGCGACCGCAGGGTGCCGGTGTCGCCGATCAGCGCGGCGACCTCGCCGCCGGTGGTCTTCGCCATCCGCCGCACCACCGGATACGCCTCCGGGTGCACCGACGAGGCGTCCAGCGGGTCGTCGCCGCCCCGGATGCGCAGGAAGCCCGCGCACTGCTCGTACGCCTTCGGGCCGAGCCTGGCCACGTCCTTGAGCGACTTGCGGGAGCGGAAGGGGCCGTTGGCGTCGCGGTGCGCCACGATGTTCTCCGCGAGGCCGCCGCTGATCCCGGAGACCCGCGAAAGCAGCGGCGCGGAGGCGGTGTTGACGTCCACCCCGACACCGTTGACGCAGTCCTCGACGACCGCGTCGAGCGAGCGCGACAGCTTCGCCTCGGCGAGGTCGTGCTGGTACTGGCCGACGCCGATCGACTTCGGGTCGATCTTCACCAGCTCGGCCAGCGGGTCCTGGAGGCGCCGGGCGATCGACACCGCGCCGCGCAACGACACGTCCAGGCCGGGGAGTTCCTGGGAGGCGAAGGCGGAGGCCGAGTAGACGGAGGCGCCCGCCTCCGAGACCATCACCTTGGTCAGCTGCAACTCGGGGTGCTTCGCGAGGAGTTCACCGGCGAGCTTGTCGGTCTCGCGGGAGGCCGTGCCGTTGCCGATGGCGACCAGCTCGACCGCGTGCTCCTTCGCGAGCCGGGCCAGCTTCGCCAGCGACTCGTCCCACTTGTTGGCGGGGACGTGCGGGTAGATCGTGTCGGTGGCGACGACCTTGCCGGTCGCGTCGACCACCGCCACCTTCACCCCGGTACGGAAACCGGGGTCGAGGCCCAGCGTCGCCCGGGTGCCCGCCGGGGCGGCGAGCAGCAGGTCCCGCAGGTTCGCCGCGAAGACCCGGACGGCCTCGTCCTCGGCGGCCGTCCGCAGCCGCAGCCGCAGGTCGATCCCGAGGTGCACCAGGATCCGGGTGCGCCAGGCCCAGCGGACCGTGTCCTGGAGCCACTTGTCGCCGGGGCGCCCCCGGTCGGCGATGCCGAAGCGGCTCGCCACGATCGGCTCGTACGACGACGGCCCCTCGGTGGGCTCCTCCGGCTCCAGGTCCAGGCTGAGCACGTCCTCCTTCTCGCCGCGCAGCATCGCGAGGACCCGGTGGGAGGGCAGCGCCGTGAACGGCTCGGAGAAGTCGAAGTAGTCGGCGAACTTCGCTCCGTCCTGCTCCTTGCCCTCGCGGACCTTCGCCGCGAGCCGGCCCCGGCCCCACATCCGCTCGCGCAGCTCGCCGATGAGGTCGGCGTCCTCCGAGAACTTCTCGGTGAGGATCGCCCGCGCGCCCTCCAGGGCGGCCGAGGCGTCCGCCACGCCCTTGTCCGCGTCCACGAAGGCGGCCGCGGCGGCGGCCGGCTCCACCGACGGGTCGGCGAGCAGCCCCTCCGCCAGCGGCGCGAGCCCGGCCTCCCGGGCGATCTGCGCCTTGGTCCGCCGCTTCGGCTTGAACGGCAGGTAGATGTCCTCCAGGCGCGCCTTGGTGTCGGCGGCCAGGATCCTGGCTTCGAGCTCCTCGGTGAGCTTGCCCTGCTCGCGCACGGAGTCGAGCACGGCGGTCCGCCGGTCCTCCAGCTCCCGCAGGTAGCGCAGCCGCTCCTCCAGGGTGCGCAGCTGCGCGTCGTCGAGCATCTCGGTCGCTTCCTTGCGGTAGCGCGCGATGAACGGCACGGTGGAGCCGCCGTCGAGCAGCTCGACGGCGGCCCTCACCTGTCGCTCGCGTACGCCGAGCTCCTCGGCGATCCTTGCTTCGATGGACGTCGTCACGGTGTCCCGACTCGCCTTCTCGTGCCTACTGCTTGCACCGGCATTCTGCCGGGTCGGTCACCCGTACGCGGCAACCGACCCGTCCTCGCGCGCGCCGGGCCGCCACGGGATGCGGCCCGGCCCCGCCGGCTCAGCCCTTGCCGACGAGGTCGGCGGGGAAGGCGCCCGCGCCCGCGGCGGCGATCAGGAAGCCGCGGCCCAGCTCGGTGAGCCGCTCCACGCCGGCCGCGCCGAGGTGCTCGTAGGGGGCGGAGTCCAGGCGGTCCGTTGTCTCCTCCAGCTCGTCCCGCAGCCGGCCGCCGGCCTCCGTCAGCTCGCCGTCGGCGTCGAGGAGCCCGCGCTCGCGCAGCCGGTCCCGGGCGGCCTCCCAGTCGGCACGGCGCCAGCCCCGGGTGCCGAGGACCCAGCGCGGCGCCATGCCCTTGCCGGTGGCGGTGTGGGAGGCGAGCGCCTCGACCGGGTCGAGGCCGGCGGCGAGCAGGGCCGCAAGGTGGCCGTCGCCCCGGTGCTCGCGGAGCAGGGTCGCCGCGTGCCAGTAGGCGAGGTGCGGCTCCTCGGGCACGGGCAGGTCGGCGTTGGCGGAGTAGAGCGGGCGGGCCTGCCGGGTACACGCCTCGGCGGCCTTGAGGGCGAGCCCGGCGGCCTCGGCCATCTCCGGGGAGGCGACGGCCTCGTCGCCGAGCAGCCGGCGCAGGGTGGCGTCGGCGGTGCGCAGGCGGGCGTCGAGGACGGCGGCGGGGGCGGCGGTCTCCCAGACGGCCGGCAGGTGCTCGGCCAGCAGCTCCCACTTGTAGTTGTAGAAGGTCGCGGCGACCGTGCCGGCGCCGACGGCGCCGAGCGGGGCGGAGCGGGCGGCGAGCCGCATGGCGGCGGGGTCGGTGAAGCCGAGCGCGCCGAACTCCCGGTCCAGGTCGGGGGAGAAGTACAGCGTCGAGTGGAGCGGGTTCAGGGCGTTGTGGCAGCGGCGCCCGGCGCGCGGCGGCAGTGAGGTCGTCATGACACCAGAACCTAACCGACTGCTTGGTACGGAGGGAACAGCCCCCCGTCCTCCTGCCACGGGATGACAGGCCCCGGCCCTCCCGCCACCGCACGGCAGGAGAAAACAGCCCCCGAGACAGCCCCCGAAACAGCCCCCGAGACAGACCTCGAAGCAGCCCCCGAGACAGCCCCCGAAACAGCCCCCGAGACAGACCTCGAAGCAGCCCCCGAGACAGCCCCCGAAGCACCCCTCGAAGCAGCCCCCCGCCTCCCGTCACCGGATGGCAGGAAAGGTGGGGTCGTCGTCCTTGCGGCCATACCCGGCGGGCCCGAAGGATGGAGCCATGACCCCGCGCCCCGTCCTCGTCGTCCTCTTCGACGGCGTACAGAGCCTCGACGTCACCGGCCCCGTCGAGGTCTTCCACGCCGCCGGCTGGGCCGCGGGCGCCGAGGCGGACCCGTACCCGATCCGTACCGCCTCCCTCGACGGCGGGCCGGTCCGCACCAGCAGCGGCCTGCGGATCCTCCCCGACACCGGGCTCGCGGAGGCCGTCGCGGGCGGGCCGCCGCACACCCTCGTCGTCCCCGGCGGCGAAGGGACCCGGGGCAGCGACCCGGACCTCGTCGACTGGCTGCGCACCCACGGCCCGCGCGCCGAGCGGCTCGTCTCGGTCTGCACCGGGGCGCTCCGGCTCGCCGAGGCGGGGCTCCTGGACGGCCACCGGGCCACCACCCACTGGATGGCCTGCGAGCACATGGCCCGTCGCTATCCGGAGGTCGACGTCGACCCGGAGCCGATCTTCGTCCGGGACGGCCGGATCGCCACCTCCGCCGGGGTCACCGCCGGCATCGACCTGGCCCTCGCGCTGGTCGAGGAGGACCTGGGCCGGGAGGCGGCCCTGACCATCGCCCGGCTCCTCGTGGTCTTCCTCCGCAGGCCCGGCAACCAGGCGCAGTTCAGCGCCCAGCTCGCCGCCCAGACCGCGCGCCGCGAACCGCTGCGCGACGTCCAGACGTGGATCGCCGAGCACCCGGACGGGGACCTGTCGGTCGAACGGCTCGCCGCCCGCGCCCGGCTCTCGCCCCGCCACTTCGCCCGCGCCTTCCACGCCGAGACCGGGGTCACCCCGGGCCGCTACGTCGACCGGATCCGCCTCGAACACGCCCGCAGGCTCCTGGAGGAGACCACCCGCGGCGTCGAGGAGGTCTCCCGCGCCGCCGGCTACGGCACCCCCGAGGCGATGCGCCGCGCCTTCACCAAGGCGCTCGGCACCGCCCCGGCCGACTACCGCCGCCGTTTCCACGCGCCCCTCGTCCCGCCGGGCACCACGCCCGCCACACCGTCCGTCACCGCACCCGCCAGCTGAAAGGGCTCACACCGTGCAGATCGCCATCCTGCTCTTCGAGGGCTTCACCTCGCTCGACGCCGTCGGACCGTACGAGATGCTCTCCCGCCTCCCCGGCGCGGAGACGGTCTTCGTCGCCAAGGAGGCCGGCCCGGTCCGCAACGACCAGGGCAACCTCACGCTCTCCGCCGAGAAGTCCCTGGCCGACGTCCCGCACCCGGACATCGTCCTCGTCCCCGGCGGCCCCGAGACGCGTCGGGCCGCGCACGACCCGGAGATCCAGCGGTGGCTCCGTACCGCCGACGCCACCAGCACCTGGACCACCTCGGTCTGCACCGGCTCGCTCCTCCTCGCCGCCGCGGGACTCCTCACCGGCCGGCGCGCCACCACCCACTGGCTGGCCTTCGACGAGCTGCGCGAGCTGGGCGTCGAGCCCACCGGCGAGCGGGTCGTCTTTGACGGCAAGTACGTGACCGCCGCCGGCGTCTCCTCCGGCATCGACATGGGCCTGCACCTGCTCGGCCGGATCGCGGGCGACGAGACCGCCATGACGGTCCAGCTGCTCACGGAGTACGACCCGCAGCCCCCGTACGACGCGGGCTCCCCGCTCAAGGCGCCGGCCGAGCTGGTGGCGCGCTGGCGGGGCGTGGCGACCGAGGAACTGCCCCAGGGCTGAGCCTCAGAGCCCGTACGTGAAGCGGGGCGCCCGGCGCTCCAGGAAGGCGGCGACACCCTCCGCGGTGTCGCCGCTGCCGTGCGCCTGCGCGGCCCAGTGGGCGTCCCGGTCGAGGCGCCCGTCGGCGAACTCCTTGGCCGCCGCCTGGGTGAGCAGCGAGCGCGAGACGAGGATCCGGCAGAACTCCTCGACCCGCTTCGCCAGCTCCTCCGCCGGGTGCGCCTCGTCGACGAAGCCGGTCCGCAGCGCCCGCTCGGTGTCGATCAACTCGCCGGAGAAGAGCAGGTACTTGGCGGTGGCCGGGCCCACCAGGGCGGTGAGCCGGCGGGTGGAGGAGGACGGGTAGACGATGCCCAGCTTGGCCGGGGTGATCCCGAAGCGGGCGCCCTCGGCCGCGAAGCGCAGGTCGCAGGCGCCGGCCAGCTGGCTGCCGCCGCCGACGCAGTAGCCGCGGACGGCGGCGAGGGTCGGCTTGGGGAAGGCCGCGAGGGCCTCCTCGGCGCGGACCGCGAGCGACTGCTGCTCGTCGCCCGGTTCGCGCAGCGTGGAGATGTCGGCGCCGGCGCAGAAGGTGTCGCCCGCGCCGGTCAGCACGAGCACCCGGACGGCCGGGTCGGCGGCGAGGCGGTCGAGCGTGCCGGGCAGCGACCGCCACATGCCGGCCGTCATCGCGTTGCGCTTGGCGGGGTTGGTGATGACGAGGGTCGCGACCCCGTCCGTGACGGTGTCGACGAGCCGGGGCTCCGCGGTCTCCATGGCCGGATGCTATCCACCGGTGCCGAACGTACGATCAGGAAGGGGTCGTCAGGCAGCCGTGAGGAGGCGCGATGGCCAGGGAGACCCGGGACGACGGCCGTGATCCCGTGCAGGAGATGGCCCGCGAGGGCAAGCGCCTCGGGCGGAGCTTCGGCTGGCTCGCCGCGCTCGGCGTGATCCTCGTGATCTGCGGGATCGTCGGCCTGGTCTACACCGGGCTCGCCACCCTGACGTCCATGTGGCTCTTCGGCTGGCTGCTGCTGATCGGCGGCCTGGTGGGGCTCCTCCAGGCGTACCAGTCACGCGGCACCAGCTACTTCTGGCTGGCCGTGGTGGTGGCGGCGGTGAACCTCGCGGCCGGCTGCGTGGTGCTGCGGCACCCGGAGGGCACGGCCGAGGCGCTGACGATGTTCGCGGCCCTGCTCTTCCTCACCGGCGGGGTCTTCCGGCTGGTGGGCAGTCTGGTGGTGCGCGGACCGCAGTTCGGCTGGACCCTGTTCCAGGGCGCCTTCGGGCTGCTGCTCGGCCTGCTGGTCCTCTTCGACTGGCCGGACAGCACCCGGTACGTCATCGGCGTCTTCTTCTCGCTGGCGCTGCTCTTCGACGGCCTCGGGCTGATCGCGATCGGCGTGGGCGGCCGGCGGATCATCGATATGGTCACCCCCCAGCCGGAGGAGAGGTCCGACCTGGACACGAAGCCGGAACCGGCCACGCAGCCGCCCCCGGCGCCCCCCACGGAAAACGCGCAGGATCAGTCGAACAACTGACGTCGGCATACGCCACCGATCAGAAGGTGGCCGATAGGTGTCGACTTCTGGTCAGTAGGTCGGGAGACCCCTCCGGATTGCCAAGACTCGCAGTGTGGCGAGAATCGAGCACGAGGGTGGGAACCGGACCATGGAGACCCGCGGAGGTGTCCCCGCCCGGCCACCGTCCTACGAAGGAGTCTGGCGCTTCACCGCTCCCGCGGTCGACGTCTCCGTCCCCCAGGCCCGGCACGCGGTACGCGACCTGCTGGCCCGCCAGGGAGTTCCGGTCCACGAGGACATCCGGCACGGGCTGTTGCTGATCGTCTCCGAGCTGGTGACCAACGCCGTGCGGCACGCGGCGCTGCTCTCCCCGGAGATAGCGGTCGAGGTGGCCATCGGGCCCGAGTGGGTGCGGGTGTCCGTCGAGGACAACCACCCCTACCGGCCCAAGGCCCTGGAGGCGGACTACGGCCAGACCGGCGGCCGGGGACTGCACCTGGTGAAGGAGATCGCCCTGGAGTCGGGCGGCGCCTGCGACGTCGAGCACACCGCGGGCGGCGGCAAGATCATCTGGGCGGCCCTGCCCCTGGCCCCGATGGCACCGGGGCCGGGGACGGCAGACGGCCGGGTCACCAGCCCCCGGCAGGACCCGTCAGCTCCCTGATCGCCGGGCGGGCCGCGTCGAGCACCGTCATGAACCAGGCGGAGAACGGCGCGGCCGCGTGCCGCTCGGCCAGCTCGGCCGGGGTGACGAAGGCGTACTCGCCGATCTCCTCCGGGTCCGGCTTCGGCACGGCCTGCACGAGACCGACGAAGAGGTGGTTGAACTCCTGCTCCACCAGACCCGAGGCCGGGTCCGGGTGGTTGTAGCGGACCGTGCCGGCCTCGCCCATCAGGCTGGGGGAGACGCCGAGCTCCTCGAAGGTGCGCCGGGCGGCCGCCGCGAAGGGGGCCTCGCCCGGGTAGGGGTGGCCGCAGCAGGTGTTCGACCAGACGCCGGGGGAGTGGTACTTGCCGAGCGCCCGGCGCTGGAGCAGCAGCCGGCCCTCCTCGTCGAAGAGGAAGACCGAGAAGGCGCGGTGCAGCTGCCCGGGGGCCTGGTGGGCGGCGAGCTTCTCCGCCGTCCCGATGGTGTTCCCGGCCTCGTCGACCAGTTCCAGCATGATCGGCTCCGGGGTGGCGGACGGCTCCGCGCCGTTCGCCGAGAGCTTCGGCGCAAGCCCCGGCGCGATCGCGGCCGCGGTGCCCTGTGTGGTCGGCATACCCATCCTTCGCTTCGGTCCTCGGCCCGTGGGGGCCACCCCAGTCTGCCGTACAAAACCGGCTTGTCCGCACTTCGGCGGCCGGGGCCCGCCGCTCCCACCGCACCGGAGTACACCGGAGCGGGGGAGCGGCGGGACCGTCAGGGGCAGGTCAGACGCCGAAAGCCGCCGGATAGGCGATCGTGCCCGCCGGGACCGGAGCGGAGGCGTCCAGGACGAGGGCCATCATCGCTTCGTCCGGAACCTCGAAACCTGGCTTGATTCCATACTCGGACGCCCGTACGAAGCCGAACCGGGGGTAGTACTCCGGGTGGCCCAGCACCAGGACCAGCCGCTCGCCCGCGAGCCGCGCCGCGTCGAGCACCGCCCGGGTGACGGCCTGCCCGGCGCCGGTGCGCTGGTGCTCCGGCGCCACCGAGACCGGCGCGAGTGCCGCCGCGGGCACCCCGCCCACCCGGCAGCGGGTGATCAGCGCGTGCGCGGCGACCGAACCGTCCGGGGCCTCGGCGACCACCGACAGGCCCGGCAGCCAGGCGTCCGGGTCGGCGCGCAGGGCGTCGACCAGCTCGGCCTCGGCGGGCGACCCGAAGGCCGCCGCCGTCACCTCGCGCACGGCCGCGCGGTCGGACTCCCGCTCGGGGCGGGTGGGCCAGCGGGGATCGGCGGGACGGAGCACGAACCCCGCGTAGCAGTAGTCGCCCCCGTGGGCGCGGCGGATCCCGATCTCGGTGCGGGTGGCCGCCACCGCCTCGGCCGTGCCGGGCACGGAGAGGTCGGCGGCGTCGGCCCGCTCGCCGAGCGGGCCGTAGTACTCCTCCCAGTCGCCCTCGGGCTGGAGGAAGGTGCCGAGGACGTGGTACCCGGCGCCGGCCGCGACGGCGGTGAGCTCCGCGACCGTACGGAGCGGATAGTGCTCGTCCCAGAAGGCGCGGGCCTCCGGGGCGGGGGCGCCGGTGGTCCACACGCACTCGGTGAGGACCAGCGTCCCTCCCGGTGCGAGCAGCCGGCGCCACTCGGCGAGCGCCCGGTCGAAGCCGAGCACGTAGACCGAGCTCTCGGCCCAGACCAGGTCGAAGGAGCCGTCGGGGTGGGGCAGCGAGCCCATGTCGCCCAGGACCGGGCGGACCGAGTCGGCGAGACCGCGCGCGGCGGCTGCCGCGCGCAGCTCGTCGAGGAACGGCTCGTGGGTGTCGACGGCGGTCACCTCGGCGCCCGCCTCGGCGGCGAGGAGCAGCGCGGAGCGGCCGGGGCCGCAGCCCAGGTCGAGGACGCGCGGACGCTCCGGGAGCGGCCCCGCGAGCGCGAGGAGACGGCGGGTGGTGGCGTCGGAGCCGGGACCCTGCCGCGGAAGACCGTGGTGCAGGGCGAAGAAGGCGTCGCGGAACGCCGAAGCGTGCTCGATGTCGTTCTGGATGTCGTTGTCGGACAACGTGGAAACCCTTGGTGTGAAAGGGTCCCGGCCGACGACGTGACGGACCGGTGGAAGAACCGGGATCAGGTCAGCCGGAGACCCGGGAGCTGAAGCTGGACCGGGTGCGGCCGCGGAAGGCGGCCTCGCTCGCGACGGTCATCAACCTCAGCTCCTTTCACGCACGTGTTCGTACGACGAGCCTAGCAGTCACAGGCAGAGCTTCGCCTCGTGCTGCGCGTGCCCGGCCGGCTCCAGCTGGAAGGTGCAGTGCTCCACGTCGAAGTGGTCGCCCAGGCAGCCCTGGAGCTCGTGGAGCATCTTCTCGTGGCCCACCGAGTCCAGCGCCTCCGCGTCCACCACCACGTGCGCGGAGAGGACCGGCATCCCCGAGGTGATCGTCCAGGCGTGCAGGTCGTGCACGTCCTCGACGCCCGGCAGGGCCAGGATGTGCGCGCGCACCTCCGCCATGTCGACGCCCTTGGGCGCCGCCTCCAGGAGCACGTCCAGGGTCTCCCGCAGCAGTTTCACCGTGCGCGGCACGATCATCAGGCCGATGACCAGGGAGGCGATCGGGTCGGCGTACTGCCAGCCGGTGGCCAGGATGATCGCGGCGGAGACGATCACCGTCACCGAGCCGAGCGCGTCGGCGAGCACCTCCAGATAGGCGCCGCGGACGTTGAGGCTCTCCTTCTGGCCCCGCATGAGCAGGGACAGCGAGATGACGTTGGCCACCAGGCCGACCGCGGCGAAGGCGATGGCGAGCCCGCCCTTGGTCTCGGCCGGCTCCATGAACCGCTGGACCGCCTCGAAGAGCACGTACCCGCCGACGCCGAGCAGCAGCAGACAGTTGGCGAGCGCCGCCAGGATCTCCGCGCGGGCGAAGCCGAAGGTGCGGTTCCCCGAGGGCGGCCGGTTGGCGAAGTGGATCGCGAGCAGCGCCATCGCGAGCCCGATCGCGTCGGTCGCCATGTGCGCCGCGTCGGCGATCAGGGCGAGCGAGTCGGCCACGATGCCGCCGATGATCTCGACCACCATCACGGAGAGCGTGATCCCGAGCGCGATCCGCAACCGGTTGCGGTACGCGGCGCCCGCGGTGCCGGTCGGCGGCGTCCCCCCGTGGCTGTGCCCGTGGTCGTGTCCAGCCCCCATGACATGGCCTCCCAAATCCTGTGCGATGCGGTGCCCCAAGTCGCCAGTGAACTACGGGTGGGGGGTATGCGCAACACGGTACTGAACACCGTTGTCATTGCTCTGACCTGCGGCGATGCCCAGCCGACCGGCATTCGTACGATCACCTGCCGGAATGCCCGCGAGGGTCCTCCGGCACCGGTTTGGAGGGCGGGCCGCCGATCCCCGATGATGATCACGCGGAGCGCGGCGCACCCCGGCGGCGAGGGGCGGACCGGGGGGAGTCCGGCGTGCGAAGCCTCGGTGAACTCACGCTCCGTTCATCCGATAGCCTCAGCCGACGTGCCGCCGCCCGGTGACGGGGCGCACCCCCGTGCCCGGGGCCGTTCGGGCCCCGCCGGCCCACTGCCCGTTCCAAGGAGTGAGTTCGTCTGTCGACCGCCATCCTCACCGGCCCGCCGGCACCCGGATCCTCGCTCGACGGTGATCTGCGGTCCCTCGGCTTCGACGTCCGCCGGGCCGACGGGCCCGAGGAGGCCCGTACCCTCCTGGCCGCCGTCCCCGCGGGCGAGCGCGTCGCCCTCGTCGACTCCCGCTTCGTCGGGCACCCGCACGCCCTGCGCCTCGCGCTGACCGACCCCCGCTTCCCTGCCGCCGCCGTGCCCGGCGCGCTCTCGGCGCAGCCCGAGGCCCGCCCGGCGCTGGTCCGCGCGCTGACCGCGGCCCCGGCGCTCACCGCCCCGGCCGTCGCCGACGAGCCGGAGCGCGACCTCATTGAGGCCGTCGCCGACGCCCTCGACGCCGGCGGCGTCACCGTGCACCGGCCCGCGCTCGGCACCCTCGTCGCCACCGTCCCCGCCGACGCCGCGGCCCGCCACGAGGCCCGCGCCGCCGTCGACGCCGTCGACGACGAGGCCGTCCGCCTCCGCTCCGCCGTGAAGGCCCACGACGGCTTCTTCACCACCTTCTTCATCAGCCCCTACTCGCGGTACATCGCCCGCTGGTGCGCCCGCCGCGGCCTCACCCCCAACCAGGTCACCACCGCCTCGCTGCTCACCGCCCTGATCGCGGCCGGCTGCGCGGCCACCGGGGAGCGCGGCGGCTACGTCGCCGCCGGCGTCCTGCTGCTCGTCTCCTTCGTCCTGGACTGCACCGACGGGCAGCTCGCCCGGTACGCGCTCAAATACTCGACGATGGGCGCCTGGCTCGACGCGACCTTCGACCGGGCCAAGGAGTACGCCTTCTACGCGGGCCTCGCCCTGGGCGCGGCCCGCGGCGGGGACGACGTGTGGACGCTCGCGCTGGCCGCGATGATCCTCATGACCTGCCGGCACGTCGTCGACTTCTCCTTCAACGAGGCGAACACAGCCGACACGGCCGCCCCCGGCTCCACCGCGAAGACCAGCCTGGCCCTCTCCAGCAGGCTCGACGGCGTCGGCTGGACGGTCTGGGCCCGGCGCATGATCATCCTGCCGATCGGCGAGCGCTGGGCGATGATCGCCGTCCTGACGGCCGTGACCTCCCCCCGGATCGTCTTCTGGGCGCTCATCGCCGGCTGCGCCTTCGCCGCCTGCTACACCACCGCCGGCCGGCTGCTGCGCTCCGTGAAGCGCCGCGGCCCGCGCTCGGACCGGGCCGCCGCGGCCCTGGCCGCCCTCGCCGACTCGGGGCCGCTCGCCGAGGGCATCGGCCGGATCACCCGCCGCCTCCCGGCGCCCGCGCCGCTCGCCGCGCTCCTCGCCGCCGCCCTCATGCTCGCCGTCGCGGCCACCGCCCCGGTCGGCGGCTGGGCCACCGTCGGCGCCGCCGGGGGCTACGCGCTCCTCGCCGGGCTCGCCGTCGCCCGCCCCCTCAAGGGCGCCCTCGACTGGTTCGTCCCCCCGCTCTTCCGCGCCGCCGAGTACGGCACGATCCTGCTGCTCGCCGCCCGGTCGGACGTCCCGCAGGCCGTGCCCGCCGCATTCGGCCTGGTCGCGGCGGTCGCCTACCATCACTACGACACGGTGTACCGCATTCGCGGAGGCACCGGCGCGCCGCCCGCCTGGCTGGTGCGGATCACCGGCGGACACGAGGGGCGCACGCTCCTGGTGACCGTCCTCGCCGCGCTCCTCGCGGGCCGCGGCGACGACTTCACCCTGGCGCTGACCGCCCTGGCGGGCGCGCTCGCCCTCGTGGTGCTCGTGGAGTCCATCCGCTTCTGGGTCTCCTCCGGAGCACCCGCCGTTCACGACGAAGGAGAAACAGCATGATCGGCCTCGTTCTGGCAGCCGGTGCCGGACGGCGACTGCGCCCCTACACCGACACCCTCCCGAAGGCCCTCGTGCCGGTGGACCCTGCGGGAGATGGTTCCACCACCATCCTCGACCTGACGCTGAAGAACTTCGCCGAGATCGGCCTCACCGAGGTCGCGATCGTCGTCGGCTACCGCAAGGAGGCCGTCTACGCCCGCAAGGAGGCGCTGGAGGCGCAGTACGGCCTCTCCCTCACCCTGATCGACAACGACAAGGCCGAGGAGTGGAACAACGCCTACTCCCTGTGGTGCGCCCGTGAGGTCCTGAAGCGCGGTGTGATCCTCGCCAACGGCGACACCGTCCACCCGGTCTCCGTCGAGAAGACCCTGCTCGCCGCCCGCGGCAAGGGCCAGAAGATCATCCTCGCCCTCGACACGGTGAAGCGCCTCGCCGACGAGGAGATGAAGGTCGTCGCCGTCGAGGGCAAGGGCGTCCAGAAGATCACGAAGCTGATGGACCCGGCCGACGCGACCGGCGAGTACATCGGCGTCACCCTCATCGAGGCGGAGGCCGCCGAGGAGCTGGCCGACGCCCTGAAGGCCACCTTCGAGCGCGACCCCGACCTCTACTACGAGGACGGCTACCAGGAGCTCGTCAACCGCGGCTTCACCGTCGACGTCGAGCCCATCGGCGAGGTCTCCTGGGTCGAGATCGACAACCACGACGACCTCGCCAAGGGCCGGGAGATCGCGTGCCGGTACTGACCCGACTGATCCCGTCGCCGGTCGTCGTCGACATCCGCAGGGGGGCGCTGGACGACCTGTCCGCGCTCCTCGCGGACCAGCGCATCTCCAGCAACGGCAAGATCGCCGTCGTCATCAGCGGCGGCTCCGGGCTCAAGCTCCGCGACCAGTTCGCCCCCGAGCTGCCCGGTGCCGACTGGTACACGGTCTCCGGCGGCACGATCGACGAGGCCGTCAAGCTCGCCGACGCCATGCGTGGCAAGCGGTACGACGCCGTGGTCGCCCTCGGCGGCGGCAAGATCATCGACGTGACGAAGTACGCGGCGGCCCGGGTCGGGCTGCCGCTGGTGGCCATAGCGACCAACCTCTCGCACGACGGCATCTGCTCGCCGATCTCCACCCTGGACAACGACAACGGGCGCGGCTCGTACGGCGTCCCCACCCCGATCGCGCTCGTCATCGACCTCGACGTGATCCGGGACGCCCCGATCCGGTTCATCCGCTCCGGCATCGGCGACGCCATCTCGAACATCTCCGCCCTCGCGGACTGGGAGCTGTCCCACCGCGAGACCGGCGAGAAGATCGACGGCCTGGCGGCCGCCATGGCCCGCAGCGCGGGCGAGGCGGTCCTGCGGCACCCCGGAGGCGTCGGCGACGACGACTTCCTGGTCACGCTCTCCGAGGGCCTGGTGATGTCCGGCATCGCCATGTCGATCAGCGGGGACAGCCGTCCCTCCTCGGGCGCCTGCCACGAGATCAGCCACGCCTTCGACCTGCTCTTCCCGGCCCGCGCGGCCAGCCACGGCGAGCAGTGCGGCCTCGGCGCGGCCTTCGCGATGCACCTGCGCGGTGCCCGCGAGGAGTCCGGCGTCATCGTGGAGACCCTGCGCCGGCACGGCCTGCCCGTGCTGCCGGAGGAGATGGGCTTCACGGTCGGCGAGTTCGTGCAGGCGGTGGAGTTCGCCCCGCAGACCCGGCCGGGCCGGTTCACCATCCTGGAACACCTCGACCTGTCCGCCGACGAGATCAGGGACGCGTACGCCGACTATGCCAAAGCCATCGGTAGCTGAGCTCCGCCCGGTCGTCCACCCGCCGGGTGTGAAGGACCGGCGGAGCGGCGAGCACTGGGGCGGCCGCCTCTACATGCGGGAGATCTCGCTGCGGATCACCCGCCAGCTGGCGAACACCCGGGTCACCCCGAACCAGCTGACGTACCTGATGACCCTGGCGGGCGTCCTCGCCGCCCCGGCCCTCCTGGTGCCGGGCGTGTGGGGCGCCGTGCTCGGCGTCGTCGCGGTGCAGCTGTACCTGCTGCTCGACTGCGTCGACGGCGAGCTGGCCCGCTGGAAGAAGCAGTACTCGCTGGCCGGCGTCTACCTGGACCGGGTCGGCGCCTACCTGTGCGACGCGGCGGTGCTCGTCGGCTTCGGCCTGCGCGCCGCCGACCTGTGGGGCGAGGGCCGGATCGACTGGCTGTGGGCCTTCCTCGGCACCCTGGCGGCGCTCGGCGCCATCCTGATCAAGGCCGAGACCGACCTGGTCGGCGTCGCCCGCCACCAGAACGGCATGGCCCCGGTCAAGGACGCGGCCGCCGAGCCCCGCTCCTCCGGCATGGCGCTGGCCCGCCGGGCCGCCGCCGCGCTCAAGTTCCACCGGCTGATCCTCGGGATCGAGGCGTCCCTGCTGATCCTGGTCCTGGCCGTCGCCGACCAGATGCGCGGAGACCTCTTCTTCTCCCGCCTCGGCGTCGCCGTCCTCGCCGGCATCGCCCTGCTCCAGACCGTCCTGCACCTCGTGTCGGTGCTGGCGTCCAGCAGACTGAAGTAACCGGCCCCCGGGCCCGCCGCCGCCAGGAAGATCGCCCGGCGTCCCGGCGGGCCCCCCGGATGGCGTACGGTGTGGCGGCGGACCCGGTGCCGGGGGCCGCCCACCGGTCAGCTGACATCGTGGCACCCCACGTGCCGCACATCGTGAACACGAAAGTTTCGACTGTGAGTGACATTCACCAGGGCGGGGCGGTCGCGACCAGCGCGCCTCCGGCCTCCGTCGACGCGGGCCTCACCCCGGGCGACCTCGCCGCGAAGTACGGCCTCGCGGTCAGCGGCGCCAGGCCCGGACTGTTCGAGTACGTCCGGCAGCTGTGGAGCCATCGCCACTTCATCATGGCCTTCTCCTCGGCCAAGCTCACCGCCCAGTACAGCCAGGCCAAGCTGGGCCAGGTCTGGCAGGTGGCGACGCCGCTGCTCAACGCCCTGATCTACTACCTGATCTTCGGCCTGATCCTGGGCGCGGGCAAGGGCATGGAGAAGGACGTCTACATCCCCTTCCTGGTCACGGGCATCTTCGTGTTCACGTTCACGCAGAGCTCCGTGATGGCCGGCGTACGCGCCATCTCCGGCAACCTCGGACTGGTGCGGGCCCTGCACTTCCCGCGCGCCAGCCTCCCCATCAGCTTCTCGATCCAGCAGCTCCAGCAGCTGCTCTTCTCGATGATCGTGCTCGTCGCGATCGTCATGGTCTCCGGCAGCTACCCGTCGGCGAGCTGGCTGCTCGTGATCCCGGCGCTCATGCTCCAGTTCGTCTTCAACGTGGGCCTCGCGCTGATCATGGCCCGGGCCGGCGCCAAGACGCCCGACCTCGCCCAGCTGATGCCCTTCGTGATGCGTACCTGGCTGTACGCCTCCGGCGTCATGTTCTCGATCCCGATCATGCTCCAGGGCAAGCCGCAGTGGATCGCGGACATCCTCATGTACAACCCGGCGGCGGTCTACATGGACCTGATCCGCTTCGCCCTCATCGACGGCTACGGCTCCGAGAACCTGCCCGACCACGTCTGGGCCACCGGCGTCGGCTGGGCGCTGCTCCTCGGGATCGGCGGCTTCGTCTACTTCTGGAAGGCCGAGGAGAGGTACGGCCGTGGCTGAGACCATCCCGGGCGCCAAGACGCCCACCGTCATCTGCGACGACGTCCACATCGTCTACCGCGTCCACACCGGCGGCGGCGGCAAGGGCAGCGCCACCGCGGCCCTCAGCCGGATCGTCGGCCGGGACAAGGCCGAGGTCAGCCGGGGCGTCCGCAAGGTGCACGCCGTCCGCGGCGTCACCTTCACCGCCTACCGGGGCGAGGCCATCGGCCTCATCGGCACCAACGGCTCCGGCAAGTCGACCCTGCTGCGCGCCATCGCCGGCCTGCTCCCCACCGAGAGCGGCCGGGTCTACACCGACGGCCAGCCCTCGCTGCTCGGCGTCAACGCCGCCCTGATGAACGACCTGACCGGCGAGCGCAACGTCATCCTCGGCGGACTCGCCATGGGCATGAGCCGCGAGGAGATCCACGCGCGGTACCAGGACATCGTCGACTTCTCCGGGATCAACGACAAGGGCGACTTCATCTCCCTGCCGATGCGGACCTACTCCTCCGGCATGGGCGCCCGGCTCCGCTTCGCCATCGCGGCGGCCAAGAACCACGACGTGCTCCTCATCGACGAGGCGCTCGCCACCGGTGACCGCAAGTTCCAGATCCGCTCCGAGGAGCGCATCCGCGAACTGCGCAAGGAGGCCGGCACGGTCTTCCTGGTCAGCCACAGCAACAAGTCCATCCGGGACACCTGCGACCGGGTGCTCTGGCTGGAGAAGGGCCAGCTCCTGATGGACGGCCCGACCGACGAGGTCCTCAAGGCGTACGAGCGCGAGACCGCCCGCTGACGCCCGCGCCGCACCGCGCGCCGAACGCCCCCCACCGCCCGGTGGGGGGCGCTGTCGGTTTTCGCCGCCGGGACCCCCGGGCGGAATGTTCATGCGGTCAACATCGGGCAGGATGAGCCCATGGCAGGGATTGCGGGCGGAAAGAACTACCACCACGGCGACCTGCGCAACGCCCTGGTCTGCGCCGCCGTCGGCCTCGCCGCCGAAGGCGGCCCCGAGCGGGTCGTCCTGCGCGAGGCGGCCCGCCGCGTCGGTGTCTCGCCCACCGCCGCCTACCGCCATTTCGACGGACGCGGCGAGCTGCTCCGTACCGTCCGCGCCCACGCCAGGGCCCGCCTCGCCGAGGCCATGGAGCGGGCCGCCGCCCGCGAGCCCGGCGCCGACGACCCCGCCCTCGCCGCCGAGCGCAGGCTCGCCGCCCTCTGCCGCGGCTACGTCGGCTTCGCCGTCGAGCACCCCGGCCTCTACCGCGCCGCCTTCGGCGCCGTCCGGCCCGCCGCGGAGGAGTGCCCCCTCGGCGCGCCGGTCCCCCCGGAGCCCGAGGCCCGCGCCTTCACCCTGCTCCGCGAGGCCCTGGAAGCCCTCGATCGGACCGGTGGCCGGAGGTCCGCCGCCGGCGCCGCCGCCTGGTCGGCCGTGCACGGCCTCTCGCTGCTGCTCCTCGAAGGCCCGCTGCGCCGGCTCTCCGCCCAGCGCCGCGCCGACGTGGTCGAGACCACCCTCGCCATGGTCGTCTCGGGGGCCCGTCCCCGCTGACCTGCCCCCCGAATGGCGACATCTCTCGTACAACGTAAGCTGTACCGGTCTGATCCACACCGCCCCAGGGCGCCCCCGGGACATTCCGGCGGGCGCGTGCTCCGTGCGCGGCGGCGTGTCCGAAATAGGATGGATTGGATCGGCAGTGTAGAACGGGAGATATGACGGCCATGACGCAGAATCTCCAGCTTCACGTGGGTGTCGCCGTCCCCGCGCCGGGCGCCGCCCGGTGACGGCTTCCCGGTACGTGCGCGCCGACGATCCCTCGCGCACCACGCTCGGCAAGGCGGCGGACGAGAACTTCCCCGTGGCCCCCTTCTACCTGCCCCGCGCCTGGCGCGACGACCTCATGGCCGTCTACGGATACGCCCGCCTCGTCGACGACATCGGCGACGGCGACCTCGCCCCCGGCGGCGCCGACGCCCGCTTCCTCGGCCTCGGCCCCCGGGAGGCCGCCGACCGGCTCCTCCTCCTCGACGCCTTCGAGGAGGACCTGCGCCGCGTCTTCGACGGCACCCCCCGCCACCCGCTGCTGCGCGCCCTCCAGCCCACCGTCCGGCGCCGCGACCTCACCCCGGAGCCCTTCCTCGGCCTGATCCGGGCCAACCGCCAGGACCAGCTCGTCCGCCGGTACGAGACGTACGACGACCTCCTCGCCTACTGCGAGCTCTCCGCCAACCCCGTCGGCCGGCTCGTCCTCGGCATCACCGGCACCGCCACCCCCGAGCGGATCCGCCGCTCCGACGAGATCTGCACCGCCCTCCAGATCGTCGAGCACCTCCAGGACGTCGCCGAGGACCTCGGCCGCGACCGGATCTACCTGCCCGCCGAGGACCTCAAGCGGTTCCACGTCACCGAGGACGAGCTCGCCCGGCCCGGCGCGGGCGCCGCCGTGCGCTCCCTCGTCGCCTTCCAGGCCGAGCGGGCCCGC
The DNA here is from genome assembly GCF_044541975.1 of Streptomyces sp. NPDC085460. Classification (NCBI taxonomy): domain Bacteria; kingdom Bacillati; phylum Actinomycetota; class Actinomycetes; order Kitasatosporales; family Streptomycetaceae; genus Streptomyces; species Streptomyces sp. NPDC085460. Next base: position 306,610 of record NZ_JBITTO010000001.1, read on the forward strand.
GCCCTGCTGCACTCCGGCCTCCCGCTCGTCGCGAGCGTCCACGGCCGCCTCCGCCTGCTCCTCACCGGCTTCACCGCCGGCGGACTCGCCGCGCTCGACGCCATCGCGGCCGCCGGCTTCGACGTCCTCGCCGGACCGCCGAAGCCCACCAAGCCGAGCCTGACGCGCCAGGCGGGAGCGGTCCTGCTCCGGGCGCGCCGAGAGGGGGGAACGTGACCGTGGAGGAAGCGGCCCGGCCGTCCGCGCCAGTGCAGGCCGCGTACAGCTACTGCGAGGCCGTCACCGGACAGCAGGCCCGCAACTTCGCCTACGGCATCCGCCTCCTGCCCGCCGACAAGCGGCAGGCCATGTCGGCGCTGTACGCCTTCTCGCGGCGGGTCGACGACATCGGCGACGGCACCCTCGCGCCCGAGGTGAAGCGGGAACGCCTGGAGGCCACCCGCACCCTGCTCGACCGGGTCCGCAAGGACGACGTCGCCGAGGACGACACCGACCCCGTCGCCGTCGCGCTCGCCGACTCCGCCCGCCGCTTCCCGATCCCCCTCGAAGGGCTCGACGAGCTCATCGACGGCGTCCTCATGGACGTCCGCGGCGCCACCTACCGCACCTGGGACGAGCTCGCGGTCTACTGCCGGTGCGTCGCCGGCGCCATCGGCCGGCTCTCCCTCGGCGTCTTCGGCACCCAGCCGGGCGCCGCCGGGGCCCACAAGGCCGCCGAGTACGCCGACACCCTCGGCCTCGCGCTCCAGCTCACCAACATCCTCCGGGACGTCCGCGAGGACGCCGGCAACGGCCGCACCTACCTGCCCGCCGACGACCTCGCCCGCTTCGGCTGCGAGAGCGGCTTCGGCGCGTCCGTCCTGCCCGCCGGCGCCGACTTCGCCGGCCTCGTCCACTTCGAGGTCCGCCGCGCCCGCACCCTCTTCGCCGAGGGCTACCGGCTGCTGCCGATGCTCGACCGGCGCAGCGGCGCCTGCGTCGCCGCCATGGCCGGCATCTACCGCCGCCTCCTCGACCGCATCGAGCGCGACCCCTCCGCCGTGCTCCGCGGCCGGGTCTCGCTGCCCGGCCCGGAGAAGGCGTACGTCGCCGTCCGCGGCCTCTCCGGCCTCGACGCCCGCCACATCGCCCGCTCCACCGTCAGGAGGCGCACCTGATGGCCGCCCCCCACGACCCGCCCGGCACCCCGGGGCCCAGCGCCGTCGTCGTCGGCGGCGGGCTCGCCGGCATCACCGCCGCGCTCCAGCTCGCCGAGGCGGGCGTCGGCGTGACGCTCCTCGAAGGACGGCCCCGGCTCGGCGGCCTCGCCTTCTCCTTCCGCCGCGGCGACCTCACCGTCGACAACGGCCAGCACGTCTACCTGCGCTGCTGCACCGCCTACCGGTGGTTCCTCGACCGCGTCGACGGCGCCCGCCTCGCCCCGCTCCAGGACCGGCTCGACGTGCCCGTCCTCGACGTCGCCCACCCGCGCGGCCCCCGCCTCGGCCGGATCCGCCGCGACCCGCTGCCGGTCCCCTTCCACCTGGCCCGCAGCCTCGCCACGTACCCGCACCTCTCCCTCGCCGAGCGGGCCTCCGTCGGCCGCGCCGCCCTCGCGCTGAAGCGGCTCGACCCCGCGGACCCGGCCCTCGACGGCGTCGACTTCGCGACCTGGCTCGGCCGGCACGGCCAGTCCCCCCGCGCCATCGAGGCGCTGTGGGACCTGATCGGCGTCCCCACCCTCAACGCCCCCGCCCAGGACTCCTCCATGGGACTCGCTGCCATGGTCTTCAAGACCGGGCTGCTCACCGACCCCGGCGCCGCCGACATCGGCTGGGCCCACGTGCCGCTCGGCCACCTCCACGACACCCTCGCCGCCAAGACCCTCGACGGCCTCGGCGTCCGGACCCTGCTGCGCACCAAGGCCGAGCGGATCGACCGTACCGACGACGGCCGGTGGACCGTCGAGGTACCCGGCGAGACCCTGCGCGCCGACGCCGTCGTCCTCGCCGTGCCGCAGACCGAGACCCACGCCCTACTCCCCGAGGGCGCGCTCGACGACGCCGACCGGCTCCTCGACATCGGCACCGCGCCCATCCTCGACCTGCACGTGGTCTACGACCGCAAGGTGCTGAGGCGGCCCTTCTTCACCGCCCTCGGCTCCCCGGTCCAGTGGGTCTTCGACCGCACCGAGTCCGCCGGCCTCACCGGCACGGGGCAGTACCTCGCCATCTCGCAGTCCGCCGCCCAGGACGAGATCGACACACCCGTCGCCGCCCTGCGCGAGCGCTATCTGCCGGAGCTGGAACGACTGCTGCCCGCCGCCCGCGGCGCCGCCGTCCGCGACTTTTTCGTCACCCGGGAACGGACCGCCACCTTCGCCCCCACACCGGGCGTCGGGCGCCTCCGCCCCGCCGCCCGCACCCGTGCGCCCGGCCTCTACCTGGCCGGCGCCTGGACCGCCACCGGCTGGCCCGCGACCATGGAAGGTGCCGTCCGAAGCGGCTTCAGCGCCGCCGGCGCGGCGCTCTCCGCCTTCGGCCGCCGCCATGACCATCCGCTGCAGGAGGCGGCATGAGTGTGATCACAGGAACCAGAGGAGAGACCGTGCCGACCGTGCCCCCGGGGACCCCGGCCGTCGACACCGCCGACGTCAGCGCCTTGCTGGAGAGGGGGCGGACCCTGTCCACCCCCGTCATGCGGGCGGCCGTCGGCCGGCTCGCGTCGCCCATGGACACCGTGGCCGCCTACCACTTCGGCTGGATCGACGCCCAGGGCAACCCCACCGACGCCGACAGCGGGAAGGCCGTGCGTCCCGCGCTCGCCCTGCTCTCCGCCGAGGCCGCCGGAGCCGCGCCCGAGGTCGGCGTCCCCGGCGCCGTCGCCGTCGAGCTCGTGCACAACTTCTCGCTGCTCCACGACGACCTGATGGACGGCGACGAGCAGCGCCGCCACCGCGACACGGTGTGGAAGGTGTTCGGCCCCGCCCAGGCGATCCTGGTCGGCGACGCGCTCTCCGCCCTCGCCAACGAGGTCCTCCTCGAACTCGGCACCGTGGAGGCCGGCCGCGCCACCCGCCGGCTGACGACGGCCAACCGCAAGCTCATCGACGGGCAGGCCCAGGACATCTCCTACGAGCACCGCGAGCGGGTCACGGTCGAAGAGTGCCTGGAGATGGAGGGCAACAAGACCGGCGCCCTCCTCGCCTGCGCCGTCTCCATCGGCGCCGTCCTCGGCGGCGCCGACGACCGCACCGCCGACAAGCTGGAGGAGTACGGCTACCACCTCGGCCTCGCCTTCCAGGCCGTCGACGACCTCCTCGGCATCTGGGGCGACCCCGAGGCCACCGGCAAGCAGACCTGGAGCGACCTGCGGCAGCGGAAGAAGTCCCTGCCCGTCGTCGCCGCCCTCGCGGCCGGCGGAGAGGCGTCCGAGCGGCTCGGACGGCTGCTCGCCGAGGACGCCAAGTCGCCCGCCTTCGACTCCTTCACCGAGGAGGACTTCGCCTACCGCGCCGCCCTCATCGAGGAGGCCGGCGGCCGTGAGTGGACCGCCGAGGAAGCCCGCCGCCAGCACGCGATCGCGCTGCGCGCCCTGCACGAGGTGGACATGCCCGCCCGGGTGCGCGACCAGCTGATCGCCCTCGCCGACTTCGTCGTCGTACGGAAGAAATGATCATCCACCGCCAGATATGAGTGCGCAGTCGCCGGCCGGTGCCACCCGGCACCGGCCGACGGCAGACCCGCAGGAGCAGAGGACACAGACTGCACGAAGGGGAAGCCATGACAGCGACGACCGACGGAAACGCCGGGGCCCTCGGCCCCCTCGCGCCCGCGGCCAGCACCACTCCACACCACCGCACCACCCCCGCGGACGGCCTCGCCGCCGCCCCGGCACTCCTGGAGGAGGCCGCCGCCCTCGCCACCCGCAGGGCCACCGACCACCTCCTCGCCCGCCAGGCCCCCGACGGCTGGTGGAAGGGCGACCTGGAGACCAACGTCACCATGGACGCCGAGGACCTCCTGCTCCGCCAGTTCCTCGGCATCCTCGACCCCGGCACCGTCGAGGCCGCCGCCCGGCACATCCGGAGCCGGCAGTACGAGGACGGCACCTGGCCCACCTTCTACGGCGGCCCCGGAGACCTCTCCGCCACCGTCGAGGCGTACGTCGCCCTCCGGCTCGCCGGGGACCGGCCCGAGGCCGCGCACATGGCCCGCGCCGCCTCCCGCGTCCGGGCCCGCGGCGGGATCGCCTCCGCCCGCGTCTTCACCCGGATCTGGCTGGCCCTGTTCGGCTGGTGGCGCTGGGAGGACCTGCCCGAGCTGCCGCCCGAGCTGGTCTTCCTGCCCTCGTGGTTCCCGCTGAACATCTACGACTTCGGCTGCTGGGCCCGGCAGACCATCGTGCCGCTCACCATCGTCTCCGCGAAGCGCCCGGTCCGCCCCGCGCCCTTCACCCTCGACGAGCTGCACACCGACCCGGACCGCCCGGCGCCGCCGCGCCCGCTCGCCCCGCTCACCGGCTGGGACGGCCTCTTCCAGCGCCTCGACAAGGCCCTGCACCTCTACCACCGTGTCGCCGTGCCAGGACTGCGCCGGGCGGCGATGAACTCCGCCGCCCGGTGGATCGTCGAACGGCAGGAGAACGACGGCTGCTGGGGCGGCATCCAGCCGCCGGCCGTCTACTCGGTGATCGCCCTCCACCTGCTCGGCTACGACCTGGAGCACCCCGTCATGCGGGCCGGCCTGGAGTCCCTGGACCGGTTCGCCGTCTGGCGCGAGGAGCCCGAGGGCCCGGTCCGGATGATCGAGGCGTGCCAGTCGCCCGTCTGGGACACCTGCCTCGCCACCATCGCCCTCGCCGACGCCGGCCTGCCCGCCGACCACCCCGCGCTGGTGAAGGCCGCGGACTGGATGCTCGGCGAGGAGATCACCAAGGCCGGCGACTGGGCGGTGCGCCGCCCCGGACTCCCGCCCGGCGGCTGGGCGTTCGAGTTCCACAACGACAACTACCCGGACATCGACGACACCGCCGAGGTGATCCTCGCCCTGCGCCGGGTCCGCCACCCCGACCCGGCCCGGGTGGACGCGGCCGTCCGCCGCGCCGCCCGCTGGACCGCCGGCATGCAGTCCGGCAACGGCGCCTGGGCCGCCTTCGACGCCGACAACACGGGCGTTTTGCCCAACAAACTGCCCTTCTGCGACTTCGGTGAGGTCATCGACCCGCCCTCCGCCGACGTCACCGCCCACGTGGTGGAGATGCTGGCCCACGAGGGCCTGGCCGACCACCCCCGCACCCGCCGGGGCATCGACTGGCTGCTCGCCGAACAGGACCCGAACGGCGCCTGGTTCGGCCGCTGGGGCGTCAACTACGTGTACGGAACCGGCTCGGTGCTGCCCGCCCTCGCCGCCGCCGGGATCCCCGCCGGCCACCCGGCGGTCCGCCGGGCCGTCGCCTGGCTCGCCTCCGTCCAGAACCCGGACGGCGGCTGGGGCGAGGACCTGCGCTCGTACGACGACCGGACCTGGATCGCCCGCGGCACCTCCACCGCCTCGCAGACCGCCTGGGCCCTCCTCGCCCTCCTCGCCGCCGGGGAACGCGACTCCGACACCACCCGCAGGGGCGTCGCGTTCCTGGCGGAGACCCAGCGCGAGGACGGCTCCTGGGACGAGCCGTACTTCACCGGCACCGGCTTCCCCTGGGACTTCTCCATCAACTACCACCTCTACCGGCAGGTCTTCCCGCTCACCGCGCTCGGCCGGTACCTGCACGGCGAACCCACGCTCCACCACAAGGAGGGGTGATGGACCGCGACCGCCCGGCGGGGGACGCCGGGGCCGCCCCGCCGCTGCTGATCGCCTGCGCCCTCGGCATCGAGCGGTTCGCCCTGCGGGGCGGCGAGCGGGGCGGGGCGCCAGGACCCGTCCGGGTGGTGCGCACCGGCATGGGGCCCGACCACGCGGCCCGCGGCGCCTCCCTGGCGCTGGCCCGGCACGGCTGGGGCGGGGCCGCCGTCATCGCCTCCGGCTTCTGCGCCGGGCTCGCGCCCGGCATGCACCCCGGCGACCTGGTCGTCGCCGAGGAGACCCGGGACCCCGCCGGCACCACCGTCTGCGACGGCACCGACCTGCTCGTCAAGGCGCTGACCAGGGCACTGCCCGGGCGCACCGTCCACACCGGGCCGCTGACCGGCTCCGACCACGTGGTGCGGGGCCCCGAGCGGGCCGCGCTCGCCGCCGGCGGGGCGATCGCCGTCGACATGGAGTCCGCCGCCACCCTCCGTACCGCCCGGGCGGCCGGACCCCGGTCCGTTGCCGCCGTACGGGTGGTCGTGGACGCCCCCGAACACGAACTGGTCCGTATCGGCACCGTACGCGGGGGAATATCGGCCTTCCGCGTCCTTCGTGCCGTCCTTCCCGCTTTCTTCGAATGGCACCGTTCTCTGCTGCTCCCCAGGAGGTGAGCGAGTTATGGCCATGCCGCTCCGTCAGTCCGTCCGGGTCGGGACCTATCTCTTCGAACAGAAGCTCCGCAAGCGGGACAAGTTCCCCCTCATCGTCGAGCTGGAGCCGCTCTACGCCTGCAACCTCAAGTGCGAGGGCTGCGGCAAGATCCAGCACCCCGCCGGGGTCCTCAAGCAGCGCATGCCGGTCGCCCAGGCGGTCGGCGCCGTCCTGGAGTCCGGCGCCCCGATGGTCTCCATCGCCGGCGGCGAGCCGCTGATGCACCCTCAGATCCACGAGATCGTGCGCCAGCTGGTCGCCCGCCGGAAATACGTCTTCCTCTGCACCAACGCGATGCTGCTCCGCAAGAAGCTCGACGACTTCACGCCGTCCCCCTACTTCGCCTTCGCCGTCCACATCGACGGACTGCGCGAACGCCACGACGAATCGGTGGCGAAGGAGGGCGTGTTCGACGAGGCCGTGGCGGCGATCAAGGAGGCCAAGCGGCGCGGATTCCGGGTCACCACCAATTCGACCTTCTTCAACACGGACACCCCGCAGACGATCATCGAGGTGCTGAATTTCCTCAACGACGACCTCCAGGTCGACGAAATGATGATCTCGCCCGCCTATGCCTACGAGAAGGCACCCGACCAGGAACACTTCCTCGGCGTCGAACAGACCAGGGAACTCTTCAAGAAGGCGTTCGCCGGCGGAAACCGGCGCCGCTGGCGCCTCAACCACTCGCCGCTCTTCCTCGATTTCCTCGAAGGAAAAGCCGACTTCCCCTGCACCGCCTGGGCGATCCCCAACTACTCCCTCTTCGGGTGGCAGCGCCCCTGCTATCTGATGAGCGACGGCTACGTCCCCACCTACCGCGAACTCGTCGAGGAGACCGACTGGGACAAGTACGGCCGAGGCAAGGACCCGCGCTGCGCCAACTGCATGGCGCACTGCGGCTACGAACCCACCGCCGTGCTCGCCACCATGGGCTCGCTCAAGGAGTCGCTGCGGGCGGTCCGCGAGACCGTCTCCGGGAGCTGAGGGGCCGGCCATGACCGACGGCTTCGACCTGCGGGCGCTGCTCGCCGAGCGCGGCGGCGAGCGGTACGAGCTGCACGCCCGGCACCTCAACCCGCAGCTGCCGCGGATGCTGCACACCATCGGCTTCGACAAGGTCTACGAGCGGGCCGCCGGCGCCCACTTCTGGGACGCCGAGGGCAACGACCACCTCGACATGCTCGCCGGCTTCGGCGTCATGGGCCTCGGCCGGCACCACCCCGTCGTCCGCAAGGCCCTCCACGACGTCCTCGACGCGGACCTGCCCGACCTCACCCGCTTCGACTGCCCGCCGCTGCCCGGACTGCTCGCCGAGCGGCTGCTCGCCCACAGCCCCCACCTCGACCGGGTCTTCTTCGGCAACAGCGGCACCGAGGCCGTCGAGACCGCGCTGAAGTTCGCCCGGTACGCCACCGGCAGGCCGAGGATCGTCTACTGCGACCACGCCTTCCACGGCCTCACCACCGGCGCCCTCTCCGTCAACGGCGAGCAGGGCTTCCGGGCGGGCTTCGACCCGCTCCTCCCGGACACGCCAATCGCGCTTGGCGACCTCGACGCCCTGGAGCGCGAGCTCCGGAAGGGGGACGTGGCCGCCTTCGTGGTCGAGCCGATCCAGGGCAAGGGCGTCCACGAGGCCCCGCCCGGCTTCCTCGCCGCCGCCCAGGGGCTGCTGCGCCGGCACGGGGCGCTGCTGATCGCCGACGAGGTGCAGACCGGCCTCGGCCGGACCGGGGACTTCTACGCGTACCAGCACGAGGACGGGGTCGAGCCGGACCTGGTGTGCGTGGCGAAGGCGCTCTCCGGCGGGTACGTGCCGGTCGGCGCGACCCTGGGCAAGGAGTGGATCTTCAAGAAGGTCTACTCGTCCATGGACCGGGTCCTCGTCCACTCGGCCAGCTTCGGCGGCAACGCCCAGGCGATGGCGGCGGGGCTCGCGGTGCTCGCGGTGATGGAGTCCGAGGGGACGGTCGCGCACGTGCGGCGGGTCGGCGGGCTCCTGAAGGGCCGCCTGGAGGAGCTGGTGCCCCGGTACGAGCTGCTGCACGCGGTGCGCGGCCGGGGGCTGATGATCGGGATCGAGTTCGGCCGGCCGAGCTCGCTGGGGCTGCGCGGGCGGTGGGCGATGCTCCAGACGGCCCGGAAGGGGCTCTTCGCACAGATGGTGGTGGTGCCGCTGCTCCAGCGGCACCGGATCCTCACCCAGGTCTCCGGGGACCATCTGGAGGTGATCAAGCTGATCCCGCCGCTGGTGATCGACGAGGCGGACGTGGACCGCTTCGTGACCGCCTTCACGGAGGTCATGGAGGACGCCCACGGCGGCGGGGGGCTGCTCTGGGACTTCGGGAAGACGCTGGTCAAGCAGGCGGTCGCACAGCGCTGACAGCCGCACGCCGGGGCTTTTGCCTCTGGGGCAAGAAATTTGCCTCAGAGGCATGAACCTGGCGGAATGGACCCATGGACCACGTCCCCCGGGGCTCCGCCCCGGAAACCGCCGCCCCCGACCTCCTGCCCGACGTCGCCCCGCAGCTGCGGGCCCTGCGCCGGCGCCGGGGGCTCACCCTGGAGGCGGCCGCCCAGCGGGCCGGACTCTCCCCGGCCCACCTCTCGCGGCTGGAGACCGGGAACCGGCAGCCCTCGCTGCCGATGCTGCTGGCCCTCGCCCGTATCTACGGTACGACGGTCGCCGAGCTGCTCGGGGAGACCCCGGCCGAGCGCGACCCGGTGATCCGGGCCGGCCGCTCCGAGCCGGTCGAGGCCGACGGCTGGATCTACCGGCAGGCCGGCGGCGCCGGCCGGGCCATGCAGTGCCTGCGCGTCCACGTGCCGTACGCCACCCGGGCCGACATCGTGCGCGTCCACCCCGGTGAGGAGTGGCTGCACGTCCTCGAAGGGCAGGTCCGGCTCGCGCTCGGCGAGACCGTGCACCTGCTCGATCCCGGGGACAGCGCGCACTTCGACTCGCTCACCCCGCACCGGATCGGCGCGGCCGGCCGCGCCGGTGCCGAGGTGCTGTTCGTCCACACGCTCCTGCAGAGCCCCGCCGCCGAACTGTGCCTGGGCGGCGGCGCCCCGCACTCCCGCTGAGCCCCGAGAGGTCGACCGACATGACCGACATGCCCGACAAGTCAGTGAATTCCGCCCCGGTCACCGGCGAGGAGCGCGGTGAGGGCAAGTTCCCCAAGGGGCTGGTGCTCCGCCTCTTCGCGTACCTGATCGCCGGTCACCTCTTCGCCGGCTTCCTCTACCTGCTCTTCATGCTCGGCGGGCAGAACCAGTAGCCGGACCCCGCGGCGGCGCGGGGCTCACGCCTCCGTGAGGAACCGTTCCCGCAGCCGCTCGCGGGTCTCGGGCGCCAGCTTGAGGCCCTCCGCGAGGTAGGTGTCCACGGAGCCCCAGGTCGCGTCGATCGTCTCGAAGGCGGCCCGGAGGTACTCGACCCGCGCGTCGAAGAGCGGGCTCAGCAGCTCCATCACCTCGGGCGCCATCGCGTCCCGGGCGGTGGAGCTGCGGCGCACCTTGTAGCGGCGGTGGGGGGCGTCGGACTTCACGTAGTCGGCCTCGATCGCCTCGCGCTCCACGCCCAGCGCGAGCAGGGTGATGGCGATCGAGAGCCCGGCGCGGTCCTTGCCGGCCGCGCAGTGCATCAGGGCCGGGACGGAGTCCTCGGCGAGGGCGTGCAGGACCCGGCTGTGCTCGTGGGTCCGCTCCACGATCATCCGGCGGTACGAGACCGTCATCCGCTCCGCGGCCTTGCCGTCGCCCAGCAGGTCCCGCAGCGTGTCGAGGTCGCCCTCGCGGACCATCCGCCAGAACTCCTTGCCGTCGGCCGGGTCGCTCAGGGGTATGTTCACGTTCCGTACGCCCGGGAGCTCGACGTCCGGCCCCTCCACCTTGGCGTCGGCGGCGTTGCGGAAGTCGAAGATCGTGTGCAGGCCGAGGCCGTCCAGGAAGGCGGCGTCGGACTCGGTGGCGTCGGCGAGGTGGCCGCTGCGGAACAGGGCGCCGGGGCGGACGGCGCGCCCGTCCGTCGTCGGCAGGCCGCCCACGTCCCGGAAGTTGCGGACCTCCGCGAGCTCGGGCTCGCCGGGTTCGAGGGGCTGGACCTGCGGCAACTGCTGCGTCACGGATGCTCCTGGGGGTAGGCGTTCACGGGACCGGACGAGATCGGTTCCCCCCGCAATCATCCCGGGGCGAGGGGCGCGGCGCACCCCCCTGGTCGGTAATGGGCGATCTGTCCGTATTGGAAGGTCTTGCGGTAACGCGCCCTGGTTGAGGGGGAGATGGAATTCCGCGCGTGAGCAGCGTCATAGAAGTGACGGATCGTGGCCGACCGCCCGGTTCAATCACCCTCCCTGAAAAGGGAATCGAGGGACCGTCATCCACGGAGGGTGACCGGAATTCCGGGCCCGAAGATCGCCCCGGAATGCCCGCGGAATACGGCGGCTTGTTCGCGTCGACCCCGCTCGTCTAGCGTCGCCGTCAATCCGGTCGGACCGCCGAATCCTGCCACCGTCCGGAATTCGACCCCATCCCATCGCATGGCAGGAGCGGGGGACCCAAGGAAGTACGCCGGTCCCGCGACGCAGGACGGCTCGGGGTGAAGCCGCGTGAGAAACGCGGCCGGGCATCTCCAGTCCGAACCCGACAGCTCACCTCGCAGGCGCCGGAGAGGAATTCGCCATGCCCGCGAACGGTAAGCACCGCCGCCAGAAGTCCACCCTCATCACCCGCGGCCTGGTCGCCGCCGGCACCGGCGGCGCCGTCGTCGCCCTGCCGCTGATCGGCGCCACCGGAGCGCACGCCGCCGAGCAGGCCGCCCCGGCCGCCGTCTCCGCCGGCGTCGTGAGCGCCGCCGCGCAGGCCCCGGCCGCCGCCCCGGCCGCCAAGGCCGCCGCCCCGAAGACGTACTCCGTCGTCGCCGGCGACTACCTGTCCAAGATCGCCGCCGAGCAGAACGTCGCCGGCGGCTGGCAGAAGCTCTACTCCGACAACCGCCAGGTCGTCGGCGAGAACCCCTCGCTCATCCTCCCGGGCATGAAGCTCACCCTCGGCGCCAAGAACACCGCCAAGGCCGCCGCCCCGAAGCCCGCCGCCGCGCCGAAGGCCGCCGCCAAGGCCGCCCCGAAGGCGGAGCGCAAGGCCGCCCCGAAGGCCCAGTCGTCCGGCGAGCAGACCCGCGCCTCGCGCTCCGCCGACCGCGCCGCCGCCCCGGCCGCCGCCGAGCCGGCCGCGCAGACCGCCTCCACCGGCTGGGTCGCCCCGGTCTCCGGCGGCGTCTCCACCCCGTACCGCGCCTCCGGCTCCATGTGGTCCTCCGGCTACCACACCGGTGCCGACTTCATCGCCTCCTCGGGCACCACCGTCCGCGCCGTCGGCGCCGGCACGGTCGTCTCCGCCGGGTACAGCGGCGCGTACGGCAACGAGGTCGTCATCCAGCACGCCGACGGCAACTACTCGCAGTACGCCCACCTCTCCTCCCTCGCCGTCTCCGCCGGCCAGTCGGTCAGCGGCGGCCAGCAGATCGGCCTCTCCGGCTCCACCGGCAACTCCACCGGCCCGCACCTGCACTTCGAGATCCGCACCTCGCCGAGCTACGGCGCGGACATCGACCCGCTGGCCTACCTGCGCCAGCACGGCGTGTCGATCTGACCCGTCCGGCCCACGGCCGTCCGAAGGCCCCGCACCCCCGGTGCGGGGCCTTCGCCCCGCTCCGGCTATTCCGGCTTGGCAAATTCTTTATCGGTGGCATATATCACCCGCCGTCAACCCCTCCTTACGGTCGCGTAGGTCACATCCGAAACGGAAGGATGTGCTGACGTGGCAGACGATTCGAGAGAAACAGACAAGAACGCGTTCGGGTCATTCGGGTCGTACGCGGCGATCGGTGACAGCTTCACCGAGGGCGTCGGAGACCCCGGACCCGACGGCACCTACGTCGGCTGGGCCGACCGCTTCGCGGTGCTCCTCGCCGACCAGCTGCCGGACCACGAGTCCTTCCGCTACGCCAACCTGGCCGTCCGCGGACGCCTCCTCGACCAGATCGTGGCCGAGCAGGTCCCCCGGGCGAAGGAGCTCGCCCCCGACCTGGTGACCTTCTGCGCCGGCGGCAACGACATCATCCGCCCCGGCACCGACCCCGACGACGTCGCCGAGCGCTTCGAGCGGGCCGTCCAAGACCTCACCTCCGCCGTCGGCACCGTCATGGTCACCACCGGCTTCGACACCCGCGACGTGCCCGTGCTCAAGCACCTGCGCGGCAAGATCGCCACGTACACGGCCCACGTCCGCGCCATCGCCGACCGCTACGACTGCCCGGTCCTCGACCTGTGGTCGCTCCGCTCCGTCCAGGACCGGCGCGCCTGGGACGACGACCGGCTGCACCTGTCGCCCGAGGGGCACACCCGGGTCGCGCTCCGCGCCGCCCAGGTCCTTGGCCTGCCGGTCCCGGCCGACCCCGACCAGGCGTGGCCGCCGCTGCCCGCCCGGGGCCCGCTGGAGGTCCGCAGGGACGACATCCACTGGGCGCGCGAGTACCTGGTGCCGTGGATCGGGCGGCGGCTGCGCGGCGAGAGCTCCGGCGACCACGTCGAGGCCAAGCGCCCCGACCTCATGCCCCTGTAGCTCCCGGACGGCCGGCGGGGATCCGCTCCAGGACCCCGCCGGCGAACACGTCGTACAGCGGCAGCGTCTCCAGGTGGACGTAGCCGATGTGGCAGTCGCAGGCGGCGAGGGGACAGGCCCGGGGCCGCAGCGCGGCACGGTAGGAGCCGTCGTACAGGTTGCCCAGTTCGGCCCTGACGAAGTGGCAGCGCCGCACCGTCCCCTCGCCGTCCACCGACACCACCGACTCGCCGGTCCGGCAGGGCAGCCCCGCCGAGCGGTGCGGACGCCGGCTGTAGCCGAAGAGCGGATCGATCTCCGTCCACACCGCCGCCTCCGCGTCCGTGTACGCGTGCCCCTCCGCCGCGTTCACCCACAGGTAGACGTGGTCCGGCAGCGCCGACCGCAGCCGCACCGCCTCCGCGTGGTGCTCGGGCAGGCCCACGACGCCCACGCTGAACCGGACGCCCCGGGCCGCCAGGTCGAGCGCCTTGCCGAGGAAGCGCTCGTACGGGGTCTGCCCCGGGTGGTACGTGCACCACAGGGCCAGCGACCCGAGGTCCGCCCCGTCGAGCCACGAGGTGCGGCAGCTCAGATTGGTCTGGATCGCCACCCGCTCCACGTGCGGCAGCCGCGACAGCTCCACCAGCGCCCGCCGGTACCAGGAGCGGACCAGGCCCTCGCCCCACGGCGTGAAGAGGATCCGCAGCCGGTCCCCGGTCTGCCCGGCCGCCCAGCCGGTGAACCGTTCCAGCGCCGCCCGGTCCGCGCGGAGCGTCTCCGGGCTGTCCCGCCGCTTGGCGAACGGGCAGTACGGGCAGTCGTAGTCGCAGGAGGCGAGCGGCCCCCGGTACAGCAGCGTCAGGTCCACGCCCGCCCCTACTTCGGCTCGTACGCGGCCATCGCGGCCCGTACGGCGGGGGAGAACAGCTCGGGGCCGAGCCCGTCCGAGTGCGCGAGCCCCTCCGGCGACAGCCGCAGCAGCCCGTCCGGCGCCGACCCGTCCAGCCAGCCGTACCCGGCGAACCGTTCCAGCTCCGGCCCGAAGTCGTCGAACGCCCCCGACCCGAACCGCTCCTCGTACCCGGCGAGCTCCATGCCCTGCGCCTGGAGCAGCGACTGGAGGAGGTGGCGGCGGCGCGCCTCCGCCCCGTCCACCCACCGGCCCACCTGCGCCCGGGAGAAGTCCCCCGTCTCCGTGTAGGCGTCGATGATCGAGCGGATCTCCCGCATGTCCACCGCGTAGTCGAAGGAGTAGTGCAGCGCCGAGGTGTACGAGCGGGCTCCGCAGCCGAGACCGATCATGCCGTCCGTCTGGCAGGCGTGGTCCTCGGGGCCCGACGGGCCCGCGTCCGCCCGCCGGAACATGCGCATCGACACCTGCTCGTAGCCGTGCCCGAGGAGGTGGTCGCGCCCCTGCCGGTAGAGCCGCAGCCGCCGCGCGTCCCACTCCCCGTCCGACTCCGCCGGGGCCGAGCGGCCGAGCCCGGTGAGCGGCCGCACGTACAGCGGGTACAGGTACAGCTCCTCGGGACGCCAGGCGAGCGCCGCGTCCAGCGAGTACCGCCAGGACTCCTCGGTCTGCCCGTCGATGCCGTAGATGAGGTCGATGTTGAGCACCGGCACGCCGGTGTCCCGGATCCGGCCGAGCGCCGCCTCCACGTCGGCGCGCCGCTGCGGCCGGACCGCCGCCCGCGCCTCGGCGTCCACGAAGCTCTGCACGCCGATGCTGAGCCGGGTCGCGCCGCGCGCGGCGAGGACCGCCAGCCGGTCGGCGGTCGCGGTGGCCGGGGAGGTCTCCACGGAGAGCGGCACCGCCCGCAGATCCGCGCCCATCCGGTGCTCGGCGATGTCGCAGAGCCGCTCCAGCTCGCCGGCGGTCAGGAAGGTGGGCGTACCGCCGCCGAACGCCGCCGTCGCGAACCGCACCGGTTCCGCGCCGCCCAGCGCCTCCCGCACCGCCACGGCCTGCCGGTCCAGCGCGTCGAGGTAGCGGGTGGTCAGCTCGTCCGGGGCCCCGATGCGGGTGAAGAGGTTGCAGAAGCCGCAGCGGACCTCGCAGAAGGGGATGTGCGCGTAGAGCGAGAGGGCGTCCTTCGGCTCGCCCGCCCACAGCGCGGCCAGACCGGGCCGCTCCGGCAGCGGCCGGTACGCCGTCTTGTGCGGGTAGGCGTACACGTACGAGCGGTACGGGCGGGGCGGCGGGGTCCCGGTCACGCGGCGGCCCCCTCGTCCGGGCCGGCCAGCGTGAACTGCGCGTACGGCACCGTCCACACCACCTCGTGGCCCAGCCGGTGACCGGTGAACCCGTCGTCGCCGTAGGCCGTGCCGTGGTCCGAGCAGACGATCGCGAAGCAGCGGCGGCGGCTGCTCATCGCGGCGAAGAGGCGCCCGATGTGCCGGTCGACGTACTCCAGCGCCGCCGCGTGGGTGGCCCGGGTGTCGCCGGCCTCGCGGCTCGCGCCCGGGGTGTGGAACCAGTTGGGCTGGTGCAGCGCGGCCACGTTCAGGAAGAGGAAGAGCCGGCGGTCGGCCGGCAGCGCCGCCACGACCTCCTCGGCGCGCGCCACCTGCGCCTCGAACGAGGTCGGCGAGGCCACCCCGAACGACGGCTCCCAGTGGCTCTCCTGGAAGAGCCCGGGCAGCACCGAGCCCAGCGGGGGCCGCCCGTTGAAGAAGCCGACCCCGCCCACGCAGACCGTCCGGTAGCCGTCGGCGGCGAGCGCCGTGACCAGGTCGGGGGCGTCGTACACATAGGTGCCGTCCGCGGTGGTCTCACTGCCCGCGAACCGGGCGGCGAAGAGCCGCGGATGCGGCCCCGGCGCGGCCGGGGTCGGCAGGAAGCCGGCGAAGATCGCCTGGTGGGAGGCGTAGGTGAAGCTGCCGGGGGCGTGCCGGCGCTCCCAGCGGCCGTCCGGGAGGTGGCGGGCCAGGTTCGGGATGCGCCCGGCGGCGGCCAGCTCGGCGGCCACGTCGTACCGGAGGGTGTCGAGGGTCACCAGGAGGAGGTCGTGGCTGCCGACGATCGTGTTCATGTCGGGGCGGGCCACGGGGTGGGGCTGGTGCACGGCACGCGGCCGGTCCGCGGGCTCGGGTCGGCTCGTGGGGTGGGGCTGGTTCACGGGCTCGGGTCGGCTCGTGGGGTGGGGCTGGTTCACGCGGGGCTCGTTTCTGGGGTGCTCGTGCCTGTCGGGCACGTTCCTGCTGGGCACGTTCCTGCCGTGCCGGGTGTACGGGGCGCGGTGCCGCCCGACGCGGGGAAGGCGCGCAGCAGGTCGGCGACCTGGGCGCCGTAGGTGTCCAGGCCCTCGGAGCCGCTGCCCGGGAGGCCGGTGAGGCCGGGCAGCAGGTCCCCGAAGGCGTTCACCTCGCCGATCGCGAAGCGGCGCCAGCCGGTGCCCGGCAGCAGGTCCACCCCGACGCACCGGGTGCCGGGGAAGGCCGCCGCCGCCCGCTCGCACCCGGCGAGGACGTCCTCCCAGCGGCCGCCGGCGGCCGTGATCGCCGACCGCGCGGCGGCCAGGTCCCCACGCGCGCCGCCGAGGTGCAGATTGGTCAGCGGGGAGCGGCTGGTGCGGACCACCGCGTGGGTGGCGCGCCCGCCGGTCACCACCACCCGCAGGTCGGCGGCCCGGCCGCCCTGCGTCGCCTTCGGCAGCCAGCGCTCCACGTGCAGCCCGTCGGGGGCGAGCGCGTCGACCAGCGCCCCGACCTCCCGCGCGCCCGTGTAGCGGCGTACCCGCAGCGAATTGAAGAGCCGTCCGGCCGCGTCCCGCTCGACCGAGGTGGCGGCCTGCACGCGGCCCGCCCCGGCCGTCTCCAGGGCCAGCACTCCCGAGGCGGAGGAGCCGTGGGCCGGTTTCACGAAGACCCGGCGCAGCCCGGAGCCGGCCATCAGCCCCACCAGGTCGTCCCAGCCCCGCACCGGCGCCCCGCCGGGACCGGAGGTCGGCGAGGCGGGCACGGACACCCCGGCGGCGGCGAGCCGCCCGTGGGTGAGCCGCTTGTCGAAGAGGACCGCCGTCTCGGCGGGGTCGTCCACCAGCACGGCACCGGCCCGCGCGGCCTCGGCGGCGAGCCCGGCGACGGCGGCGGTGAACCGCTCGTACCAGATCCTGCCGCCCTCCACCCGGGCCGGGTCGTCGGCGCCGCGCAGCATCCGGTCCACCTCGGGCACCTCCCCGGGCGAGTCGACCCGGACGATCTCGCCCGCCGCCGGACGGGCCCGGCCGCGCAGCACGTCGAGCCAGCCGACGGCCCGCGCCCCGGGCAGCCCGGCGGCACGCAGCGCGTCCTGGAAGAACGCGACGCGCCGCCCCGAGGGGTCGCCGACGACGACGAGGCGCGGGCCGGCGGTCATTCGGCGATGGCGACGTAGCGCCAGACGTCCCCGTCACCGTCGTCCTCGGCGGTCTGCGGGTCGTCCAGGACGACCCGCACCCCGTGCGGGGCGAGCGCGGCGGTGACCCGCTCGGCCATGGCCTCGGACAGGTAGTGGTGCTCCAGGTCCAGCTCCAGCAGATGCGTCAGCGGCTGGCCGTCGAGGAGCGCGGCGGCGCCCTCGTCGGTGAGCACACCCATGCTGAGGTCGAGCCGGTCGAGGCGGGCGACGACCGGGGCGCTCGCCACGGCCGCGGCCACCTGGTCCTCGACGACGCTGTTGCACAGCCCGAGGCTGCGCAGGGCGGGGAACGCCTCGCCGGAGAGCAGCGGCGCCAGGTCCTCGGGGGAGGAGTCGCCGCCGTACTCGTCCGTGCCGAGCCACAGTTCGAGGTTCTCCAGGGCGGGCAGGTCGCTGCCGGCGATGCCGCGCACGACGTCGGCGCCGAGCCCGCCGGACTCCACGACCAGGGTCTCCAGGCCCGTGTGGCGCAGCGCCGGGAAGGCGAGGCCGGTCCCGCCGCGCACCCCGAGCTCCCGCAGCGCCGGGTAGGCGGAGAGCAGCGGCGTCACGTCCGACTGGACGATCCAGGAGATCTCGCACTCCTCGAAGGTCATGTCCCCGAGGAAGACCGCCTCCAGGGCGGTCAGCCGGTCGTTCGCCCCGAGGAAGGCGGTGACGACCCCGGCCGAGGAGTTCTCGTACGCGTCCTCCCAGCCGCCCACGACGATCGCGCGGACCCGGCCGGTGTCCACGGTCTTGAGGAAGCGCTCGAAGCGCGCGCCCCACTTCTCGTCCCCGGAGTCGCAGTACGTCGGGCCCGACACCCGCCAGGCCACGGACGCCGCGTCGGGCAGCCCGGCCGTCGCGTCGGCGTCGGCGTCGGGGAAGTCGAAGACGGGGAGGTCGTGGAACTCCTCCAGGTGGACCCCAATGGTCATGACGCTGCTCCAGACGACGGACGGCTGTACGGGCTGACGCCAAGAGTTCTACCAAGTCCCACCGACAGCCGGGGGCGGCGGGTGGGCGGATCCGACGCGTTGTCAGTGGCGGCCTCTAGCGTCGTTCTCGTGTTCGGGCGATGGGCTCCGGACGGGAAAGGGGAGAGCCATGTACCGGCAGGGGGACGTGCTGATCGTGCCCGTCGACGAGCGGGCCGTGCCCGCCCGGGCGAAGGACGCGCGGGGCGAGCCGAGGGACGGCAGGGGACGGCTCGTGCTCGCCTTCGGCGAGGTCACCGGACACGCCCACGCGGTGCCGGGCCCCGGCCGGCTGGTGCGGGAGCCGGGTCCGTACGGCCCCTTCCTCCTCGACCTGCCCGAGGGCGGCCGGCTGGTGCACGAGGAGCACGCGCCGATCGTCCTCCCCCGGGGCTGGTACCGGGTGGTGCGGCAGCGGGAGTACGTGCCGGGGGCGTACCGGATCGTGGCGGACTGACCGGGGCGGGGCCGGAGCGGGTGGGGAGGCGCGGGGGACGTGGCAGAGGTGGGGGACGTGACGGACATGAAGGTCGTGGCAGAGGTGGCAGCGGTGACGAAGGCGGCAGAGGTGACGAGGGTGGGGGACGGGGCGATGAACGGCGGGGACGTGTACGAGAAGTGGCGGGGTGTCGCGGCGGCCACAGGGCCCGCCGACCGGACCGCCGTCGAGGCCGGGATCCGGCTGGCCTACGCCGCCGCCGGGCTCCCCGCGCCGGAGCGGGTCGTCTGGGCGGACTCGCCGCTCGCCGGGGTCGAGCTGGTCGCCGGCCTCGCGGACCGCGGCCGTTCGGTGCGCGAGGAGGTGCGCACGCTGCCGTGGGCGGAGGAGCGGCGCAGACTCCACGACGCGCTCGGACCGGCTGGCTGGACGGCGCACTGGCAGGCCACCGGCGCCCGGCTCTGGGAACCGACGCGGGCGCTCGCCGAGCGGGTCAGGGCGGGGATCCTGGACGTGCTCGGGGAGCGGGAGGAGCCGGGCGTCCTCACCGAGCTCGCCGGCCGCGAGCTGCTGTACGACGCGGTGCTCGGCCAGCACGACGCCGCCTGGCTCGCCGCCTTCGACGGGCAGGGGAGCAGGCTCGCCGGCCTCGCGGCCGTCGCGGAGCAGGCCGGCTGGTGGTGGCCGTACGAGAGGGTCGCCGTCGTCTGCGAGCGCCCCGTGGAGCTGCACCGGGACGAGGCCGGCCGGCTCGACCGGGGCGACGGCCCGGCCCTCGCCCACCGGGACGGCTTCGCCCTCCACGCCTGGCGGGGCATGCCGGTCACGCCCGGTTTCCTGGCCGGGCTCGCGGACCTCGCCCCGGAGCGGATCCGCGAGGAGGAGAACGCCGAACTGCGCCGGGTGATGCTGGAGTTCTACGGCTACGAGCGCTTTCTTGACGACTCCGGGGCCCGCCCCGAGGGCGGGGACGAGGCGGGCGTGCTGTGGCGGATCGCGCTGGACGACGACGAGGACGTCGTGATGGTCGAGGTGGTCAACTCGACGCCCGAGCCCGACGGCAGCCACCGCACCTACTGGCTGCGGGTACCGCCCGCCACCCGGACCGCGCGCGAGGGCGTGGCCTGGACCTTCGGCCTGGGCGCGGAGGCGTACGAGCCCCTCGTCCAGACCTGACGCGGCGCGGGCCCCGCGGTGCGGGGGGCCGGCCCGCTGGTACGGAGAGGTGAAGGGCGGCGCCGGTCAGGAGTGGCGCCCGGGAGGCGAGGGCTCCGGGTGCTGGGATGTGCCCGCCGGAGCCACCGGCACCCACCGTCGAAGGGACCGCCCGTGCCGCACCGCCCCGCGCCCGCCCGCCAGGACCGCCGTGTCCGCGCCGCCCGGCTGTTCGCCGCCACCGCCGGCGGCGCCGTGCTCGGAGCGCTCCTCCTCGGCACCGCCGCCCCCGCGACGGCCGCCGCCGAGCGGTCCGCCCCGCGCGCCGCCGTCCGGGCCGAGGCCCCGGCGACGGTCACCGTCACGGGCAGCGGCAGCGCTTCCGCCGCCCCCGACCTGGCGATCCTCTCGGTGGGCGTGGAGGTCACCAAGGCGACGGCCAAGGAGGCGATGGCGGGGCAGTCCACCGCCGCCGAGTCGCTGCTCACGGTCCTCCGCGGGGAGGGCGTCGAGGACCGGGACATCCGCACCGAGAGCCTCTCCGTCACCCCCGTCTACACCCAGACGACCCGCGGCGAGTCCAAGGTGACCGGCTACCAGGCGAGCCAGAGCTTCTCCGTGAAGGTCCGGCGGATCGACCGGGCCGGCCAGGTCATCGGGGCCGTCAACGACGCCACCGGGGACAGCGGACGGGTGAACGGCGTCGTCTTCGACGTGGCCGACCCGAAGGAACTGCGCGCCAAGGCCCGCGAGGCCGCGTACCGGGACGCGTACGAGAAGGCGTCCCAGCACGCCCGGCTGAGCGGCCACCGGCTCGGCCGGCTGGTCTCGCTCAGCGAGGGCGAGTCGCTGCGGCCGGGCCACGGGGCGATGCCGTCCATGCCGGCCGACGAGCCGAGCGTGCCGCTCGCCCCCGGCGAGATCGAGGAGCAGGTCACCGTCTCGGCCGTCTTCGAACTGCTCTGAACGAGCGGCGCGCCAGGGGGGGGGCGGGTCAGCCCCCCCGGTGCCGGCTCCGTCCGGGGGCAGCCCCTGTCCGGTGCCGGACGGGTGTCGGCCCCCGTCCGGTGTCGGCCCCCGTCCGGTGTCAGCCCCCGTCCGGTGTCAGCCCCCGTCCGGGGGCAGGCCGAGTTCGCGGGTGAGGGCAGCGTCCGCCCACTGGAGCATCGCCGCACGGGAGAGGCCGCCGGAGTAGACCGTGGTCTGGACGGCGAGGCCGTCCAGGTAGGCGGTGAGCCGCCAGGCGGCGCCCCGGGGGTCGGGGCAGGGGAACTCGCCGGCGGCGACCCCCTCCTCGATCACGGCGGTCAGCGCGGACTTCCACTCCTGGTCGAGGGCGGCGGCGACCCGGCGCAGTTCCGGGTCGCGCAGCCCGGCCGCCCACGCCTCGATCCACAGCCGCCAGCCCTTGGCCTGCCCGGTCGGGGCGTACCAGCGGACGGCGGCGCGCAGCCGCCGCCCCGCCGTCGAGCG
Organism: Streptomyces sp. NPDC085460; assembly: GCF_044541975.1. Lineage (NCBI taxonomy): Bacteria > Bacillati > Actinomycetota > Actinomycetes > Kitasatosporales > Streptomycetaceae > Streptomyces > Streptomyces sp. NPDC085460. Next base: position 328,120 of record NZ_JBITTO010000001.1, read on the forward strand.
GCGTCCGAGGATCCGGCGCAGCTGGGCCAGATCGCCTTCGGCCGCGTGCGCGAAGGCGGCGGCGACCAGCTGTTCCTTGGTGGAGAAGTGGTAGAGCACCAGCGCGTTGCTGACGCCGAGCGCGGCGGCCACGTCGGCGATCCGGACGGCGGTGGCACCCCGCGCCTCGATCTGCTCGACGGCGGCCCGCAGCAGCTCCTCGCGCCGCTCGGCCACGCTCAACCGCACTCTCGCCACGCTCGTCACCCTACACAGCACATGACGAGGTCATGATCGTCGCGACGACCGGTGCGGGTCGGTCAGTACCAGCCGTAGCGCTCCGCGATCAGCGGCAGCCGCTCCGCGACCAGGGCGTGCGCCGCCGCGCGGGGGGACACGCCGTCGGCCTCGGCCCGGTCGAGCGTCGCGCTCGCCAGGGCCCGCATCGCGCTCCGTACCCGGGCGAACGCCTGGTCCGCGTCGGCCTCGACGTCGCCGAAGAGCGTCCACCACCACCAGGCGTTGGTGCAGGAGTTGACCACCACGTCCGGCAGCACCGTCACCCCGCGCGCGGCGAGGGCCGCCTCGGCCTCCGGGAGCACCGGCATGTTGGCCGCCTCGGCGATCCAGCGGGCGCGGATCCGTCCCTGGTTCGCGCCGTCGATCGCGTACGAGACGGCGGCCGGCACCAGCACCTCCGCGTCGACGGCGAGCCAGGCGTCGCCGGGCTCCTCCCGGTCGCCGGGGCGCAGGGCCGTCCGGTCCACGGTGGCGTGCCCGTCCCTGGCCGTGATCAGGGCCTCCACGTCGAGCCCGTCCGGGTTCACGATCGTGCCGCGCACGTCGGCGACCGCCACCACCGTGAGCCCGGCCCGGCCGAGGAAGCGGGCGGTGGCCGCGCCCATGGTGCCGAAGCCCTGCACGGAGACCCGGGTGCCCTCGTACGGGCGGCCGGCCCGGTCCAGGGCGACCAGCACCGACTCGGCCACGCCGAGCCCGCCGACCAGGGCGTCCAGGCCGATGCCGTCGACCTCGACGGCGAAGGCGTCCGCGAGTCGCTTCCGGGCGGCCGTCTCGTCCTCCAGGAGCGGGAAGACGGCCTGCACCGAGGAGTCGATGCCGGCCTCGGCCATCGCCCGGTCCACCGTCTCCTGGGTGAGCCCCAGGTCCTCCCCGGTGGTCCAGAACCGCTCCACGTACGGCCGCATCGCCCGCAGGTAGCGGACCAGGACGCCGTACGCCTCGGGGGAGCGGGGGTCGCAGTCGATGCCGCCCTTGGCGCCGCCCAGCGGTACGTACCGGGCGGTCGGGTCCCAGTGCAGCGCCTCCTTCATGGTCATCCCCCGGGCGAGCCCGGCGACCTCCTCGGCGCCGCACCCCTCCCGCATCCGCAGCCCGCCGCTCGCGACGCCCCTGACCAGCCGGTCGACGACGAGATGGCCGCGGCGGCCGGTGACGTGGTCGGTCCAGGTGAGGGAGATGAGCGGGGCGGTGGTCATGGGACTCCTCCGGGTCGTCTTACTGAACGTCCGTTCAGTATGGCCGACGGGCCGGGACGATCCCCGGCGCCGCCGCCCATAATGGAACGACCACCGTCGACCAGGAGGTCCTGTGACCGGTACCGGCTCCGACCGTTCGCTGCGGGCCCGGCTGCGCACCCTGCGGCCCGAGTCCTTCGGCGCCGAGCCCACGGGGGAGCGGCTGGCCCGCATCCGCCGCTCGCCGCACTTCGCCGACGGCGTCTTCCAGAACCCCGAGCAGGCCCGCCGCGGCCCGTCCGGTTCCACCTCCGCGCTCGCCAAGATCTACTTCGAGAAGGAGGCGCGCGCCCGCCGGGCCCCCGCCGGGGTGATCCCCGTCCACCCGACGACCGTCGCCGACCTCGCCCGCCCGGCCGCCACCGGCCTGCGGATCACCTGGCTGGGCCACTCCAGCGTGCTCGCCGAGATCGACGGGGTGCGGATCCTCTTCGACCCGGTCTGGGGAGAGCGCTGCTCGCCCTTCTCCTTCGTCGGCCCCAAGCGGCTCCACCCGGCGCCCGCGCCGCTGGCCGCGCTCGGTCCGGTCGACGTGGTCGTGATCTCCCACGACCACTACGACCACCTCGACCTGCCGACGATCAAGGCGCTGGCCGGCACCGACACCCTCTTCGCGGTCCCGCTCGGCGTCGGCGCCCACCTGGAGCACTGGGGCGTACCCGCCTCCCGGCTGCGCGAGCTGGACTGGCACGAGTCCACCGAGATCGGCGACCTCACCCTCACCGCCACCCCCGCCCGCCACTTCTGCGGCCGCGCGATCCGCAACCAGCAGCACACGCTCTGGGCCTCCTGGTCGGTCCGCGGCCCCCGCCACCGGATCTTCCACAGCGGCGACACCGGCTACTTCCAGGGCTTCAAGGACATCGGCGCGGCCCACGGCCCCTTCGACATCACCATGATCCAGATCGGCGCCTACTCCGAGTTCTGGCCCGACATCCACATGACCCCCGCCGAGGGCCTCAGGGCCCACCTCGACTCCAGGGCGGCCACCCCGGAGGCGTGCTCCTCCCGATCCACTGGGCCACCTTCAACCTGGCCCCGCACGCCTGGGCCGAACCGGGCGAGTGGACGAAGGACGCGGGGGAGGAGGCCGGCCAGGCGGTCGCCCTGCCGCGCCCCGGCCAGCCCTTCGAGCCCGCCGGGAAGGTGCCCGCCGAGCCCTGGTGGCGCACCGTCTCCCCGCCGCTCGCCACCCCGTGGCGCCGTCCGAAGCCGGCGCCGGAGCCGGAGGAGGCGCCCCGGCGCGATCTCGACCTGGCCGGTGACCGCTGACGGGTCGCGAGGGGGACGCCTGAGCGGCCGCCGGGGGCGGGAGCCGGTCTAGTGACGCCCTGGTGAGGGTGTCACTGGCAGTACCACCCTCGCCGGTGGTGGCCCGGAGGAGGGGCTGGCTGGGGGCGCCCGGGCGGATCAGGGTGGAGCCATGACTAGCGTTGAAACCGCGCAGGCGACGATCGCGCCCTCGGCAACCGCGCGGATGAGCGGCCGCCAGACGGCGGCCCTCGTCGTGCTGTTGGCGTCCCAGTTCATGATGGCCGCGGACTTCTCCGTACTGAACGTGGCTCTCCCCGAGGTCGGGGTCGCCCTCGGCTTCGAGACGGGGAGCCTGCAATGGATCACCACCATGTTCGCGCTGTGCGCCGCGGGCTGCACCCTCGTGTTCGGCCGGGTCGGTGACTTCGTGGGCCGCCGGCGGATCTTCACCGCCGGCATGGTCGTCCTGGCCGTCTCGTCGCTGCTCGGCGGCGTCGCCGGCACCCCGGAAATGCTGCTCGTGGCCCGTACCCTCCAGGGCCTGGCCACCGCGGCGGTGACGCCGGCCGCACTCGCCCTGCTCACCACCGCCTTCACCGAGCCGACCCTGCGCGCCCGCGCCCTGGGCCTCAACGGCATCATGATGAGCGCCGGGTTCAGCGTCGGAGCCGTCCTCGGCGGCGTGCTCACCGACGCCCTCTCCTGGCGCTGGGCCTTCTTCATCAACATCCCGGTGGCCATCGCCGCGATCCTGGTCGTGCCCCTGGTCGTGCCGGAGAGCCGGGCCGAGCGGCGCGGCCGGATCGACGTGCCCGGCGCGGTCCTCATCACCCTCGGCATGTTCGCCGGCATCTACGGCGTCACCCGGGTCGGCGAGGAGGGTCTCGACGCCCTGGCCGGCGCCTCCCTGGCACTCGGCGCCGTCCTGCTCGTCGCGTTCTGGGCGGTCGAGAGCCGTACCGCCGACGCCCTGGTCCCCGTGAAGATCCTCAAGAAGCCGGACATCGCCCTCGGCAACCTGGCGGCCCTCTTCATCTTCGGAGGGGAGACCGCGCTGATCTTCTTCACCGGGCTCTACGTGCAGAACGTCCTCGGCCTGTCCTCCATGACCGCGGGCCTCGTGCTCCTCGGCATCGGCGTCGGGCAGATCATCGCCGGCGTCGTCGGCCCCCGCATCCTGCAGAAGGTGTCGCCCCGTTCGCTGCTCGGGATCTCGCTGTTCCTCCAGGGCGCCTTCATGCTGTTCGGGGTGTGGGCCTCGGCGGACTCCTTCTGGCTCCTCCCGCTCATCGTCACCCAGTTCGTCAACGCCTTCTTCTCGATGCTCGCCGCGCTGTGCTTCATGGTCATCGCCACCTCCTCGGCCGACGCCGACTCGCAGGGCATGGCCACGGGCATGGCCACCCAGAGCCAGCAGGTCGGCATCGCCATCGGCATCCCGCTGGTCAGCGCCGTCTTCGCGAGCGTCATCGGGCACGGCTCCGTGACGGCCGCCGAGGAACTCACCGGCATCCACACCGCGATCGGCGTGACCGGCTCGGCACAGGTCGTGGTCGGCCTCGTGCTGTGGCTCGTGCTGCGCGCCCGGTCCCCCCGAACGACGACGACCGACTGATCCCCCGCGCGGCCGTCGTCAAGCGGCCGGTGAGCGGAGCCTCCGCTCACCGGCCGCTTCCTGCCATACCCCCGGTGCCGATTGCCCTGGCGCCGGGACTCTTCATAATGAGAGAGGTGGACCAGATCATGAACGCGGACCTCGGCAGTTACCTCCGGCAGATGCGGGAGCGCGTCCGGCCCGAGCAGGCGGGGCTGCGCCCGGGCGGCGGCGTCCGCCGGGTGCCCGGCCTGCGCCGCGAGGAGGTGGCGACCCTCGCGGGGGTCAGCCAGACCTACTACACCAGGCTGGAGCAGTCGCACACCGCGCACGCCTCACCCCAGGTGCTGCTGTCCATCGCGCGTGCGCTGGAGCTCAACAGCGACGAGCAGGACTACCTCCTGAAGATCGGCTCCCCGGAGCAGCCGGGACGGAGCAAGCCCCGGGACGGACAACTCGCCGCCCCCACCAGGATGCTGCTGGAGTCCTTCGACTCCGTCGCCGCGGCCGTGCTGAACTACCGCTGCGACATCGTCGGCTGGAACCCCGTCTTCCACGCGCTGTTCGCGCCGCACCTCGACCTCGGCCTCGTCGACGACCCGGACCGGCGCCCGAACATCATCAAGATGAACTTCCTGGACGAGCGCGTGCGATCCCTGTACGCCGACTGGCGCACCGAGTCCGAGGCGAACGTCGCCTATCTGCGCTTCATCACCGGGAGCCACCGCCACGACCCGGAGCTGGCCGGCCTGATCGGCGAACTCACCATCAACAGCAGCGAGTTCGGCTCGCTCTGGTGCCGCCAGGACGTGGCCAACTGCGTCGAGGGCACGAAGCTCTTCGACCACCCGGTCGTCGGCGAGCTGGAGTTGATGTACCAGTCCGCCCAACTGCCGGACGGCAACATCCTGAAGTTCTACCACGCCGAGCCCGACTCCCCGCACGAGGCGTCGCTGCGGCTCCTGAAGGTGGACCTGGAGTCCGCCGGCGGCTGAGGACGGCGTGAAGGGGCCCGGCCGGAGAGTTTCCGGCCGGGCCCCTTCGCCGCGCGCCCGCCTCAGACGCGGCGCAACGCCGTCACGCCCCAGGTGAAGCCCGAGCCGCCCGTGACCACGAGGACCAGGCTGCCCGTACGGACGCGGCCCGCCTCCTCCAGTTCGCGCAGCGCGTGGAAGGGATCGGTCCCTCCGAGGTGGCCGTCCAGGTGGTACTGGAACACGCTGCGGCTCTCCGGGACCCCGAGCTCCGCCAGGAACTTGCGCTGGGTGTCCTGGTTGCCGTGGGTCACGAGGAAGTGGTCGACGTCGTCCACCGTCGCCCCGATCTCCCCGAGCACCCGGTGGGTGAGCCCGGTGAAGTTCTCCAGGAACGCCTCGCCCAGCCCGTCGAGCTTCTCCCCGCGCTCGACCTTCACCTCCCCCTCCCGGAGCACCCCGTAGTAGGAGTCCACCCACTGGGGGTCGGTGTGGTGCGCGGCGGCCGGCACCTCGTACCGGCCCTGCTCCGACACCAGGACGGCCGCGGCGCCGTCCGCGAAGTTGAACAGCTCGAAGTAGCCGGTGGAGTAGTCCACCAGCCGGCTCAGCCGGTCGGAGACGATCACCAGCGCGTGCCGGTGAGCACCCGCACGGACCTGCTCGTCGGCCAGCTTCACCGCGACCATGCCCGCGTTGCAGAAGTTGGAGACCTCGAAGCAGTGCGCGTTCCCGATGCCGAGTTCCGCGGCGATCTTCGCGGCGGGCGACCAGAAGGGCGTGCCCCACTCGCTGGACCCCGCGTAGAGCACGAGGCCGATGTCGTCGAGCGGCACCGGGGAGCGCCGGAGCAGGTCGCGCGCGGCGTCGAGCCCCAGACCCCAGGGGGTCTCGTCGTCGGCGAGCACCGAGAAGGTCTCCGACGGCAGGATCTGCGCCAGCTTCTCGGGGGTGTACCCCGATGCCCGGCTCACCTCGTCGACGGTGCGCCGGCCGCGCGGCCGGGCGAGGGCGTAGTCAGCTATGGCCATGTCGTATCCACCTGTTCACGATCAGACGTATTCCACGACGGCGTGCGGCACGTACGGTGCTTCCAGCCGGGCGGTCTCGGCGGCGTCCAGCCTCAGGTCGAGCGCCGCGACGGCGTCCGTGAGGTGGTGCGGCCGGGTCGCCCCCACCACGGGGGCGGTGATGCCGGGCCGTCCGAGCATCCAGGCGAGGGCCACCTGGGCCATGGGGACGCCGCGCGCGGCGGCGACCTCGGCGACGGCGCCGGCGACCTGCCGGTCGGCCCGCTCGGTGGGACCGTAGAAGCGGTCCTGGACGGGATCGCCCGCGGTGCGCGGCGACTCCGTGTCCCAGGGCCGGGCGAGACGGCCCCGGGCCAGCGGGCTCCACGGCGTCACCCCCACGCCCTCCGCGTGGCAGAACGGGATCATCTCCCGCTCCTCCTCCCGGTTGAGGAGGTTGTAGTGGTTCTGCATGCTCACGAAACGCGTCCAGCCGTGCAGGTCGGCGACGTACTGCGCCTTCACGAACTGCCAGGCGTGCATGGAGGACGCGCCGATGTAGCGGACCTTGCCGGCGCGGACGACGTCGTGCAGGGCCTCCATCGTCTCCTCGATCGGAGTGTCGTGGTCCCAGCGGTGGACGATGTAGAGGTCGATGTAGTCCGTGCCCAGGCGCCGCAGGCTGGCGTCCAGTTCACGGTGGATCGCCGACCTCGACAGGCCGCCGGACAGCGGGTTCTCGGTCAGCTTCTCGTACACCTTGGTCGCGACGACGACGTCCTCGCGGCGCGTCAGCTTGCGCAGGGCGCGCCCCAGGAACTCCTCGCTGGTGCCCAGGGAGTAGACGTTCGCGGTGTCGAAGAAGTTGATGCCGAGATCGAGCGCCTGGGCGATGTACGGGAGGCTTTCCTCCTCGTCCAGCGACCAGGGATGGGTGCCCCTCCCCGGTTCGCCGTAGCTCATGCAACCGAGCGCCAGGCGGGACACCTTCAGGCCGGAGGACCCCAGCCGGACGTACTGCACCGTCGCTCCCCTCAGCCCGACTGGCCCTGGACGGCGTCCCGGACCTCGGTCAGCCGGCCCCAGGACGCGATGCCCTCGTCGAGCGGGATGTCGAGGCTGGCCAGGTACATCGCGGTCATCGCGCTGTGGCCGGCGAGGTGGGTGATCTCCGCGATCTCGTGCTGGTCGTAGAACTCGCGCAGGGCGAAGAACGCCTCCGCGCTCGCCTTGTGCTGCTCCATGCACTCGCTGACGTACCGCACGAGCGCCGCGCGCCCGGGCGGCAGCTGGGCGTAGTCGGCCTCCTCGATCGCCTTGATCTCCGTGTCGTCCAGGCCGGCCTTCCGCGCGAGCGGGTAGTGCAGGAAGCGCTCGAACTCGCTGTCCCGCAGGTGGGCCACGCGCAGGACGACGACCTCACGGTCGAGCAGGCTCAGCAGGCCGACGGTGAAGGTGCCGCCGAGGGCGAGGTGCGCCGCGGCGGAGTCCTTGGTGAGCAGCAGCGCCCGGGTCAGGTTGGACTGGAACTTCTCGTAGACGGCGCGCTGTTCGGGCGTCATGTCGTCGACCTCGGTGAGGACGACGCGGGGCGCGGTGGTGTCGGTCATGGTGTGCTCCTTCGGGAGGATGGAAGAAAAGGGGATGGGTGGACGGGTGTACGGGTGGGGTGTCAGACGGCCGGCCGCAGCACGGCCGGCTCCGTCGCGAGGCCCGTGCCCCGGCGGCCGAGTGCCGAGGCCACGGCCCGGACGGTGTCCGCGGAGCGGTGGACGTCGAGGGGCACCATCGCGTCGAGGTGCCCGTCGGGGCGCACCAGCAGCGCGTGCGCCGTCCGGGGGAGGCGGGGGAGCAGCGGGCCGGTCGGCCGGCCGCCGAGGTCGTGCACGGCCGCCGCCGTCAGCTCCCCGCGCAGCGCGGCCACCAGGGACACCCAGGCGTCGTGGCCGTACTGGAGCCCCGGCCACAGCAGGACGGTGTACCGGTGGACGGCCAGCACCGGGGCGCCGCCCGCGTCCAGCCAGCCCAGGGGCACGCGCTCTCCGGGGACGAACGTGCCGCGCCGCGGTCGCGGGCCGTAGTGGGTGTCGACCTGCGCGAGGCGGGGGGCGAGCAGCTTCTCCAGGGCGCGGGTGCCGCTGCCCACCCGGTAGGCGAGGTCGCGGGCGAGGGTCTTGCGGCGGCTGGAGTACAGGCCGATGCGGGCCAGCCGGGTCGACAGGTCCGCCACCGCGTCGACGGCGGGCCGCCGTTCGGTGTCGTAGGTGCTCAGCAGGTCGGCGGGATAGGCGCCGCGGACGACGCCGGCCAGCTTCCAGCCGAGGTTGACCGCGTCCTGGATGCCGGTGTTGACGCCCTGAGCGCCCGAGGGGCTCATGGCGTGGGCGGCGTCGCCGGTGAGGTAGACCCGGCCTCGGGCGTAGCGGCCGGCCGAGCGGACGTGCGCGGTGAAGACCCCGCTGAACTTCATCTCGCCGAGCCTGCGGTTCCCGGGGACCCGTTCCGCGAGGAGCTTCTCGAAGAAGGCCCGGTCGGGCTGGTCGCCTGTCCAGCCGTCCGGGACGCTGGCGCCGACGCGGAAGATCCCGTCGCCGAGCGGGGCCAGCACCATGTTGCCGCCGCGCGTGAGGTAGTAGGCGGCCTCGCTGCTCGTGGTCTCCCCGAGGATCTCGGCGTCGGTGATGGCGAGCCGGGTGCGCAGGGTGCGCCCCGCGAACTCGAAGCCGAACGCCTCACGTACGGCGCTCTTGTGGCCGTCCGCGCCGACGACGTAGTCGTACCGGCGCTTCTCCTGGCTCCCGTCGGGGAGCTGGAGGACGCAGTCCACGCCGTCCGGGTCCTGCGCGCCCCCGACGAAGGTGGTGTCGTAGGCGATGGCGCCGCCCAGTTCGGAGAGGTGGCCCTCCAGCACCTGCTCGGTGCGCCACTGCGGGATGGTGATGGCGAAGGGGTACGTGACGCCGCGCAGCCGGTCGAAGCGGATCAGCCCGATCAGCTTCTTCTGCGAGTAGTAGTTCATCTGGTCGAAGTAGTGGCCGCTCTCGACCAGTTTCCGTCCGACGCCGACCCGGTCCAGGAGTTCCAGGACCCGCGGCCACAGGATGGTGGCGCGGGAGTGCGGGCTCTCCCGGCGCAGCTTGGAGATGATGTCCACCCGCACGCCGTGCGTGAGGAGTTCACAGGCGAGGACCATGCCCACCGGTCCGGCGCCGACGATCAGGACGCGGGGGCGCTCTCGTACGTCGTCGCTCATGGCTCAGACGTCGAGGGGGCGCAGGCGGTGCACGGCCGGCGTGCGGGTGTAGGCGCCCTCGACCAGGGTGAGGAACTCCGCCACGTACGGCTGCTTCATGTGCAGGTCGATGGCGTCCTGGTCGGCCCACTCCTCGACCAGGACGACGGAGTGCGGGTGGTCCGCCGACAGCAGGGCGTCGAAGCGGAGGGCGCCCTCCTCCTGGCGGGTGGCCTCGCACAGGTCCCGGAAGGCGGCCTGGACGGCGGGGAACCGGGTGGGTTCGACGTCGAAGACGACGGTGATCTCGATACTCATGGCAGCAGGGCCCTTTCGGTGTCGGGGTCGGGGTCGGTGGGGGACGCGGCGGGGGCGGCGTCGGGGGCTTCGGTGGCGAGGTCCTCCAGGGCGACGGACGGGCCGCCGCCGGGGAGCGCGCGGGGGAGGACGTCGGGTTCGCAGTCGCGGGCGGCGACGCCGTCGGCCCGGAGCACGGCGTGCGGTCCGCCCTGCGGCGGCCACTCGACGTCGAGGCAGGCCGCGGCGCAGGTGGCGACGAGCGGGCGGTGCCCGGAGGCCCTGCCCGTGAGGGCGCGGGCCAGCAGGTTCAGGACCCCGCCGTGGGTGACGACCAGGACCGCCCCGCCGCTCCCGCGCTCGGCCCGCGCGATGTCGACGAGGGCGCGGGCCGAGCGGGAGAGCACGGCCCGGCCGGTCTCGCCTCCGGCGGGGGCGTGGTCGAGGTCGTCCAGCAGCCGGCGCAGGGCGTCCGGGTGCTGCCGCCCGAAGGTGGCGCGGTGCCGGCCGTCCAGGTCTCCGAGGTGCCGCTCGCGCAGCCCGTCGAGCACGTGGTGCGGCGCGCGGAGGTGTTCGGCCGCGTACGACGCCGTCTGTACCGCGCGGATCATCGGCGAGGAGTAGACCGCGGCCCAGGCGCCGGGGCTCAGGGCCTCGGCGGCCTCGCGTGCCTGCCTCCTGCCCGCGGCGTTCAGCGGGAGGTCGGCCTGCCCCTGGAAGAGGTCGGCGGTGTTGCGGTCGGTCTCTCCGTGCCGGAGCAGGACGATGCGCACCGTGGCTCCGGCGCTCAGACCGCGGCCGGCGCGGTGTCGTCGAGGCGCGCGATGACGTCCGCGGCCTGCTCGACGGTCTGCCGGGAGTTGAGGACTCCCTCCTCTATGGAGACGCCCAGGCGCTTCTCCAGGATGAGGGAGATCTCCAGGAGGGCGAGCGAGTCCACCTCGACGTCCTCGAGGACGGTGGTCTGGGTGACGTCCTCGGCGGGGACGTCGAACTTGCCGGTGAGGATCTCGATGATCATCGTCGCGACGGATCCGGACATGGGGTGCCTCGTTTCTGTGGAAAGGGTGGGACGGAAGGGAGTTGATGAGCGGCGTTCAGGAGAGGGGCAGGTCGGGCCAGGTCACCGTCGCGGACCCCCAGGTCGCGCCGCCGCCGAAGGCGGTCAGCAACACCCGGTTCCCGGTGCGGAGTTCGCCCCGCTCCATCCCGTCCGCCAGGGCGAGCGGAATGGAGGCCGCCGAGGTGTTGCCCACCCGGTCGATGTTGATCACGGCGCGCTCGGGCGGCAGGCCGAGCTGCTCCGCGACGGCGTGCAGGATGCGGGTGTTGGCCTGATGGCCCACGAGCCGGTCGACCTGTTCGATCTCCCACCCGGTGCGGGCCAGGGTCGTCCGGGAGGACTGCGTCATGCGGCGCACCGCCGCGTGGAAGACCGACTTCCCCTCCATCTGGAAGTACCGGTGCTCCTCGCGCGGTGTCCCGCCGCCGGCGCGCTCCTCGGCGCCGCCGCCGCGCACCGTGATCAGGTCCGCCATCGTGCCGTCGCTGGCGAGGTGGATGTCGTGCACGGCGCCCGGCTCGTCCGCTCGGCCGGGCCGCAGCAGCACGGCTCCGGCTCCGTCGCCGAAGATGACGGCGGTGGTCCGGTCGGTCGGGCTGAGCAGCGTGCTGAACGCCTCGGCGCCGATGACCAGGACGCGCCGGGCGTATCCGGCGAGCACCGCGCCGGCACCGGCCTGGAGGCCGTACAGGAAGCCGGAGCAGACCGCGGCCACGTCGTAGGCCGGCACCTCGCCGAGCCCGATCTTGGCGGCGACGGTGGGCGCGGTGGCCGGGCAGGGCCGGTCCGGGCTGGTCGTGGCGACGATGACCAGGTCGGCGGCGTCCTCTCCGGCGTTCTTCAGGGCCCTCCGGCCGGCCTCGGCCGCGAGGTCGCTGGTGGTGACGCCGGCGTCGATCACATGGCGCTGCGCGATGCCGGTCCTGCTGCGGATCCAGGCGTCCGAGGTGTCGAAGCGCGTGGCCAGTTCGTCGTTGGTCACCACGCGGGCGGGTACGTGGCCCCCCACGCCGGCGATCACTGCTGCTCGGTTCATGCGCTGACGTGGCCTTCCGGGAGCTGGTGGGCGACCGCGGAACGCACCCGCAGGCCGGGCAGCCGGCCCACGATGTCGAGGGTCCGCCACGTCTCTCCGCGCATGCGGTGCAGTTCGGTCTCCGCCAGCTCGACCTCGACGGGGAGCGCGGTGTCGCCCCGGTCGGGGCGCGAGGCGGTGAGGGTGGTCTGCCGCATCCACAGCGTGTTGCTGTCCTGGCGGCGCATGTCGTCGAGGTCGTACAGCATGACCTGGCCGAGCTGGAGCGCCGTGACGAACGCGTCGATCATCGAGGCGGACGGCTGGAAGGCGCCTTCGAGTCCGGCGTCGGGCACGGTGGCGTCGTCGTGGGTCAGGTCGAGCAGGGCGGACGCGCGCGGCTGCCCCGGGTCGACGTCGACCTGGCGGATGTGCTGGGTGCGGAGGGTGAAGCCGGTGCCGTAGTAGCGCGCGGGCGCCGGGCCGAGGAGGGCGTCGAGTCCGCCCTCGTACGCCCCGGAGGGCCGGTGGGCCGCGGAGTGCTCCACCTCGGCGCGGACGCGCATCGTGCCGATCGAGCAGTCCACGCGCGACACCGCCCTGCCGGGCTCCCGCGCCGCCTCGGTGCCGCGCAGGACGGCGTCGGCGCGCAGGCCCGTGAGGTCCTCCTGGGGAGCGGTGCCGGCGGAGATCCGTACGCGGCGCAGCCAGGCGTCCCGCAGACCGCCGCCGGGCCCGCTCAGGCACGCCTCGGCCAGCTGGGCCGCGATGACGAGGCCGTCGACGGTGCTGAAGTGAGGGCGCAGGTCCGACCCGGCCTTCTTCTTCGACCAGTCGGCGGGGTACCGGACGCCGACGGTCGACGTCGCCGTCGCGGTGCCCTGGGGGCCGGGGACCAGGCGGACGTCGCCGATCTCGTAGGCGACCCGGCGGAAGCCCCGGCCGAAGAACCGCCCGCCGGCGGGTCCGAGGAGATCGTCCACGGACTCCGCCCTCGGTGGTGCTGAACTCGTTGTCATGGGTGCTCCGTTCACAGCGTGGGTTCACGGCGTGGGTTCACGGCGTGGGTGCACGGGGTGGGTGCGCGGGGTGGTTGCGCGGGGTGGAATCGAGGGGTGGGTTCACGGCGTGGCACGGCCGGTGGCGTAGGCCGTTCGCGGCGGCACCGCCCCGCCGGGGCGGCTCCGCGGCTGCCTCGGCTTGCGGCGCCGGACGGCGCAGGTCAGACGCGCGGTGCAGACGCGGTGGTCCGCTTCGTCGCGGATGCTGATCTCGTACGTCGCCATGGTCATGCGTTCGGCGAGGGGGGTGCAGACTCCGCGGAGGACTCCCGAGGAGACCCACCGGTGGTGCACGCAGGACAGGTCGATGCCCACGGCGTTGCCGCCGGGGCCGGCGTAGAGGAAGGCCGCCACGGATCCCAGGGTTTCCGCGAAAGCCGCGTTCGCCCCGCCGTGCAGGATTCCGAGGGGCTGCCGATTGCTCGCCACCGGCATGGTCCCCACCACGAGGCCCGGTTCGCATGTGACGATTTCGATTCCCATGCGCCGTGCCAGTTGTTCGGTCGCGTACGCCTCGTTCACGGGTATGGGACCGAGTGTCTCTTTCGGCATCGACTGCTCCAGTTTCTCCGACCGGATCTGCGTACCGGGAAAATTAGAGCACCGGGATTCGGGTACGGGAAGCGAGTGGCCGCTTGATGCCACCCCGGGGGCGGCTTCATGCCATGGGGCGGGATTCTTCGTGGCAGCTGCCTGCCAGGGGCCGTTCCCGTGGACGGTGCGGCCCTGTGCGGACGGTAGATTGCGCTCTGTCAGGCCGTCCGACCGGCCCGCAGGAGAGAAAAGGGTTTTCCGTGCAGAAGGTTTCGCTCGGCAGTCTCGAAACGTCCCGGATCGGTCTGGGAGCCATGTCGATGTCCGACTACTACACAGGGGCGGGCAGCGACGACGCGGAGGCCGAGCGGGCCGTCCGCGAGGCCCTGGACCGGGGGATGACCTTCATCGACACGGCCGAGATCTACGGCCCGTTCGTCAACGAGGAGCTCGTCGGCCGCGCCGTCGGCCGGCGCCGCTCCGAAGCGGTGATCGCCACCAAGTTCGGTCTCGTCTCGCACGCCGGCGCGGGGGCGGGCGTCCTCGACAGCTCCCCGGAGAACGTCCGCACCGCCGTGGAGGGCTCGCTGCGGCGCCTGGGCACGGACTACATCGACCTCCTGTACCAGCACCGGGTCGACCCCGGCACGCCGATCGAGGAGACGGTGGGCGCGATGGCGGAGCTGGTCGCGGAGGGCAAGGTCCGCGCCATCGGCCTCTCCGAGGCGGGCCTGGAGACGGTGCGCCGCGCGCACGCGGTCCACCCCGTCTCCGCGCTCCAGATCGAGTACTCGATCTGGACCCGCGAGCCCACCGAGACGCTGCTGCCCGCCCTGCGGGAGCTCGGAATCGGCGTCGTCGCCTACTCGCCCCTGGGCCGGGGTTTTCTGACCGGGGCCATCCGGAGCCGTGAAATCCTGGACGAGAATGATTTCCGGCTGTCCACCCCCCGTTTCGAGAACGGTAATTTCGAGGAAAATCTCAAGTTCGCGGACGAGGTCGCTTCCGTCGCCTCGGAGATCGGTGCGACAGCTGCCCAGGTCGCGCTGGCGTGGATTCTCGCGAAGGGTGACGACATCGTTCCCATTCCCGGTACGAGGCGCGCCTCGCGGGTCACCGAGAACGCGGCCGCCGCCTCGATCTCCCTCGCGGACGACCACGTCCGCCGGCTCGATTCCGTGAGTGCGCCCGCGGGTGAGCGGTACGCGGAGGGCGACCTTTCCCGCACCGGAATCTGACCTGATTCGGCGTACGCGGAGAACGAGGCGGAGTACGCGGAGAACGAGGCGGAGTACGCGAAGAATGAGGCGGGTTACGCGAAGAACGAGGCGGAATTCGCTCCGCCCGTTGCTCTCCACGCCGTGACCCACCGCGTCACCGCGGCGTCGCGCGGGTCCCGGGAGGCGTGTCGCCCCCGGGACCCGCGCGCGCTCAGATCAGGTGCCGTCGAGCGGCTTCCGCCCCGGCCTGGAAGCGGCTCTGGGCCCCCATACGCAGCATCACTCCCGCGATGACCCGCCTGAGGGTCCGCACGGACAGGCCCGTCCGCCGCGAGATGCCTTCGTCGGTGAGCCCCTCGGCGAGCAGCTGCAATGCCTCGCGCTCGCGCGCCGTGAGGCCGATGGGGTCGTGCGACGGGTGCCCCAACGGGAACCCGAGGCCGTCCTCCCAGGCGTTGAGCCGCCAGGCCGTGTCGAAGAGCGCCCGGTACGCGGCGACCAGCGCCCGTCCGCGGAGCAGCGTGCAGTGCCGCGTGGAGAGGTCCGGCAGGGTCGGCAGGACCGCGAGGTCGTCGTCGATGACGACCATCGGTCCCCCCGACCGGGACATGGCCCGCATCCGGGCCCCCGTGTCGGCCATCCTCCGGATGTGGCCGGCCAGGGCGTCGCAGTTCTCGGCCTCGACCTGGAGGAGGACGCGCACCCGCGCGCCGCCGGCGACGGCGTCGCTGCTCAGGGTCCGTACCTGCGCGAACACGCCTGGATCGTCGAGGAGTTCGGGGGTGAGCATCAGGCACAGGTCCCCGACGCTCGCGCGCAGGACGGTGTCTCTGACGAGGGCCACACTGGCGGGCCAGTCCGCCAGCCGCACCTCGGGGGGATCCGCCGAGAGCCGCTGGGGGTGCCACCCCACGACGGCCTCGGGTGCGGACGGGGAGCGCCCGCCGTCCCTCCGCTGAGTTGTCCGCTCCGTCTCCTGCATGATCTCCCCCTGGTTCGTGTGGCCCGCCGTCGGCGGACGCCGCCCGTGCCCGCTCGGCGCGGGAGAACGGCGCTCCGGCATCGCGGCGGCTTCCCGGCCGTGCTCCGGCGGATGCGGGCTCCGCGCCCGGTCCGATCCGGCGCGGGCACCGGGTCAGTAGCTCCCCGCGAAGTGGTCGACGGCGGGCGAGCGCCGCCCGCTGACGAGGGTCGTGAAGGCCGTCGCTCCGTCCTGGACGGCCGTGACGCGGGTGGTCACCTCGGCCGAGGACGCCTCGGAGAGCAGCTCGACCTCGACGAGGCAGGGGCTGCCGAGTTCGACGTACCTGTCGAAGACGCTGTCCATCCCGGTGATCCGCACCGAGTCCGGGTGGACGACCGCGAGCGTCGCCTGGCGCGCCGCTTCCACGAGGAGCATCCCGGGAACGTGGTCCGTCTCGTGGTCGAAGAGGACGGGGTGTCTGCCGTCCGTCCGCAGCCGGAACCGGTGCGGACCGTCGCCGGGCGCCAGGACGACGTCCCGGGGGCGGGCCCTTCCGACGCGGTCGGCCGGCACGGGGGCGGGCAGCGCGACCGGCGGCAGGGCCGAGCTGAGGACCTTCCGGTAGGGGCCGCGCAGGCGCGTGATGACGGAAGGGGAATGACTCGTGAAGCGCGTCGTCGCGGTGCCCAGCGGAGCGCCGTCGCGCAGGAGTTCGGCGGAGAGCACCATCGCCACGGGCCGGCCGCCCCGGCTCACGACGTCGCGGCACCGGACGATCAGGCGGAGGTCGGCGGGGGCCGTGGTGGCCCGCAGCGCCCCGGGTGTGACGGACCAGGTCAGGTTGTCCCAGATCTGCCGGTGGTCGTCGGGGGCTCCGTAGCCGAGGTGGCTGAGTAACGGTATGCACTGGCGGACCGTCTCGACGACGAGCAGGGGGTCGTGCGACCCCGCCACGACCTCGTAGAAGCCGTGCGACCGGGGCCACTGGGCGGTCACGGCGAACGTGTCGTCGCCCAGCGGCTCGTAGCCGGTGAGAAGGACCTCGCTGACGGCGGACTTGTGGACCAGCTTCCGTGACACGGGGGTCACTCCAGCGGTCGGAAGAGGAGGAATCAAGGACATGTGCAGTACTCCGAACCCTACGAGCAGATGCCTGCGTTCGATCGAGAGCACGAACGTCGTCGTCCGTAGATGGCCGCATGCCCTGCGGCTCATGAAAGGTAAAGGACGATCGTTTTTTTTGTCGACCTGGATCCGAAGGGTCACTTCAAGCCATCCGTCGGCCGAAGAAGCTCTCGGCCACCCTCGCTCGAACGCTTGATGGAGAGCCCTCGCGGCGAGGCGGCACGCCGCTTCGATCGAGCCGCGATTGGCTGAACTGCGCTCACTTCGCGCCGGTGCACCCCCTCCGCCGTGAGGAGCGTCACAAGGATTCCTGCTGCACGAGGGGGCGTAAACAAGGCGAACGTTCTGTAAGTTGCGGCCAGATCGAGCCGAGGGTGGCGACGTGGCGATCCGGACGGCGGCCCTTCTTTGTACAGTCTTTACCTCGGACGACATCGCGACGGGCCCTGGTGCCGCGGCCGGCGCGGCGCCGTCGGCGCCCCTGCTGGGAGGGGTGTGCACCGGCAAGGAGACAAGGGCCAGAGTCATGACACAAGAGCGGGCCGCACGGACACGGGCGACCCTCATCCGCACCGCCGCGGTCGAGTTCGACCGCCACGGGTACGCGGGCACTTCCCTGAGCCGGATCTCGAAGGCGGCCGGCCTCTCGACGGGTGCGCTCACCTTCCACTTCGAGCGCAAGGAGGACCTCGCCGACGCGGTGATCCGGCGGGCCGGCCAACTCGTCGGCGTCGCACCGGGGGAGCCGGCGCCCGTGAGGGCGGGGCGCGAACCCCTGGGCCAGATCGGTGACCTGGTGTCCGACCTGATGCGCAGCATCCACGAGTACGTCGAGGTGCGCTCCTCCATCCGGCTCGAACTCGACCGGCCGGACGCGGGCGTGACCTGGTCCGCGCACTGGTTCGCGACCGTCCGGCGGCTGGCCCAGCAGGCCCGGCTGAGCGGACAGCTGCCCGGCCGGCTGAGTCCCGAGCAGGTGGAGATGCTCGTGGCCCACTTCGTCTACGGGACGGGCTACTGGATCCGCGGCCGGCAGGCCCGGGTGCTGGAGGCGCCCCGGGAGGAGTGCGGTCGGCTGTGGGCCTCGCTCTGGGAGGGGTTCCTCGACTCCTCCCGGCCGCTCGGCGCGCCGAGCGTGCAAGTTGACATAAAATAACGATCGATCGTTTTTGAAGGGCAAGGCCCCCCGATGTCCAGAATCCGCCAGGAGCGTGCCGTCAGGACGCGTGAAACCGTCCTGCGGGCGGCCGCCGAAGTCTTCGACGAGTGCGGATACCATGCCGCCAGCATTCGGATGATCATGGAAAGAGCCCAGGTCACCCAGGGCGGGATGTACTTCCATTTCAAGTCGAAGCAGGAGATGGCCGAGGCGGTCCTCGCGGCGCAGCAGAGCTTCGTCGAACTCCCGGAGGGCCAGGACGGGCTCCAGCGGCTCATCGACACCAGCTACCACCTCGCCCGCGAACTCCAGGACAACGTCCTGTTCCGGGCGAGCGTCCGACTCGCCGTCGAGCAGCAGGAGTTCGGTGGCCGGGACGCCACGGCGTACGAGGAGTGGGCGGAGCTCTTCCACCATCAGCTGCTCGCCGCGCGCACCCGCAACGAGCTGCGCTTCGCCGTCGACGAGCGGGAGTTCGCCACCATCCTGATGGCCTCGTACTCCGGCGTGCAGCTCTTCTCCGAGATCTCGACCGGCCGGCGCGACCTCCTGGAACAGGTCGCGGCCCTGTGGCGGTACTTCCTTCCGGCGGTCGCCCGCGAGGAGGTCCTCACCCGCCTCCGCGTCACCCCGCCGCGCCCCGAGCCGGCGAGGGAGCCGGTGGCCCCGGCGGCCCCGGTGGCCCCGGCGGTGCCGCCCGCGCCGCTCGGCTGACCGGAAGGCCCGGCGGCGCGGCGCCGCGCCCTCGGCCGGGACCACGGGATCCGCCTCCCGCGGCCGGACCTCGTGGCGCTCCCCGCCGCCGAGGGACCGCTGTCCGGAGAGTGAGACGTCCCTCTCGAATCGCGGCGCGCGTGGGAAACTGTCCGCATGCTGCGGCGGCTCATTATCAGCGCCCGCGTGCCGGCACCGGTGTGACCCGGAGGCGATCCCTCCCGGCCGACGCCACCGCCCGCACGCAGACCTCTCGTGTTCCACGAGGGGTCTTTTCGTTTTCCCGGAACCCCTGACACGACGGCCCACCCGGCCGGCACACCTGGACAGGAACACCCATGGCACTCGACAGCTTCCTCCTCCCCGGCACCCCGCTCCCCGAAGCCGCCCCCGTCGACACCTGCACGCTGGTCGTCGCGCTCCGGGACAGCCCCGGGGCGCTGGGCCGGATCGCCGCCACGCTCGGAAGCACGCCCGTCCTGGCGCTGTCGTACGTCGTCACGGGGCCCGCGCGGGCACTCGCCGAGATCAGGCTGGAGCGCGGTCACGCGCCGCGCGCCCGGAGGAAGCTGAGCCGCATGGTCGACACCACGTACGTGTCGGATCCCACGGCCCTCCCGCCGACCCGGTCGTCGTAGCGCCATCAACCGATCGGCTGACCGCGGTTCGAGCGGGACGGCCGATACCGGACGGGGCCCGCTGGGCGCGATCGTGAGGGCATGCCGATGATCGAAGTGCGGGAACTGCGCAAGGCGTACGGGGAGCGGAAGGCCGTCGACGGCGTCTCCTTCTCCGTGGACGAGGGAGAGATCTTCGGGATCCTCGGACCCAACGGCGCCGGAAAGACCACCACCGTCGAATGCGTGGCCGGACTCCGGACCGCCGACTCCGGCGTGGTGCGGGTGGCGGGGCTCGACCCCGTCACCGACCACGACCGGATCACCCGGCTGCTCGGGATCCAGCTCCAGCAGAGCGAGCTCCAGGCCAAACTCACCGTCCGGGAGGCGCTGGAGCTGTACGCCTCCTTCTACGAGCGGCCCGCCGACTGGCGCGCGCTCGCCGCGCGGCTCGGGCTCGACGCCCATCTGGACGTCCGCTTCGGGAAGTTGTCCGGCGGACAGAAGCAGCGCCTCTTCATCGCCCTCGCGCTCGTCGGCGACCCCCGTGCCGTCGTCCTCGACGAACTCACCACCGGGCTCGACCCCCGGGCCCGCCGCGACACCTGGGCGCTCGTCGAGGACATCCGCGCGGGCGGGGTCACCGTCCTCCTCGTCACCCACGTCATGGAGGAGGCCCAGCGGCTCTGCGACCGCATCGCGGTGATCGACCGGGGCCGGGTCACGGCCCTCGACACCCCCGCCGGGCTCATCGGCCGCTCCGCCACCGCCCGGATGATCTCCTTCGCCGACGACAGCCCCCTGGACCCGACCGAACTCACCGCCCTGCCCGGCGCCGCGGACGTGACCTCCCGCGACGGCCGCACCGTCGTGACCGGCACGGACGCCACCGTCGACGCCTTCGTGTCCCTGCTCGCCCGCCGCGCGGTCACCGCCCGGGGCCTGCGCATCACCGACACCACCCTCGACGACGCCTACCTCGACCTCACCTCCGGGCAGGGACCCTCCTGAACACCGCCCGCCCTGAACACCGACGGTCCCCGACACCGCCCCTCCGCGACAGGAGCAGTCCCATGGCCACCACCACCGCACCGGCCTCCGCCACCCGCGCGGTCCTCAGGACCGAGGCCCGCCTCTTCGCCCGCGAACCCGCCTCCCTGTTCTGGGTGATGGTCTCGCCGACCGTCCTCCTGGTGATCCTCGGGCTCATCCCGTCCATGCGGGAGGTCTCACCCGAGCTCGGCGGCCGGCGCGTGATCGACCTCTACGTCCCCGTCTCCGTCCTCTTCGCCCTGATCATGGCCGGACTCCAGGCCATGCCACCGGTCCTCGCCGGCTACCGCGAGCGCGGCATCCTGCGCCGCATGTCCGCCACCCCGGTCCGTCCGGCCGCCCTGCTCACCGCCCAGCTCGTGCTGCACGCCGCCGCCGCGCTGGTCTCCGCGCTGCTGGTGATCGCGGTCGGCCGGGCCGCGTTCGCCGTCGCCCTGCCCGAGAACCTCCCCGGCTACCTCGCCGCGCTGCTCCTCGCCGCCGCGGGCGCCCTGGCCCTCGGTTCGGCGGTCTGCGGGCTCTCCCGCACCCAGAAGATCGCCACCGCGGTCGGTACGGCCGTCTTCTTCCCGACCATGTTCACGGCGGGCGTCTGGGTGCCCGTCCAGGCGATGCCGGATACGCTGCGCCGGATCGTGGAGTTCACGCCGTACGGCGCCGCCTCGCGGGCCCTCGACGAGGCGACGCGCGGCGGCTGGCCGAGCCTGCTCGCGGTCGGCGTGATGGCCTTCTGGGCGGTCGCGCTGACGGCGACCGCGATCCGACGCTTCCGCTGGGAGTGACGGAAGGGGCAGGGCGGGGGCGTACGGCGGTACGGGGCGGCGGAAGGGGTACGGGGCATGGCGGTGACGGTCGAGGAACGGTGGCGGCAGTTCCACCGCTGGGGGCCGTACGTGCTCCTCGGCACCGCCACGGCGCTCTCCGGAGCCACCGCGGGTGAGATGATGCCCGGGACCGAGCCGGTCGTCGCGGGCGTCCTGGTCGCCGCCGTCCTCGTCCTCCAGCTGTCCTGGCAGACGCGGCGGACGCCCGTACCGCCTCCCGGGAGCGCGGACGACCCCGGAGCCGACCCGCTCGTCCCGGACGCCCCGGGGCCCGCCTCCGCCGCCTACTTCGCGCTGCGCACGGCGCTCGCCTTCGTCCTCACCTGGCTCAACCCGTTCTTCGCCGTCTTCGCCTGCGTCGGCTATTTCGACGCCGTCCAACTGCTGCCGAACCGGCCGCTGTTCGTCCGGTCGGGGCTGCTCGCCGTCGCCCTCACCATGGCCGGCTCCCAGTCCGGCGGGCTGCCGCCGTCCTCCACCCTCCAATGGGTGGCCTTCACCGCGCTGTTCCTCCTGAACGCCGGACTCGCCACCGGCCTCGCGCACCTCGGCGCCAAGGAGACCGAGAAGGCGGCCGAACGCTCCGCGACCATCGCCCAGCTCGCCCGGACCAACGCCCGCCTGGAGCAGGCGCTCGCCGAGAACGCCACCCTCCAGGCCCAACTCGTCCTCCAGGCGCGGGAGGCCGGCGTCGCCGACGAACGCCGCCGGCTCGCCGCCGAGATCCACGACACCCTCGCCCAGGGGCTCACCGGCATCATCGCCCAGCTCCAGGCCGCCGACACCGCCGACGCCGGGCAGGCCCGCGTCCACCACCAGCGGGCCGCCGCGCTCGCCCGGCACAGCCTCGGCGAGGCGCGCCGCTCCGTGCAGAACCTGTCCCCGGTCGCCCTGGAGCACGACACGCTGCCCGACGCGCTGGAGAAGACCGTCGCCGGCTGGTCCGAACGCACCGGCATCAGCGGCCGTTTCACGGCCACCGGCACCGCGCACCCGCTCCACGACGAGGTCGCCGCCACCCTGCTCCGCATCGCCCAGGAGGCGCTGGCCAACGCCGAACGCCACTCCGGGGCCGGCCGCGCCGGGGTCACCCTCTCGTACATGGGCGACGAGGTCGTCCTCGACATCCGCGACGACGGACGCGGCTTCGATCCCGCCGCGCCCCTCGCCCGCGGCTCCCACGGCGGCTTCGGACTCGACGGCATGCGGGCCCGCGCCGCCCGCCTCGCCGGGGAGGTCGAGGTCGAGTCGGCGGTGGGGGAGGGCACGGCGATCTCCGTTCGCGTACCGCTGGCCCGCCATGACTGAGATCACCCTGCTCCTCGTCGACGACCACCCCGTCGTCCGGGACGGCCTGCGCGGCATGTTCGACGCCGACCCCGGATTCCGCGTCCTCGGCGAGGCGTCCGGGGGCGTCGAGGCCGTCGAACTCGCCCTCCGCCTCGACCCGGACGTCGTCCTCATGGACCTGCGGATGCCCGCCGGCGGCGGTGTCGAGGCGATCGCCGCCCTCGCCCGGCACGGCGCCCGCGCCCGGATCCTCGTGCTCACCACGTACGACACGGACACCGACACCCTCCCCGCCATCGAGGCCGGGGCGACCGGCTACCTCCTCAAGGACGCGCCCCGCGACGAGCTGTTCGCCGCTGTACGGGCCGCCGCCGAGGGGCGCACCGTCCTCTCCCCGGCCGTCGCCACCCGCCTCGTCAGCGCCGTCCGCCGCCCCGCCGAGCCCGTCGACGCCACCCTCTCGGCCCGTGAGCGCGAGATCCTCGTCCTGGTCGCCCGGGGCACCTCCAACCGGGAGATCGCCGCCGAACTCTTCATCAGCGAGGCCACGGTGAAGACCCACCTCACCCACATCTACGCCAAGCTCGCCGTCAAGGACCGGGCCGCGGCCGTCGCCGCCGGCTACGACCGCGGGATCCTCGGCCGGGGCTGACCCGCCCCCCGGGAGGAGGGCGTGGCGTCGCTCACGCCCCTGAACCGCTCCGTCCGCCCGACGGGTGGGTATACCCGTCCCGAGCCGTCGAAGGACGGCGGCGGAGGGGGAGACCGTGGCGGAGATCGTGGGAGTGGGGGTCGTCGTGTTCGTCGTCTGGGTCGTCGTCCGCGCCATCGGGCGCGACGGCTCGGACAAGAGCGGGGGCGGCGGAAGCAGCGGCGGGGCCGGCGGCGGCAGCAGCAACAGCAGCAGCTGTGGCGGCGGTTGCGGCGGCGGCGGTGGCTGCGGAGGGTGCGGGGGCTGCGGCTGAAGCCGCCGGGCGGCCCGCCGCCGCCGGCTCAGCGCACCAGCTCCGCCGCCAGCAGGTCCATCAGCAGACCGTCGTGCCAGGTGCCGTCCGCGCCGCGCTCGTACCGGCGCATCACCCCGACGGGGCGGAACCCGGCCTTCTCGTAGCAGCGGATCGCCGCCGCGTTGTCGGCGGCCGGATCGATGACCAGCCGGTGGAAGCCGTGGTCGTCCACGAGGTGCCGGGCGAGGGTGCGGACGGCGTCCGTGCCCAGGCCCCGGCCGTGCACCGACGGGTCGAGGAACAGATCGATCCCGGCGTGCCGGTAGTCCGGCTCGTCCTCGGAGTACCACTGGATCATGCCGACGATCCGGTCCTGGTACAGGATCGTCAGACAGCGCGTCGCGGGGTCCTCCAGGTCGGAGGCGACCTCCCCGGCCAGGTCGTCCGCGCCCCGCCAGCGGGCCCGCACCTCGGGCGTGGCGCGGACGGCGGCCAGGGCGGGGACGTCCGCCGGGACGGCGGGACGCAGGACGACGGCGGCACCGTACAAGTCGCTCATGCCCCCAGCTTGCCCGACACCCGGGCCGCACGTCCGGGGTACGTACCGCCGGCGCCGGTACGTCGGTGGTCGCCGCCGCGTTTGTCGTCACCGCTACGGGAGAGACGCGTCGTGTGTCCTGGCGCGCGAGGCTCGCCCGAGAGCCGCGACGCGCGCCCGCCCTCGACCGGAAGGCGCCCATGACCAGCGCATCCCTCTCCACGGCCGCACCCGTCCTCGCCTCGGCGGGCTCGAACGCCCTGGCCTTCGGCCTCGTCATCGGGGCCGTCGTCGTCGCCCTCCTCCTCGCCGCCTTCTGGTGGGGCTCCCGCCGCGCGGCGCGCCGTCGCCGGTCCCAGGCAGACCCCACGGCCGCGCAGCCCGCGGCACCCCGCGACGACTCCTGGTCGACGCCCGACGAGCGGCGGGAGCACGGCGACGGCGACGTCCGGGGCTGACCGGGAGGGGCCTCAGCCCGTCACCGGGGCCGGTCCGTCCCCGCCGTCCGGCGGCGGGGACGTGACGATCCTCGGGAGCGCGGCCGGGTGCTCCCTGGCGAGCCAGCGGACCAGCTCCTCGCGGACCGCGCAGCGCACGGTCCACAGCTCGTCCGGATCCTTCGCCGTGACCAGCGCGCGGACGGTGATGCCGGTGGGCGAGGTGTCCGTGACGGAGAGGTCCCAGCCGCGTCCGTCCCAGCCGGAGCACGAGCCGAGGAAGTCGCGCAGATGGGCCCGGAGCTCCGCCACCGGAGTGGCGTGGTCGCAGTGGACGAAGACCGTGCCGGTCATCTCGGCGCCGCCCCGGGACCAGTTCTCGAAGGGGCGTGAGGTGAAGTACGAGACCGGCAGGGTCACCCGCCGCTCGTCCCAGGTGCGGACGGTGAGGAAGGTGAGGGTGATCTCCTCGACCAGGCCCCACTCGCCGTCGACGACGACCGTGTCGCCGATCCGGACCATGTCGCCGAAGGCGATCTGGAAGCCTGCGAAGAGGTTGCCGAGCGTCGACTGCGCCGCCACGCCGGCCACGATCCCGATGATCCCGGCCGAGGCGAGCAGCGACGTGCCCAGCGCCCGGAACGACGGGAAGGTCACGAGCGCCACCGCGCAGGCGACCACCCCGACGGCCACCGACATCACGCGGGTGATGAGCGTGACCTGGGTCCGCACCCGGCGCACCCGCGCCCGGTCCAGGGTGCGGCCCGCGTAGCGCGCGTACGAGGACTCCACCAGGGCGGTGGCGACCCGGACCGTCAGCCAGGCGCCGCTGCCGATCAGGCAGAGCACCCGGACCCGGGCGGCGAGACCGGCGTGGTCCTGCGCCGGCGCCCAGTCGGTGACGCGCACCGCCCAGCCGAGCAGGGCGGTGAACAGGACGACGAACAGCGGTGTACGGCAGCGGCGCAGCAGCCCCCACAAGGGCGTGCCGGGGCGCCGGGCGTCCGCCCGGCGGGCCGTCAGGTCCGCCGCGCGGACGACGGCGTACGCGACGAGCGCGGAGCCGCACAGGGCGATCAACAGCCGCAGCGAGTTCTCCATGCCCTCCGCCTGACCGCCGCCGCCCCGGCCAAACAATTCGGTGACGGACGGGGCCACCCGGCCCCGCCCGGACGCGAAGGCGGGTGGGCTCGAAGGCGGGTGAACGCGAAGGCAGGCGGACACGGAAGCAGGCGGACGCGAAGACGGCGGACGCGAGGACGGTGGACGCGAAGACGGCGGGGGCGAGGACGGTGGACGCGAAGACGGCGGACGCGATCGCGGGCGTACGCGTTCGCCTCCGCAAGGACCATTTCGGCGCACGCGCCTCCTCCCTGAGGCGTACACGATCCGCTCCTCGCGCGGGATTCCGTACCGACCCGATCCGCGAAAGGGTGCTGCGGACCGATCCCTCCGCACCCACGAGGAACTGACGCCCTGTGCGCACCCGGATAGCCTCCGTCGTGGCCGTCACCGCCGCCGCGACGCTCCTGCCCGCCCTGACCCCCGCCGTCGCCGCACCCGCCCCCGCGCGGGCCTCGGCGGCGGCCACCGCCACCGCCACCGCCGACGCGTTAGCGCCGTACCTCCGGCAGAAGCCCCGCTGGGCGCCCTGCGACCCGCAGGCGCCCGCCGACCTCGAATGCGCCACCCTCAAGGTCCCCCTCGACTACGGCGACCCCGCCGGCCGCAAGCTCGACCTCGCGATCTCCCGGGCGAAGGCCACCAGCCCCCGGGACCGGCGAGGCGTCCTGCTCCTCAACCCGGGAGGTCCCGGCGGCCCCGGCCTCGACATGCCGCTGTGGATGGCCCCGCAACTGCCCGACGCCGTGAAGCGGACGTACGACCTCATCGGCTTCGACCCGCGCGGCGTCGGCCGCAGCTCCCCGGTGAGCTGCGGCCTCACCGGCGACGAGCTGAACTGGCAACGCCCCTACAAGGCCGCCTCGTTCGACCGGGACGTCCGCTGGGCGCGGACGGTGGCCGAGAAGTGCCGGGCGCGGAACGGCGCCGTCCTGCCCCACCTGACCACGCGCAACACCGCCCGCGACATGGACGTCGTCCGCGCCGTCCTCGGCGAGCGGAAGATCTCGTACCTGGGCTACTCCTACGGCACCTATCTCGGCGCCGTCTACACCCAGATGTTCCCGCAGCGCGCCGACCGGTTCGTGCTGGACAGCGCCGTCGACCCCGCGCGGATCTGGCGCGGCATGATCCAGGTGTGGGCGGAGGGCGCGGAACCGGCGTTCGCCCGCTGGGCGGGCTGGACCGCGCGGCGGGACGCCACGTACCGGCTCGGGGACACCCCCCGGGAGGTCCGCGCCGCCTTCTGGAAGCTGGTCGCGCGCGCCGACCGCGCCCCGATCGAATTCGAGGGCCAGAAGCTGACCGGCGACGACATCAGGGCCGGCGCCCGGGCCTCCTTCTTCGACCCGGAGGCCGCCGCCGACCTGGTGGTCCGGCTGAGGACCGCCGCCGAGGGCGGCACCCCGTCGCCGGCGCCGTCCCGGCGGACCGCGCCGGAGCGCCCCGCCCCGCCGTCGTTCGCCGCGACGCCCACGACCTGGGCCCGGGCCGAGGTCCCCGCCGACAACATGGACGCGAGCTTCTGGTCCGTCGTCTGCGCCGACACCCGTGCCTGGCCGCGCGACCCGGAGCGGTACCGCCGTGACGCGATCCGCGACAAGGCGGCGTACCCGCTCTACGGCGACATCGCCTCCCACATCAAGCCGTGCGCGTTCTGGCCGGCCGGCGACGAGCCCGCCACCCGCGTGAACAACGCGAGCGGGGCGCTGATCCTGCAGAACGAGTGGGACTCCCAGACGCCGCTGGTCAGCGGTCAGGGCCTGCGCCGGGTCATGAAGGGCGCCCGCATGGTCACCGTCCTCGGCGGCCAGGGGCACGGCGTGTACGGCTCCGGATCCTGCGCCGACGCCCCCGCCACCGCCTATCTGACGACGGGCCGGCTGCCCTCGTCCGACGTGACGTGCGCGGCGGCGCCGCAGCGGGCCGGCGCCGAGCCGAGGCTCCCGCTGCCGTCCCCGCAGGGTCTCTGACCGGAAACGGGACCGGGGCCTTCCCGTCTCGGGGAGGCCCCGCACCACCGGAACGAAGGATTTCCGGGCGTGTGCCCCGCGCCCGGGAACCCTTCGCCGCCGCGGACCCTCATGATCAGTGGGCACGGGGGCACGGCCGGCTTCACCGGCGCGTGTGCCCGGCCCCGCGGCCACGGAGGGCGTGCGCCGCGCCGAACACCACGTGAGCAGCCGAGGATTCACCGTGCCCCTGACGTCCCACCGCCGTCTGACCACCGGCGCCGCCGCCACCCTGATCGCCGCGCTCGCCGCCGGACTCGCGCCCGCCGCGACCGCGACCGCCGCGCCCCTCCCCGCCGCCTCCACCGGATCCGCCGCCTCCGCCGCGACCCCGGCGACCCCCGCCCCCGACCTGGCCGGCGTCCGCGCCGCCCTGGACGCGGCCATGGCCCAGGGCGCCCCGGGCGCGATGGCGCGCTTCACCGGTCCCGGCGGGGTCGAGAGCCTGACCGCGGGCGTCCGCGACCGCGCCTCCGGGGCGCCGATGGACATCCACGCCCGCTTCCGGATCGGCAGCGTCAGCAAGACCTTCTCGACCGTCGTCCTGCTCCAGCTGGTGGAGGAGGACCGGCTGGAGCTGGACGCTCCGGTCAACCGCTACCTGCCCGGGCTCCTGCCCGACGACCGGATCACGGTCCGCCACCTCCTGACCCACCGCAGCGGCCTCGCGGACTACACCAACGCGATGTTCGCCGACACCGTGCCGGGCTTCGAGGCCGTACGGAACCGGGTCTTCACCTACCAGGAGCTCGTCGACCTCTCGCTCGCCGAGCCGCGCACCACCGAACCCGGCGTCTCCTACCGCTACTCGAACGCCAACTTCGTGGTCGTCGGCATGCTCATCGAGAAGCTCACCGGCAAGCCGGTCGACCGCGCCTACGAGCGCCGCATCTTCAAGCCGCTGAAGCTGCGCGACACCTCCTACGTCCACCCCGACACGCGCATCAAGGGCCTCCGGGTCCGCGGCTACCTGCACCCGGACGCGGCCGGCGAGCCGCTGGTGGACTCCACCGAGCAGACCGTCTCCTGGGCGCAGTCGGCCGGAGCCGTCATCTCCACCCCCGCCGACCTGAACACCTTCACCAGCGCGCTCATGCGCGGCCGGCTGCTCTCCCCGGCGATGATGGAGGAGATGACGACGGTCACCCCGACCGACACCACCGACACCCGTTTCTACGGGCTCGGCCTGCGCCGCTACGACCTGTCCTGCGGCGCCCAGGTGTTCGGCCACACCGGCACCGTGCAGGGCTACTACACGTACGCCTTCTCCACCCGCGACGGCCGGCGCAGCCTGTCGGCGGTCGCGAACACCTCCAACCGCGGTGCCGCCAACACGGCGCTCGGCGGCACCCTGGAAGCGGCCTTCTGCGGCCCGAAGCCGGCGCCGAAGCCCGCGCCGAAGGTGTCCGCGCGCGGCGGGTCCGCCGCCGCGACCGCCGACAGCGCGCCGCTGCCCGCCGAGCGCGACCTGCCCGAGCGCCACTGACCCCGCGGGCCGGCGCTAGGCGTTCCCGCCGGTCGTACGGGGGAGGCTGCGGGGCCCCGCGCAGCGGGCCCCCGTCTCCTCCACCCGCCGGCGCAGCTCACGGTCGGCCGTGATCACCAGACACGGCCGGCCGTCGGCGTTCCGGGCCAGCTCGGCGATCAGGTCGTCGCCGCTGCCCTCCGCCTCCTCCACCCGGACGCCCGGCACGGACGCCACCCCGCGGGCCCGTCCCTCGACCACCAGCACGATCTCGTACGGCCCCGGCCACGGCCCGTCGGCGGGCCCGCCGGCCGCCGCGAGCCGGTCCCGCAGGCGCTCCGCGGCCCCGCGCCGGTCGCGCCACCACCCGTCCGGCACGGATCCCACGACGTTGGCCCCGTCCACGACGAGCAGGGGACGGGGCGAGGGGGCTTCGGCGCTCATGGCACCAGCATGGCAGCCCCGGCGCCGGCCCGGGGCGCACGGCTCTCACCGACGGTCACGGAGCCGGGGCGGCGCGACCGGCGTCCGGCGGCGGAACGCGACGCTCCGGACGTGTGCACGCTGCGTGACGAGCGGGGCGGGGAAAGGCCGGACCGCGCCCTTCCGGGGATTCCGGTCCGCCCGGGACCTGAGACGTTTCCGCAGCGGAAAGAGGTCAATTGGCGCCTCCGCCCTCTTTCGTATGGTTCCGCTCGCGGCAATTCGCCTGCCGGTAGGGCGACTTTCGGCCAATCGATCTCAGCCGCCCATGGCGGCCCCGATAGCAGACTCCGCAGGTCTACGGGCAGGTTTGCCAACTGCGGACCCCGCGCGAACGGTTGACGACTACTCTGTGTGGTCGGTGATCATCGGTAGGCTCATCGCACCTGCCGTCCTCACCTGAAGCACCATCAGCAGCCCCCGCACACCCCCAGCCATCCGTACCCCCAGTACCCCTCAGTACGCCGAATTCCGGGCACGTACCAAGGACATCCATGTCACAACTTCGCGCACCCGCCCCGCGGTCCGACCGCCGCGAGGGCGGGCGGCACGGCCGTTCGGGCGCTCGCACCTCGACCACCGGCACGACTCAGGCCAGGCCCGCGACGGCCACCCCCGCCGACGTCCGCATACGCCCCCAGCTGCTGCGCGCCTCGGTCCTCCCCGCCGTCGCCGTCGCCCTCGGCGGCGCCGCCGCCGTCCTCTTCACCCTCCGCTCCACCGGCACGAGCCCGACGCCCGGCCTGTGGGCCGCGCTCACCGGAGCCGCCGCCCTCGCCATCGCCTCCGTGACGGCCGCCGCCCTCGGCGCCGACCGGGCCGCCCGGGCCGTCCTCGCCCGGGTCTCCGGCGTCCGCCGCGACGCGACCCGGGACCAGGGCGAACTGCGCACGATCGTCGAGCAGTTGCGCCGCGGCGAGGACCTCGCCCCCCGGCCCGCCCTCCCCGACACCACCGGCGGCGACGAGTTCGACCGCCTCGGCGCCGAACTGGCCCGCTCCCACGAGGCGGCCGTCGCCGCCGTCGTCCAGGCGTCCCGGCTCTCCAGCAGCGTCGGCAACGAGCAGAAGGTCGAGGTCTTCGTGAACCTCGCCCGCCGGCTCCAGTCCCTCGTCCACCGCGAGATCCAGCTCCTCGACGAACTGGAGAACGAGGTCGAGGACCCGGAGCTGCTCAAGGGCCTCTTCCACGTCGACCACCTGGCCACCCGCATCCGCCGCCACGCCGAGAACCTCGCCGTCCTCGGCGGCGCCATCTCCCGCCGCCAGTGGTCCAACCCGGTCACCATGACCGAGGTGCTCCGCTCCTCCATCGCCGAGGTCGAGCAGTACCCCCGGGTCAAGCTCGTCCCGCCGATCGACGGCACCCTCCGCGGCCACGCCGTCGCCGACGTCATCCACCTGCTCGCCGAACTCGTCGAGAACGCCACGGTGTTCTCCGCGCCCAACACCACCGTGCTGCTGCGCGCCCAGTACGTCACCGCCGGCCTCGCCATCGAGGTCGAGGACCGCGGCCTCGGCATGCCGGTCACCGAGCAGAACAAGATGAACGCCCTGCTCGCCGACCCCGACCAGGTCAACGTCGCCCATCTGCTCCAGGACGGCCGCATCGGCCTCTTCGTCGTCTCCGCGCTGGCCCGGCGCCACGGCATCGCCGTCCGCCTCCAGTCGAACATCTACGGCGGCATCCAGGCCGTCCTCGTCCTCCCGCAGGGCCTCCTCGGCGCCGACCCCGAGGGCCTCGCCCAGCACGAGCGGCAGAACGCGGCGGTCACCGGCGGAGGCACCCCGCCGCCGCCCCAGCAGCCCCAGCAGCCCCAGAGCCGGCCGCAGCCGCAGCCCCAGCCGCAGCACGACCGGCCCCAGACCGACCGGCCGCCGCACCCCGGGACCGACGCCCCGGCGCCGTTTCCGCCCGCCGGGGTCCCCGCCCCCGCGACCGCGCCCCTGGAGGCCCCGGCCCCCGCCGCGTACCCCTACCAGGCCCCCGCGCCGGCCGCATCCCCCGCGCCCGTCGCACCGGTCGCACCCGCCGCGCCCGTCGCTCCGGAGCGGCTCGCCGCCCGGCCCGAGGAGCCCCTCGGCCCGAACCCCTACGTCCCCTCCGGCACCGGAGCGGCGGGCGGGTACGCGGACCACGGCGCCGCCCCCGCGGGCTTCGGCGCCGCCGTACCGCCGGCGCCCCCCGCGCCGCGCGCGGAGGCGCCCGGCCGGCCCGACCTGCCCAAGCGGCGCGCCCAGGAGCACCTGGTCCCGCAGCTGCGCGACCAGCCGCAGGGCCGCGCCGCCGAGGACCACGCCCTGCACGACCCCGGCCTGATGGCCGCGTTCCAGCGTGGGATCGGCCTGGCCGAATCCCAGCCCACCCCCCAGGAGTCGCTGCGTCACGGCGACGCGCACAAGGAGTAGATACACGATGGCGAGCAATGTGCCGACCGGCCATTCCTCGGATCTCGACTGGCTGTTGAGCGGTCTGGTCCAGCGGGTCCCGTACACCCGCAGCGCGGTCCTGCTCTCCTCCGACGGCCTGGTGAAGTCCGTACACGGGCTCGACCCCGACGCGGCCGACCACATGGCGGCCCTCGCCTCCGGGCTCTACTCGCTCGGCCGCAGCGCCGGCGTCCGGTTCGGCGACGGCGGCGAGGTCCGCCAGGTCGTCGTGGAGCTCGACTCCACCCTGCTCTTCGTGTCCACGGCGGGGTCCGGCACCTGCCTGGCCGTGCTCGCGGGCCGGGAGGCCGACGCCGCCGTCCTCGGCTACGAGATGGCGATGCTGGTCAAGAGCGTCCGCCCGTACCTCGTGACCCCCGCCCGGCAGGCGGCCGCAGCGGCGGGTGGCGCCGGTCAGTGAACGTGTCTCCTCCGCAGGAAGGGCCCTGGCTCGACGACGCGGCCGGCCGGCTGATCCGCCCGTACACCGTCAGTGGCGGACGGACCAAGCCCACCGCCTCGCTCGACCTGCTCTCCCTGGTGATGGCGACCGGATCCGGCCCGCAGCCCCATATGGGCCCCGAGCACAGCCTGGCCCTCAGGCTGTGCGACGGGCCCACCTCGGTGGCCGAGATCGCGGCGCACTTAAGGCTCCCGGCCGTCGTCACCAAGGTCCTCCTCTCCGACCTCGTGGACTGCGGGGCCCTCACCGCGCGGGCCCCGCGCTTCCACGCCAACCCATCCGACCGTTCCTTGCTGGAGGCAGTGCTCGATGGCCTACGACAGCGGCTCTGAACGCCATGACGGTTTCGCGGCCGATCCCTTCCCCACCGCGCTGAAGATCCTGGTGGCGGGCGGTTTCGGCGTGGGAAAGACGACCTTCGTCGGCGCGGTCAGCGAGATCGAACCGCTCAGCACGGAGGAGCTGCTGACCTCGGTCAGCGCGGCCACCGACAGCCTGGAGGGCGTGGAGAACAAGTCCACGACCACCGTGGCCATGGACTTCGGCCGGATCACCCTCGACGACCGCAACGTCCTCTACCTCTTCGGCACCCCGGGCCAGGAGCGGTTCTGGTTCATGTGGGACGAGCTGTCCGAGGGGGCGCTCGGAGCGGTCGTCCTCGCCGACACCCGCCGCCTCCAGGAATGCTTCTCCGCGATCGACTTCTTCGAGCGGCGGGGCATCGCCTTCGTGGTGGCCGTCAACGAGTTCGACGGGGCCTTCCGCTACGAGCCGGACGAGATCCGGCAGGCCCTCGACCTCGGCCGGGACGTGCCGATCGTGCTGTGCGACGCCCGGATCTCCAGCTCCGCCATCAGTACCCTCCTGACCCTCGTCCAGCACCTCCTCAACTCGACCCCGGCCCCCGCGCCGAGCTTCGGAGTCACGCCATGACCTACGACCCGACGGGTCACCTCCTCCTGACCCCCATCGACAAGGAGGCCCCGGACCGGGTCCGGCGGCTGCGCGAACTCGGCCTCGGGGAGCGTCCCGACCCGGCCTTCGACGAGTTCGCGCACCGGCTCGCCGACGTGACCGGCGCCCCCTTCTCGATGGTCAACTTCATCGACGAGAACCGGCAGTTCTTCGCCGGGCTGCACACTCCGGGCGGCTCCCACTCGGGCACCGACCTCGGCGCGGCGGGCGCGGGCGGCGTCGGCCGGTTCATGGCCCGGGACCACGGCTACTGCCCGCACGTCGTCGTCCGCAGGAAGGCGCTCGTCCTGGAGGACGTCTGCGACTACCCGCGCTTCGCCGGCAACCCGGTCGTCGACGAGATCGGCATCCGCTCGTACATGGGCGCGCCGCTGATCGACCGCACGGGCGTCGCGCTCGGCACCATCTGCGTGGTCGACACCGATGTCCGGCCGTGGGGCCGGTCGGGCCTGGAGACCATCAAGGCGATGGCGGCGGAGCTGGTGGAGCAGATCCACCGCCGCGAGGACTCGATGTTCTGACCCGTTCCGGACCGGTTCCGGGCAGGGCGAGGGCCCGTACGGCACCTGCCGTACGGGCCCCGCGCGTCCCGTCACGCGGAGGCGGGCTCCAGGTCCGGGGTGCGGACCAGCTCGGAGAGCCGCTCCGACCAGCTGCCCTTGTCCTGGCCGAGGGCGACCTCGCCCAGCCGGAGGAGCTGTACGTCGGAGGTGCCGGCCGGGGCGAAGATGTGGTGGGCGTCGCGGAGGTAGCGCTCGATGGACCGGTCCGTGAAGAGGCCGGCGGCGGCGTGGATCTCCATGGCGTTGCGGCCCGAGTCGATGGCCGACTCGACGTTCACCAGCTTGGCGTTCATCAGCTCGGTGTCGCAGGAGAGGCCCTGGTCGAGCAGGTGCACCGCGTGGTACGCGGCGAGCCGGGCGGTCATCAGCCGGGACTGCATCTGGCCGAGCTTGATCTTGACCGTGGGGAGTTCGGAGAGCGGCTTGCCGTAGCGGATCCGCTCGGAGGCGAAGCGCGTGGTCTCCTCCAGGATCGCCTGGTGGATGCCGAGCGAGACGGCGGTGAGGTTCGCCCGCCCGTACAGCACGCTGGAGGAGTACGCGACGGCGAGGCCGTCGCCCTCGTCGCCGAGCCGGTTCGCGGCCGGGACCCGGCAGTCCTCGAAGATCAGCTCGCCGAAGCTGAAGCCGTGCAGGCCCATCGCGGGCTGCTGCGGCCCGAGCCGGAAGCCCGGCCGGTCGGACTCGACGAGGAAGGCGGTGAGCCCCTTCGAACCGGGCCCCGTCCTGACCACGACGCCGTGCAGGTCGCCGACGTGGCTGTTGCCGACGTACACCTTGCTGCCGTTCAGGATGTAGTCGTCGCCGTCGCGCACCGCGCTCGCCGACATGCCCAGGACGTGCCCGCCGGACTCCGGCTCGGTCACCGCGATCGTCGGGAGGCAGGCGCCGGAGGCGACCCGCGGCAGCCAGGTCTTGCGCTGGGCGTCGGAGCCGAAGTGGACGATCTTGGCGGTGCCGAGCTGGGACGCCTGGACCATGGCGCCCATGGCGCCGCTGACCCGGGAGAGCTCCTCGATGATGATCGTCTTCGCCAGGTGGCCGGCGCCCATGCCGCCGTACTCGGGGCTGATCGTCGCCCCCAGCCAGCCCTGCTCGGCGATGAGCCGGGACAGCTCGTGGTGGACCGTCCGGGATTCCTCCATCTCGGCTATCCGGGGTCGCACCTCCCGTTCCGCGAAGCCTCGGACCGTCTCCCTGAGCTGATGATGAAGCCGGCTGCTGAAGTAGCTGTCCATACGAGTCCCTCCCTGCGAAACGCCTGCCCGGCATGGTCCGGACAGGTGGTGCATCGGCAGTGGTCCCGTCCCGAACAGGCCGACACTTCATGGTGTTGATCTTTCCGGGGTGGATCAATATTGCCCGGGTCTTTGTCCGAAACAGATGCTATTGACGATCACTTCGGACTGTGTTTGGTGGGATCTGGAGCCCCTGAGTCCGCCCGGGCGGATTTGTCCAGGGGCGACTTTCTGCCATGTGCCACCGGCAAGACTGCCGCTTCCAGCCACCGTCCCGGGGGACGCAGAGCAAGCGGTTCGTGACCACCAGGGGAAGTGCGGTATTGTTCTCTTGCACGCCGGGCCGGGGGAAACCCCAGGTCAGACGGGCACCGGGACGTGGCGCAGCTTGGTAGCGCACTTGACTGGGGGTCAAGGGGTCGCAGGTTCAAATCCTGTCGTCCCGACTCGACGGAGTCGTGAATCGAGGGGCCGTCTCAGAGAAATCTGAGACGGCCCCTCGATCGTTCCCGGGCGCGGTGCGCCGACGGCCGTGCCCGGCAGGCGGGGGAGGTCTCGTGATACGGATTCTGCTGGCCGAGGACATGCACCTGATCCGGGGGGCGCTGGTCGCCCTGCTGGGCCTGGAGTCCGACATGGAGGTCGTGGCCGAGGTGGCCCGCGGGGACGCGGTCGTCCCCGCCGCCCTGGCGCACCGGCCCACCGTCGCGGTCCTCGACGTCGAGATGCCCGGCGGGGACGGGCTGACCGCCGCCCGCGACCTGGTCGCCGCGCTGCCGGAGTGCCGGATCCTGATCCTCACCGCCCTGGGGCGCCCCGAGATCCTGCGGTCGGCGCTCGCGGCCCGGGCGAGCGGCTTCATGCTGAAGGACGCGCCGCCGGACCGGCTCGCGGACGCGGTGCGCAGGGTCGCGGCCGGCGAGCGCGTCATCGACCCCGAGCTGGCCGCCGAGGCGCTCATGGCCCGTCAGAGTCCGCTGACCGCACGGGAGACGGACGTCCTGCGGCTCGCCGCCGACGGCGGTGAGCTCGCCGAGATCGCCCGCGAGCTGCACCTGTCGCAGGGCACGGTACGCAACTACCTCGGCGCGGCCGTCACCAAGCTCGACGCCCGCAACCGGCTGGACGCGGTGCGGATCGCCCGCCGACAGGGCTGGCTGGCCTGACGGGAGCCGCGGGTCACGACGTGGCCGCGGGGGAGGGGTGCGGCTCCGTGAGCAGCGTCAGGGCGTAGCCGCGTCCGTCGGGAGTCGGGCCCGCCCGGAGGCGCGCGCCGAGGAGGGCCGCCCGGTCGCGCAGGTTCCCGATGCCGTTGCCGCCCGGGGCGTCGGCGGCGGGAGCCGACGGCCGGCCGTCGGGGTCGGCCTCGTTGGTGACACGGAGCATGCCCGGTCCGAACTCGATCGCGCACCAGCGGGTCGCGGGAGCGTGCCGCAGGACGTTGGTCATGGCCTCCCGCAGCACCGTGGCGTACAGCGCCTCCTCCGCCGGACCCGGGGCGGCGGCGCCTCCCCGCACCCGCACCCTGATGCCCGCGGCGGCCAGGACCTCCCGGGCGGAGGCCAGTTCGCCGTCGAGCGTCAGCTCCGCCGCCGCCCCGGGGATCGCCCGCAGGTCGGCGAGGACCCGCCCGGCCAGCCGTGCCGCGTCGGCCAGGTGGCCCTCGGCCTGCCGCGCGTCGGGAACGCGGTCGGCCAGCTCACCCTTCAGGGCGATCGCGTTGAGCCCGTAGCCGAGCAGATCGTGGACGTCCCGCGCGATCCGCCGCCGCTCCCGCGCCACGGCGAGCGAGGCCAGCGCCTCGCGGGCCTCCCGGACCTGGTGGACGAGGCGGGTGAGCAGGGCCAGGCCGTGGAAGACCAGCGTGATGACCACGATGTCCAGGACGAGGAGCGCGGTGCCGTACGCCCCCGGCCCGCCGGTCCGCGCGAGGGCCGCCCCCGCGGCGGAGGCGGTGAGCACCGTCGCGGCCGGCCAGGCGACCCGTGCCGGCAGGACGATCAGCGTGGACGCGGCGGCGAAGGCGACCAACTGGGGGTAGGGGCCGTCGGGAACGGCCAGCATGCCCAGGGCGAGGCCGACCTGGGCGCCGAGCGTCCAGGCCGCGTACCGGGGCCGGACGCCGGGCGGCCGGGGAAGGGAGTGGTACGCCTGGAGGGCCATGACGACGGTGAGCGCCGCCGCGTACAGGGCGGTGCGCCAGGCCGGCAGCTCCTCGCCGAGCAGGAACACCGCGCCCACGGCCAGGTATTCGAGGTGCGTGGCGATCACGATGGGCCACGCAAGGCGCGGCGTCATGGCCCGGGGCGAGGTGTCCGCCGGGCCGGCCGACTGCGGCGCCGGTGCGGCCCGCACGCGTGCCGCCGCCTCCCGCGCCACCGTCACCAGCTCCCGTGCCGCCTGCCGCCCCCGGCCCGCCAGCGCGATGACCGAGGCGAGGGCGGTACCGAGGACCGCCTCCAGCTCCCGACCGGTCTGCTTCCGCTCGGCGGCGACCCGGGCGGCGGCGAGGGCCCCGCGGGTGGCGTGAAGTTCGGCGTACAGGTCGATGAGCCGGCTGAGCGCGTAGATGACGAGCCCGTGGGCGAAGGCGTTGCCGATGCCGTTGAGCACGGAGAAGACGCCGCCGTCGCCGGGCGCGAGCGGTCCCGCGGCGAGCACGACGAGGGCGAACAGCGGCCAGCGGACCGGCCGTTCGACGGCGAGGAGCACGGAGGCGGCGAGGAAACCGGGCAACCCCGCCCAGGGGGCGAGCAGAATCTGCGCGGCGAGCGTCCACGCCCCGCGCAGCCGCCGCGTCCAGGGCAGGCAGGTGACCAGCTGCACCGACAGCACCAGGACGGCGGCGGGACCCGGAAGCAGCCGGCCGGGTTCGATGGCGAAGCCGAACAGCACGAGCGCCGGCAGCACCGAGACGACCGCCACCGGCCCCCGGGACGACTCGGCCGCGTCCCCGCCGGGCCCCGGCGGCCGTGAGCCTCCCGCGCCCCGCCCCGACGCGCCCTCGTCCCGGCTGCCGGTCCCTTCCCCCCACGTGATCACGGGGCCACGCTAACGCCGGCCGGCGGTCGCACCCACCCCCGCTCACGCCCCACCCGTGCGAAATACACAAGGACCGGTGCGCCTCGCACTGCCGCCGCCCCGCCCCCGGACGGGAGGGTCGACGCATGCGTACGAAGCCGATGCGGGCCCTCGCCACGATCACCGTCACCGCGACCGCCCTGTTCACCGTCACCGCGACCACCCTGTTCGCCGGGGCCGCGCCCGCCCTCGCCGGCACCGCGCCCGCCCTCGCCGGGGCCGCGGCCCCCGTGGACCTGGAGTCGCTGGTCGACACCGCCGTCGCCGGGCACCTGAGGAACGACCGCATCCCGGGCGCGGCCGTCACGGTCGTCCACGGCGGGAAGACGGTCCTGGCCAAGGGGTACGGCGTCGCCGACGTCCGCACCCGGACACCCGTCGACGCCGAGCGCACCGGCTTCTTCCTCGGCTCCCTCGCCAAGCTGTTCACCGCCCAGGCCGCGTCCCGGCTCGTCACCGAGGGAAGGATCGACCCGAGGGCCGACGTGAACGACCACCTCCGCGAGGTCGTCGTCCCCGACACCCACCCCGGCCGCCCCGTCACCCTGGACCACCTGCTCACCCACACCGCCGGTTTCGACAGCGACCTCGTGGGCCGCAACGAGACCGCGCCCGAGGACGTGGGGCCGCTCGCCGAGAGCCTCACCTCGCGTCGGCCCCCGCGGGTGCGCGCACCCGGCGAGACCGCCGCGTACGACAACTACGCCTACGCCCTCGCCGGTCAGCTCGTCGCCGACGCCTCCGGACAGGACTTCCCCGCGTACGTCGACACGCACATCCTCCGGCCGCTGGGCATGACCCGCTCCACCTTCGCGCAGCCGCAGCCCGAGCGGATCGCGGCGCACCTGGCCCGCGGCTACCGGCCCGACGGCTCCTCAGGATGGGCCGAGGCCCGGGGCCAGTACGGAGCGTGGAGCGCGGCGGGCCCGGGCGCGGTCAGCACCGCGGGCGACATGGGCCGCTGGCTCGTCGACCAGCTCACCGCGGACTCGGCGGCGAACCGCCTGATGCGGCGGGTCCACCACCGTCAGGATCCCCGGCTGCCCGGCATCGGCTACGGCTACGAGGAGTGGCGGCGCGGCGGGCGCACCGGCTGGTTCAAGGACGGCGACATCCCCGGGTTCCACTCCAGCCTGCTGCTGCTTCCGGAACAGGAGCTGGGGATCTTCGTGGTCTTCAACGGCGACGGCACCGACGGCCGCGCGGGGTGGGACGGCAGGCAGCTGATCGACCACGTCGTCGACGCGCTCGCCCCGACCGCCGCCGACGCCACCCCCGACACCGCCCCCGGCGCCGCCGCCGACACCGCGCCCGGCACCGCGCCCGGCCCCGCCCCCGCGGCGTACGCCGGCAGCTACCGCTCCGCCCGGGTCAGCCGCACGAGTCTGATGGCCGTCGAAGGGCTGGTGGGAGCGGTCTCGGTCGAGGAGGACGGAGCGGACGGGCTGCGCACCACCGGTCTCTCCCTCGACCCCGACCGGCACGAGCAGCGCTGGACCGCGCTGGGCGGCGGACTCTTCCGGGAGCGGGGCGGCAGCGGTGCCACCCTCGCCTTCACCTCCGACGGCCTCCTCGTCTCCTCGGCGACGCCGACGACGGCCTACGAGAAGCTGTCGTGGCGCCAGTCCCCGGCCCTGCACCTGGCCCTGCTCGGGTCCGGCCTCGCCGTGTCGGCCCTCGGCGCGCTCGGGTTCCCCGCGGCGGCGGCCGCGCGGCGCCTCCGCGGCCGGCCGCCGCACCCGCGCGCGGCACGCGCCGCGCGCGCCGCGGCGGCGGTGACCGGGCTGCTCGCGGTGGCCTTCACGGGGGCGCTCGCGGCGGTCGTCGCGGACGGCAACGCCATGATGGAGAGCGTGCCGCTGGGCTCCCCCCTGCTGTCCGTGGTCACCGGCCTGGGTACGGCCCTGGTCGTGGCGTCCCCGGTCGTGGTGGCGGGCGCGGTCGCGGCCTGGCAGCGGGGGTGGTGGACCCGCACCGGCCGCGCCCTCTTCACGCTCACCGCGCTCGCCTCCGTCTCCACCGCGGGCATGCTCCTCGCCTACCACCTGGTGGCAGAGCCCTTCGCCCGGCTCGCCGGCTGACGGCGGGCCGGGTCACATCCCCGGCGCTCCCGTCGTGCGGAGCACTCCGTCCTCCAGGCGCAGCCAGCGGTTCACACCGATCGCGGCGAGGAACCGTTCGTCGTGGCTGACCACCATGAACGCGCCCCGGTACGCGTCGAGCGCGCTCTCCAGCTGGCCCACGCTGACCAGGTCGAGGTTGTTGGTCGGCTCGTCGAGCAGCAGCAACTGGGGCGCGGGGTCGGCGCACAGGACGCAGGCGAGGGTGGCCCGGAGCAGCTCCCCGCCGGAGAGGGCGCCGACCGGCAGGTGTGCCCCCGCGCCCCGGAAGAGGAACCGCGCCAGCAGGTTCATCCGCTCCGCCTCGGGGCGCTCGGGCGCGAACGCGGCGAAGTTCTCCGCCACCGTGCGGTCCGGGTCCAGCAGGTCGAG
The DNA here is from genome assembly GCF_044541975.1 of Streptomyces sp. NPDC085460. Lineage (NCBI taxonomy): Bacteria > Bacillati > Actinomycetota > Actinomycetes > Kitasatosporales > Streptomycetaceae > Streptomyces > Streptomyces sp. NPDC085460. The sequence goes on from NZ_JBITTO010000001.1 coordinate 368,882, forward strand.
GCGCTGCGACAGGGTGGCGATCCGCCCGTCGCCGCGCTTGACCAGGCCGTCGTCCGGGGTGAGTTCACCCGTGACCAGCCGCATCAGGGTCGTCTTTCCCGAGCCGTTGGGGCCGGTCAGCGCGATCCGCTCGGGGCCCCGTACGGACAGGTCCACACCGCCCTCGGCGAAGACGTCCCGCCCGTCGTACCGGACCCGCATGCCCTCGCCGAGGAAGAGGTTCCGTCCGGCCGGCACCCGGGTGTCGGGCAGGTCCAGGACGAGGCGCTGCTCGTCCCGCAGGGCGCGCCCGGCCTCGTCGAGCCGGGCCTGCGCGTCGCCGACCCGGGACGCGTGCGTCTGCCCGGCCCGGCCCGCGGACTCCTGGGCGCCGCGCTTCATCGTGCCGGCGAAGATCCGCGGCAGCCCGGCGTTCTTGAGGTTGCGGGCGGCGTTGCTCGCCCGCCGCTCGGCGCGCTCGCGGGCCTGCTGGAGCTCGCGCTTCTCGCGCTTCAGCTCCTGCTCCGCGTTGCGCACGTTCTTCTCCGCGACCTCCTGCTCGCTCCGCACGGCCTCCTCGTAGGCGGTGAAGTCACCCCCGTACAGGCGCAGCCGGGAGCCGCCGAGCTCGGCGATCGCGTCCATGCGGTCGAGCAGCGCCCGGTCGTGGGCGACGACGAGGAGGAGACCGTCGTAGTCGTCCAGCGTGTCGTACAGCTTGTGCCGGGCCTCCCGGTCCAGGTTGTTCGTCGGCTCGTCGAGCAGCAGCACGTCGGGCCGCTTGAGCAGCTGCGCGGCCAGGCCGAGGGAGACGATCTGGCCCCCGCTGAGGGTGCCGAGGGTGCGGTCGAGGGCGAGCCCGCCGAGTCCGAGCCGGTCGAGCCGGTCGCGGGTCCGCTCCTCGATGTCCCAGTCGTCGCCGATGGTGGTGAAGTGCTCCTCGGAGACGTCGCCGGACTCGACGGCGTCGAGGGCGCGGATGACTTCGGCGACGCCGAGCACGTCGGCGACGGTGAGCCCGGCGGTCAGGGGCAGGCTCTGCGGGAGGTAGCCCAGCGTGCCGCCGACGGTCACCGTGCCCGAGGTGGGGCGCAGCTCACCGGCGATCAGCTTGAGCAGGGTGCTCTTCCCGGAGCCGTTGGGCGCGACGAGGCCCGTACGGCCGCCGGTCAGGCTGAACGACAGGTCCTGGAAGACGGGGGTGTCGTCGGGCCAGGAGAACGACAGGTCCGAGCAGACGACGGTGGTGGAGGAAGGGGCGTGGGACATGGCGATGACCTCGGGCGAGGACGGGGGGCGGGCGACGGACAGGGCTCCGCCCCGGGCGGACGAGGAAAAAGGGGTACGACGAACGGGCCACTCCGGCGTCGCGCTCCTCGGCGCGTCCGGTGGCCGTCAGCTCCGGATCTCACCCGGAGATGTCGTCGTCACCCGCCACGTCTGCTGCTCCTCGTCGAAGGGGTCCGGCCCTGAAAGGGCCGAGGTCCCCGTCACCGTAACAGCTGTTCCTTTCCGAGGTGCGGAATTTATCGCCGGGGCGTTCCGGCGGGGCGCGGCCCGGCCGGGGTGAGGGTGCAGACGCCGTCGGCGCACCGGCGCTCCAGGCGGCCGCGGGAGATCGTCTGCGCCAGGCCGACCGCCCAGCAGGTGGGGCAGCCGCGGAAGGCGATCAGGGCGAGGGGCGCCGCGAGCAGGCTGACGGGCCCGGTGACCGGGATCAGGGCGAGCGAGCCGGCGATCAGCCCGAAGCCGACGGCACCGCGCGCGAGGTGGCGCGGGACGGACCGGCTGGCGTAGTCGGGGCGCGGGCCGGGCGTGTCGGGCGTGCCGGGGTGGCCGGTGGGCTGGCCGGGCGTGCCGGCGTGGCCGGTGGGCTGGGTGGGCTCGCCAGGGTGGCCGGGGCGCTGGGCGGGGTGGTCGTGGGGGGCCGGTGCGGGCTTCTCGGTGTCGAGGGTGCGTGGGGTGGTCACGGTCGCGGGTCTCCTTCGGCGGTGGGGGCAAGGACGGCGGGTTCGGGCGCGGTCAGGGCGTGGCGCAGGGCGGCCCGCGCCCGGTGCAGGCGGGACTTCATCGCCGCGTCGCTCAGGCCGAGCGCGCGGGCGACGGTCCTGCCGGGCAGGCCCTGCACGTCGCGCATGAGGAGGACCTGTCGCTGGTCGCGGGGGAGGGCGCCGACGGCGGCGGCGATCCGCCGCGCCTCCAGGCGGTGCAGGACGGCCTCCTCGGCGGACGGCTCCGCCGCCGTCTCCTGCCCGGCGTCCGGTTCCTCGCCCCGCCGGACGAGCTGCCGGACCTGCCGGAGGCATTCGTTGCGGACGATGCGGAACATCCACGAGGCGAGCGCCCCCGTCGCCCGCAGGGTGCCGATCTTCCGGTACAGGATGATCAGCGCCTCCTGCGCCGCGTCCTCCGCGTCCTGCGGGGAGGCGCACAGCGACAGGGCGAACCTCCGCACGTGCGGCTGGGACTCCATGACGACCGTGGTCAGGGAGGCGACGTCGCCGTCCTGGGCCGCCCTGACCAGCCGCTCGTCGGGCCAGGAGAAGCGTCGGTTCATGTGCTGTCCTCTTCCTCGTGGTGCTCCGCGTCGCTCCGGTGGGCGCCCGGGTCAGACCCGGCTCCGGTACCGGCGCAGCAGGTGCCAGGAGCACGCCCCGATCAGGACGGCTCCGACGGCGACGAGTGCGGTGACCAGCATGGTGGCTCCTTCCGGTGGACCGGCCCGTGCGGCCGGTACGGGGAAAGGAGTCGGCGGGACGCGAAAAGGATTCACCCCCGCCGCGAGCTTCTTCGCGGCGGGGGTGCGGACGTGCGTCACGGCGGGGTGCCGCGGTCGGGGTGCGGGAGGGCGCCGGTCAGACCGGCAGGCGGGTCAGCAGTCCGGCGAAGTCCGTCGCGGGGGGCAGGGTGCCGAAGGCGAGGCCCTGGTCGCCGGAGAGCCGCGACGCGCAGAACGCGTCGGCCACCGCCGCCGGGGCGTACCGGACGAGGAGGGAGCCCTGGAGGACGAGCGCGGCCCGCTCGGCGACCCGGCGGGCGCGCAGCGGCGCGTCCTCGGTGAGCCGCAGCTCGCCCTGGAGCGCGGTCCAGGCCGCGTCGAGCCGCCGGTCGGCGCCGGCCGCCGCCTCGATCTCCGTACGGAACGCCGCCAGGGCCTCCGGCTCGCGGGCCAGGGCGCGCAGCAGGTCGAGGGCGCTGACGTTGCCGGAGCCCTCCCAGATGCTGTTGAGCGGGGCCTCGCGGTAGAGGCGGGGCAGGCCCGACGCCTCGTCGTAGCCGTTGCCGCCCAGGCATTCGAGGGCTTCGGCGACGGCGGCGGGCTGGCGCTTGCACACCCAGTACTTGCCGACGGCGGTGGCCAGGCGGAGGAAGGCGCGCTCGCCCTCGTCGCCGAGCCGGGCGCGGTCGGCCGCGCCGGCCAGCCGCAGGCCGAGGGTGGTGGCGGCCTCCGACTCCAGCGCCAGGTCGGCGAGGACGTTGCGCATCAGCGGCTGGTCGATCAGGGTCGCGCCGAAGACCGAGCGGTGGCGGGCGTGGTGGGCCGCCTGGGCGAGCGCGGCGCGGATCCCGGCGGCGGAGCCGAGGACGCAGTCCAGGCGGGTCATGGTCACCATGTCGATGATGGTCCGCACGCCCTTGCCCTCGGTGCCGACCAGCCAGGCCACGGTGTCGTCGAACTCCGGCTCGCTGGAGGCGTTGGAGCGGTTGCCGAGCTTGTCCTTGAGCCGCTGGATCCGGAAGGTGTTGCGGCTGCCGTCGGGCAGCACGCGCGGGACGAGGAAGCAGGACAGTCCGCCGGGTGCCTGCGCGAGGACGAGGAACAGGTCGTTCATCGGGGCGCTGGTGAACCACTTGTGGCCGCGCAGCCTCCAGGTGCCGTCCGGGAGTTCGGTGGCGGTGGTGGTGTTGGCGCGGACGTCGCTGCCGCCCTGCTTCTCGGTCATGCCCATCCCGGCGAGCAGCCCGCTCTTCTCCGTCGGGGTGCGAAGGCCGGGGTCGTACGACCGGGTGGTGAGCAGCGGCACGTACGTCTTGGCGAGCTCGGGGGAGTGGCGCAGGGCGGGGACGACGGCGTACGTCATCGAGACCGGGCACATGTGGCCGGGTTCCAGCATCCCGGCGAGCATGAAGCCGCCGGCGCGCGCCACATGGGCGCCGGGCCGGTCGTCGGCCCAGGCGGCCCCCGCGAGGCCCGCGCCGACGGAGAGGTCCATGAGCCGGTGGTAGGCCGGGTGGAACTCGACCTCGTCGACGCGGTTGCCGTAGCGGTCGTGGGTGCGGAGTTGGGGCTCGTGGCGGTTGGCCTGGTCGGCCCAGTGCTGGGCCTCCTCGCTCCCGACGATCCGGCCGAGGCGGTGCAGGTCGTCCAGGTGCCAGCCGGCGCCCTCGCGCTCGACGCCTTCGAGCAGCACGGGGTCGGCGGCGGCGTCGTGGCCGGTGAGCGGCGGGGCCTGGTTGGTGACGGCGTGCGTCACGGCGGTGGGACGGCTCTGGGGCGCGGCGCCGGGGACGCCGGCGGTCGTGGTGTCGGAGCCGGGAGTCGTGGTCACGGTGGGTGCTCCTCCGGAAGACGGGGCGGTACGGGTCGGTGGGCGCCGGCCGGGTCAGGGCCCGTCCGGGCCGGCGTACGGGCGGTCCGGGGCGTGGCTCTCGGGCCGGGACGCGGGGGCTCGGCTCTCGGGGCGGGCCGGGGCGCCCGCGCAGCGCAGGGCCATGGCGGTGAGGTCGGTGAGGAGGGCTTCGGTGGTGGTCGCGCCGGGGGCGCCGAGCGGGTCGACGAGGACCTCGCCGATCGCGCCGGTGAGCGCGGCGGCGGTGATCTCGCCGTTCTGCTCGGGGAGCGCGCCGCCGGCGATGCCCTCGCGGATCACCTCGGCGAAGAGCGCGCGGTAGCGGCGCCGGAAGTCGAGCCGCTCGGCGCCGACGGCGGGCTCGGCCGGGGCGGCGAGCAGGGCGTAGGCGAGCCCGCGGTTCTCCAGGGCCCGGCGGGCGAAGACGTGGATGCCCCGGCTCAGCCGCTCGACCGGGTCGCCGGGCGCGGCCAGGACCTCGCCGAGCACCTCCACCTCGCGCCCGGCGGCGCGCCGGAAGACCTCCACGGCGAGCGCGGCCTTGGACGGGAAGTGCTGGTAGACGGAGCCGGCCGCGATGCCGGCGGCGTCGGCGACCGCGGTCACGGACGCCTGCGCCCAGCCCACCTCGGCGACGACCGAGGTGGCGCAGGCGACCAGGTGCTCCCGGGCGGCTTCGAGCCGGCGGATCTCGGCAGGGGTCTTGCGGTAGGCCATGAAAGAAGTGAACCATCATTCAGAGTTTCCCGCCACGGCCGGCTCCCCCCGGCCCGGGCACGTCAGGAGAACGTGATGCACCTCTGCGCCCTGCTGGACGGCGCCGCCCGCGCGGCCGGCACCAAGGAAGCCGTCGTCTACGGCGAACAGCGCTGGACCTACGGCGAGTTCGCCACCGAGGCCCGGCGCGCCGCGACCGTGCTGCACGCCGCCGGGGTCCGGCCCGGCGACCGGGTGGCGGTGATGACGTACAACACCCCGGCCTTCCTCCTCGCCGCCTTCGGCGCCTGGTACGCGGGCGCCACCCTCGTCCCGGTCAACCACAAGCTCCAGACCGCCGAGGTCGCCCGGCAGCTGCGCCACTGCGGCGCCCGCCTCGCCGTCGTCGACGCGGAGATCGGCACCCGCGCGACGGCGGCCGGCACCGACACGACCTGGCTGGTCAGCCACCCCGACGCCACCGGGGACGCGCGCCCGGCCGACTCCTTCGAATCCCTCGTCGCCGCCGCCGAGCCCTGGACCGGCGAGCCCTCCGGCGACGAGGGGATCGCCCAGATCCTCTACACCTCGGGCACCTCCGGCACCCCCAAGGGCTGCGTCCACACCCACCGCGGCATCGCCCTCGCCGCCACCTACACGGCCGCCACCGTCCCCCTCCACCGGGATGAGCGCTTCCTGATCTGCATGCCGATCTGGCACGCCTCCCCGCTCAACAACTGGACCCTCGGCACCCTCCTCCTCGGCGGCACCGTCGTCCTCCAGCGCGAGTACGAGCCGCGCGGCATGCTGGAGGCCGTCCAGCGGCACCGGGTCACCGCCGTCTTCGGCGCGCCGATCGCGCTGATCGCCCCCACCCAGGTGGTCCCGGACTTCGCCGCGTACGACCTGTCGTCCGTCCGCGCCTGGATCTACGGCGCGGGGCCGCTCGACGCCGACACCGCCCGGCGGCTCATGAAGGCGTACGGCTCCGACGCCTTCCACCAGGTCTACGGCATGAGCGAGATGGGCCCGGTCGGCGCCTCGCTCTCACCCGCGGAACAGGTCGGGAAGGCGGGCGCCATCGGGCGCGGCGGCATGCCCGGCGTGGACCTCAGGGTCGTCCGCCCGGACGGCGCCGACGCCCGGGCGGGCGAGGACGGCGAGATCTGGCTGCGCGCGGACACCCGGATGGTCGGCTACCTCGACGACGAGGCCGCCACCGCCGAGGCGTTCGCCGGGGACTGGTACCGCAGCGGCGACCTCGGCCGGATCGACGAGGACGGTTTCGTCACGATCGTCGACCGGATGAAGGACGTCATCATCACCGGCGGCGAGAACGTGGCCTCGCAGGAGGTCGAGGGCGTCCTGCGCGGGCACCCGGACGTCGCCGACGTCGCCGTCGTCGGACGCCCGCACCCGCAGTGGGGCGAGACCGTCGTCGCCGTCGTCGTGCCCCGCGCGGACGCCCGCCCGGACGCGGACGCCCTCCGGACCTGGCTGGCGCCCCGCCTCGCGCGCTACAAGATCCCGCGCGAACTCGTGCTCCGCGACAGCCTCCCCCGTACGCCCTCGGGGAAGGTCACCAAGCACGTGCTGCGGTCGGAGCTGGCCGGGGCGTGACCGCGGGCCCGGCCGGTCCTCAGGGGGTGACGGCGATGTTGGTGAGGCCGCTCGTGGCGTTCCTGACGGTGTTCGAGGCGTGCACCACGTTGAGCCGGCCCGGGCACTTCGACGTCGACGTGACCCGGATCGCGTAGGCGCCGGCACCGCCGAGGTCGGAGGAGTTGCCGCGCCACACGTTGCCGCAGCCGTTCGGGAAGGCGGGGGTGGTGGCCGGGTTGTGGGTCTCGTAGCCGTTGGCGAAGGTGCCCGGCGCCGTGAAGACGCCGGTGTTGCCCTCGATCAGATAGTCGACGCCCTTCACGTCGATCCACGAGTCCGCCGAGTTCTGCCCGCTGATCCCGCGCCCGTCGAAGGTGTTGCCCCGGATGACACCGCCGAAGGTGCCCTCCTTGACGTCGATCGCCTCGGCGGCGACGTCCGGGCCGATCCGGTTGTTCTCCACCCGCACCCGGTCCGAACGGTCGGCGCCGCCCGCGTTGCCGTGGCAGCCCCAGTTGGAGCCGGCCGAGCCGATGTAGACGCCCTCGCCGTACCCCGGCTGGACGAGCCCCGTCCTCTCGACCGTCGAGTCGCGGAGCACGCCGTCCGACGAGGAACGCCGGAAGTGCACGCCCTCCTCGTCGACGCCGTGCACATGGAGCCCGGTCGCGGTCACGTGCGGGGAGGCGTCGAGTACGACCCCCTTCTTGGAGTCGCGGACGGTGAAGCCCTCCAGGTTCCAGTACGGGGCCTGGTACAGCCACAGGCCGTAGCCGGGGTCCCAGCCCGCGGTGGGGACCGGGCAGGACGGTCCGCTGCCGGACGGCCCGTCGTTGACGAGCACCGCGGTACGCGGACCGGTCAGCGTGACGGGCCGGTCCGCGGTGCCGGGGCGCTGGGCGACGAAGGAGCCCCGGTACTCGCCGGGCGCCATCCGGATCGTCTGCCCGGGCGCCGCCGAGGCGAGCGCGGTACGGAGCTCCGCCGCCGTGTCGACGTCGATGACGGGACCGGAGGGCGGGGTGGTCGTGGACGTGGGCGTCGGGGTCGGGGTCGGGGTGGGGCTCGGCGTCGGTGTGGGGGTGGGTGTGGGAGTGCCGCCCTGGCACGGGGCGCCGTTGACCGTGCAGTTGAGGGGGAGGCCGAGCCCGCTCGCGTTGAAGCCGAAGCCCTGGGTCGCGCCCGGCGCGACCGAGCCGTTCCAGGAGACGTTCGTGAAGGTGTAGTGGCGGCCGCTCTGGGTCTTCGTCGCCGACCAGTGGCTGGTGACCGCGGTGCCCTCCGGCAGGTCGAACTCCACCGTCCACCCGGTCGCGGGCGCGTCCCCGCCGTTCGTCACGCTCACGTCGGCGCCGTACCCGGTGCTCCAGACGCTCGCCCGGCCGACCGAGACGGTGAGGGCGGGGGCGGCGGCCTCGGCCCGCGGGGCCGTGAACCCCGCGGCGATCAGGCCGGCGACGGCCGTCGCGACCGCGGCCGGAATCGCTCTGCGCATGCTGGGTCGTCTCCTTCCGCCGGACGGCGGCGGTTCGCTGGGGCGGTAGTTGTCAGTAAAGCTTCCTTACTGTCGCGGGCGCGTCAACGGAGTGGACGGATCTCGTACGCCCGCTCCGTGCACGCAACCGAACACGCTCCGAACAACGCGCAGTTCAGGCCACCCGCCGACGGCACGGCCGGAGCCGCGCTGTCGCCCCGAGGCCCCGCGCCCCTACAGTGCGAGGTGCCCGCGCCACCCCGCACGCGAGGGCGTGCGGACGCCGAACAGGAGCCCCGCCGTGGCCATCCCCGCACCCCCCGGCGCCCGCCAGACACCGGGCCCGGCCGGACGGCCGGTCCCCGAACTCGCCCCCGGACTCGTCGCCGACTGGCACGCCCGGGGCGGCGAACTGGTCGACCTGCTCGCCCTCGTCCGCGAACGGCTCGGCGGGGTCGGCGCGTTCCGCCCCGCGCCCGGCCTCCCGCCCACCGTGCTGGTCACCGACCCGGACGCCGTCCGGCACGTCCTCGCCCACCACCCCGACCGGTACGTCAAACGCTCCCACCGCGCCCGGGTCCTCGTCGGAGACGGCGTCCTCTCCGCCACCGGGGACGCCTGGCAGCGTCAACGCCGGCTCCTCCAGTCCCAGTTCACCGGCCGGGGCATGCGCCGCTACGAGGCGCGGATCACCGCCGCCGCCCGGGTGACCGCCGCCCGCTGGGAGACGTACGCCCGCACCGGGGAGGTCTTCGACCTCGGCGACGAGCTGCGCCGCTTCGCCCTCGACACCATCTGGCGCGCCCTGACCAGCACGCCGCTCGATCCGGCCACCGAGAGCGAACTCGGCTCCGTCGCCGGGGTGGTGGCCGCCCTGCCCAGCCTGCCCGCCGACAGGATCGCCGCCCAGGCCGCCGTCGCCGCCGACATCGCCCGCATCGACGCCGTCGCCGAACGGGCCGTCCGCGCCGCCCGGGACAGCGACCCCGGACCCGAAGGGCCCGGCCTGCTGCACGTCCTCGTCGACGCGTCCGCGACCCGGCCCGAGTACACCGACCGGCTGATCCGCGACGAACTCGTCACCCTCCTCATGGCCGGCCACGAGACCACCGCCACCACCCTGACCTGGCTGTACCTCCTCCTGGACCGCCACCCGCAGGCCCGGGAACACGCCCTCGCGGCCGGCCCCGACGGCTCGCCCGAGCGCCGGGAGGCCGTCCAGGCCCTCGTCCACGAGACGCTCCGCCTCTACCCCTCGGCCTGGATCCTGCCCCGTCACGCCACCGAGCCCGACACCCTCGCGGGACACGCCCTCCCCGCCGGCACCGACCTGCTCGTCTGCCCCTACCTCGTCCACCGCGATCCGGCCCTCTGGCCCTCCCCCGAGACCTTCGACCCCACCCGCTTCACCACCCCCGGCCGGCGCCCCGCCCACCCCGGCGCCCACCTCCCCTTCGGCCTCGGCCCCCGCGCCTGCCTGGGCCTCCAGTTCGCCCTCCGCGAGTCCGTGACCCTCCTCGAACACCTGTTGCCAGGCCCCGTGCCCCGCTTCCTCTCCGTCCCCCACAAGACCGCTTACGGCCTCACCGTCCGCCCCGACGGCCCCACACTCGCCGTCCTCCGGGTGCGGCGCTGAGAGCCGGACCGGCGGCCGTGCGCGGGGGGCATGGTCGCCGGGCCTTCGGGGCGGGCGGGTCAGCGCAGTACGGAGGAGAAGGAGTCGAGCTGGATCCAGGTGACCGGGTTGGACGCCTGCGGGCCGTAGATCTTGACGGCGCCGGCCGTGTTCGCCTCGACGCGGATCGCGTTGATGCCCTGGCTGTTGTTGCGGGGCACGACGCCGCGGGTCAGCTTGGGCGGGACGATCGTGGGCGGCAGGGTGCCGAGCGTGGCGTCGGCGGTGAGGTTGCAGGTGACGGTGCCGCGGAACTGGAGGAACTCCGTGCCCGCCAGGCGGATGACCCGGGCCTGGAGCGGGGCGGCGGCGTCGGGCGTGATCCCGGCCGCGGGCGTGACGGCGGTCCAGTCGACGACGGTCTGGCAGCCGTCGACGGGGGCGGCGGCGGCCGGGGCGGCCGTGGCGAGGGGGACGGCGACGGCGGCGACGGGCGTGGCGAGCGCGGCGGCGAGCAGGGAACGGCGACTGGTCGGCTGCTGGGACATGAGGGTTCCTCCGGAGTGAAGAGACAGGGAGACGGGGGGGAGGGGCGGGACGGGCGGTCAGCGCCAGGCGACCGAGACGCCGTCCAGGTCGATCCAGGTGATCGCGTTGTCGGCGTAGGCGCCGTACGCCCACAACTCGCCGCGGATGTTGGCCTCGACGCGGCACACGCACCGCCCCGTGTTGTTGTTCCTCGGCACGTTCTGGCGGGCGAGCCGGGTCGGGCGCAGCCGGTGCGGCAGGGTCGCGATCCTGCCGTCCGCGGTGAGCGAGCAGTTCAGGCTCCCGCGCAGCTGGAGGTAGGTCGTGCCGGCGAGGGCGACGAGCCGGCCGCGCGGGCGGTCGGCGCCCGGGGTGACGCCGGAGGCGAGCGTGAGGTCCGTCCAGTCCGCCAGGACCTTGACGCCGTCCACCGCCGGCTTCGTCGGGTACCAGCAGACGGTGACGTCCCGTGAACCGGTCGTGCCGGGCACGGTGTTGCTGAATCCGAAGAGCAGCCTGGTCTCCTGCGTGGCCGGGTCCACCTCGACGGCGACGCCCTCCGGCTCGCGCCGCTCCAGGCCGTCCGCGGAGGTGACGACCTGGCGGTCGAGGCGCTGCCCGGTCGCCCAGTCGTACGAGGTCATGAAGGTGACGCCGGGGAAGGCGCTCGGCACCGTCTCCGGGTGGTTCTTCGCGTCGTACGGCGCCCAGTGGTACGCGTACAGCACGCCGCCCAGCGTCTGGTAGCCCTGCGAGGTGAGCGTCTTCTCCAGCGGGTACGGCGACGGCACGGCCGGCGTGACGTCCTCGCCGGCCGGCATGACGAAGGTCGTGCCGACGGGCGTCCAGTCGCCGGCGGCGGCGCGCGTGGCGTCGTACCGGGTGAAGTGCCGCTTGCCGTCCTTGTGGTACATGACGGTCAGCAGTCCGGTGGTCGGGTCGAGCGAGGGGCCGGTGCCCGCCGTGGAGCCGGGCGGGGTGAACCTCCGCGCCTGCGGGATCGCCGTGGCGTCCAGCACCCCGTCCTCGACGAACTTGAAGCGGGTGACGGACTTGCCGAAGGCGACCCCGCCGCTCGTGATGTGCAGCGGTCCGCACTCGGTCCACAAGTAGCTGTCCGCGCCCACCGCCTGACAGCCCATCGACAGTCCGTGGCCGAAGCCCTTCAGCCGCATGGAACCGGTGACCGCGCCCGTCGCGCGGTCGACGCGGTTCAGGTACATGTGGCCGGAGTCGCCCGGCGCGGTCGCCGAGGACTCCAACTGGAGCACGAAGACATGCCCGTTGACGGTGTCGGTGGCTATCGCCTGCGGGGCGGGGCCCTGCACCAGGTCGACCGTCTGCACGAGCCTGCCGGTGACACCCGACAGGTCGACGCCGTTGGCGTCCGTGAATCCCATGGTCTCTCTCCCCCGTGGATCACCCGCGGATCCACGTCCCCGGGATCATCACACGAGGTCGCGGCCGTGCGGACGCCGGGTGGGCGGCGCCCGGCCTCCCCCCGCCCACGGCTCTGTTACGTTGACGGCTCCTGGTCCCGAGGAGAGGAAGCGACCCGCCCATGGCCGTCATCCACCGCACCACGTTGCAGCCGACGAAGCAGGAACTCATCGCCGCCTGGCTGCCCACCCGCGCCTGGTACACGGCGGGCCCGGCGGCACCGAACCCGGTGAGGTGCGGCGGGTTCCGGCTCGACGACCCGGAGGGCGAGGTGGGCATCGAGTTCATGGTCGTCACCGACGGCGAGGGCCGGGACGCGGCCGCGTACCTGGTGCCCATGACGTACCGGGGCAAGCCCCTCGACGGCGCCGAGTCCGCCCTCATCGGCACCTCCGAGCACGGCGTGCTCGGCACCCGCTGGATCTACGACGGCGCCCACGACCCGGTCCTGGTCGGCCAGGTCCACGCGCTCCTCGCCGGCCGGGCCGTGCCCCAGCAGCAGTCCGTCAGCGACGCCGCCGACCCGACCGTCACCGCCTCCCTGGACGTCCCGGCCCCGGAAGGCGACGCCGAGGTCCTGGACGTCACCGACGGGCCCGCGGGCACCGACGTACGGATCCGGGTGCCCGGCGCCGACACGCCGCTCACCCTCCGCTTCCACCGGGTCCTGAGCCAGGCGGCGGGCGAGGACCGGGAGGGCTCCGGCGTCCTCGGCGGCGTCACCGCCGAGTGGACCCCGGCCGGCGCCGAGGGCGCCACCGCGAGGGGCGCGTACATCACGGTCCGCCGGGACTGACCCGGGCGGCGCGCGCTCCGTACCGGGACCGCCAGTTCACGCGGGTCCTGGTCCCGCGGGTCCTGGTCCCGCGGGTCCTAGGGACGGAGCGCCGTCGCCAGCTGGGCGCGGGAACGGACGTCCAGCTTCTGGTAGATGCGGGTCAGCCGCGCCTCCACGGTCTTCACGCTCAGGAACAGCTTCGCCGCCGCCTCCTGGTTCGAGGCGCCCTGCCCCACGAGCCGGGCGAGCCGCAGCTCCGCCTCCGTCAGCGAGGCCAGCGCCGTCGGCGCCTCGTCACCGCCCGGCGCGGCCCCCGGCAGCTCGCCGGCCGGCGCCTCCGTGGCCAGCGCCAGCCACGGCGCCGCCCCCGCCCGCTCGAAGACCGTGGCCGCCCCGTGCAGCGCCGACTGCGCCGCCGACCGCCGCCGCCGCTTCCGCTCCACCCGGGCCAGCGCCATCAGCGCACGGCCCTGCTCCAGCGGCAGCCCGGCCTCCGCGAACCGGCCGGCGGTCCGGGTCAGCAGCTCCGCCGCCTCGTCCGTCCGGCCCTCCGCCGCCAGGCACAGCGCCTGCGCCCGGTCGCACCCGAGCAACACCGTGGTGCGGCCCAGTCGTTCGGCCACCGGCCGCACCTCCGCGAGCAGCGCGAGGGCCTCGTCGACGGCGTCGTGCGCGAGCAGTGCCTCCGCCAGCTCCTCGTGCCAGCGCAGCATCGACGGGTCCACCGTCGACTGCGCCCGCTCGTCGGCCTGCACCCGGCGCAGGGTCTCCAGGGCCGCCGCCACGTCGCCGTTGACCAGCTGGACGCGGCCGAGCGCGTACCGGCTGCGCGAGAGGAAGACCCGGTCGCCCTCCTCCTCCGACGCCTGCGCGCTCCGCCGCGCGTAGCTCGCCGCCCGGCCCAGGCTGCCGCCCGCGGTCTCGGCGAGCGCCAGCGCGTACCAGGCGGGTCCGGGGGACAGGCCCGCCTCCAGGGTGAGCGCCAGCGACTGGCCGGCGTGCGCCAGGGCGGCGGCGCACGCGCCCATCCGGGACTCGATCTCCGCGAGCGTACGGAACAGTTCGATGGCATCCTCGACCGAGCCGCGCCGCTGCACCAGCGGCAGCAGCGCGTTCAGCTCGTCCCGGGCGTCGTGGAGCCGGTCGTCGAACAGGGCGTGACGGATCGTCAGGATCTGGGCGGCGTTGCGGATGCCGAGCGGACGCTCCGCGAGTTCGAGGTCCCGTGCCCTGGCCAGCACCGGTTCGGCGTCCGGGGAGCCCAGGGCCCGTTCCATCCGGGCCTGCACGGTCAGCGCCTGCGCGGCGGTGCGCGGGTCGCCGACGGATGCGGCGAGCGCGGCGGACTCCATCGCCGCCGTCCGGGACCGCTCCGGATCGCCGTCCGCCAGCACGTACTTGACGGCCAGTCGGAGCTGTACGGCCGCCCGGAGCGCGGTCGCGCCCTCGGAGTCCTCCATGGCGTGCACGTACATGTCGTCCAGGTCGGTGAGGCCCTGTCCCGCCGTGTCCAGGACGGCGAGGCGGGCCCGCACCCGGTCGGCGGGCGAGGCGTCCCGCGCGAGCAGGTCGGTGGTGGCCCGCATGGCCAGGTCGGCGCGGGCGGCGCGGGCGGCCTCCTCGGCCGCGTCCACCAGGCGGGCGATCCGCCGGGCGCCGTCCCGGCCCGGCGTCGACTCGGCGGCCAGCAGGGCGAGTTCGGCGGCGAGCGCGTTGTTGCCGCGCCGCCGGGCGGCCTCCGCCGCCGCCGCGACCTCGGCGGCCAGCTCCTCGTCCGGCCGGTCGGTGGCCAGCGCCCGGTGGCGTACCGCCTCCACCGGGTCGTCGACGACCTCGGCGAGCGCGGCGTGGCCGGCGCTGCGCTCCGCCCAGCAGGCGTCGTGCACCAGGGTGGACGGCAGCAGCCCGGCGGTGAAGGCGAGCGAGCCGTCCTCGGCGAGCGAGACCAGCCCGGCGCGCTCGGCCGCCGCCAGTTCGGCCTCGGCCTCGGGCCGTCCGGCCCGGCGCACCAGCGTCGCGGAGGGGCGCAGCGCGAGCGCGGCGAGGAGCAGGGTGGCCCGGACCGGCGGGGGAGCGGCGCCCAGGAGCTGCCGGGCGAGGTCCCGGGCGCGGCCGGAGAGCGTCAGGGCCTCGGCGTGGTGCACGGGGGTGCGGGCGTCGGCGAGGGAGCGGCCGACGGCGAGGGCGAGCCGGGGGTTGCCGCCGCTGGCGCGGTGGATGCGGCCGGCCATCCGGGACGGCAGCCGGTGGTGGATGAGGAGTTCGGCGATCTCGTCGGCGTGCAGCGGCGGGACGAGCAGCAGGTCCGCCTCGGACGGCACCCACAGGTGCGCGGAGTGCACCGGGTGCGGCCGGCCGGGGGAGCCGGGCTCCGGTCCGTCGGCGGGGTGGGTGTCCCCGTACGGCTCCGGTGTCTCGACGGCGATCACGCGTAGCGACGGCGGGGCGAGGTGGAGGGCGAAGCGGAGCAGGTCGGTGCTGTCGGGGTCGAGGAACTCGGCGCCGTCGACGACGAGCAGCACCGGCCCCCGGGAGGTCAGCGCGCGCAGGATGCGGGCGATGCCCAGGCGCAGGGCGATCGGGTCCCAGCCGCCCTGCTGGATGGGTGCCTCGCGGCAGAGCATGGCGACGGCGGTGCGCTGCGGTCCCGGCAGGTCGTCGAAGACGCCGGAGGCGAACACGCCGACGGGCAGCGCTTCGGGGCCTGGGGCGTCGGCGGGGCCCGCCGGGGGGTCCTCCGCGAGGGATCCCGGTTCGGTGCGCGGACCCGGCCGGACGACGGTGGTCGCCACGGAGGCGACGAGGGCGGCGGCTGCGGCGCCGGGGATCGTGCGGTCGGCGGGGAGGGCGGCGAGCCACAGCACGGTCTCGCCGCGGGCCTCGGCGCGGGCGGCGGCGGCCAGCGCGACCTCGGTCTTGCCGACGCCGGCGGGCCCCGTGAGCAGGGCGCGGCCCCGCGCGTGCAGGACGTTCTCCAGCCGGGCGAGCAGCTCCTCGCGGCCCACCGGGGCCGCGGGTCCGGCCCCGCCGGGGGCTCGTGCGGGCAGGGTGCCGTGCGGAACCGTCGTCACCTGGTCGCCACCTCCGCCCGTGGGCCCCGCCCATGAGCCCTGCGCAGAGGATACGGAGCCCACGGTCCCCGTCCAGGGGCCTTGTCCGGCATACGGACACGCGCCACCGCCCGCCGACCTTTCCGGAACTCGGCGACGCCCTCGTGGTGTAGACCACGAGGGCGTCGCTGACCAGCGGTGATGCTGGTGTGGGGGGTGGTGTCAGTGAGGTGGAGCGGAGGATCAGAAGGTGAGGCTCCAGGAGTCGATGTAGCCGGTGTCACCCGAGGCCACATCGCGGACCTGGAGCTTCCAGGTGCCGTTGGCGACCTCGCTGGAGGCGTCGACCGTGTACGTCGCGAGGACGTTGTCGGCGCTGTCCGAGGAGGAGGAAGCCTTCAGGTTGCGCACCGTGCCGTCGGGGGCGACCAGGTCGACGACCAGGTCCCCGCGCCAGGTGTGCTTGATGTCCACGTCGACCTTGAGGGCGGCGGGGGCGTTGCCGGTGCGGCCGGTGACGGCGATCGAGGACGACACGGTGGTGTTGTCGGAGATCGTGACGTCGGTGGAGTTGGTGAACGGGGTGCCCGGCTGGGTGGTGCCGGTGACCGCGTCCACGGTCTTGGCCGCGTCGGCGATGCCGGTGCCGCAGCCGCCGGAGCAGGTGCCGGGCAGCGGGCGGGCGTTGCCCTTGATGGCGGTCTCGATCTGGGCCGGCGTGAGGGTGCTCTTGGCCGACTTCAGGAGGGCGGCGAGGCCCGCGATGTGCGGCGCGGCCATGGAGGTGCCCTGGTAGGGCTTGTAGTTCTCGGCCGACTGGGTGGTCGTGCCCGAGTTCAGCGTGGAGTGGATGCCGTTCTGGGGCGTGGTGACGGTGCCGGGCGTGTCGGTCGCGCGGCGGGTCTCGCCGCCCGGGGCGGACACGTCCACCAGGGTGCCGTAGTTCGAGTAGAACGAACGGTTGCCCTCGCGGCTGGTCGACGCCACCGTGATGACGTTCGAGCAGTTCGCGGGCGTGAAGCCGGAGGTGTTGGCGTTGCTGTTGCCCGCGGCGACGACGACGGTGGTGCCGCGCGAGACGGCGCCGTTGATCGCGTTCTGGTAGACGCTCGGGCAGGTGGAGCTGGCGCCGCCGAGGCTCAGGTTGATGACCTTGGCGGGGGTGGCGTTGGCCGGGATGCCCGACACGGTGCCGCCGGAGGCCCAGGTGATGGCGTCGGCGATGTCGGAGGACGAACCGCCGCACTTGCCGAGGACCCGGACATGCTGGACCTTCGCGCCGTACGCGATGCCCGCGATGCCCTTGGAGTTGTTCGTGACGGCGCCGATGGTGCCGGCCACGTGGGTGCCGTGCCACGAGGAGTTCGACGCCTTCGAGCCGAGGCCGCACTCGTTGTCGGTGGCGTTCCAGTCGCCCTCGTCCTTGGCGTCCGCGTCGCGGCCGTTGCCGTCGCGGGCGTCGGAGGAGGTGGAGATGAAGTCGTACCCGGCGACCGTGTTGGCCGCGAGGTCGCTGTGGGCGGCGTAGCCGGTGTCGATCACGGCGACGGTGACGCCGGAGCCGGTCGTCTTGTCCCAGGCCGAGGGGACGTTCATGCCGCCGGTGGCCTCGAAGAGGTCCCACTGCTTGGCGTAGTCGGTGTCGTTCGGCGCGGCGGCCATCGCGTAGGCGCGGATGTCCGGCTCGACCGCGGCGACGGACGGGTCCGCCCGGAAGGCGGCCATGACCTCGTTCACGTCCTGCGGAGTGGCGGAGTCGCCCAGGTCGACCAGGGCGCCGCCGCCGGAGAGGCGTCGCTCGAAGGCGAGCTTCTCGCCCGTCTTCGCGGCCTTCTCGGCGGTGTCGGTCTTCGCGGCGGTGTTGGAACCGGCCTCGGCGGCCTGGCTCTTGTAGGTGACGATGACCTTCTCGACCGGGGCGCTGGGGAGCGCCCGCATGGTCTGCGAAGCCGGCGCGGGCTTCGGGGTGGGAGCGGCCGGGGCGGCGGCGAACGCCCCGGTGGTGGTGGCAGTGGCTCCGATGATCGCGGCGGTGGCGACCACGGATATGACTCTCCGCCTGGAACCGTTCAAGGTGTGGCCCTTTCGAGTACGACGTAGGTGCGGAGCAGTGGCGGCGGCGCGGGAGTCGCGGGGCGAAGTGGGGTCGCGTCCGTGGTCCCTGGGCTGGGGGGCCCGTGCGCCGCCACCGGCGCCGACGGCCCGGGTCAAGGCCGTCACCGGTGGTGATCTCCCCGCATGCACCTGTCAGGTGCGCTGCGGGGGATGTTATCCGCCGGTGCGGAGGACAGTAGGGAACGGGGAGGTGAACGCGATACGGGGAAAACCCTTGTCGCCCCTCAGGGGCGGGGAGGGGGACCCCCGCGGCGGCCTCCGGGCGAGGCGCGCGGGCGGGCGCGCGGGGGTGGGCCGGGGGCGGGGTGAGCGCCCCTGAGCTGCGACGAAGGGGCGCGCAGGGGCGGGGAAGGATGCCGGGGGCACGGGGACGAGGCACGGTGCTGCGCGCGTGCCGACGAGGCCGGGGAGGGGTGGCCGCGGGGCTGTGTGAGGGGGTCTCAGAGGTGCGTGGGGCCCGTCGGGATCCGGGGCGGGGTCGGGGGTGCGCGGGGTCCGTCGGGGGGCCTCAGGGGTACGCGGGGTTCGTCGGGGTCAGGGGCGGGGCAGGGGCGGGGTCAGGGGTGCGCGGGGTCTGCCGGGGGCGGGTGAGCGGGAGTGCGGTGGCCCCGTACGGGATCCCGTGAGGGAGCGGCGCCGTACGGGTCCCCGCGTGAACGGCCCCGTACGGGTCCCCTCATGGGCGGCCGCGTATGGGGCCGGGTCGCCGCCCGGGGTGGAGCGAAATGGCCGGAACCGGCCGAAAGCGGGTCGCTCTCAGCCGAGTTCGAGGGTCGTGACGCCGAAGACGCGTTCCGTCGCGACCGGCCGCACCGGGCCGGTGTACATCCGGGCCGTCTCGAAGGTCGGCGTGAGTCCGCGCTCCTCCGCGAGGCGGGCCGCGGCCGGGTTGGTCTCCGGCATGTCGACGGCGATCGCCCGCGCCCCGAACCCCCGGGCCGCCTCCGCCAGCGCGTCGAGCAGCGCCGCCGCGTCCGCCGGCCCGTCCGCGAAGAGCGGCCCCACGCGCGCCTCGTCCTGCGAGGGCCGCACGACGCCGTAGCCGGTCACGCGGCCGTCCTCGACCCTGGCCAGGGCGCGGTGCCCCGGAGTCGTCAGCCAGGCGGAGAGGAACCGGGGCCGCTCGGCGTGGTGGCAGGCCGCGTCGTACGCGGCGAGTTGCGCCGGATCGACCGACTCGGCCGGTACGACCCCGGACACCGGCCGCCCGGGGGAGGGGACTTCCCCGACATAACGGGCGGTCCGGTACGCGGTCACGAACCCGGAGCGCCGGTAGTTGTCCTGCTGGGCCGGCACCCCGTCGAGGCCCACCGTCCGGCCGCCCGCGTGGGCGAGTCCGGCCCGCCACGTCGCGAGTCCGAGGCCCTGTCCGCGCAGTTCGGGCCGGACGAGGTAGAAGCCGAGGAACGCGTAGGCGTCCCCGTAGGTGACCACCGAGACGGCGGAGACCGGCACGCCGTCGAGCCGGCCCAGGAAGAACCCGTCCGGATCCTGCGCGAAGAAGGCGTCGCCGTCCGCCCGTCCGGGGTTCCATCCCTCCTCCGCGCACCAGGCCCGGACGAGCTCCCACTCGGCGCGGGTGGCGCGGGCGACGACGAGCGAACCGGGGGAGAGCGTGGTCACGGGCGTTCCTTCGAGTGCCGGGGCGAGCGGGGAAGGGGCGGAGTACGGGCGGGCGGAGCCGGCCCTCGCGGGAGCCGGCCCCGGACCTCCGGCAGGTCGTACGACATGCCTGTCACCGCACACCAAATCGGTCAAAGCGCCCCACCCTAGCGCCCCCTGGCACCCTCCCCCGAGCCGCGCCGATCGATTCCGGCCGCGCCGGGGAGCCGAAGCCGCAGCGCGGGTCAGGACACCAGCCGGAGGCGGGTGTCGGCGACGGAGAGGCGGACGGTCTGGCCCCAGGTCAGGTCGAGGGTGTCGGACTCGACGCCGTCGCCGAAGGCGACCAGGCGGTCGGACTCCACGGTGAGGCGGAGGCCCTGCCCGGCCCCGAGGACGCCCTCGACGCGGCTCGTCCCCGTCGTCGGCGACGGCCACGCCTCGCGGACGAACCAGGCGAGGCGCGGCTCCGTCGGCGACGGCAGGGCGAGCCCGCTGGAGCGCTGCTGCCAGAGCGACCGCAGCCAGCCGGTCGCCCCCGTGCCCGTGCCGGCCAGCACCCCCGAGGACGCCTGGGGTTCGGGCTCCGGGTCCCCCGCGTCCAGGGTGTAGCGGGCGGTCTGGTGGCCGGGCGGCCCCACGTAGATCTCGTTGAGGGCGAGCAGCCGCTGGCCGTCGTCCGTGGCCGCCGCGACCATGGTCAGCTCGTCGGCGGCGGCACCGGCGTCCGCCGCGTACGGGAGCAGCCCGCGGGCGTCCGCCGGCCGGTGGCGCACGAGCACGCCCGCGTTGCGCCCCGGGTCGGCGTCGATGCCGACGACGGGCTGGCCGGCGAGGTACTTGGCGGTGTTGGCGACGAGACCGTCCTGGCCGACGACCACCACCACGTCCTCGGGGCCGAAGAGGAACCGGTCCAGGTCGGCGCGTTCCACCCGGGTCTGCCGCCACGTCAGCGGCACGGCCCCGGCGACGGCGGCGAGCGCCCGCCGCGTCCGCTCGTGCCGCTCCCGGACCTCGTCGGCCGAGCGGCCGCGCGCCGCCAGGAAGAAGGCCGCCTGGCCGTGCGTCCCGTGCCGGGCGAGCAGCTCCTCGTACTCCGTCCTGCGGTGCACGAGGACCGCCCGGGGCGCCAGGCTCACGCGCGCGCCCCGCCGCCGTCGCGGCCGCCGGCGGCCCGGTGGGCACCGCCGTCGCCCAGCTTCGCGAGGAGGCCGGTCAGGACGTCGGGGGAGAGGGTGAGGTGCTCGATGCGGGGCAGCTGCTCGGCGGCCCGGGTGAGCGCCAGGGCGTGCAGGACGGCCGGTTCGGCGGCGGCGTGCGCCTGGAGCCAGGCCGTCTGCGCGGCGGCCCTCGCCTCGCCCACCTCCCGCGCGGCCTCCGCCTCGGCCCGCGCCAGGCGCACCTTCCGTACGGCCTCCGCCTCCGCCCGTACCGCGTCGGCGGCGGCGGACTCCTCGGCCTCCCGCCGCGCGTTGGTGCCGCGCTGCTCGACCAGCCGCTCCTCCTGCCGGGCCAGTTCGATCTTGCTGGCCAGCTCGTTCTCTGCGATGGTCCGCTCGCGCTCGACGGCGACCGCGCGCCGCTCGTACGTGGCCCGGTCGGCCTCCTGCTGGATCTGCTCCCGGGCCGGGGTGCGCAGGGCGCGCTCGACCTCGGGCTCGGGCCGGATCGCGACCACGCGGACGGCGACCACCTCGATGCCGGTCGCCGGTAGCCGGGGCTCGGCGGCGAGCCCGTCGGTGATCCGCTCCCGTACCGCCGCCACGCCGTCCACCAGCGCCTGCGCGAGCGAGGTGCGGGCGAGCACGTCGAGCGCGTGCTGCTGCGCCGTCTCGGTCAGCAGGGTCGCGATCTGCTCCAGGGGCGTGCCGCGCCAGGCGCCGGTGTCGGGGTCGATGGAGAAGTCGAGGCGGGCGGCGGCGACGGCCGGGTCCCCGATCCGGTACGTGACGGTGGACTGCACGCTCACGTCCTGGAAGTCCGCCGTCCGCGCGTGGAAGGCCATCGCCAGCTCCCGGTCGTCCACCGGCACTTCGGACAGCGCCGCGCTGAGCGGCCGGAACCAGAAGCTGAGCCCGGCGCCGTCGTGCGCGAGCCGGCCGCGCCGCTGGTGGCGGATGTGGGCGGTGGGCGCGGAGCGGAGATGGCGCCAGCCGGCGCGGCGGGTGATGTCGGCCATGAGAGAACCCCCTTGTCGTCATCATGACGATAGGGCTGATCGATGGTTGTCGTCAAGGTGACATAAAGGGGGTGGGGTGGCGGGTGGTGCCGGTGGGGCGGGGTCCGAGGGAAGACCGGACCTATGGGGCCCTGGCTCAGCGAGCCGGCTCCGCCTCCGGTACGGGAGTGAGCGCGCCCCCCAGCGCCCCGGCCAGGCTCGCGGCGGCGCCGGGCTCGTCGACTGGTGCGGCGGGGGCGGGTACGGGGGCGGGCTCCGAGGCGCGGAGGGT
Organism: Streptomyces sp. NPDC085460; assembly: GCF_044541975.1. Lineage (NCBI taxonomy): Bacteria > Bacillati > Actinomycetota > Actinomycetes > Kitasatosporales > Streptomycetaceae > Streptomyces > Streptomyces sp. NPDC085460. Next base: position 390,782 of record NZ_JBITTO010000001.1, read on the forward strand.
GACCGGTTCCGGTACGCGTACGGGGGCGGGCGCGGGTGCCGCCGGACCTCCGGTGGTGAGGAGGACGACGCCCCGGGCCGCGACCAGCGCCGCGCCGGCGGCGATCGGCCAGCCCCAGGCGCCCGCGCGGAAGCTCTCGCCGAGCAGTGCGACGCCGATGACGGCGGCGGCGGCCGGGTTCGCCAGGTTCACCACCGCGAGCGGGGCGGCGAGCCCGCCCCGGTAGGCGGTCTGCGAGAGAAGCAGGCCGCCGACCGCGAACGCCGAGATCAGCAGCGCGAGCAGCGTCGTCTGCCACCACGACGGCTGTCCGCCCGGCAGTCCGACCGCCAGCGCGGCGGTGAGCGTCTGGGTGAGCGCGGACGCGACGCCGGAGGCGATCCCGGAGGCGGTGGCGTGCCCGAGCCCGTTGGCCCGCACGCCGCCGTCCCCGCGCCCGGCCCGCCGGCCGGCGGTGAGCGCCGCGATCAGCAGCGCCGTCGCCGCCGCGACCACGAGGGACTCGCGCAGGCTCAGCGCCTCGCCGGGCGCGGCCGGCCCGGTGACCGCGACCAGGCCGACGAGCCCCGCCAGGGTCCACAGCGCGCCCCGCCACTCGGTACGGGTCACCCGGCGCCGGGCGGTGTACGCGCCCAGCGGCAGCGCGGCCACGAGGGTCAGCGCGCCCAGCGGCTGCACCAGCGTCAGCGGCCCGTAGTGGAGGGCGGCGACGTGGGCGAGGGCTCCTGCGGCGTTGAGGCCGACGGCCCACCACCACTGGCCGCGCGCGAGCAGCGCCCGCAGCGCTCCCCGTCCCGACGGGGTCGAGGGTGCGGCGGCGAGCCTGGCCTGGGCGACGGCGGCGAGCGCGTACCCGGCGGAGGAGACGAGGGAGAGGAGCACCGCGAGGACGGTGCCGGCGGCGGTGCTCATCGCGGCGCCCCGGAGGGTACGGCCGCGGAAGGTACGGCCGAGGAGGGCACGGCCCCGTCGAGTACGGATCGGGAGGGTGCGGCCCCGGAGGGCACGGCCCCAGCGGCGGACGCTGTCTGATCGGCGGGCGGCGCCGACGGGCTCGCGGGCGGCGCCGGGACGACGAGCAGCGCGAGGCCCAGCAGCACGGTCGCGGCGAGGGCGTCCAGCCAGTAGTGGTTGGCCGTGCCGACGATCACCAGGAGCGTCAGCGCGGGGTGCAGCAGCCACCACCGGCGCAGCGGGGAGCGGGTCGCCGCGATGAGGCCGATCGCGACCATCAGCGCCCAGCCGAAGTGCAGCGACGGCATCGCGGCGAACTGGTTCGCCATCGAGTCCGCCTCGGGAGTGGCGCCGTACACGGACGGGCCGTAGACCCGGGCGGTGTCGACGAGGCCGGTGGCGGCGAGCATCCGGGGCGGTGCGAGCGGCACCAGGATGTGCAGGGCCAGGGCCGCGCCGGTGACCAGTGCGAGGACGCGCCGGGACCACAGGTAGTGGGCGGGGCGGCGCCAGTACAGCCAGGCGAGGAAGGCGATCGTGGCCGGGAAGTGCACGGCCGCGTAGTAGGTGTTCGCGACCCGGATCAGCGGCTCGCCGTGGAGCAGGAGCTGCTGGATCGCGCCCTCGCCGGGGAGGTGGAGGGCGCGTTCGGTGTCCCACACCCGGTCGGCGTTGTGGAAGGCGCGGGTCTCGTGGCCGTTGGCGAGGAGCCGGCCGAACTTGTAGACGAGGAAGAGCCCGGTGACGAGCAGCAGCTCGCGCGCGAGGGGCGGTCGCGCGCCCTCCGCCGGGGAGGCGGGACGGGGCCCGCGTGTCCCGCGTATCCGGGTAGCCATGGCGCGGCACTTCCCATCGATGAATCGGTCGATCGACCCATCGGTCAATCGGTCAAACCTGCAACATCCCCAACAAACGGAGGAACTCTAGATCCGATTTCATCGAGACGCAAGCGTCTCGATACGTTTGCGTCTCGATTGTGCACCCCCTACTCTCGTATGTGCAGAACTCCCGTAGGAGGGCCCGATGTCCACCCAGGCCGCCACCGCCGCCGCCCGCCGCAGCAAGATCACGCCGGAGCGCGAGGCGGAGCTGTACGAGGCCGTGCTCTGCCTCCTGCGCGAAGGCGGCTACGACGCGGTCACCATGGAGGGGGTCGCGGCCCGCACCAAGTGCGGCAAGGCCACCCTCTACCGGCAGTGGGGCACCAAACCGCGGCTCGTCACCGCGGCCCTGGCCGCCCGCCGCTGCGTGATCTTCACCGGCATCGACACCGGCAGCCTCGCCGGCGACCTGCACGAGGCGGCCCGCGTCGCCTCCGCCCGCCACGAGCGGGACACCGAGCTGATGGAGGCCGTCGCCCAGGCGTACCTCCAGCACCCCGATCTGCGCACCGCCCTGCGCGAGACCGTCATCGCCCCCGAGGTCGCGGCCATCGACGCCGTCGTCCAGCGCGCGGTCGAGCGCGGCGAGGTCGCCGCCGACAACCCGGCCATCGCCTTCGTCGCCCCCAGCCTCATGGGACTGCTCCGCATCGAAAGGCTCCTGGAGGACCGCTTCCCCGACGCCTCCGCCGCCCGCGCCTTCGTCGACGCCGTCCTGCTGCCGGTCCTGCGCGTCGACAGGTGACGGACGTCTGGGGCGCGCACCCTGGAACCATGCCCGCCACCACCCCCGACGTCCGCGTCCGCCGCGTCTACGACCCCCCGTCCCCCGACGACGGGGTCAGGGTCCTCGTCGACCGGCTCTGGCCGCGCGGCCTCGCCAAGGCCGACGCCCGCGTCGACGAATGGCCGAAGGCCCTCACGCCGTCCACGGAACTCCGCCGCTGGTACCACGGCCCCGACGGCGACTACGACGAGTTCCGCCGCCGCTACGAGACCGAACTCGAAGCCCCCGAGGCAGCCGCCTCCCTCGCCCGCCTCCGCACCCTCGCCGAAACGCGGACGATCACCCTCCTCACCGCCACGAAGGACCCCGGGACCAGCCACACGACGGTCCTGAAGGAACAGCTGACCCCCTGACCCCGCTCACACCCCTCCTCACCTGACCCCGCTCACGCCCCCGTCAACCGAGGAGCCTCCCCGGCGGCTTCCGGAGGCGCGGCACCAGGACCACCGCCGGGCGCGGCGACGCGCCCGGCCAGCTCCCCGGCCCAGGCCACGAGACCGGCGACGTCCACGCCGTACGTCTCCCCGCCCCCGTCCGCGTAGGCGGCGACCCGCCCGGCCCCCCGCCGCAGCAGCCGCGCGCCGCCCGTCGCGTTCCCCCGGGCGGCGTGCGTCAGCCCCACGGCCAGCTGCGCCAGCCCCTGCCACAGCTCCCGCTCGCCCTCGGGCCCCGACTTCCACGCGTCCTCGAAGACCTCGTGCGCGTGGAACGGCATCCCCGCGTCCAGCAGCCGCTGCGCCTCCCGCACGGTCTCCGCCGGCGCCCGCACCACCCCCTCGGGCTGCCGCGCCACCCCCTCCGCCCCGTACGGCAAGGGCCGCCCCAGCCCGTCCCGCGGCCGCGCGCTCCGCGCCCGCCCCTCGGCGTCCCGGTCCCGCCCGCCGCCCGCCCGCCCGCCGTCACCGCTCATCCCGCCATTCTCCGCCCCCGCCCCACCCACGGGTGATCGCCACCCGCGGAGTGAGGTAATGTTCTCCTGCACGCCGACGCGGGATTCCCCGCCGCCGACGAGCACCGGGACGTGGCGCAGCTTGGTAGCGCACTTGACTGGGGGTCAAGGGGTCGCAGGTTCAAATCCTGTCGTCCCGACTCGAAAGAGTCGCAGATCAGGGGCCGTTTCAGAGCAATCTGAAACGGCCCCTTGATCGTTTCAGGCGTCGGGACGCCCGCCGGGGCGGAGGAGGGAAGGTCCTGGTCTGGCAGCCTGCGTGTGTGCTTCGCCCCGCCCCGCCCCGCCCCGTCCCGCGGCCGCGGGTCAGCGGGCGGGGAGCCAGCCCTGCTGGACCGAGCGGACTCCTGCCTCGAAGCGGCTGCGCGCCCCCAGCCGCTCCATGAGGTCGCTGGCCAGGCGGCGGGCAGTGCGCGGGGACACGCCGAGTCGCTTCGCGATGACCTCGTCGGTGCAGCCCTTGGCGAGCAGTTCGATCACACTCTGTTCCTGGGCGCTGAGCCCCTTGTTGTTGACGCCGACCGCGTTGCCCAGCGGCTGGGCGACATCCCAAATGTGATCGAACAGGGCACAGAGAGCCGTGAGCGTCCCCTGCCCGGTAAGGACGACGGCGCCCGCCGCGGTGTCGTCGCTGCTCACCGGAATCACGGCGGTGGTCCTGTCGACCACGATCATGCGGGTGGGCAGCGAGGGGACGGTACGGACGTGGCCACCGAGTTCGGCGAGCCAGTTCACGTACGCGACGGTGTGCGGGCTGTTGCGAACGCTGTCGAGATAGACGGTGCGCATCCGGACACCGCGTTCCAGCAGGGCGCGATCGAGCGGTTGCGCCGCCTCGATGTGTTCGGGCTTCTGGGCGCCGGCGGGCGCGAACGTCATGACCTCCTCGCGGACGTCCCGGGTCAGTCGCGTCAGACAGTCGCGGATCTGGTCGATGCCGATGAGCTGCTCGACGCCTGGATGCATGCTGGCGGGGCGAAGATCGGCGTACTCGGCGATGAGCTGGGCGGCCGCGGCGCGGGAGGCTTCGATCCGCAGCTGCTGAGCGGCGAGCTCCGCCTGCTGTCGTGCCATCAGGATCTCCATCCCGATGTCAGGGGAGACAGCCCGCAGCATTCCCTCGTGTTCGCCGGACGGGCGCAGCAGAGACAACTCGCTCAGTGTGTCCAGGGCTTGGCGCACGACTGTCCCGGTCGTCCCGAGGCGCTCGGCGAGGGCGTTCACCCCATCCTGTGGATGCGCGAGCATGCCGCGATACACGGCTTCAGACATGGCATCAAGGCCGAGTGCGGTGAGCATTCGGTTCCCCCCTTGTGACAGTTACATGATGATTGAACGACTGTATGACATCGCTGCAGGTCGAGGCTGTGGCCGGTTCCGGCCACTGCCGGAAGTGCCATCAATGGTGACCTGTGAACCTGTTGCGCACTTTGGGAACCTCGCTCCCATGCAGCTGATTCACGCCGCGCTCAGGCCGCTCGGGCCGGGCGCGGTACTTCCCCCCCACCTGAACGAGTTGTTCCTCTCCGCCGCGCGTGACGAAGACCGCGTCGAGCACGTGGTGACGCACCTGCACGCCACACCGCATCCCGTAGTGGCGGTCTTCCTCCTCGCGGACTCGCTGAGCGAGGCCGAGGCACGCGCCGAGGCGCTCTGCCGTCGTGCCCTCGCCACTCAGCCCTCCCTCGCGGCATGGGAGCTCGTCAGCGCCACGGTTCCCTTGGTGACCCCGTTCTACGAGCGTCTCCTGTCCTCTCCTCGCCACGATGGACAGATCCGTCCACGGCCCTTTCCGTCCACCTGATTCCTCTTTTAACCCGCCTGAACTGCGACGAAGCTGAACTCGTCAGCCAGGGACACCGCCCGGGCAGACACCACCGGAGCAAGCGCCACCGCGGGACGTGAGCACCGGACAGCCGTACACCTCGCAGACGAAGGACCAGGACCATGCTTCGCACCGCTCTCGTCAAGGCCGCCGCGGTCGCCGCTCTCTCCCTCATCGCCCTCGGCTCGACCCTCGGTTCGACCCTCGACGGACCGGCAGATCCGGCCGAGAGCGCTCCCTCCGTCGCCACCGAGAACGTGGTCGTCGCCTCCGAGCCCAGCGGCAACATGATCTGGGGTTAGTCGCCGGGGCTGCGCCCGTCACCGCAAGACATCGGCCCCGCGCGGAGGAACCCGCTCATGAAGTTCGTCAACTCCAGTACCCACACGTCTCGGCGGCTCGCCGCAGGGGTCCTGATCGCCGCCGGACTCACCGGCTCGCTCGTGGCCTGCGGCAGCTCGCATCCGCCCGCCATGCCGGCCAGGGCCGCCGCCCCCGCCCCGATCGCAACCGCACTTCCTGGCGGCTCGACCTCGACGCCCACCCCGCAGCCCTCACAGTCCTTGCAGTCCCAGCAATCCCAGCAGTCCCAGCAGTCCCCGACGCTCTCGCAGGCCGAGCACGCCGGGCAGACCGACCAGACCGGACGGGCCGAGCCGAACGGACGGACCCGGCAGCCTCCCCAAGACCTCCGGACGCCGCAGGACACTGCGCCGGTGGCTCCCAGGACCCGTACCGAGCCACCACGTACCACGCCGACGACGCATCCCGTACCCACGGGCACACAGCAGCGCCTTCCTGAAGGGCGGCTGACCGTGAGGGATGCCGCCGAGCTCACCGCGCGGATCACGGGCCTGCCGGCCGCGCCCCGACTGGTGTCCGGCGGCGCGCCGGTGGAGTTCAGTGTGACCTTGCGCAACACCGGCGACACCGACTTCCCGCTCATCGCTCCCGTGGTGCGGTTCGACCAGTACGACGGCGGGCTCGCACCCCTCGGCTCGGTCGCCGGCCGGCTGGAGCGCCTCGACCCGGTGAGCGGTGCCTGGCAGCCGGCCCCGCTGCCCCAGGCGACGGGCATGGACTACCTGCTCGCCGCGACCGGCGGCGCGCCGCTCCCCAAGGGCGCGACGACGACCATCCGTTACCGGGTCGCGCTCGCCGCCGGCCTTGGCGCCGGCGCCACCGAACTCCAGGTGTACGCGGTCTCCCAGCCGTCCAACCAACAGGCCGGGAAGGCCGTGGCGAAGGTGACGATCGCGCCCTGAACGACCCCCGTCACCGGCACCGCCAGGTGCTCCGGCACCACATTCCTCGACGCGCGCGGTGAGTTCGGGTCGCCGCCCGACCGGTGGCCGCGCGCCGAGCCCCCTCATCTTCAACGGCACCCGTGTGCCTCATGGACGTCCCCATGCCCAAAGACAGGAGTCAGTACATGCCCAAGGTGTCCCTCCGGCGAACCCTGCAGGGAATGCTCGCCACCTCGCTGCTCGCTCCCGCCCTCGTGTTCGCCGGTGCTCAGCCCGCTGCGGCCAGTGTCGGTTCGACGATCATGGGGATAGCGGAGCAGAACCTCGGCAACGGGCCGTGCGACACGAACAGCGCCGGAGGCTCCGGCTATTACAACAGCTGCAGTGAGGCGTGGTGTGCCGACTTCGCGAAGTGGGTGTGGGGGCAGGCTGGTGTGAACGTCACCGGGCTCACCGCGGCAGCAGGCAGCTTCGGCCAGTACAACGGCGGTCTGACGCAGACGCCGCACGTGGGTGACGCGGTGGTCTTCAACTACAACGGTGCGGGCTACGCCGATCACGTCGCACTCGTCAGGTCCATCAACGCCGACGGCACCATCACCACCATCGGCGGCAACCAGAGCGGCGCCGTGACCTACGGCACCATCAGCGCCTCCGGTTACTACAACTCCCAGAAGGTCAGCGGCTACGTCTCGCCGATCGGCGGAATCGACCGCGCGCCGTCGATGGTGGCGGGTGTCTCTCCGATCATCGGGGTCGGGGACATCAACAGGACCGGTGTGGCCGATTACCTCGCCCGGGACGCCGACGGGGACCTCTTCGCCTACATGGGGAAGGGCGACGGTACGTTCACGGGGGCGACGAAGATCGGTTGGGGCTGGGACAAGTACGACATGGTCATCGGTGCCGGTGACATCAACAACACCGGTAACCCTGATGTCCTGGCCCGGGACAAGAGTGGCAATCTCTTCGCCTACATGGGCAAGGGTGATGGCACGTTCACGGGTGCCACGAAGATCGGTGGGGGCTGGAACAAGTACGACCTGATCGTGGGTGTCGGTGACATCAACAACACCGGTGTCGCCGACATCATCGCCCGGGATGCCAATGGTGACCTGTGGGCTCACATGGGTGTCGGTGACGGCACGTTCACCGGTGCCACGAAGATCGGCTACGGCTGGGACCAGTACGACACCATCATCGGCGCCGGCGACATCAACAACACCGGGAACCCCGACCTCCTGGCCCGGGACAAGAGCGGCAACCTCTACTCCTACATGGGCAAGGGCGACGGCACGTTCACTGGCGCCACGAAGATCGGGACCGGGTGGAACAAGTACAACGCCATCACCGGCCCCGGGGACATCAACAACACCGGTGTCGCCGACATCATCGCCCGCGACACCAACGGCGACCTCTTCACCCACATGGGCGTCGGCAACGGCACCTTCACCGGCGCCACCAAGATCGGCTACGGCTACCACATCTACAAGTGATCCTCGCCTGACCCCCGCCTGATCCACGGCTGACCTCCGGCCTCGCCGCCGTCGAGGGTGCCTGTTCTCCCTGGTGGCACGAGCGGCGGAACCACACGGACCGCTCCGGGATTCCGCCGCTCCCCCCTCGCTCCACCCCTCTCCCACGTACTTCCTCAACAAGGGGCCTTCATGTCCATGCGTCGCTCTCTCAACTCCGCCCTCGTCGTTGCCATCTCGGCGGGAACACTCACCTTGAGCGCCTCCGGTGCCCACGCCGTCGAGCGTCCCGACTTCCAACTCCCGGCCCCCTGCGGCGAGATATGGACGGCAAGCACGTACGCGGGTCACAACCCGACGCACTCCGTCGACCTCAACCGATACCCCGGTGACGACACGGGAGCGCCCGTGGCGGCCAGCGCCGCCGGCACCGTCGAGGTCGCGGGAAACAGCGGGGGCTGGGCGGGCGTAAACGTCCGCATCGACCACGGCGGCGGCTGGACCACCCACTACGCGCACCTCTCCGCCGTCGACGTCACCGCGGGCGCGAGGGTGCGGGCGGGCCAGATCGTCGGAAGGGTAGGCAACACCGGCAACTCCCAGGGCGCGCATCTGCACTTCGAGCAGACCCTCAACGGTGTGGGCCAGCCCATCACCTTCGACGGCGCGTCGTACGGCGGAGGAATCCAGGAGTTCGCCAGCAAGAACTGTGGCACTCCGGTGCCGTCGATGGTGGCGGGTGTCTCTCCGATCATCGGGGTCGGGGACATCAACAGGACCGGTGTGGCCGATTACCTCGCGCGGGACGCCGACGGGGACCTCTTCGCCTATATGGGGAAGGGTGACGGCACGTTCACGGGTGCGACGAAGATCGGTTGGGGCTGGGACAAGTACGACATGGTCATCGGTGCCGGTGACATCAACAACACCGGTAACCCTGATGTCCTGGCCCGGGACAAGAGTGGCAATCTCTTCGCCTACATGGGGAAGGGTGATGGCACGTTCACGGGTGCCACGAAGATCGGTGGGGGCTGGAACAAGTACGACCTGATCGTGGGTGTCGGTGACATCAACAACACCGGTGTCGCCGACATCATCGCCCGGGACGCCAACGGTGACCTGTGGGCTCACATGGGTGTCGGTGACGGCACGTTCACCGGTGCTACGAAGATCGGTTACGGCTGGGACCAGTACGACACGATCATCGGTGCCGGCGACATCAACAACACCGGGAACCCCGACCTTCTGGCCCGGGACAAGAGCGGCAACCTCTACTCCTACATGGGCAAGGGTGACGGCACGTTCACGGGTGCCACGAAGATCGGGACCGGGTGGAACAAGTACAACGCCATCACCGGCCCGGGTGACATCAACAACACGGGTGTCGCCGACATCATCGCCCGCGACACCAACGGCGACCTCTTCACCCACATGGGCGTCGGCAACGGCACCTTCACCGGGCCCACCAAGATCGGCTACGGCTACAACATCTACAGCTGAACCGCGCCTGGGGACGTTCCGACGGGGCGCGGCAGCCCCTGAGCTGCGCCCCCTCCCCCTCCTTCCCCCAGTCCTCTCGTTCCCCGTACCGCGGTCCTTCGCGCCCGGTGCCTCCTGCCATTCCGGAGAACCTCCCATGCAGCCTCGCCCGTACAAAACCCGTGCCCACAAGGCCGCCGGCGTCCTCGCCGTGACCGCCGCCGTCTCCGTCTCGGTCCTGGCGGGCGGCAGCTCCGCCGGCGCTGCCTCCGTCGCCACCTGGGACAAGCTCGCCCAGTGCGAGAGCGGCGGAGACTGGACGAGGGTCAGCAACACCTCGCCGACGTACTACGGCGGCATCCAGTTCAGCGCACAGACGTGGTCCGCTTTCGGCGGCACCGAGTTCGCCGCCACGGCCAACCTCGCCACCAAGACCGAGCAGATCATCGTCGGCGAGCGGGTCCTCGCGGAACAGGGTGAGTCGGCCTGGCCGCACTGCGGTCCGCTGGCGGGACTCGCGGCCGACACCGCCGAACCCTTCCCCGGCACTCCGGTGCCGTCGATGGTGGCGGGTGTCTCTCCGATCATCGGGGTCGGGGACATCAACAGGACCGGTGTGGCCGATTACCTCGCGCGGGACGCCGACGGGGACCTCTTCGCCTACATGGGGAAGGGCGATGGCACGTTCACGGGTGCCACGAAGATCGGTTGGGGCTGGGACAAGTACGACATGGTCATCGGTGCCGGGGACATCAACAACACCGGTAACCCTGATGTCCTGGCCCGGGACAAGAGTGGCAATCTCTTCGCCTACATGGGGAAGGGTGATGGCACGTTCACGGGTGCGACGAAGATCGGTGGGGGCTGGAACAAGTACGACCTGATCGTGGGTGTCGGTGACATCAACAACACCGGTGTCGCCGACATCATCGCCCGGGACGCCAATGGTGACCTGTGGGCTCACATGGGGGTCGGTGACGGCACGTTCACCGGTGCCACGAAGATCGGTTACGGCTGGGACCAGTACGACACGATCATCGGCGCCGGCGACATCAACAACACCGGGAACCCCGACCTCCTGGCCCGGGACAAGAGCGGCAACCTCTACTCCTACATGGGCAAGGGTGACGGCACGTTCACGGGTGCCACGAAGATCGGGACCGGCTGGAACAAGTACAACGCCATCACCGGCCCGGGTGACATCAACAGGACCGGTGTCGCCGACATCATCGCCCGCGACACCAACGGCGACCTCTTCACCCACATGGGCGTCGGCAACGGCACCTTCACCGGCGCCACCAAGATCGGCTACGGCTACCACATCTACAGCTGAGGAATCACCATGCGTTTGCGTCAAGCAGCGATAGCCGCGGCACTCGCTGTGACCGCTCTGACCGCTCTGTCCGCCCCCACCGCGCAGGCGGACACCGTCACCCCGTCCTCCGCACCCGTCCTGCGTTTCCTCAGCTACAACATCTGTGGCAACAACGGGGATTGCAGCACCGCGTCCGACGAGGTCGCCAACCGCGTCCAGACCGTCTACAACGAGGCCGTGACCTGGAAGTCGGACGTCCTCTTCCTGCAGGAGGTCTGCCGGACGCAGTTCTCCAGGCTGGAGGACAAGCTCGGCGCCCTCGGTTACACCGGCAAGTTCACCGACACGCAGACGCCGGCCAGGGATACCTCTGGCGACCTCTGCAAGGACGACTCCGTGGCGAACCCGGTGGAGGGCGACTACGGCCTCGCGATCTTCACGAAGGGAACCGCCACCAATCTCCAGGTCATCGACCTTGCCACGGGCCTGGAAGGCGGTTCGGAGGAGTGGCCGGCCATCTGCGTGGACGCCCCCCTCCAAGGGCGCACCACCCGGAGCTGCTCGGTGCACCTGTACTCCGCGAACACGAACGTCGCGAAGCAGCAGGCCCAGAAGCTGGCGACCCTCTCCAACACCTGGATCGACCAGGGCATCCCGGTCGTCCTGGGCGGCGACTTCAACCCTCGCTACAGCGGAGGCCAGGCCAACGCGCCGCTCTCCCCGGTCCTCGACTCGCTCTACAGCCACTCCGGCGGCACCGGCCGCTTCACCGAGGTCGACGAGACGGACACGAGCCGGTTCACCAACGCCTGCACCGCCCTCAACCCCCCAGCCGGGCACTGCCGTTCGGGTGCCCCCACGCTCATGGCGAAGGCTGACGACCCCGAGGCCAAGCTCGACTACATCTTCCTCAGCAAGAACCACTTCAAGAACGTCGCCGGCGACGCCCTTCCGCGGATCGCCTCGGTCTCGGACCACTACGCCTACCGGGGCGCCGCCACCTGGTCCACGTGCAACAACCCCGACGACGGCAGGGCCGACATGCTGCGCCGCGACGCGGCGGGCGACCTCTGGCGACACTTCGGTCGGACCGACGGCAGCCTCACCGCCATCCCCTGCAAGGTCGGCGCCGGCATGAGCGACCTGCGCCTGATCGCACGGGGCGCCGACCACGACGGCGGCGGAGAGGACCTGTACTCGATCGACAGCGCCGGAGACCTCCATTTCCGCCCCGGCCACACCACCGAGCTCTTCTTCTCCACGCCGCAGAAGGTCGGTTGGGGCTGGCAGGCCGCGACGGCCCTCGACTCCACCCCCGACATGGACGGCGACGGCCGCCCCGACCTGATCGTCGCCTTCGACAACGGCGACTTGTACCTCGTCCCGGGCAAGGGTGACGGAAAGGTCGACGCCAAGATCCGCATCGGCCATGGCTGGGACATCTACGACACCGTGCTCGCCCCGGGCGATGTCACAGGCGACGGCAAGGCCGACGTCATCGCACGCGACACGGCCGGAGTGTTGTTCGTGTACCCCGGGACCGGCACGGGGACGCTGGGAACGCGGACGCAGATCGGCCACGGCTGGCAGGTGTACAACACGGTCCTCGCCCCCGGGGACGTCAACGGGGACGGCAAGCCGGACCTGCTCGCCCGGGACCACGCTGGAACCGTCCAGTTCTACGCCGGCAGCGGAGCGCTGAACGGAAACGCCACCTTCGCCGCCATGGTCAAGGCCGGATGGGGCTTCTCCACCACCGACCTGCTGCGCTGAGGACGCGTCCGCAGCGGACGTCGGAGTCATCGCCGGGCTCGATGACGGCAGCACGTAGGCGCAGGTTCACATCCTGTCGTCCCGACCATGCGGAAACGCTGGTCGGAGGTCGTTCTCTCCTTCGTGAGGGGGCGGCCTTTCGTGTTTTCGGGGGTGCCGGGGCGGGGCGGGCCCTGGGTTCCGGACGATCATGGGGCGGTGTGGGTCGTCGCGTTCTGGACCAGTTTCGGGAGGGTGCAGGTCAGCGGAGTGTCCGGGTTTGTACTACCTGGGGTGTTCGGCTTCGTGGGGCGGGGCGGGGTGTCGGGGTACCGCCTCTCAGCTGGGCGAACGAACAGTCGGTAGGTCGCCGGGCGGGGTGCGGCCGGATCGTTGCGTCGGCAGGTGCGATCACCCTCCGCGTCGACAAGACTCCGGTGCGCGGCCGATCGGCTCGCAGCTTCTCTGTCACCCGCGAAGGGACACCCCCGTGCGCACATTCCGTACCCTCGGCGCCACCGCGTTCGCCACCGTGACCGGCCTCGCGCTCGTCGGCACCGCCTTCACCGGCGCCGGCACCGCCGAGGCGGCGCCCGCAAGCCTTCACGCGCCGTCGGCGCTCGTGCTCACCGTCGGCGAGGGTGCGGACCCGGCGGTCGGCACCGTCGTCCGCGCGGTCACCCTGACGTGCCTGCCGCTCCCGGCCGGGAGTCACCCCGCGCCGGAAGCGGCCTGCGCGGAACTGACCTCGGCCGGCGGTGACTTCACGAGCCTGACGGGCTTACGGGACGGCCGGCCCTGTACGCGCGAGTGGAACCCGGTCACGCTCACCGGTGACGGGGTCTGGCAGGGGCGGCGCGTCGCCTGGTCCGCGACCTACGTCAACCCGTGCGAACTGAGGGCCCGTACGGCGGGCGGCGCGGTCTTCGCTTTCTGACGGAGGCTTCGGCTCGCGGTCATCTCGGGCGGCACTGCGGTGAGTTGGCGATCCGTGGTGCCGCCCCGGTGTTGCGGGAGTGGCGTGCGTCACTTATTAAGGGTTGTTTAAGAATCTACGTCTTGAGTGTGCGCATTTCGGGTGGAATGGGGGTAGTTGACGGCTAGCTTGAGCGCCGGTCAAAGTCTCCTCGGCTTCTCCCCGCTCTTCACGCTCTCGCCGCACCGTCCACGGCTTCACCCCCTCTGGAGCACCCGCATGCGCACACCCGAACCGGAGCCGATCCCCCTGTCGCGGGGCCATGACGTCTTCGGCAAGGTCGCCCGGCCCGACGGTGACGGCCCCGGGGCCCGGGTGCAGGACCTCGCACTCTTCGACGGTGCTCCGACTCCGACGAGGGCGGCGGCCAAGGCGTCCAGGCGGCGGAGGCGGGGTGACGGTCCGTCGCTTCCGCTGCTGGTCGCCGGGGCGGTCGCCGCCGGGATCGGGCTGGCGGTCGGGCTCACCTCCGGAATCGACCGGGCGCGCCCGGACGAGCTGACCCTCACGATGCCCGATCTGCCGGCTGCCCCGTCGACCCCGCCGATCCCGTCGACCCCGTCGACCCCGCCCACCCGGTCGACTCCGGAGAGCGTGGAGACCCCGGAGACCCTGGACGCGTCGAGCCCGGACGCGGAGTCGACGGGCCCCGGGCCGTCGCGTACGCGCTCCGCTCCGTCGGCGACGGTCCCCGTGACTCCGACCGCGGCCGGGACCGAGAGCCCGGTGGCCCGTCCTCCCGTGCCCGTACGGACGTCGGCGTCTCCCGTCGCGCCTCCGCCGGAGCCGTCGCACACCGGGAGTGCCCGGCCGTCCGGGCGTCCGGATCCGGAGGTTCTCCGCGTCGGCAGCAGCGGGCCCGAGGTCGAGGACCTCCAGTGGCGTCTCCAGCGGCTCCACCTGTACCTCGGCTCCGCCGACGGGACGTTCAGCTCGTTCGTCGCGGTGGCCCTGAGCCGCTTTCAGGAAGCCCGTGACATCCCGGAGGAGCGGGGCGCGTACGGGCCGCTGACCCGTGCCGCCCTGCGCGCCGAGACCGGGAGGGGCGGCCGGGGCGGGGGGAGCGGCGAGGACGGGGACGAGGGTCGTGATGAGTGGGGTGGGTGGGATGGTTGACGGTGCCCTTGCGAGGGGCCGTCGGGCGGACCCCGCGTCGCGGGCGGGGTCCGTCCTCGGGGTGGGTCAGGCGGGGTCGGGCTCGATGGTCAGCTCGACGCGGTCCGTGTAGGCGCGGACCTCCGCGACCGGGTCGGCGTCCCAGGGCAGGTCCGCGACGACGTAGGCCGAGCGGCCGGACGAGTCGGCGAGGGTGCCCAGGCGGGCGTTCCGGGGGAGGGCGACCATGACCGAGGCGCAGCGGGCGGGCGCGTCGGGGGTGGTGGCCTCGACGAGGGGCCAGACCGCGTCGTCGACGATCCAGGACACCGGCTCGCCCTCGTAGCGGACGTCCGTCAGCCGGCCGGGGGTGTGCTCGACGAAGCGCTGCACGGCCCGTCGGGTCGGCGTCGGGTAGTCGGGGCGCACGCCGAGGGCGAGGTCGACGATGGCGGGCTCGATGGGCTTGCCGGTGGCGAGGTGCCACATCATGGTGATGGCGTCGCCGGGGAGGCGGGCGGCGATCTCCATGAGGACCGGCTGGCCGTCGCGGAGCCGGAACTCGGCGTGGGTGATGCCGCTGTCGAAGCGCAGCGCCTTGAGGATCGCGGCGTTGGCGGTGACGAGCGCGTCCGAGTGGGCGAGCGGCACGTCGGCGGGGCTGGTGTGGCCGATCTCGGTGAAGAAGCGGCTGTCGTCCTCGTTGGTGAGCTTGGCGGTGACGCCGCTCCACAGCAGTTCGCCGTTGTGGACGAGGGCCTCGACCGAGAACTCCGGTCCGTCGACCAGCTCCTCCACGAGGATCGTCTCGTCCGGCTCGTACTGGGTGAGCGCGGCCCGCAGCTCCTCGTCGTTCTCGACGCGGACGACGCCCGAACTGAACATCCGCCCGGCCGGCTTGACGACCGCGGGGTACGCGTCGGCGGCGGCGGAGTCCCGCTGGTGGGGGGCGAAGGCCCGCCACACGGGGCCGTGGTCGCGGAGGATGACGCGCTGCATCACCTTGTCGCGGCAGACGCGGGCCGCCCAGGTTCCGGGGCCCGGCAGGCCGAGCGCCTCGGAGAGGACGCCGCACGGGTCGACGAAGACCTCGCCGCTGCAGATCACACCGCGTATGTCGTACGCGGCGATCCAGTCCTGCACGGAGGCGAGGACGCCGGCGATCGCGGCGTCGGGGAACTGGCGGACGGCCCGGATCCGGGAGAGCGGGTGGGCCGGGTCCTCGATGTGTCCGGTCAGCTTCGCCAGGTCGGTGGTGGGGCCGACGACGACCAGCGGCGCCAGCCCGCGCTCCGCGATGTCGGTGATCAGCCGGTGCTGGCGGGCGAGGGCCGCCAGGTCGCTCATGACGATCACGGCGGGCGGGCGTTGGCTCTGGGGGTTCAACGGAGCTCCTCCGGTGGGGTGCACCACGGGTGCCGGGTGCGAGGAACGGTCTCTTCATGATCCAGCTTGCCCGTCCGTGGCGCGTCCACGGTCCGGTGATACGTCAATCGGTGGCCCCGGACAGGGATTTGGCCGGAACCGTACGCCCGCTCCCGCGCCGCTACTGGCGGTAGGTGGAGAGGAAGCGGCCGATGCGGTTGATCGCGGTCTCCAGGTCGTCGGCGCGCGGCAGCGTGACGAAGCGGAAGTGGTCCGGGCGGGGCCAGTTGAAGCCGGTGCCCTGGACCAGGTGGATCTTCTCGCGGAGCAGCAGGTCGAGGACGAGCCGCTCGTCGTCGACGATCTTGTGCACGTCGGGGTCGAGCTTGGCGAAGGCGTACAGGGCGCCCTTCGGCTTGACGCAGCTCACGCCCGGGATCTCGTTGAGGGCCCGCCATGCCACGTCCCGCTGCTCGGTCAGCCTGCCCGTCGGCAGGGTGAGGTCGTGGATGGACTGCCGCCCGCCGAGCGCGGCCTGGACGGCGTACTGGGCCGGCACGTTGGGGCAGAGCCGCATGCCGGCCAGCATGGTCAGGCCCTCCAGGTAGTCGCCGGCCAGCTCCTTCGGTCCGGAGACGACCAGCCAGCCGCTGCGGTATCCGGCCACGCGGTACGACTTGGACAGGCCGTTGAAGGTGAGGGTCAGCACGTCGTCGCTGAGCGCGGCCAGGCAGTGGTGCTCGGTGTCGTCGTAGAGGATCTTGTCGTAGATCTCGTCGGCCAGCACCATCAGGCCGTGGCGGCGGGCGAGTTCGAGGATGCCCTCCAGGAGCTCCTTCGAATAGACCGCGCCCGTCGGGTTGTTGGGGTTGATGACGACGATGGCCTTGGTGCGGTCGGTGATCTTCGCGGCGATGTCGTCGAGGTCGGGGAACCAGTCGGCCTCCTCGTCGCACAGGTAGTGCACGGCCCGGCCGCCGGCGAACCGCACCACGGCGGTCCACAGCGGGTAGTCGGGCATCGGCACGAGCA
Organism: Streptomyces sp. NPDC085460; assembly: GCF_044541975.1. Taxonomy (NCBI): domain Bacteria; kingdom Bacillati; phylum Actinomycetota; class Actinomycetes; order Kitasatosporales; family Streptomycetaceae; genus Streptomyces; species Streptomyces sp. NPDC085460. The sequence goes on from NZ_JBITTO010000001.1 coordinate 407,914, forward strand.
CCTCGTCGCCGTCGTCCACCAGCGCCTGGACGGCCATCTGGATCAGCTCCGAGGCGCCGTTGCCGAGGTAGACGTCGTCGACGGTCACACCCGTGACACCGCGCTGCTGGTAGTACTGCATCACCGCCCGCCGGGCCGGCAGGATGCCCCGGGCGTCGCTGTAGCCGTGCGCGTGGGGCAGGTTGCGGATGATGTCCTGGAGGATCTCCTCCGGCACCTCGAAGCCGAACGGCGCCGGATTGCCGGTGTTCAGCCGCAGGACGCTGTGACCCGCCTCCTCAAGGGCGTTGGCCTGGTCGACGACCGGGCCACGGATCTCGTAGCACACGTCCTTCAGTTTGCTGGACTGTCGAAAACTCATCTGCGGCCTCCCGACCGTGACCGTCATCCGCGCCGCCGTGGCTGCTTTGTTCTACCAAGTTCCTACTTGGAAAGTCCAACTCTTTGGCTATGCTGACGACCATGCCACGCCGAAGCTACGACCAGTACTGCGCCGTCGCCCGAGCCCTGGACGCGGTGGGGGAGCGCTGGAGCCTGCTGATCGTCCGGGAGCTGCTGCACGGCCCGCGGCGGTACACCGACCTCCACGCCGACCTCCCCGGCGTCTCCACCGACATCCTCGCGGGCCGGCTCAAGCAGCTGGAGGGCGAGGAACTGGTCGAGCGCCGCCGCCTGGAGCGGCCCGCCAACGCGACCGTCTACCAGCTCACCGCGCGCGGCGCCGAACTGCGCCCGGTCGTCGAGGCCCTGGCCGCCTGGGGCCTCGACGCGCTCGGCGAACCGCGCCCCACGGACGCGGTCCGCACCCACTGGTTCACCGCCGGCGGTACGACCGGACCGGTGGCGGCGGAACCGGCCGCGGCCGCGCGGCCGTGACCCCCCGGCGGCCGCCGCGTCCCCGCGCTCAGCCGCTCACGCCCGCCGCCACCGCGTCCCGCAGGATGTCCAGGCCCTCCGCCAGTTCCTCGTCGGTGGCGGTCAGCGGCGGCAGCAGCTTCACCACCTCGTCGTCCGAGCCCGAGGTCTCCACCAGGAGCCCGCGGGCGAAGGCCGCGTCGGCGACCCGCCGGGCGAGCGCCGCCTCCCGGAAGGCCAGACCCCAGGCCAGGCCGCGCCCCCGCCGCGCCGACACGTGCGCCGCGTACGCCCCGGCCAGCTCGCCGAGCCGCTCCTCGAAGAGCGCGCCCCGCACCTCGGTCTGCTTCTCCAGGGCGCTGTCCGCCCAGAACTCCCGCAGCGCCGCCGTCGCCGTCACGAACGCCGGGTTGTTGCCGCGGAACGTGCCGTTGTGCTCGCCCGGCTGCCACACGTCCAGCTCGGCGCGGAAGAGCGTCAGCGCCATCGGCAGCCCGTACCCGCTCAGGGACTTCGACAGGCAGACGATGTCGGGAGTGATCCCGGCCGCCTCGAAGCTGAAGAACGGGCCGGTCCGCCCGCACCCCATCTGGATGTCGTCCACGATCAGCAAGATCCTCCGCCGGTCGCACAGCTCCGCCAGGTCCGCGAGCCACGCGGCACCGGCCGGCTTCACGCCGCCCTCGCCCTGCACCGTCTCCACGATCACGGCGGCGGGCAGGTCGAGGCCGCTGCTGCTGTCGTCGAGCATCGCGTCGAGCAGCCGCAGGCCCGAGACCTCGCCGTCGGCGAAGCCGTCGTACGGAAGCCGCCAGGTGTGCCCGAGCGGCACGCCCGCCCCGCCGCGCTTGGCCGCGTTCCCGGTCACCGCGAGGGCGCCCAGGGACATGCCGTGGAAGCCGCCCGTGAAGGCCACCACCGTCTGACGCCCGGTCACCTTCCGGGCCAGTTTCAGCGCCGCCTCCACGCTGTTGGTGCCCGTGGGGCCGGGGAACTGCACCTTGTACTCCAGCCGCCGGGGCGCGAGAACCCGCGCCCCGAACTCGGCGAGGAACTCCTCCTTCGCCGCCGTCAGCATGTCCAGGCTGTGCGTGACCCCGTCCCGCTCCAGGTAGTCGAGCAGCGCCCGCTTCAGCACCGGATGGTTGTGGCCGTAGTTGAGGGCGCTCGCGCCCGCGAAGAAGTCCAGGTACGCCCGCCCGTCACGGGCGGTCAGCCGGCTGCCCCGCGCCTGGTCGAAGACCACGGGCCAGTTCCGGCTGTAGCTGCGGACCTCGGATTCGAGGGGGAAGGCGTTCATGAGGGGTCTCCTCGGAGAGGGGGGTGGAAGGGAGCCGTACGAGAGGGGGTGGAAGGGAGCCTTACGAGAGGGAGGAGCGGTCCGGCGGGGTCAGACGCCGGAGAGGGCCGGGACGGCGAGCACCGCCAGGCCCACCAGCACGGCCAGCAGCAGCGCCCCGGCGGCCCGCAGGAGCGGCCCGCCGTGCCGTACCGCCGCCGCGGCGGCCAGCGCGTACCCGACCAGCGCCGCCGCGGCCGGACCGAGCAGCAGCAGGGGTACGCCGCCGTCCCGCGCCCCCGCCCAGGCGAAGGCGCAGCAGGCCGCGCCGACCGCCGCGACGAGCGCCGGGGCGGGGCGCCGCGCGGGGGACCGGCGCCCGGCGGGGTGCAGCCGGGCCGCGATCCGGGCCGCGGTGCGGACGTTGGTGAGGACGTAGGACGTCAGGACGGCGGCGGTCGCCACGGCGAGCACCCAGCGCAGCGGGGCCCCGGCCGGGGCGCGGGCGCCCAGGCCCTGGACCGCCGCGAGGCCCAGGTAGACGACCCCCACGAAGACCGCGCCGAGGACCACGCCGACGGCCGTGCGCCGCGGGCCGGCCGAGGCGGCGGGGACGGCCGCCGTGACGACCTCCCAGCCGACCCCGGCGAAGAACAGCGCCGTGAGCGCCAGCCACAGCGCCGACGCCCCCGAGAGCCCCGACGGCGCCAGCGCCGTGCCCGCGCCCGGGTCGGCGGGCCAGAGCCACACGGCGCAGGCGAGCGCGAGCCCGCCCGCGACCCACGGACGCCACCGCAGCAGCGCGGCCGGCGGCGTCAGCGGAGCCAGCGCCCCCGCCACGCCCACGGCCAGCACGCCCAGGGCGAGCGCCTGCCCGCCCGCGCCCGGCGGGGGCGGCGCCCCGTCGGCGGCGGTCAGCAGCGCCGTCGCGGCGAACCAGGCGATCGCCGCCTGCCCGGCGGTGAAGGCGACCGCGAAGACGCCGTCCACCGCCCGCTCCGCCCAGCCGCCGAGGAGCGCCCCGACCGCCCCCGCCAGCGAGGACGGGCCGATCCGGGCGCGGACCAGCAGGGCCAGCACCAGGGCGACCGAGCCGCCGAGCACCACGTGGGCGGCCCAGACGAGGAGCGCGTCCCCGCCCGCGAGGTCCGCGACGACGGGCGGCATGACCAGCAGGCCGGCCCCGAGCACCCCGCCCGCGACCCGCCCGGCGATCGCCCGCTCGGGCCGCCCCGCGGCCGGCTGCATGGGTGTCGTCGCGTCCGCCGGCCCCGCCACCGGTGCCGTTTCCGGTGGCTCCGTCACGGGAGGCGCTTCCGGAGGCTCTCCGCGATCACCTTGGCGCGGAGCGACAGCAGGCTGAACGAGCCGGCGTCGCCGATGCCGTGGCTGGACTCGCACAGGCCGTTGAGGAAGAGCGCCGGCGTCTCGGGCGCCACCGGCCGCACCTCGTAGTCCGGGCCGACGGCCAGATAGCCGTGGGCGTCGAACGCGAACTCCTCCGCCACCCCGCGCATCAGGGCCGGGACCCGTTCCTGGTGGGCGGCCGGGCCGAGGTCCCGGAAGCCGGTGGCGAGGACCACGAAGTCGGCCTCGTGGACCTCCGAGACCCCGGTGTTCAGCTCGTCCACGCTCATCCGGACGCCGTCCTCGCCGACTTCGAGCGAGCGCACCTGCCGGCTGCCGCTGACGAACACCCGCTGCTCGCCGTCGAGCCGCTGTTCGTAGATGAGCCGGTACAGCTCGCGCAGCACGTCCCCGTCGGCGGAGGAGTAGTTCGTCAGCCGCATGAACTGGTCGATGGCGTCCTTCCGTTCACGGGAGGCGCCGTAGTAGTAGTCGGTGAAGCCGGGGAAGTACCCCTCCTCGCTGAACGGGCTGGTGTCCTTCTCACGGAGCGTCAGCGACCGTACGAGAGTCGTCACCTGGGCCTGCGGGTAGCGGCGGGCGAGGTCGAGGGTGAGCTCGACCGCGCTCTGGCTGCCGCCGACGACCGTCACCCGGCGCGGCACCACCCCCGCCTCCTCCAGCTCCCGCAGGGCCGGCAGGTACCGCGTCAGATGGAAGACGCGCGGCGAGTCCACCGCGTCGAACGGCTCCGGGACGAACGGCGCCCGACCGGTGCCGACCACGAGGGCCCGCGCCTGGAGCGTCTCCCCGGCGGACGTGGTGACCGTGTAGCGCGGCAGCCCGTCCGCGTCCCGGCCCAGCGTGACGCCGGTGACGTGGGTCCCGTAGTCGACCAGGCGGCCGAAGTGGCCGGCGGCCCAGGTGACGTACTGCGCGTACTCCTTGCGCAGCGGGAACTCCATCGGGAGGTTGAGGTGGTCGAGCAGACGGCCGTTCTCGAACAGGTAGTTGATGAAGCTGTAGCGGCTGCGCGGGTTGCGCAGCGACACCAGGTCGCGCACCGGGTGGTTCTGGATGTCCGAGCCGTCGAGCATCATCGCGCTCTGCCAGGACGGGCCCGGGCGGGCCTCCAGGAAGCGGATGTCGAGGTCGTGTCCCTCTTCCTCCAGCGCGATGGCGAGAGCCAGGTTGGCCGGACCGAAGCCTATGCCGAGCACATCATGGCAGCGGGTGGTCACTGTTCCCCCTTGACGAGAGCGAGACGGGAGCGAATGGGAGTGGTGCAGCCGGGCGGCGGCGCTTCGGGCGCCGCCCACGGGCGGTCGGGCCGGGTGGGATCGGCCAGGTGGGATCGGCCGGGCGGGTCGGGCCCGGCGGGTGGGGCCCGGCGGGTGGGGCCGGGCCTGCCGTCGGACGGCGGGCCGGGCGGCCTGGCGGGCCGTCAGACGCCGCCGGGACAGGAGTCCGAGGCGGGGAAGGCGCGCGCCGGAGCCGCATCGGCCGGGACGGCGCGGGCCGGAGCCGTATCGGCTGGGACGGCGCGGGCTGGGCTGTCGTCGGCCGGGACGGCGCGGGCCGGAAACGCATCGGCCGGGAAGGCGCGCACCGGAGCCGTATCGCCCGGAAACGCGTCGGCCAGGACGGCCTCGGCGATGCGGCGGCCGGCCTCCGGCGCCGTCTTCACGCCGCCGCCGTTCCAGCCGCGTACCGCCCACACGTGGGGCACGCCGGTCCCCGTGAGCAGGCCGGACGCCGGCCCCTCGCCTGCCGGGTCACCGTACGCGTCGGCGGCGCGGATCGTGTCGAGGTGCGGGGCCGAGGCGAGCCACGGGAAGTGCGCGGTCAGCGCGGCGACCGTCGCCCGCGCGTGGTCCGGGTCCGGCGGGGCGCCGATCCGCGCGTCCCAGACCAGGTGCGGCATGCCGAGCAGCGTCCGGTCGGCGCCGACCGGCTTGGCGTACAGGCCGGTCCGCAGGTCGACGAAGGTCGCGTGGGCGGGCGCGGACGGGTCGCGCCCGACGATGCTCACCTGGATCGACCGCGAGCGGACCGGCACGGCGGGCCGCAGCCCGGGGACCGGGTCCGCCCCCCACGGTCCGACCGCCGCCACCACGGCCCCGGCGAGCACCGGGCCCGCGTCGGTGAGGACCACCGGGCGTCCGCCGCGCGCCTCCACCGCCCGCACCCGCACCCCGCAGCGGACGGCGGCGCCGTCGGCGCGCGCCTGCTCCAGCCAGTCCGCCGTGACCTCCGCCGGGGCCACCCAGCCCGCCTCGGGCTCGACCAGGGCGATCCCGCCGGCCAGCCGGACGCCCGCCGCCTCCGAGGGCCCCGTCACCACGTGCGCCGTGGTGCCGAGGGCCGCGTTGATCCGCCGCGCGGCCTCGCGTAAGGCGGCCTCCTCTGCGGGGTCGGCGGCGGTCACCGCGCCGACCGTGCGCAGCGGGACCCGCCCCGACGCCCAGCGCCCCGGGTCCCGGTAGGCGGCCAGGCCCGCCACCGCCAGCGGGGCGACGGCCGGGTCGGGGTCGTAGGCGCGCACCATCCCGCCGGAGAAGCCGGTCGCCCCGGCGGCTCCGGGGCGGGCCGCCTGCTCCAGGACGACGACGGACGCGCCCCGGCGTGCCAGGTGGTGCGCGACGGCGGCGCCGGTGATCCCGGCGCCCACCACCACGACGTCCGCCACGGCGGGAGGTTCCCCGCCGGGGGCGGGGCCGGCCGGGCCGGGGTCGCTCACGACCGCCCGCTCGCGGCGGGGACGGCCGCCGTGGCGGGGGCGGGCGCGGGCGCCGCGCACCGGGTGCCGGAGGGCAGGAAGGACCAGTCGGCCTCGCGGACCGGCTCGCCGGGCAGGCCGAGCCACGTCCAGACCCGCTCGGCGAGACCGGGGGTGACCGGCCAGGCCAGCGCGGCGAAGACCTTGGCCGCCAGGTATTCGAGCGCCAGGCTGGTCCGGGCCTCCTCCGCCAGCGACGGCACCCTGCGGGCCACCTCCTCCGTCGCCCGGAACTCGGCGCAGCGCTTCACGAAGGAGTCGAGCAGGTCGACGTAGCCGCGGGCGCTGAACGCCTCCGGCAGGACCAGACCGTCGAGTTGACGTGTCGTCAGGTTGAGGTAGCGGTAGAACTCGCGGTGCGCGTCCGTCCAGGCGCCGGTGCCGGGCACCACGCCGTCGCCCGCCCCGTGCAGCGCCGCGAAGCCGTCGAGCCAGGCGTGCGCCGCGAGGTACAGCGGATCCTCGGTCAGCCGGCCGGCCCGCTCCTCGGTGATCCGGGTGACCCGGCCCTCCGGGGCGTCGCGCAGCAGCGCCAGGCGGACGGCGTCCGGTCCCGCCTCGGCGAGCGCGTCGTCGGCCCAGACGGCGTGGCCCCGGCTGGTGGAGAACTTCTCGTCGCCCAGGTGCAGGAACTGGTTGGTGACGAAGGCGTCCGGCAGGTACTCCCGCAGGCCGGCCGCGAGGGCGAGGACCGGCAGCAGCACCGCGTAGTAGAAGCTGTTGTCGTAGCCGAGGAAGAGCACGATCCGGGCGGGACCGCCGTCCTCCGCCTCGGTCCTCGCGGCGTCGAGGAAGGCCAGCGCGAGGTCCGCCCACGCGTCGAGGGCCCGGCCGCCGCCCAGGTCGACGCCCCAGTCGGTGACCCGGTCGAGCCGGTACGGCGGCAGCCCCTCGTCCAGCAGCCGTTCCACCAGGATCCGCAGGTCGGGAGCGGTGGCCGAGACCCGCAGGTACTCCCGCAGCTCGTCCGCGTAGGCGTTCATGTCGAGCCAGAGCCCGCGCTCCGGGCGGATGACGGCGGCCGTCCCGCAGATCCGGCACTTCAGGCCGGTCAGCTCCCGGGCCTCGTTGGGCCGCCCGCACGCCTCGCAGATCTCGCCGACGCTCGGCGCGTCGCAGTGCGCGCAGTTCCCGCTGGCGAACGCCTGGTGCAGCGACAGCTCGCAGTCGGGGCAGTACGCCTGCTCCCGCTCCTCCTCCCGTACCGCGGGCGACGCCTTCACCAGGTCGAGCAGGGCGCGCATCCGGTCGCCGTGGCCCGGGTCCGTCAGGGGGCGCGTGAGCCGGTCGACGCCGACGCCGACCGCGCGGAGCGTCGCCACGATGCCGTCGCCCTCGGCGGTGGCCACGGCCGTCGGGGTGCTGCCCCGAAGCAGGGCGGCGGTGGCGAGGTACGACTGGTTGTCGTCGGTGCCGGTGGTGTGCCGGGCGTCGCGGCCGGTGCTGCGCAGGGCGCGCACCATCATGTCGGCGCGGACGTAGGGGCCGGCGAGGTGGCCGAGGTGGAGGCCGCCGTTGGGGGTGACCGGCGGGCAGCACACCAGGGTGCGGTCGGCGAGCCGGTCGCGCGGCGGCGACTTCTCCAGGACGGCGACGGCGCTCGGGATGTGTTCCCAGTACACCGAGACGATGTCGAAGGGCTCGTCGTGGTCGTTGCGGATCTCGTGGAAGCCGAACGGCGACAGGTAGCAGACGTGCCCCGGTCCCAGCTCGCGCTCCTCGTCGCCGAGGACGACGACCGCCTTTCCGGCCAGGACGATGAACATCTCGCCGTCCTGGTGGGCGTGGCGCTTGGAGGTGGTGCGGGCGGGGACGCTGCCGAAGACGGAGCCGAACGGCAGGCCCTCGATGTCGGTCGCGGACAGCATGGGTTGGAGGTGCATCTCGTACGACCAGCTCATCGCCGAACGGTCGAAGGCGCGCGTGATCACGGTTTTCCCCTGGTGGAGTGGAAGGGACGGGCCGGGCGGTGTCAGGAGGCGGGGCCGGAGCCGGAGGCGCGGCGGGCGGCCGAGGCGTTCACCTTGGTCGGGGCGCCGTCGGCGTCGAACGGCTTGCGGAAGGAGAAGGAGAACGGCGAGGAGCCGTGGTCGTGCAGGTGCTCCAGCCGGACGCAGGCGTCCGCCCAGGTGGGGGTGGCGTCGTCGGCCACCCACCAGGCCGCGTACGTCGGCCACTCCGGCTTCAGGAACCACTCGTGCCGCCGGCTCAGGGTGGTGCGGTGCAGGCCGCCGTAGGCGAAGGCGAAGACGGACTCCAGGTCGGCCCAGAGGGAGAGGGTGCAGGCCCGGCTGTCGGTCTCGTCGGTCCGCCCGCCGGTGTAGAAGCGGGGCACCTCGAACTTCCCCCAGTCGCCCCAGTCCCGGTGGAAATTGCTGAGATGGCTCTGGTTGGGTTCCTCTTTCGCCCGCGCGACGAATCCCGGGCTGTTCTCCGCCTCCTCGAAGGTCGGCGGCGTCAGGTCGTCGAACTCCTGCACCTCAGGGTGTCCGTACGGTTCCTTGAGGATCGCGAACGTCGTGAACGCGACACGCGCCATCGGTCTCGGTCCTTCCCTCGTGAAATGGTTCCGGTCGTGGGGGACGGTGTAATTCTTGCGGGGCGAATCTCTTTATGCGGACGATGCGGACGAGCTTTACGCGAGGGGCGGGGCTATTTCCGCGCGGCGGCCGAACCGCGGGCCATCAGGCCCTTCATGAAGGCGCGCTGGAATTCGGCCGGCATGATCATGCGGCCGGTCAGTGCCAGGTATTTCCCGCTCAGTTCCCGATTTCCGCAGATGGTCTCGAACATGCGCTTGCGGGTGGTCTCGTCCTTGTCGACGAGGGAGTCCCCGCAGATGCCCTCCGCGTGCGGCAGCAGGGTCTTCTCGAACCGCTGCCGGTAGGCGTCGAGCCCTTCGCGGACGCCCTCGGCGTCCAGCGTCCGTCCGGCGAAGGAGTGGGCGAGGAGCTGGGCGGTGAGGAGCGCGAACCCGCAGCCGACGCCGCTCATGGCGTCCAGGGACAGGGCCGCGTCGCCGACGAAGGGGACGGAGCCGGCCACCGGCCGCCGGATGAGGCTCGGGTAGTCGGCGTACCCGAGCAGCGGCCCCTCCGGGACCGCGTTCGTCACCGACGGGGCCTCCGCGAGCCCGTCGAAGTACTTCAGGAACTCCGCCATCCGCCCGTCCGAGCCGCGCCACCCCTCGACCCGGGACTTCTCCGCGAAGAGGACCAGCTCGGTCCTGCCGCCGACGAGCGGGTAGCTGCACGCCAGGTCCCGCTCGTTCATCACGAAGACCGACCGGTTGTCGGCCGGCGCCTCGATCCCCGTGAAGTAGCCGAAGAGCGCGGCCCGTTCGTTGGGGCGGCTGTCGGCCTCGTTGCCGAGCAGCCCGGCGAGACGCGAGCGCCGTCCGTCCGCCGCCACCACCAGCCGGGCCCGGTACCGCCGGGCACCGGACTCGGCCGCCGTGCGCACGGTCCAGCCGTCCTCGTCCCGCTCGACGCCCTCGACCCCCGTGGCCTCGACGAACCGGACGCCGTGCCGCCGCGCGGACTCCCGGATCGCCGGGTCGAGGACCCGCCGCTCCAGGTTCAGCGCGTACGACTCCGGCAGCTCGGGGTCGTACCCGGGGCCCGGCGTCTCGACCACCCCGCCGGGCGTCACGAACACGGCCTTGGTCGCCACCGACCGGTCGGGCTCCCGGAGATGGGCGAGCCCGAGGGCGTTCAGCAGCGGGACGGTGTGCGGCTGCACGAAGTGGGTGCAGAGCTGCTTGTGGTACGTGTCGGGGGCCGCCTTCTTCTCGAAGACCGCCACCCGGTACCCCATCGTGGCGAAGTGGACGGCGGTGGCGCAGCCCGCCAGACTGCCGCCCACCACCGCCACGTCCAGCGGCGCTGCGTCGTGCTCCTCGGTGCTGCTCACGGATCGGCTCCCCACATCTGCGGTTCGGGCGGACGGTTCCGGTACGGCGGCGGGCCTTAGCACCCGCAGCCGGCGTGATGGGTGTGGGCCGGGGCGGCGTGGCCCTCGGTCGGGTGGCCGTCCCGCTTCCACCAGTCGAGGCCGCCGATCAGCTCCTTGACCCGGAAGCCCGCCGTCGCCAGCTTGATCGCCGTCTTGGTCGAGGCGTTGCAGCCGATGCCGTCGCAGTAGGTCACGTACAGCGGTGCCTTGGAGAGGCCGGCCAGCGACTCCTGGGAGATCGAGCGGTGCGGGACGCTGACCGCGCCGGGGATGTGCTCGGCGGCGTACGACTCGCTGCTCCGGCCGTCGACCACGACGAGGTCCTGGCCGGCGTCGAGGGCGTCCTGGAGGTCGGCCGAGTCGATCTCGTACGCGAGTTTGGCCTGGTAGTAGGCGAGTTGGTCGTTCTGCTCGCGGGGCTCGGCGGGGCCGCTCGCGGCGGCGGGGGCCTGCTCCTCCGGCTCGCCCAGGAAGCGGCCGGCGAGGGCGTACAGGTCGCCGAGGGTGCTGGGGGTGACCAGGGAGTCGGCGTGCTCGCCGAGGTCCACTCCGGCGTCCTCCAGGAGGGTGACGAGGACGCTGATGGTCAGGAGGGAGTCCAGGCCGAGCGTGTTGAGCGGAGTGGAGTCGGGGAGCGGGGCGAGGTCCACCGGCTTGCCCAGCGCCGTCTCCAGGTACTCCGCGACCTTCTCCCTGACCGTGTCGTTCACCGCTGTGCTCATATCTCCACCTCGTCATCAAAGGGTTCGACGGCGCCGTCGGCCGACAGTTCGAAGTACGTCGCGTGCGGGGGTCCGGCGGTCGCCGCGCCGATCCGTCCGGCCAGGGCGGACCCGGCGCGGTCCGGTTCCCAGGGGGCGGGGGAGGGGCGGTTCCAGCCGAGCAGGGCCGGGCGCAGGGGCTCGGGCAGGCGGTCGCGGAGGTGCTCGGTCACGTCGGGGAGGTTCCGCCGCTCCTTCGCGGCGACCACCAGGGCCACGACGTCGCGGCCGCCGCGCGGGACCGCGGTGGCGGTGGCCCGCTCGACGCCGGGGAAGCTCAGGGCGGCCCGCTCGATCTCGTGCAGATGGGTGCGGCGGCCCGCCAGCCACACGATCCGTTCGTCCGCGTGGCGGCGCAGCACGAGGGCGCCGTCGGCGTCGTACGCGCAGACGTCCCCGGTGCGGAACCAGCGGGTCCCGTCGGCCTCGACGACCAGGCGGGCCGTCTCCTCGGGCTGGTCGAAGTAGCCGCGCATGACCTGCGGGCCGCCGATCCAGAGCTCTCCCTCCGCGCCGGGTCCGTGGACCTCGGCCCCGTCCCGGACGAGCCGGGCGAGGGTGCCCCGCAGGGGGCGGCCGACGGGGCAGGGGTCCTCGCCGGCCGTCTCCTCGGGCCCGACGGTGTGGGTGAAGCCGAAGATCGTGGCCTCGGGCGGACCGAACGCCTGCACCAGCCGGACCCCGGGGACCTGCTCGGCCCAGACGCGGAGGACGGCCGACGGGCAGACCTGGGCCCCCGTCATGACCACCTCCAGGCTGGGGAGCTTCTCCCGGGTGATCTGCCGGGCGTCGCGCGTGAACAGGTCGAGCAGCACGGTGACGGCGAGGAGGTGCGTGATCCCGTGCCGGGCGACCGCGGCGCGCAGCAGGGCGGGGACCGGGAGGCCGCGGTACTGGTGGACGGAGGCGCCCACCGACAGGGGGAGCAGGGTGTCCAGGAGGGACACGTCGAAGTGGAACGGGGAGAGGCCCAGGACCCGGGAGTCGGGGGTGAGGCGCAGCACCTCGTTGTGGCCGGTGAAGTGGGCGAGCAGCCCGGCGGCGGTGATCTCGGCGCCCTGCGGCACGCCCGTGGCGCCGGAGGCGAAGACGATGTAGGCGGTGTCCTCGGGCCCGTGGGCCAGGGTGGTGTGCGGGGCGCCGGGGCCGGAGGTGTGGGGGACCGGTCCTTCCCCGTCCGCGCCGGGGCCGGAGAGGAAGGGGACCAGCCCCTCCCCGTCCAGGGTCGGGGTGCCGGGGAGCGGGTCCGGCGCGCCCCGTGGCGTGATCACGGCGGCCGGCCGGACCCGCCGGAGCAGGTCGAGGGTCCGGTGCCCGGGTTCGGCGGAGTCGAGGGGCACGTGGACGGCGCCGCGCTTCCAGATGCCCAAGATGATCATGGGCATGACAGGCTTGGTCTCGGTGAGGACCGCGACCCGGTCACCCGGGCCCACCCCCTGCCCGGCCAGCCAGCCCGCGATCCTCAGCGCGCCCTGTTCGAGCTCGGCGAAGGTGTACCGGGTGGCCCCGTCGTCGATCGCGACCCGCTCCGGCCACTTGCGGGCCGGGGCCGCGAGGAGGTCGCCGAGGGCGGGCGGAGGTCCGCCCGCGGCGGCGGGATCGGTCGACCACGGCGGCAGCGTCACCGCGCCGGTCCTGGCGGTCATGTCAGGTCCCGTTCTGTGAGGGGGAAGGCGGTCCTGGCGATCTCGGCGACGGCGCTCCCGGCCGAGGCCAGCCGTCCGGCGTACAGGCAGAAGTCGTGGGGCAGGTCGGGGAAGTGGCGGTGCCGCAGGCGGCCGGGTGCGCGGCCGGCGGTCTGCTCGGCCCAGGCCAGCCCCTCGTCCCTCAGGACGTCGTATCCCGCGGTGACGATCGAGGTGTCCGGCAGCCGTGCCAGGTCCGCGTCCGGCAGCCGCATCGGGTCGAAGTCCCGGGCGGAGAAATGGGGTTCGAGGAAGGAGGTGAAGAGCCGCATGGCGTCCCGGTCGAGGAAGTGCCCCTCGCCGAAGGTCCCGTAGGAGGCGCGCTCCGTCCGCAGGTCGAGCACGGGGTAGAGGAGGACGATCCGGGCGAACGCCCCGGGCAGCACCCGCAGGCTGAGGTAGAGCGCGAGGAGTCCGCCGACGCTGTCGCCCGCGAGGACGATCGGACGGTCCGTCAGGCTCCGTCGGCGGGAGGCGATCCGGTCCGCGAGGAGCTCCACCGACTCCTCGACCGTGTGCTCCGGCGCCTTCGGATAGTCGAACGCCTCCACCGGCGCTCGGAGGGTGCCCGCCAGGGTGCGTAAGAAGGGCTGGAAGACGGTCGTCGAGTAGTAGACCATCCCGCCGCCGTGGATGTACACGACCCACGGGCTGTCCGGGTCCTCCCGGGCGGGCCGGACGGTGACCCCGTGCGGGCCCGTCTCGACCGCCGCGCCGTCCGCGGGGTCCACGGCGCCGCCGAAGCGGGCGATCCACCGCTCGGCGTTGGCCCGGTCCTCCGCGAGGGAGCCGGTGGAGCCGCGGACCGCCATGATCCGGCGGGCGGTGGCCAGCCGGGCGAACTCGGGGTGGAGGGCCGCCGCCTGAGCGTCCACGTCCGTGCCGGCGTCAGGCATGGGCGTCCTCACCCACCGGTTCGACCTCGCCCGCGGGGGTGAACACGAATCGGGTCGCGCTCGTGTCCCGGGCCGCCTCGGCGAGCCGCCGCATCAGCGCCTTCTCGTCCGTCTTGCCCGTGGAGGAGACGGTGAGCTCCGGCGACCAGGCGACCACGGTCGGGAGCATGTACGCGGGCAGCAGCTCCGCGAGGCGCTTCTCCGCGGCCGCGAGGACCGCCCGGTCGGGCGCCATGACCACCAGGGCGATCACGTCGTGGCCCAGGCGCGGGACCAGCGCGACGGCCGCCCGCTCGACACCGGGGCAGCTGAGCACGGTCTGCCGGATCTCGCCCAGGTGGATCCGCCGGCCGGCCAGCTTCACCTCGTCGTCGTTCCGGCCGCGGAAGACGATGTCGCCGTTCTCGTCGTAGCCGCACAGGTCGCCGGTGCGGTAGTAGCGGACGCCGTCCACCTCGACCACCCGCCGGGCGGTCTCCTCCGGCTGCCCGTAGTAGCCGCGCATGACCTGCTCGCCGCCGATCCACAACTCGCCTACGCGGCCCGGCTCGTGGACCTCGACGCCGTCGTCCATGATCCGCGCGGCCACCCCGCGCAGGGGCCGCCCGATCGGGTAGGAGCCGACGCGCTCCCGGTCGACCCGCTCGATCTCGTGGGCGACGCAGACGATGGTCGCCTCGGTCGGCCCGTACACGTTGATCACCCGGACCTCGGGGAGGCCGTCCTTCCAGACGTTGATGACGCCGGGGTCGCAGACCTCCGCGCCCGTCATCACCATCTCCAGGTTCGGGAAGTTCTCCCGGGTGACGTGCCGCCCGCCCTCGGTGATCATCGTCAGCAGGGTGGAGACGGCGATCAGGTGGGTGATCCGCTCGCGGGTGATGACCGCCCGCATCACCGCGCCGGCGTGCATGCCGCGGAACTGGTGGACGTACGCGCCCAGCGACAGCGGCAGCAGCGTGTCCTCGATCGACACGTCGAAGTGGAAGGGGGAGAGGCTGAACACCCGGGACTCCGGTGTGAACCGCAGCACGTCGTTGTGGTTGCCGAAGTAGGCGACCAGGTTGGCGACGGTGATCTCCACGCCCTTGGGCTCACCCGTGGAGCCCGAGGTGAAGATGATGTACGCCGTGGACTCCGGGCCGTGCGGCACGGTCGCCCAGGGGCGCGCCGGCCCCGACAGGACCTCGTCCAGCTCGGTCCGGCCGGCCCAGACGGCGTCGCCGGTCACGGGCTCCCGGTCGTCGAGGGCGAGCACCACCCGGGGTTCCAGCCGGCCGAGCAGCCCGCGCAGCCGGGGTTCCGGGGCCGTACCGTCGAGGGGCACGTAGACGGCGCCGCACTTCCAGATCGCGAGGGCCAGCACCGGCATCAGCGCGCTCTTCTCGGCGAGGATCGCCACCCGGTCGTCCGGTGCCACCCCCCGCTCGGCGAGCCAGGCGGCGAGCGTCGTGGCCCGCCGCTCCAGCTCGGCGAAGGTGAGGCCGAGTCGTCCGTCGTGGAGGGCCGGACGGTCCGGCCCGTTCAGCGCCGCCGAGCGGACCAGGTCGCCGAGCGCGGGCGCCGGTCCGCCCTGGTCGGAGGGGTCGATCGACCACGGGGGTAAGGGGGCGGGAGTCTTCGGTTCGGGACGGATCGTCATGAGGCGTCACGCACCCCTACGTCGTAGTGGAAGCGGACCTTCTCCTTGGTGCGGGCACCCATGCGGGCGTAGAAGCCGATCCCCGCCTCGTTGTCCCGGGGCGTCTGCCACTCGGCCCAGCCGCATCCCTCGGCGAGCGCGAACTCCCGCAGCCGCTCCAGGAAGACCCGCCCGAGCCCCCTGCCGCGGTACGCCTCCTGGAGGTACAGGCAGTCCATGTAGGCGAACCGCTCCGCGCTCCAGGTGGCGAAGTCGACGGTCACGGTCATGAAGCCGCAGGGCTTCCCGCCGTCCAGCGCGACCCAGCCGTGCAGCGCCGGCCGCTCCCCGAAGAACGCCGAACGCCAGCGCTCCACCTGACCGTTCTCGTGGAAGTCCGCCTTCTCGTACTCCGCGTGTTCCACGCACAGTCCGAGCAGCGCGTCCAGATGGTCCGGCTCGATCGGCCGGACCTCGATGTCGTGCTTCACACCCACCCCGAGAAGGTCGTTTCCAGGTACGCGTCGATGGCGGCCCGGTCGTCGCTGCCGCGCGCCAGCACGGTGTTCACCCAGGCGTCCCGCTCGAACCTCACCACTTCGAGCTCCCAGACGCAGGCGATCAGGTCCCGCTGGGGGAGGGGCTCGAAGGCGGTGTTCCCCTCGGTGTCGACCACCGCGCCGCGCACCCAGTGCTTCAGCATGTCGGCGTCGTACCACTGACTCACCAGAAGATACGTTCCTTCTGCGCCGCGGTGAAGGATGAGGAAGCCGGCCGCGTGGTCGCCCGTCTCCGGGCTCCGGCTCAGCACCGTGGCCGCGTGGCGCTCCAGGAACTCGGGCTTCGGGAGCTCTCCGGCCCGCTCGGGGTCGGCGAACATCGCGTACGCCTTCAGCGCGCGGCCGTTCACGTGCACCGGCGGGAGCGCTTTCACGAGGCGCGGTGTGTAGGTCAGAGGGTTCATCGCGGGCTGATCCCCGCCCTCGGTTCGCGTTCGATGTCTTTCACGTGCTCTTCGCCTCCGGGCTGTCGTGGATCAGCGTGACGGAAGTGCTGAGAAGAACGGGAGGAACTCAGATGTCTGATCCTCATATATCGCGGTACATCACTGCATGGGGTCGGTGCGCGAGTAAGATCATAGAGATTGGGAGGGCCGCGCGAAAGCCCCCGCTGACCTCGCCGTTTGTGTGAAACGTGTTCAACTCCGGTGCGTCGGGTCCGCTATGGGGACCCCATCGAGCCCACGGTAACCCCCGCCGGAAGAACACCGGCACTCTTCGGCCGAAATCTTCCCCAACGCCCCGGTGAACCACATTCAGGGGCGGTTCACGCATCTGTCCGGCGCGCTCTCCGGTGAACTGTCCGAGAAGCGCTGTCCGAGAAGTGCCGACCACGGACGGATGGCCGGGAAACGCTGACCGAAAGGGATGTCCGAGAAGTGCCGTCCGGGGTGCGGTTCGAGACGTGTGGCGCATTCCCGCCTTTCGCGGAATCGATCCGACCGGTATTCATTCGGTGTTCGGACCCGCGGAACCCCGGTCTCGTACCATCCGCCCCGTCCGACGGTGTCATGACGAAGGAGAACGCATGGGAATCCGGCCACTGACGAAGGCGCGCGCGTCCTTCGCCGCGACCTTCGGCGGGCTTCCGTCCGGCTTCTGGTGGCTGTGGACCGCCCAGCTCATCAACCGCGCCTGCGGGTTCGTGATGCCGCTGCTCGCCTTCTACATCACCGAGGAACTGGACCGCAGCGCCGCCTTCGCGGGCACCGTCGTCGCCGGCATCGGCGTCGGCTCGCTCGTGGCGGGGCCGTTCGGCGGCGCCCTGGGGGACCGGTTCGGCCACAAGCCGACGCTCGTCGCCGCCCTCGCCGCCACCGCGGCCAGCATGATCGCCCTCGCCTACGCCCGCTCCCCGTGGGCCCTGATCGTCGGCGCCTTCGTCGTCGGCGTGACGAACAACGCGACCCGGCCCGCCCACAACGCGCTGATCGCCGACGTCATCCCCGGCAAGGACCAGGTCCGCGCCTACTCGCTCAACTTCTGGGCCATCAACGTGGGTTACTCCATCGCGATGCTCTCCGTCGGCCTCGTCTCCCTCACCGGCTACACCGCCCTGTTCTGGCTCAACGGCGCCACCACCCTGATCGGCGCGGTGATGATCGCGACCCGGGTGCCCGGCCGGGCACGGGCCGCCGAGCCCACGGAGGCGGAGGAGGAGGCCGCCGGCGGCGGGTTCGGCACCGTGCTGCGCGACCGGAGCTTCGTCGCGTTCGTCGCCGCCCAGTTCCTCGTCCTCACGATCCTGCTCCAGTCCGAGAGCGGACTGCCCATCGCGATGGGCCAGGACGGCTTCTCGCCGAGCACCTACGGACAGGTCGCCGCGCTCAACGGCATCGTGATCGTCGCCGTGCAACTGCCGCTCACCCGGCTCTACAAGCGCTTCCCCGAGTCGTGGGTGCTCGCCGGCTCCTCGGCCACGGTCGGCATCGGCTACTCCGTCCTCCTCCTCGGCGACTCCGCCTGGATCTACGGCGCCTCGATCGTCGTCTGGACACTGGGCGAGATCGGCAACACCCCCACCAGCTTCGCGCTCGTCGCCCGCATCTCCCCCGACCACCTGCGCGGCCGCTACCAGGGCCTCTACCAGGTCGCCTGGACCGGCTCCGCCGTCGTCGCGCCGCTCGTCGGCGGCTGGGTGATCCACACCTGGGGCGCCGGCCCGCTCTGGATCGGCTGCCTCGCCGTCGCCCTCGTCGCCGCGGGCGCGCAGCTCGGCATCGGCAAGCGCCTCACCCGCCGCGCCGAGGCCAGGGACAAGGACCGGGACCAGCAGCCGGAAGCCGCCGCGTCGGCCCCGGCGGCGCCCGACGCGGGCTGAACGGCCTCGCCCGCCCCGGTGTCCCGAACGCACGCGGAGTTAAACGGCCTCGCCCGCCCCGGTGTCCCGGGGCCACGTGGGGCGGAGGGAACTCCTCCGCCCCCGCCTCCGTCCTTCCTTCCGAGAGCCGTGATCCAACGTGCGCGAACCGAGTGAGGTGCCATGCGGACGAACGACCCGAACACGCTGGAGACGACCCTGCCCGACGGCCGGAGGATGACCCTGTCCCTCCCCGCCACCGGCGCCCCCTGGGCCGCCGACGGCCTCGCCGCCCTGCGCCCGGTGCCCCCGACCCACACCGGCCGCGGCCAGGAGCCGCCCGCCCTGCCCGAGCGCCCCGCCCTCCCCATGGAGGTGGCCCTCCTGGGGTTCGCCCTCTAGCGAACCCGTTCGGAACCCGTGCGCGGAGGGACAGGCGGACGCACGGACGGTCAGAACACGACGTCGGCGGCGTCGACGATCCGGCCGTCCATGTTCCGCTCGATCATCCGCAGCGCCGCCCGCGCCAGATCCGCGTGGATGTGGGCGACCGCGTCCCGGGGGACCGTCACGCCCAGATGCCGGATGTGGGCGTCCAGCGCCGAGTACAGCACGCACTGCTCGGTGACCTGGCCGGTGAGGACGAGGTCGGTCACGTCGAGCGAGCGGAGCAGGTACGCGAGCGGCGTCTCGTAGAAGACCGAGTGCCGCGCCTTCACCACGAACAGCGCGTCGTCGTCGGGCCGTACCGGCTCCACCAGCTCCGGGTGGCGGCCCGAGAGCGCCAGGTCGAGGATCTCCCCGTGGTGGGAGCGCCACTGGCCGAAGTTGTCGTTGGCGTAGACGACCGGCGCCCCCGCCGCCCGCGCCCGGTCCAGCAGGTCCTCGATCGCGGGCAGCGCGGCCGTCACCGACGGCACGAGCAGCTCCGCGTCGTCGTGCGCGTAGGTGTTCAGCATGTCGATCACGACCAGCGCCGGGCGTGTCATGGCGGGGCACCCTCCTCGTCCGCGTACCTCCGGCATACATGTACGGCCGGGGTCGCGCACGCGGAGCCGCGCGGGTGCCGTCGACGGGCGGGCGTGGTGTGCTGGTGGGGAGGGGGCGGACCGTCGCCTCACGAGGAGGAAGGATCATGGCGATCCTCGTCCACGCCGTCCTCGACGGAGTCAGCACGGACCAGTACGACACGCTCCACGCCAGGCTCCAGTCCATGCCAGGGGTCTTCGACGGCTGCCTCGCCCACGCGTGCGTGGGGACCGACAGCGGCCTGGAGATCTTCGACATCTGGGCGAGCGAGGAGCAGATGAAGGCGTTCGCCGAGAAGATGATGCCCGTCGCGGCCGACCTCGGCTGGGCGGACCGGCCCAGGCCCCGCGTGGTGAGCACGCACAACTACTGGGTACCGGGCGCGAACGGCTGACCGGCTGACCGGCTGACCGGCTGACCTGCTGACCGGCTGAGCGGTCCGCTGACCGGCAGCCCCACGGCACGGCGTACGGCGGAGCCCCCCCGGCGCCCCGGCCTCGCCGTTGCGCCGTTGCGCCGTTCGCCGTTCCGCGGGAAGCGGGGTGGCGGGCGGGAGGTTACGGTCGCCGGTATGGCCGGTGATCGACGCGGGTGGCTGCCCTGTCTGCTCGGCGGAGCGGTGTTCGTGGTGTGCATGGCGGGGACCACGCTCCCGACCCCGCTCTACCCCCTCTACCAGGAGAAGTTCGGCTTCTCCGAACTCACCGTCACGGTGGTCTACGCCGTGTACGCGTTCGGGGTCATCGGCGTGCTGCTGCTCGCCGGCAACGCCTCCGACACCATCGGCAGGCGCCCCACCCTGCGCTGGGGACTCGCCTTCGCGGCGGCGAGCGCCGTCTGCTTCCTCTGCGCCGACGCGCTGGGCTGGCTGTACGCCGGCCGGCTGCTGTCCGGGCTCTCCGCGGGCCTCTTCACCGGCGCCGCCACCGCCTACGTGATGGAGCTCGCCCCGCCCGGCGGCACCGCCCGCGCCACCCTCGTCGCGACCGCCGCCAACATGGGCGGCCTCGGCTGCGGCCCCCTCCTCGCCGGCCTGCTCGCCGAGTACGCCCCCGATCCGCTGCTGCTGCCCTTCGCCGTCCACCTCGCCCTGGTCGCCGTATCGGCCCTGGTCCTCCAGTGGCTGCCCGAGACGGTGGCCGAGACGAAGCCGCTCAGCGCCGTACGCCCCCGGAAACCCGAGCTCCCCGCGCGCGTGCGGGCCGTTTTCGTGCCGGCGGCCGTCGCCTCCTTCGTGGGCTTCGCCCTCTTCGGCGTCTTCACCTCCGTCAGCCCCGCCTTCCTCGCCCGTTATCTGGGCGTCGACAACCACGCCGTCAGCGGCCTCGTCGTCGCCCTCGCGTTCTTCGCCTCCACGGCGGGGCAGGTCGCCGCAGGGCGTGTCGGGCCCACCCGCTCGCTGCCGCTGGGCTGCGCCGTGCTCCTCGCCGGCCTCCTCCTGCTCGGCGGCGCCCTCTACACCGACCAGCTCGCCCTCGTCGTCCTCGCCGCCCTCGTCGGCGGCATCGGCCAGGGCCTCGCCTTCCGGGCGGCGCTCACGGCGGTCGCCGCGGCCTCGCCCCCCGACCGGCGGGCCGCCGTCATCTCGTCGCTGTTCGTCGTCGCGTACACCGGCATCTCGATCCCGGTGATCGGGGTCGGCCTGCTGGCCGACCCGCTCGGCCTGGAAGGCGCGGGCCTGGTCTTCATCGCCTGCATGCTGGTCCTGGTCGCCTCGGCCGCCGCCTACCTGCTGCGGCGGATCAGGACGGGGGCCGACGCCCCCACACCGTGAGCATCCCGGCCGACAGCGCCGCGCACTCCTCCGCTCCCAGGTACCGCACGGCCTCGTCGAGGGCCGCGTCGTCCACCAGGCCCGTCGCGACCATCGCCGCCCGGCTCCGCTCCCAGGTGTCCGCCCAGAACCGGCTGATCGGGCTGCCCGGCACCAGCGGCGGCACGTGGATCTCGGCGGCCACGCCGGCCAGACCGGCCGCGCGGAGCAGCGCCGGGTACGCCGGGACCCAGGAGACGTCCGTGCCGATGCTCTCCCGCAGCCCCCGCCACATGGCCCGCATCGCCCGCGTGTACGGCGTCCCGGGCGCCACCTCGGTCGTCAGGTCCACGGCGTCGCTCAGCACCAACCACCCGCCGGGTTCGACCAGCTCCGCCAGCCGGGCCACCACCCGCTCCCGCTCCGGGAGGTGCATCAGCACGAACCGCGCGTGGACGAGCCGGAACCGGCCGGGGGAGAAGTCCGGTGCCGTGACGTCGGCCTCCAGCGGGTCGAGCCCCGGCACGGGCCGCTCGGCCAGGAACCGTACGTCCCGGTCGACGGCCAGCACCCGCTCCACCCCGGCCTCCAGGAGGAGCCTGCGGGACACCGTGCCCGTCCCGGCGCCGACGTCGAGGCAGCGCCAGCCGGGCCCGGCGCCGAGCGCGGTCAGCCGGGCCAGCGTGACGTCGTCGTAGGCGAGCGCCCCGAGGTCGATCCGCTCGCCCTCGCCCGCCCGCTCCGGCGGGAACACGGCCTCGCCGTAGCGGCCGCCGCCACCGCCGTCGTCCGCGCCCGGGGTCACGACGGGGTCCGGCGGGGGGCCGTACATGAGGAAACGGGTGATCTCATGGGTGAGGTCATGGGAGTACCACCCCTTCACGCGGGCGGGGGAGGGAAGGGCGTGCGGCCGGCCGGGCCGTCGCCCTCTCGATCGTCCACCCCGGCCGTACCGCCCGCATCCGAGGCGGCCGTTCGGGTGACAGTCCGTAGCCCGCCCCTCCCGTTCAGAAGGCGGCCGTGGGCGGTCCGGTCACATGGACCAGGCGGACGTGGTGGTCCTCCCGGGCCAGTTCCCGGCCGTGGCCGTCCGTCACCCGGCCGGTGACCAGGTACAGGCCGCAGTGCGCCTTGCCCACGGGCATCCGCTGCGGCGGCAGCCACACCTCGTACGGCCCGCCCCGGCGGAAGCCGCCGAGCAGCGTCCGGGTGGTCGCGAGCACCCGACCGTCCCGGGCGCGCTCCTCCTCGAAGGTCAGCGCGTCCACCTCAAGACCCAGCCGGAAGGTCAGCCCGAGGCTCACCACCGTGCCCTCCGCGAGGACCAGGGGTACGGCGTCCGCCGCGCCGCCGCCCAGGGCCACCGGGAGCCGGCCCCGCTCCTCCGTGTGGAGCGAGACGTCGAGCAGCGAGAAGCCGGAGCCGGAGCCGGCGGCGGGGCCGGAAGCGGAGCGCGGGTCGTTCATGACGACGGCCGAGGGTTCCATGACTACATGGGGCCGTCGTACGGCGGCCCGCCCCGCCGCGGCATGTCCTCCGACGGGGGCGTCGCCATGCCGTACGGAGGGATGTCGTCGGTCGGTGTGGCCGGATCGGTGGGGGTGGATCCGCCCGCGCTGTCGCCGGGGCGCAGCCGGCCGCGCCAGCCGCCGGTCGCGCGGTCGCGTTCCTCGATGAAGTGCTTGAACCGCTGGAGATCGCCCTCGATCCGGCTCTCCACCACGCCCAGGGCCTTCGCGGCCTTGTCGGTGATGCCGGAGGGCTCCACCTCCATGCTGAGCTGCACGCGCGTGTGCGCGTCATCGACGCGTTCGAACGTGACGACGCCCTGCTGCTTCACGTCGCCACCGACCGTCCGCCAGGCGATGCGCTGGTCGGGAAGCTGGTCGACGATCTCGGTGTCGAACTCACGGGTCGCGCCCGCGATCCTGGTCCGCCAGTGGCAGAGCCGGTCGTCCAGCTGCCGGACCTCCTCGACCCCGTCCATGAAACGCGGAAACTCCTCGAACTGCGTCCACTGGTCGTAGACCTCGCGCAGCGGGGCCTCCACCTCGATCGTGTCGTGCACCATCTCGGTCATCTCCCTGGGTACGACGGAGTGCCTGTCGGCGCGCGGCTACCCCCGCCCCGGGGGCGTAACCACCGGCCGACCCGCTCGCCCGCCCCACGCGCCCCACCTCTTCACCCGTTCGTCCGCCACGCGCGCGTGGCGGACGACACAGTGGGTAGCCGCGCCCGGTGCGACCCATGAGAACGCTCGTACCGCCCGGCGTGTACGCCCCCCAGGCGGACACCGCCCTGCTCCTGGAGAGCCTCGCCCGCGAGCGCCTGGACCGCGGCGCCCGCACCCTGGACCTGTGCACCGGCACCGGCGTCCTCGCCATCGCGGCGGCCCGCCGGGGCGCCCGGGCGACCGCCGCCGACATCGCCGCGGCGGCCGTCACGGCCGCCCGCCGCAACGCGCGCCTGCGCGGCTGCCGGGTCCGCGTCCTGCGCGGCGACCTCGCCGCACCGGTCGTGGGGGAGCGGTTCGACCTCGTCACCGCCAACCCGCCCTACGTACCGGCGCCCGAGGCGGACCCGCCTCGCTCGGGGCCCGCACGGGCCTGGGACGCCGGGCACGACGGCCGACTCCTCCTCGACCGGATCTGCCTGGCCGCGCCCGGCGTCCTCGCGCCCCACGGCGTCCTGCTGCTCGTCCAGTCCTCGCTCAGCGGGGTCGCCGCCACGCTCGACGGACTGCGCGCCGGAGGGCTGCGGGCCCAGGTGGTCGCCCGCCGCACCCAGCCGTACGGGCCGGTCATGACGGCCAGGGCCGCCTGGTTCGAGCGGCGCGGCCTCACGGCGCCGGGCACCCGGACCGAACAGCTCGTGGTGATCCGCGCCGTCCGCGCCCCGGTCCCCGGCACGGCCCCGTCCACACCGGCCGGTCGCGCCGGGCCGGCGCCCGAGGACGGCGCCGGCCCCGCGCCACCCCTCCGCCCCCGGGAGACGTGATGACCCCGCACCCCGCACCCCAGGCCCGCGGCGTCGCCCTGTTCGACGTCGACGGCACCCTCGTCGACACCAACTACCTCCACACCCTCACCTGGTGGATGGCCCTGCGGCAGCACGGTCACACCGTGCCGATGGCCCGGATCCACCGCGCCGTCGGCATGGGCGCGGACCGGCTCCTCGACGCCGTCCTCGGCGCCGACCGCTCGACCGGCGACGACGAGGCGATCGCGGGCGCGCACGCCACGCTCTACGCCACCTGGTTCGACACCCTCGCCCCCTTCGACGGCGCCGCCGAACTGCTGCGCGCCACCGCCGCCCGGGGCTGGCGGGTGGTGCTCGCCAGCTCGGCGTCGGAGGAGGAGGTGGCCGCCGTACGCGCCCGGCTCGGCGCCGACGACGTCATCGACGCGGCCACCTCCAGCGCCGACGTCACCGCCACCAAACCCGCGCCCGACCTGGTGCGGGCCGCCCTGGACAAGGTGGGCGCCGACCCCGAGGACGCCGTGCTCGTCGGGGACACCGTGTGGGACGTCGAGGCCGCGGGACGCGCCGGAGTGCCCTGCGTCGGACTCCTCACCGGCGGCACCAGCCGCCGCGAACTGGAGGACGCCGGAGCGGTCGTCGTCCACGAGGACGCCCTCACCCTCCTGCGCCACCTCGACAGCGGCCCGCTGGCCCGCCCGCCGCGCTGAACCGGGCACGGCGACCGTCCCGTCGCCGGTCCGGCCAGGCATGGGCGGGCGGAGAGGGGGCAGGCGTCAGGGCATCCGTCCCGTGGGGGCCGGGGTCGCCCCCGGCCCCCACGGCCCCCCGGAGGGAGGAGTCGACCGTGGAACCCGTACCAGAGCAGCCCACCGCCCCGGCGGTCCCCGCCCCCGCCGACCGGGACCCCGCCGGCCGTGACCCCGCAGTCCGGGTCACCCCCCTCGCGGAAGGGCCCCTGCTGATCGAAGGGCCCGTGGAGGTCGTCATGGCCGACGGGACCGTACGCCGCAGCGAGCGGCCCGTCGTCGCGCTCTGCCGGTGCCGCCGCAGCCTGCGGGACCCGTTCTGCGACACCAGCCACCGCCGGCGAGCCCGGCCCCGGCGGTCCGACCCCGAGCCGCCCGACTGACGCCTCCCCGCCGAGCCGCCTTTCCGACGCCCCCGCCGAGCCGCCCGGCTGACTCCCCCCCCCGATCCGCCCGCCCGACGCTCCCCACCGAGGAGACCCGCCATGACGATCACCGCCCCGAGCGCCGCGGAGCCCAGGGCGCCCGCCCTGCCCCCGGCCCGCGGGGACCTCTCCGCCGCCGTCGCCGCCCGGCTGCGCGGCCGGCCCGGCACACTGCCCGGGCCCGGAGCCGTCGCGGCAGCCGACCCGTACGGCGAGGACGTCCAGCTGGCCCTGCACCTCGGCTACGAACTCCACTACCGCGGCTTCGCCGGCGTACCGGACTCCGCCGAATGGGACCCGGACCTGCTCGCCCTGCGCGCCCTCCTGGAGCGCCGGTTCGAGGAGGCGCTGCGCGAGGCGTGCCCCGGCCCCCAAACGCCCGACGAGGTCTTCGACGGCCTGCTGATCGAGCGGCCCGACGGCGCGGGCCTCTCCCGCCACCTGCTGCGCCACGGCACCCTGGAGCAGCTGCGGGAGTACGCGGTGCTGCGCTCGGTGCAGCAGCTGCGGGAGTCCGACCCGCACGCCTGGGTACTGCCCCGGCTGCGCGGGCGCGCCAAGGCGGGCATGGCGACGATCCTGTACGACGAGTTCGGCGCGGGCCGGGAGGAGCGGGTCCACGCGCGGCTCTACGCGGACCTGATGCGCGCCCTCCGGCTCGACCCGTCCCCCGGCCACTACCTGCCGGCCGTCGGGGCGCCCGCCCTCGCCTGCGCCAACGTCATGTCGCTGTTCGGCCTCCACCGCGCCCGCCGGGGCGCCCTCGTCGGCCACTTCGCCGTCCTGGAGATCACCTCGCCGCCCGCCGCCTCCCGCCACGCCGCGGCCCTGCACCGGTGCGGGGCCGGCGAGGACGCGGCCCGGTTCTACGACGAGCACGTGGAGGCCGACGCCGTCCACGAGCAGCTGGTCCGGCGCGAGGTCGTCGGCGGACTGCTCGCCGAGGAACCCGGGCTCGCCGCAGACGTCGCCTTCGGCGCGCGCGCCACCGTCCTCCTGGAGGACGCCCTCGCCACGAGCGTCTCCGACGCCTGGCGCTCAGGCTCCACCGCCCTGCGGGCCCCCGTCGAGGAGGAGAAATGAACCTCATGGCACACGCCACGTACACCGGAGACGACGCCGGCGGAGCCGGCCGGGCCCCCGGCGTCCTGCCGCCCGACCACACCCAGGCGATCCTGGAGGTCACCAAGGAGGTCGGCGCCGTCCTGAAGAGCTCCGGCTGCCCGTTCGCCCTCGTCGGCAGCGTCGCCGCCTACGCGTACGGCATCCCGGTCCGGCTCCAGCACGACACCGACTTCGCGCTCCGCGCGGAGGACGCCGAGACCGTCGTCGGGCTGCTGCGCGAGCGCGGCATCCGGATCGTGGACCCGCCCGAGGACTGGCTGATCAAGGCCCGCAGCGGCGGCGAACAGATCGACCTGATCTTCTCGCTGGCGGGACGGGCCGTCACCACGGAGCTCCTCGACCGGGCCCGGATCCTCCCCGTCGACTCCGTCCACCTGCCGGTGATCGACCCGACCGACCTGATGACCGGCCGCCTCGCCGCGCTGTCCGAGCACCACTGCGACTACGGCGCCCTGCTGCCGGTCGCCCGCGGCCTGCGCGAGCGCGTCGACTGGGACCGGGTCCGCGAGGAGACCCGCGACCACCCCATGGCCGTCGCCTTCCTCTACCTCCTCGGCCTCCTCGACGTCCTCCCGCACACCCCGCCGACCGGAGAAGAGGAGGCGACCCGCCATGACTGACCGACCGGAGCGAGCCGCCCCCGAGGCGCCCGGCCCGGAGCGGTACGCACACCCGGCGCCCGGCCCGGAGCCGTACACGGCACGGGGCACGGGGTACCCGGACCCCGCGCCCGGCCCGGAACCGCACACCCACCCGGCGTCCCGCCCGGAGCCGTTCACGCACCCCGCGCCCGGCCCCGAGCCGTACGCGGACGACTACCGCATCGCCCTGCTGCGGGAGCGGCTCGCCGTCGACGGGCAGGCCGAGCTCGGTGTCCGGGTGGAGCGGCGCGGCGGCGTCGTCCTGCTCACCGGGACCGTGCCCAGCCCCACCCGCCGCGACGAGATCCTGGACCTCGCGCGCGACACCCTCACCGGCTGCTCGGTGCGCACCGAGATCGCCGTCGCCGGCCGGGACGCGCCCGACCACGGGGAGGACCTGCCATGACCCTGCTCGGACCGGAGAGGACCGGCCCGGGGACGGCCGCCGTCCGCGTGGCCGCGGTCGGCGACATCCACCTCGGCGAGGACTGCCGGGGCCTGCTCCGCCCCGCCTTCGAGACCCTCCCCGACTGCGCCGACCTGCTGCTCCTGGCCGGTGACCTGACCCGCCACGGCTACGCCGCCGAGGCCGAGGTGGTGGCCGCCGAGGTCGCCGGCCTCGGTGTCCCCGTCGTCGCCGTGCTCGGCAACCACGACCACCACGCCGACCAGCCCGCCGAGGTCACCCGGGTGCTCCGCGACGCCGGCGTGCACGTCCTGGAGGGCGAGAGCATCGTCCTGCCCGTCGCGGGTCACAAGGTCGGCGTCGCCGGGGTGAAGGGCTTCTGCGGCGGGTTCGTCGGACGCAGCGCGGGCGAGTTCGGGGAGCCGGAGATGAAGGCGTTCGTCCGGACCACCCGGCGCAGCGCCGCCCTCCTGGCCCGCGCCCTCGCCGAGCTGTCCGAGCACGGCTGCGCCGTCCGCGTCGCGCTCACGCACTTCTCCCCGGTGCCCGACACCCTCGCCGGGGAGCCGCTGGAGATCTACCCCTTCCTTGGCAGCTACCTCCTCGCCGAGGCCATCGACGCCCAGGGCGCCGACCTCGCGGTGCACGGTCACGCCCACCTCGGCACCGAGCACGGCATGACGGCGGGCGGGGTCCGCGTCCGGAACGTCGCCCAGCCCGTGATCGACCACGCATTCGCCCTCTACCGCCTCCCGCTCGACGGCCACGGGACCGGCGCCACGGCCGGCACCGACTCCGCCACCGCGTCGACCCCGGCCCGCTACGGCACGCGGTGACCGTCCCGCGCGGGCGCGCTCAGCCCTCGATGCCGGTGGTCGCGTGGGCGGAGCCGACCGGTTTTGACTCCGGGGAGCCGCGCTGGCGGAGATAGACGGAGAGGACGGCCATCGCGGCGACGGCGAGGAGCTCGGACTGCCAGTTCTGGAGCGAGCGGTTCCAGAAGTCGGCCGAGACGAGGTAGGCGCCCCAGCCGATCGGATCCTGGAGCTGCCGCAGCCGTACGCCGTTGTACGCGGCGGCGCCCGCGACCGACTGCGCGAACCAGGACAGCAGGAAGAACGCGGCCATGGTCAGGCCGAGCGACCGCGCGTACAGCGCCTGCCGCCAGTCCTTGGTGCTCGCCCAGCGGGGCGAGTCGGCCCGCGCGTGGTCGCCCATCCGCTGCTCGCGCTCGCTCTCGGTCCCCGCCCGGTCGAGGGGCTTCGACTCCGGTGAGCCGCGCTGGAGCAGGTGGACGGTCCCGTACACGTAGAGGAAGAACTGGAGGAACTCGGACTGCCAGTTCTCGGTGACGTCCACGGCGAAGTCGGAGGTGGCGAGGTACGCGCCGAAGCCGACCGGCTGGAGCCCCGCCACGGTCAGCTGCTCGTTGAACTCGGCCCGGCCGGCCACCGCCTGGCAGGCGAGGACGAGGAGGAAGGCGCCGCCGAAGACGAGGGTGAGGCTGTTGGCCCGCCAGAAGCCCGTCCGCCCGCCGCCGCCGTCCGGGCGGCCCGCGTCCCCGGGCGTCACCGGTGCATCGCCCCGATGAGCGTGAAGTAGGCGAGACCGCCCAGGATCGTCAGGACACAGCCGGCGAACACGGCCCTCATCCGTCAGCCTCCCTTCACGGAGCAGCGGTACGTGTCGTCCGCCGCGGCCGGCGGCGCGCACCCGGCCGCGACCACCAGCCAGCCGGCGTCGAACCGCGACAGGAACAGCGTGTCGCCGGTCATCCGCAGCAGCGCCTCGCTCCCGTAGACGTCGACGCCGCGCGGCTCGCCGGCCTCCGGCAGCCCCGCCTCGCGCAGCGCCGGCCCGCACCCCGTCCGGGCGTCCTGCTCGACCTGCTCGCGGGTCTCGGGCGCCAGCAGGCCGCAGCCGGCGCGGTAGTCCCCGGCCGTGAGAGCGGCGGCGAACCGCCGTCCGGCGTCGGTCGCCCCGTCCTCGCGCGCCCCGGAGGCCCCGCACCCGCCGAGCAGCGCCACGGCCACCAGCACGGCCGCGAGCACACCGCCCGGGCCACGGCAGAGGCGGCGGGTGGCGGGCACGGGGCGGGTGGCGGGCACGGAGCGGCTCCGGAGCGCGCGGCGGGTCCGGAGCGCGGGGCGGGTCCGGGGCGCGGGGCGGGCCCGGGACGCGCGGCGGGTCCGGAGCGCGGGGCGGGTCCGGAGCGCGCCGCCGGTCGTGCTCGTCCGCCGCGTCATGGAGTCACCCTCATGGCCCCACCCTGCCCGCGTCGGGCGCGCGGCCCCGAGACGCGGGGCCGCGCGCGCGACCGGCTTCACCCGATCGCCCCCGGGGATCCCTCAGTGGACCGCCGCGCCGAACTCCGCGTGCCGGGCGCGGAGCGCGAAGTCGGTCTCGTCCGGTGGCGGGCGGCCGAGGATGCCGCGCCGGGCCAGGGACCTGGCCTCCCGCATCAGCGTCCGGAACTCCTCGTCCGTGAGCCGGGAACGGCAGCCGGCCGCCGGCTCCGACGCCTCGCCGCCCGGGTGCTCCCGCATCGTCCTCGCCGCCCTTCCACTCCGGTTCTCCTGGACGGCGTCTACCCGGAGCGGCCGCCTCCAGCCGTCGCGGCGCGGCTCGTCCCCGGATCGGCGGGGCCCGTAGGCTGGCATCGGTACGCGAACGAGTGGAGGACCCGATGACCGGGACGGCGGCGGTGGACGAGGTACTGGCCGAGGTGACGGCGGAGCTGGCCGCGCTGGAGAACCCGCGGATACGCGAGGTCAACGAACGGCACGGCGACGACCACGGAGTCAACCTCACCCAGCTCCGCGCGCTCGCCAAGCGGCTCAAGACGCAGCAGGAGCTGGCCCGGGGGCTCTGGGAGACCGGCGACACCGCCGCCCGGCTCCTCGCCCTCCTCGTCTGCCGTCCCAAGTCCTTCACGCGCGACGAACTCGACACCATGCTCCGCGAGGCCCGCGCCCCCAAGGTCCACGACTGGCTCGTCAATTACGTCGTCAAGAAGAGCGCGCACGCCGAGGAGCTGCGCGGCGCCTGGCTCGCGGACCCGGACCCCGTCGTCGCGAGCGCCGGCTGGGCCCTCACCACGGAGCGGGTCGCGAAGCGCCCCGAAGGGCTCGACCTCGACGCCCTCCTCGACACCGTCGAGGCGGAGATGAAGGACGCCCCCGAACGGCTCCAGTGGGCCATGAACCACTGCCTCGCCCAGATCGGCATCGAGCACCCCGCGCACCGAGCCCGGGCCCTCGCCATCGGCGAGCGCCTGGGTGTCCTCAAGGACTACCCCACCTCGCCGGGCTGCACCTCCCCCTACGCCCCCGCCTGGATCACCGAGATGGTCCGGCGCCGCGAGGCGTAGCCGCGCGGCGCC
This sequence comes from Streptomyces sp. NPDC085460, assembly GCF_044541975.1. Classification (NCBI taxonomy): domain Bacteria; kingdom Bacillati; phylum Actinomycetota; class Actinomycetes; order Kitasatosporales; family Streptomycetaceae; genus Streptomyces; species Streptomyces sp. NPDC085460. The sequence continues at coordinate 438,439 of NZ_JBITTO010000001.1, forward strand.
GGAGGTCACGCGGGTGCCCGCGTCACCGCCCGTCCGGGGACGTCTGCCCGGCGGGCACCGGCCCCGGACGGGCGGCCGTCACCCGCCGATCCAGGCGTTGCGGATCGACACGGTCGACGTGTTGCCCTGCTTGTCGGTGACCTCGGCGGCGAGCGAGATCCCCGCCCCCTTCGCCGGGGTCTTCACCAGGACGCGTCCGCCGGCGACCCGCACCGTCCGCCAGGTCGTCCCCCCGTCGTCGCTGACCTTCACCGTCAGCGACTTGAGGTTCTTGCCCGCGGCCGAGCCCTGCACGGTCACCGGGACCGCGACCCACGCCCCCGCGGGGGCCCGCGTGGCGAGGTCCACCGGCGCCGCGAAGCGGACCGTGGACACCGGCAGCGCCGTGGTCTCGGCGACCTGCCGCGACCGGAACGCGAACGAGGTCTCGACCCGGGTGGACACCCCGGCCACGTCGGCCGGCCGCTCCACCGAGGTGACCAGCCGGTACGCGGCGTCGGCGCCGTCGACCGGGAAGGGCTCCGCACCGCTCAGCGGATCCTCGTTCGACGCGATCTTCTCGCCGTCGCGGTACAGCGTCGTCGTGGCCGAGGAGTACCGGGTGGAACCCGGGTGGCCCCGGCCGTCGGCCAGCAGCGGCACCGCGCCGACGAGCCCCTGCTCGCCCGTCGCCGGGTCCGGCGCCGTACGGAAGACGCCCATGCCGTCGCCCAGGAGCGGGCCGAAGACACCGGTGTTGAAGCGCTCCCCGTACGTCCGGCCGGCTTCGTACCGCTGCGGCGCGGCCGTCTCGTAGCCGCCTTCGAAGGCGGGGTAGCCCCACTCGTCGGGCGCGCCCAGCTGGTTGAACCGGGTCAGCCAGCGGACGCCGTCCGCCGTCGAGACGTGGAAGGTACGGGTGCCCGGCGCCGGCTGCGGGGCGGAGAAGCCGTTGCCCTCCGGCGCCCCCGGCAGGTGTGCGTAGGGGGAGGCGAGCGCGGACTTGCCGGGGGCGGAGGCGCCGAGGCCCACCTTCAGGGTGGCGAACTCCTCCGCCTTCACGTGCCGGGAGTACCCGGTCGCGACGGTCTCCGCCTTCCCGCCGAAGGCCACCGCGTACTGGCTGCCGGCGTCCTTGAGGAAGTGGGCGTCCCAGGTCTGGAGCAGCGAGCCGTCGGTGACGGCCGGGCCCTGGTGGGCGGTGCGGAAGCCGGTGAAGCCCCGCAGCACCCAGCCGTTGCCGACCCGGCCGATCTCGGTGTCCCGCTCGTAGTACGTGCCCGCGTAGTCCGACCGGTCCTTCCCCGGCACGGTCAGGTCCACGGGCTTCGTCGTGCGCGCGTCGACCGTGACCGTCGTGTCGCCGGAGACGTCGAGCCTCGGCTGCGCGATCCAGTCGGTGCCCTTGGTGTAGTCCGAAGGGTCCTCGTAGACGGCCGTGTTGAGGGTGTACGACCCCTTGGGCACGCGGAGCGTGTGGCTGCCGGGCTCGTTGTCGACGCGGGCCTGGAAGCCGGCCGCCGGGCCGGCGATGCCGGTCAGGGTGTTGGCGAAGTCCCGGGCGTCGGCGCCGTCGCGGCCGAGGGTGCGGACGGTGAGGTCGTACGACTCCGCCTCCCGCACGGCCACGGCGGCGGTACGGACGGAGAGGCCGGCGCCGGTGGCGGTGACGTATCCGGTGAAGGAGCCGTCGGTCCCGCCCACGCGGGTGTCGGCGGTGAGCTCGACCTCCGCCGTTCCGCCGGCCGGCACGGTGACCCGGGAGGCGCCGAGCGTGAAGAAGCCCTCCGGGGCGGGCTCGCCCGCCGGGCCCAGGCCGGAGACCGACAGGTCGAGCGTGACGTCGGCCGTCCCGAGGTTGCGGTAGCCGACCTTCCGGGTGACCGGCTCGTCGTCGGCGTGCGGCCAGCGGGCCGTGCCGAAGTCCAGCGACACCGGCGCGGGGATCACGGTCCCGGCCAGCGCGCGGTCGACCCGGACGCGGCCGGTGCCCTGCTGGAAGGCGCCGAGGCCGGCCCCGCCCTCGGCGGACCCGGTCAGCGCGCCCTTGAGCTCGGCGGAGGTCCAGCCGGGGTGCCGCTGCTTGAGGAGCGCCGCCGCGCCCGCCACGTGCGGCGTCGCCATCGAGGTGCCGTCGATCTGGAGGTAGCCCGGCGCCGGGTGCGGGACGCCGGGGCGCGTGTCGAGCGCGCTGCCGGGCGCGGCGGCCGCCGTGATGGCGACACCGGGCGCGGTCACGTCCGGTTTGACGGCGCCGTCGCCGACGCGCGGGCCGGTGCCGGAGAAGGGGGCGAGCCGGTCGTCGTGGTCGACGGCGCCGACGGTCAGCGCGGCGTCCGCGCTGCCGGGCGAGCCGACCGTCGAGGCGCCGGCCTCGCCGTCGTTGCCGGCGGCGACCGCGAAGAGGATGCCCTTCTCGGCGGAGAGCCGGTCGATCGCCGCCTCCAGCGGGTCGACACCGGGGCTGTCGGGGCTGCCGAGGCTGAGGTTCACCACGTCGGCGCCCTCGGCGGCGGCCCACTCCATGCCCGCGAGGACGGCGGAGTCGTCGCCGTACCCCTCGTCGTCGAGGACCTTGCCGCTGATCACCTCGGCGCCGGGCGCCACGCCCTTGAACCGGCCGCCGGACCGCGCGCCGGTGCCGGCGGCGATCGAGGCGACGTGGGTGCCGTGGCCGACGCGGTCCACGGCGTCGGGGGAGGCGGAGAAGTTCTTCTCGCCGACGACCCGGGTCCGCAGGTCCTCGTGGGTCTTGTCGACGCCGGTGTCGAGGACCGCGATCCGCACGCCGGTGCCGTCGAAGCCGGACTCCCAGGCCCGGTCGGCGCCGATCTGCCGGACGCTGCGGTCGAGGCTCGCGCCCCGCACCCCGTCCAGCCACACCGTGCCGATGCCGGCGGCGGCGGTCCGGGCGCCGCCCACCCGCCGGTCGGTCAGCGCCTCCCAGACCCGGGTCAGGTCGTCCTGGGAGGCGAGCAGGGCGTCGGCGCCGAGCGTCGGGAAGGTGCGGCGCACCTCGGTGTCCCCGGCGGCGCGGAGCGAGGCCCGCGCGGAGCCGGCGTTCCCGTCGTACCGGACGATGAGACGCAGTCCGGAGCGGTGACGCGCCCGCAGCCGGGGGTCGGTGAGCACGGAGAGGTCGAAGAGCCGCTGGTCGAGCCGGCCGTCCGCGATCAGCGGCGCCGCGTCGGCGGGCACCACCAGGGTGCGGTCGCCGGTGCGCCGCACCTCGACGGGTATGCGTTCGCGGCCGGGCGCGGCCTCGAACCGCACCATCCGGCCCTCGGCGTCCACCACGACCCGGTCGCCGGTGACGAGCGGGATGGTCTGGTCACCGCCGATCCGGGCCGGGCGGGGAGCGGAGGCGTTCGAGCCGGTCGAACTGGTCGAGTTGTTCGGGCTGTTCGGAGTGGTGGGCGTGGTCGCCGTGGCCGGGCCGGTCATGCCGGCCACGAGGGCCACCGAGGTGGCCGCCGCGATCGTGAAGGCACGTGCTTTCCGCACGGGTGCGCGCAAGTCTCCCCCAGGAGCTTGGGATGAGGTGGGGTGGTCGAATCCGGCCAGCGGCGCGAACGGCGCCCGCGGTCGGCCAGCGCAGTATCCGAGGTCACCGGGGCGGTGATCAACGGCGCCGGGGGAGCGGGGCGTTGGAGCCTATGGTTTCCGGCCACGCCGGAGGGCGTGAGTTCGATGGGGTGACGACGGGCGTGTGACGAGCCTGTGACACCCGTGCGATGGCTGTGCGACGGCGGTGCCGGACGGGCGGCGGCGTCCCAGGTGTGGGGGCTTTCCGGGGGGCGCCGCCGTCCCTGGCGGAGCCTCGCTCTCCGATTGGCCGTAACCGGGCCGCGGGAGCCTGGTCCCGTCCGGGCCGTTGACGATCCCGCGGTCCGGCCACAAGGATGGCCACCGGTCGCTTGGGAGCGCTCCCACTCCGGGTGCGCTCTCCACCCCCCCCTCGGAGGAGTCCGGACGTGAACCGACGCAGTACCGCCCTGCTGTCCCTGACGGCCCTTCTGGCGGCGGGCCTCACCGCGGTGCCCGCAGGACCGGCGGGAGCCGAGGAGGTCGAGACCATCAGGAACGGCACCTTCGACTCCGGCGCCGACTCCTGGTGGACCAGCGGCGTCACCGCCGCGACCACCGGCGGCACCCTCTGCGCCGACGTGCCCGGCTCCACCACGAACACCTGGGACGCCGCCGTCGGACAGAACGACCTCACGCTCGTCAAGGGCGAGTCGTACCGCATCGCCTTCCGCGCCGACGGCACCCCCGCCGGCCACTCCGTCCGCGCGGTCGTCGGCCTCCAGGTCGCCCCGTACGACGCCTACCACGAGGTCGTTCCGCGGCTGAGCGTCTCCGGCGACAGCTACGCGTACACCTTCGTCTCCCCGGTGGACACCGACCGGGGGCAGGTCGCCTTCCAGCTCGGCGGCGCCGCCGCCCCCTGGCGCTTCTGCCTCGACGACGTCTCCCTGCTCGGCGGGGTGCCCCCGGAGGCGTACGAGCCCGACACCGGCCCCCGCGTCCGGGTCAACCAGGTCGCCTACCTGCCCCGGGGCCCCAAGAACGCCACCCTCGTCACCGAGGCCACCGAGCGGCTCCCCTGGCAGCTGAAGGACGCGGCCGGCACCGTCGTCGCGCACGGCCGCACCCTCCCGCGCGGAGTGGACCCCTCCTCCGGGCAGAACGTCCACTCCCTCGACTTCGGCGAACACCGCCGCACCGGCCGGGGGTTCACCCTCGTCGCCGACGGCGCGACCAGCCGCCCGTTCGACATCGGCACCGAGGCGTACGACCGACTCCGCCTGGACGCCGCGAAGTTCTACTACACCCAGCGCAGCGGCACCCCCATTCGCGAGGACCTGCGCCCCGGCCACGGCCGCGCGGCCGGCCACCTCGACGTCGCCCCCAACCAGGGAGACGGCGCGGTCCCCTGCCAACCCGGCGTCTGCGACTACACCCTGGACGTCACCGGCGGCTGGTACGACGCCGGCGACCACGGCAAGTACGTCGTCAACGGCGGCATCTCCGTCTGGCAGCTCCTCGCCACCCACGAGCGCGCCCTGCACGCCCGCACCGGCGACCCCGACGCCCTCGGCGACGGCACCCTCGCCCTCCCCGAGAGCGGCAACGGCGTCCCCGACATCCTCGACGAGGCCCGCTGGGAACTGGAGTTCCTGCTCAAGATGCAGGTCCCGGCCGGCGAGCCCCTCGCCGGCATGGCCCACCACAAGATCCACGACGAGCAGTGGACCGGCCTGCCGCTGATGCCCGCGGACGACCCGCAGAAGCGCGAACTGCACCCGCCGACCACCGCCGCCACCCTCAACCTCGCCGCGACCGCCGCCCAGGCCGCCCGCCTCTACGAGGAGTACGACCCCCGGTTCGCGGCCACCGCGCTCACCGCCGCCCGCACCGCCTGGGCCGCCGCCCTGGCCCACCCCGACGTCCTCGCCTCCGAGAGCGACGGCATCGGCGGCGGCGCCTACGCCGACCGGAACGTCACCGACGAGTTCTACTGGGCCGCCGCCGAGCTCTACCTCACCACCGGCGAGAAGGAGTTCCAGGACCACGTCCTGGCCTCACCGCTCCACACCGCCGACGTCTTCGGTCCCGTCGCCTTCGACTGGGCGGCCACCGCCGCCGCCGCCCGCCTCGACCTCGCCACCGTCCCCAGCCGCCTCCCCGGCCGCGACCGGGTCCGCCAGTCCGTCCGGGCCGGCGCCGACCGCTACCTCGCCACCCTGAAGGCCCACCCCTACGGCATGCCGTACGCCCCCGAGGGCCAGAGGTACGACTGGGGCTCCACCCACCAGATCCTCAACAACGCCGTCGTCCTCGCCACCGCCCACGACCTGACCGGCAGCGCCAAGTACCGCGACGGAGCCGTCCAGAGCATGGACTACGTCCTCGGCCGCAACGCCCTCAACGTCTCCTACGTCACCGGCTACGGCGAGGTCCACGCGCACAACCAGCACAGTCGCTGGTACGCCCACCAGCTGGACCCGAACCTCCCGCACCCGCCCGCCGGTTCGCTCTCGGGTGGCCCCAACTCCAGCATCCAGGACCCGCTCGCGCAGGCGAAACTCAAGGGCTGCACCGGCCAGTTCTGCTACATCGACGACATCCAGTCCTGGTCCACCAACGAACTCACCATCAACTGGAACTCCGCCCTGACCTGGATGGCCTCCTTCGTGGCCGACCAGCACTGACCCACCGCCAGGACCCCCGCTACCCGGACCCCCGCTACCTCGACCCGGAGTGCTCCGCGCGAAAGGCGCGCCGGTAGGCGGCGGGGGTCGTACGCAGGGCCTCGTGGAAGCGGCGGCGGAGGTTGACGGCCGAGGAGAGCCCGACCCGCCGGGCGATCGTCTCCACCGGCAGGTCCGTCTCCTCCAGGAGCGCCCGGGTCGCCGCGATCCGCCGGTCGAGGAGCCAGCGCCCCGGACTGATGCCCAGCTGCTCGGTGAAGCGCCGGGTCAGCGTCCGGGGCGAGACCCGCGCGCGGGCCGCCATGTCGGCGACGGACACCGGCTCCTCCAGCCGCTCGCCCAGCCAGTCCAGGAGCGGCGCCAGCGAGTCCGCGGCCGGCCCGGCGGCCGGCCGCTCCGCGTACTGCAACTGGCAGCCCTCGCGATGCGGCGGCATCACCAGGCGCCGGGCGATCCGGGTCGCGTACGCGGCGCCCTGGTCGGCGCTCACCAGATGCAGGCACAGGTCCACGCCCGCCGCCGCCCCGGCGCTCGTGGCGACGTCGCCGTGGTCCACGTACAGCACCGCGGGATCCACCCGCACCAGGGGGAAGAGGGAGGCGAGTTCGGCGGCGCGCGCCCAGTGCGTGGCCGCCCGCCGCCCGTCGAGCAGCCCGGCGGCGGCCAGGACGAAGGCGCCCCCGCAGAGCCCCACGATCCGGGCCCCGCGCCGGTGCGCCCGCCGCACCGCGGCGACCACCTCCGGCGGCACCCCGCTCCCGGCCGACGGCCCCCGGCCGGGCACCAGCACCGTGTCCGCGCGCTCCAGCGCCTCCAGGCCCGCCGTGACCACCATGGCGTAGCCGGCGTCGGTCCCGACCGCCCCCGGCCGCTCGGCGCAGACCTCGAACGCGTACCGCGCGGGGATCGCCGGCCCGTGGTCGCCGAACACCTCGGACGCGCAGGCCAGCGGGAAGGCCGGCTGCGGGGAGCCGAGCAGCGCCACGACCCGGTGCGGAGGAGGGGAGCCGGCGCGGGGACGGAGGGTCATGGCGCGAAAGTACTCCATCGTGTCGTTCGGGACACTGGGGACGGCGAAAGGTCTGGACCACCATCGGTGCGGTGACCACCGAACGGCCCGGCCTCCGCGCCCCCTCCGCCCCCCTCCCGCCGCCACACCCCCGACACCCCTTGTGGGACCGCCGGTTCGCCCTCTACTTCACCGCCCGCGCGGTCTCCCTCTTCGGCGACGCGATGATGCCCGTCGCCGCCGCGCTGGCCGTCGGCGCGCTGTACGGCGTCACCGGCGCCGGCCTCGTCCTCGGCGTCTGGACCGGCACCTTCGTCCTTCTCGTCCTCTTCGGCGGCGTCCTGGCCGACCGGTTCGGCGCCCGCCGGATGATGGTCGGCGCGGACCTTGTCCGGGTCGCCACCCAGGGCGTGCTGGCCGTGGCGTTCTTCACCGGACGGCCGCCGTTCTGGCTGCTCCTCGCCATGGCGGCGCTGGCCGGCGCGGCCGTCGCCATGTTCCTGCCCGGGGTGAACGGGATGGTCCCGCTCGTCGCCCGCGACCCGCAGCGGGCCAACGCCACCCTCAAGGTGGCCGACGCCCTCGCCCACCTCCTCGGCCCGGCGCTCGCGGGCCTGCTGATCGCCGTGACCGACGCCGGGACCGTGTACGCCGTCGACGCCGCCACCTTCCTCGTCAGCGCCCTCTGCCTCGCCCTCCTCCGGCTGCCCCGGAGAGTCCCGGACTCCGAGCCCCGGAAGGGGAGTTCGCTCCGCCGCGATCTGCGCCAGGGCTGGCGGGAGTTCCGCGCCCGGACGTGGATGTGGGCGGTGATCCTGGTCTGGGTCGTCCACGGCGTCCTGGTCTTCGGACCGCTGGTGCCGCTGAGTTCGGCCCTGATCGGCGACCGCCTCGGCCCGCACGCGTACGGCCTGACGGTCTCGTTCCTCGGCGCGGGCACGGTCCTGGGCGGTCTCGTCGCGCTCCGGCTGCGCCCCGCCCGGCCGCTCGCCGCCGGTGCCACCGCGATGCTCCTCTACACCGCGCTGCCGCTCTCCGTGGCCCTGGACGCCGGACTCTCCGCGCTCTTCGCGGCGCACGCCACGGCCGGCGCCGCCCTCGCCTTCTGGTCGGTGATGTGGGCCACCAGCGTGCAGACCCACACCCCGCCCGAGGTCCTCAACCGCGTCACCGCCTACGAGCTCGCCGGTTCGGTCTCCGGCATCTCCGCGGGCCAGCTCCTCGCAGGTCCCGCCACCGCCCTGACCACCCCGCACCACTTCCTTCTTGTCTCGGCGGGCACCTGCGTGGCGGCGAGCGCGGCCCTCCTCGCCGTCCCGGCGATCCGCGGCCTCCGCCGCGCCCCGAGCGCCTGAGCCGCGGGGCCGGTCAAGGAGCGGCCTCCCCCGCAGGCTCCGGGGCGGCGGACTCGTCCCAGTCCCATGTGCCGACGTACGCGGCGCGGCCCGTGCGGCGGGCCTCCGCGAAGGCGGTCAGGCGGACGAAGTCCCGGGGCGGCATCAGGGGCCGCCAGTCCTGGAGCGGAAGGACACGGACCTCGTCGTGCTCCGCGGGGTCGAGGACGAGCTCCGCGATCTGCCGGTCGCTGAGCCGCCCGCCGTCGAACACGAACCCGGCGGTCGCCAGCGGCCACGCGGCTCCCGGCAGTCCGAAGACGGCCGCCAGCAGACGCGGGGGACCGGCCACCACGAGGCCGGTCTCCTCCTCGGTCTCCCGCACCGCGGTCTGCCACGGTCGCTCGCCCGCCTCGGCCGTACCGCCCGGCAGCTGCCACGGGTGGTCGTCGCTGTAGACGGCGCGGAGCTGCACCGGACGGTCGTCCCCGTCGGTGAAGTACACCGCCCCGAACAGGGTGGCCTTCGGCAGCGTCGCGACGAACTCGTCCACGGGCAGGAGGGGCGGTACGGCGGGTGCGGGCAGGGGCTGCATGTCGGCCTCCGTGGGGCGGTCGGGGGATCGGGCTCGCCGGTGTCCAACGAGCCCGACCCTCCCGGCGTGCACAGGCGTTTCGGCCGCTCCGCCGTCCCGCCTCCCTGTCCGATCCCGGCCGTCCGGCCCGTCCCACCTGCGGATACCGCGGAGTAGGGTGAACGGGACCGAGAGCGTCCGACCCTCACGCCCCGAAAGGCCGCCGCAATGACCGAGCAGGTCGAAGAGACCGTCACCCCCGGCACCCCCGTCGTCCGGCGTGTGGACGAACGGCACCGGTACGAGATCCTCGTCGACGGGGAGCGGGCCGGGCTCACCGCGTACCGCGACCGCGACGACCGCCGGGTGTTCTTCCACACCGAGATCGACGACGCCTACGCGGGCCGGGGCCTCGCCGGGATCCTCGTCGAGCAGGCGCTGACCGACGTGCGCGCCGCCGGGATGCGGATCGTGCCCGTCTGCCCGTACGTGGCCAAGTTCCTGAAGAAGCACGAGGAGTTCGCCGACCTCACCGACCCGGTCACGCCCGAGGTGCTCAGCTGGCTGGACGCGCGTCTCGGCCGCTGACCCCCGGCGGGCGACCGGCCGGGCGGGTGGTGCGCCCGGCCGGGCGGGTCCGCCGGTCGCGGCTGGTCCCGTGGTTCAGTCGCCGCCGGGGCCCGGGATCGCCTGCGCCCGTGCGTTGCGGTCCCATCCCGACCACAGCCCGTCGTCCCCGCAGGCGCCGCAGCCCGGGCCGAAGAAGACCCCGCGCGCGTTCTCGTCGCCCATCAGCCAGAACCGCAGCCACGCGGTGGTCGGGGCGCGGAAGTCCCCGCCGTCCCCGATGGACGACAGGTGACCGGCGCCGCGCACCTCCCCGTAGACGGCCGGCAGGTGCCCCGAGTCGCGGTACAGCGCCTTCACCAGCGCCGGCCACACCGTCAGATCGCGCTGCCCGGCCAGGTAGAAGACCGGCACGTCGGTGAGGTCCGGATCGGTCAGCGGCCCCGGCTGGATCGGCACCGCCGTGTCCACCCGCGCGTCGATCGCCGCGTTCACCGCCGCCGCCCCGCCCTGCGAGTGCCCCGCCGAGCCGATCCGCTCCAGGTCCACCTTGCCGAAGTACTCGCTGCCGGGGTCGGCGTTCCGCCGCTCCAGCACGTCGATCCCGGCCCGCATGCTGATCGCGAAGTTGGAGGTGGGCGTGTTGGCGGCGGCGACGATGAAGCCGTGGCTCGCCCAGTGCCGCAGCAGCGAGCTGTAGATCCCGGGCACGGCGCCCGTACCGTTCCCCCAGATCACCACCGGGTGCCGCTCGCCGGACGGACCCATCGTCCTGGGGTGGTAGAAGGTGTGCACCGCCTCGATGTCCACGTCCACCTCGTACGGGCCCGGCTCGCCCCAGGCAGTGCCCACCGGCGGGATGCCGCCGGCCGTCGCCGTCCCGGGTTCCGCCGTGGCGGGTGTCGTGCCGAGCGCCAGCAGCACGGCGAGCAGCAGACCGCCGAACAGACGGCGCCTCGTTCTCCCTGGCATGGGAACTCCTCTGTGGTTCCGTACGGTCGCGCGTCCTCGCGACCGTGGCCAGGGACATCGTGGAGCGGCCCGGCCCGAGGAGTCTGTGCGCGCGGGCCCAGTCCTGCGCCCGCCCGCCTGTGCACCTGCCCAGCCCGCACCGGGCCGCGCCCGTCAGTCGCCCGCCGGCGCGCCGCGCCGCCCCCACAGGGTCAGTGCCGCGTACAGCCCGCCGGAGACCAGCAGCCCCACCAGCCAGCCGAAGTCGTCGAGCGGCGCGAGGAACGGCAGCAGCGGACCGTCCCACGCGGCCCCGGCGCCCTCCCGGGAGCCGCCCACCGCCAGCACCCCGCCCACCAGGAACGCCACGACGGCCCGCCAGTTCCAGCCGCCCGCGTACCAGTACGGCCCCCCGGCCCGGTACAGCTCGGCCGGCCGCAGCCGGGTCCCGCGCACGATCCAGTACTCCACGACCAGGATCCCGGACACCGTGCCGAAGAACCCCTCCGCCAGGTTCGCCCAGGCCAGCACCTGGTAGTCGCTGCTGCTCCGCGCCCACCACGCCACCGCCGTGCCCACGAGGGCCGCGAGCACGGCCGCGCCCCGGAACCCGATCGCGGACGGGGCGGTGCTCGACAGGTCGTACCCCGCCGACACCAGGTTGAGGCCGAGGTTGGCGCAGAGCGTCGCCACGATCAGCATCACCGCGGCGACGACGCTGCCGCCCGGCATGTCGTCCAGCGCGTGCAGGGTGAGCGAACCGGAGTACCCGTCCGCCGCGTACGAGGACAGGGACATCAGCGCCATCGTGTAGAGCACGATCCCCGTCATCAGGACGGGGAGCAGCAGTCCCATGCCCAGGCGCCGCCCGGTACCCTCCGCCGGCCGGCCGCGCGAGCCCAGGTGCACCAGGTCCGGCACGGTCAGCCCGACCGCGGCGAACAGGGCCGTCGCCGACGCCAGGGCCGGGGCCGCCGCCGCCCAGAACTCCGTCCCCCAGCCGATCGGCCGGGCCGGTTCGGGCAGCGGCGGACCCTCCCCGTGCGCCGACGCCCACAGCATCGCCGCCGCGAGCCCCGCGATCAGCACCGGCGCGGCGAGGTCCGCGAACCGGCGCAGTCCGTTCGGGCCCTTGGAGATGATCCACAGCTGGGCGCCGAGGAAGACCAGGTAGGCGGGGTTGAAGGGGTCGTCGTAGCCGGAGCCCACCGCGTCCCCGACGAGCAGCTGGATGCCCTGGACGCCGAGATCGGCCTGGAAGCCGAAGAAGACGCACGCCGAGACGAAGCGCAGCAGCGCCGGCAGCGCGGCGCCCCGCACGCCGAAGGCGCTGCGCGCGAAGACCGCGAACGGCACCCCGTACCGGTCCCCGGCGTGCTCCACCAGGAGCGACGGCAGCAGGACGACGAGCTGGGCGATCCCGACGATCAGCAGCGTCTGCGGCCAGGTGAACCGGTCCTGGCCCGGCATCCCGGAGAGCATCAGATGGGCCAGGCTCCAGGAGACGCAGATCCAGATGGCCGCGAAGTCCCACCAGTGCCAGCGGAACTCGCCGGTGGCGGCGGGGAGCAGGTCCGCGTTGGCGTACCGCCGGTCGGGCGCCCCCTCCGGCTCCGTCTCCGCGTACGGGTGCCGGGCCCCGCTCACCGCACACCCCGCCCCGAGTCGCCCCCGCCCCGCCGGTGGGCATGCCGCTGTGCCATCCGTACCCCCCTGGTGCCCCCGCGTCCCTCTGGCCGCGACCCGCATGATCCCATGAACTACCCAGGTACATAGGGGAGTTGGGCGCCGCACCGAGAACGGAGGAGCCGGTTCCGGCGGGCCCCGGGAGAGCGCGGGGGTCCGTGTTGACGCGCCCGGTTGACTTGTGTGACGGGTGGGGCGGGTTGTCAAGCAGGGGCCGCGATGGTGGACGTGGCCGGAATGCGTACCGTCCGATCGGGGCGCCGACCCACCCCGGGACCCCCGACCGGCCAGGCTGCCACCGGACCCCGGAACACGTGGCGGAAAGCCGCCGGAGCTGCCGGTAAACCAGCGCCGAAACAAGATCACCGTATCGAGGTAATGCCCCTCGGCTCACCGGGCGGGGCGTGCTGACGGGCCGTTACTGTTCCCCGGGTCCGGACGGATGACCGGACGCCCTCCCTCCATTCCCCTCCTCGACGGGTCCGGCGTGTCGCCGTGCCCGGTCACCACCCTCGCTAAGGAGACCCCGGTCCGATGACCGTCGACACCAGCCCGGAAGCCCAGGCGGCACCCCCGCAGCAGTCCCTCAGCACCCACGCCGCGCGGAACCTCGCCTCGACCACCAAGTCCGCCCCGCAGATGCAGGAGATCACCTCCCGCTGGCTGCTGCGGACGCTCCCCTGGGTGGAGACCAAGGGCGGCGCCTACCGGGTCAACCGCCGGCTCAGCTACACCGTCGGCGACGGCCGGGTGGAGTTCGTCCAGGACGGCGCCACCGTCCGCGTGATCCCCCGCGAGCTCGGCGAACTCGCCCTGCTGCGCGGCTTCGACGACGTCGACGTGCTCACCGCGCTCGCCGACCGCTGCGTCCAGCGCGACTTCTCCGCCGGCGACATCATCGTCACCCGCGGCAACGCGGCCGGCGAGATCCACCTCCTCGCCCACGGCCGCGTCAGCCAGACCTCCGAGGGCCCCTACGGCGACGACGTCGCGGTCGCCGTGCTCGGCGACGGCGACCGCTTCGGCGAGAACGCGCTCCTCGACGCCGACGCCACCTGGGACTACACGGCCACCGCCGAGACCGCCGGCACCCTCCTCACCCTCTCCCGCGCCGACTTCGCCGCGGTGAAGGCCAACTCCCCGGCCCTCCAGGCCCACATCGAGGCGTTCAGCACCCTCCCCGAGCAGGCCCAGAACAAGCACGGCGAGGCCGAGATCGCGATGTCCTCCGGGCACGTCGGCGAGGCCGTCCTCCCCGGCGCCTTCGTGGACTACGAGCTCAAGCCGCGCGAGTACGAGCTCTCCGTCGCGCAGACCGTCCTCAAGGTCCACACCCGCGTCGCCGACCTCTACAACGGCCCGCACAACCAGACGGAGGAGCAGCTCCGCCTGACCATCGAGGCCCTGCGCGAGCGCCAGGAGCACGAGCTCGTCAACAACCGCGAGTTCGGCCTCCTGCACAACGCCGACTTCAAGCAGCGCATCCAGACCCACTCCGGCCCGCCCACCCCGGACGACATGGACGAGCTGCTCAGCCGCCGCCGGGGCACCAAGCTCTTCCTCGCCCACCCGCGCACCATCGCCGCCATCGGACGCGAGTTCAACGCCCGCGGCCTCTACCCGGACCACGTCGACCTCGGCGGCCAGTCCGTGCCGGCCTGGCGCGGCGTCCCGATCCTCCCCTGCAACAAGATCCCGATCACCAAGGAGCAGACCAGCTCCATCATCGCCATGCGTACCGGCGAGGAGAACCAGGGCGTCATCGGCCTCCGCCAGACCGGCATCCCGGAGGAGTACGAGCCCGGCCTCTCGGTCCGCTTCATGGGCATCAGCGAGCAGGCGATCATGTCGTACCTGGTCACCACCTACTACTCCGCCGCCGTCCTCGTGCCCGACGCCCTCGGCGTGATGGAGAACGTGCAGATCGCCCGCCGCCGCGACTGACGGCCCCGGCCGTCCCGCGTCCGGGACGGACCACCCCACTCAGCAAGGAGCTACGGATGCCCGACCCCGGGCTCTCCCCCCTGCCGGCACACCTGCCCGCGGCGGCGGCCCGCCTCGGGGCCGACGTCCTCGACCGGGCCCTCACCGGCCCGGCCACCGAGGCGCCCGCGCCGGAGGCCGCGCCCCGCTGGATCCCCGGCGGACCCAGCGGACTCGGCACGGCCACCGTCTCGTTCACCCGTCCGGCACCGCCCCCGGTGCCGGACGGGCTCCCCGGCCCGGCCGCGCCGGCCCCCGAGGCCGCCCCCGCGGCCGAGGGCCGGCCCATCCCCGGCCTCTACTTCCACCCCGTCCCGGACCCCGACCCCGCCCGCGTGGACGAGGTCAGCCGCCGGATCAAGGACTGGGCCCTGGACGAGGTCGAGCTCTACCCGGAGGAATGGGAGGGCCAGTTCGACGGCTTCTCCGTCGGCCGCTACATGGTGGCCTGTCACCCCGACGCCCCGACCGTCGACCACGTCATGCTCGCCACCCGGCTCATGGTCGCCGAGAACGCCGTCGACGACTGCTACTGCGAGGACCACGGCGGCTCCCCGATCGGACTCGGCGGCCGCCTCCTCATGGCGCACACCGCGCTCGACCCCCTCCACACCACGACGGAGTACGCGCCGGCGTGGGCGGAATCGCTCGGCTCGGACGCCCCGCGCCGCGCCTACCGCTCCGCCATGGAGTACTTCGTCCGCGCCGCCTCGCCCTCCCAGTCCGACCGCTTCCGGCACGACATGGCCCGCCTCCACATGGGCTACCTCGCCGAAGCGGCCTGGTCGGAGACCGGCCACATGCCCGAGGTGTGGGAGTACCTGGCCATGCGCCAGTTCAACAACTTCCGCCCCTGCCCCACCATCACCGACACCGTCGGCGGCTACGAACTGCCGGCGGACCTGCACGCCCGGCCGGAGATGCAGCGGGTCATCGCCCTCGCGGGCAACGCGACGACCATCGTCAACGACCTGTACTCCTACACCAAGGAACTCTCCAGCCCCGGCGTCCACCTCAACCTGCCGGTGGTGCTCGCCGAGCGCGAGAAGCTCTCCGAACGCGACGCCTACCTCAAGGCGATCGAGGTCCACAACGACCTCATGCACGCCTTCGAGGCCGCCGCCGCCGAAGTGGCCGCCACCTTCGCCGTCCCCACCGCGCTGCGCTTCCTCAAGGGCGTCGCCACCTGGGTCGACGGCAACCACTACTGGCACCAGACCAACACGTTCCGCTACAGCCTGCCCGACTTCTGGTAAGCACCTTCCCGCAAGAAATGGATTCCTCTGTGACCACCGAGCTGACCTCCACCGAAGCCACCGCGATCATCCCCGGCCCGGCGACCCCGTACCAGGGCGACATCGCCCGCTACTGGAACGCCGAGGCCCGGCCCGTGAACCTGCGCCTCGGTGACGTGGACGGCCTCTACCACCACCACTACGGCATCGGCGCCGTCGACCACGCCTCCCTCGGCACCCCCGAGGACAGCGAGTACGAGAAGAAGCTCGTCACCGAGCTGCACCGGCTGGAGTCCGCCCAGGCCGAGGTCCTCCTCGACCACCTCGGCACCGTCACCGCCGCCGACACCCTCGTCGACGCCGGCTGCGGCCGCGGCGGCTCCAGCGTCATGGCCCACCAGCGCTTCGGTTGCAAGGTCGAGGGCGTCACCCTCTCCTCCACCCAGGCCGACTTCGGCAACAAGCGCGCCCGCGAGCTGGGCATCGACAGCCACGTCCGCGCCCAGGTCTGCAACATGCTCGACACCCCGTTCGAGAAGGGCTCCATCACCGCCTCCTGGAACAACGAGTCCAGCATGTACGTCGACCTCGACGACCTGATGGCCGAGCACTCCCGCTTCCTCAAGGTCGGCGGGCGCTACGTCACCATCACCGGCTGCTGGAACCCCAGGTACGGCCAGCCCTCCAAGTGGGTCTCCCAGATCAACGCCCACTTCGAGTGCAACATCCACTCGCGCCGCGAGTACCTCAAGGCCATGGCCGACAACCGCCTCGTGCCCCAGGCCGTCATCGACCTGACCCCCGACACCCTCCCCTACTGGGAGCTGCGCGCCACCTCGTCCCTGGTCACCGGCATCGAGGAGGCGTTCATCGAGTCGTACAAGGACGGCTCCTTCCAGTACGTCCTGATCGCCGCCGACCGCGTCTGATCCCGCGCGCGGCCGGTCACCGGGCCGGGCCCGTCCTCCAGGACGGGCCCGGCCCTCGGCATGCCCGAGGCTCTACGCCCGGGACGACGGCCGTGCCCCGTCGCCGCGCGGCAGTCGGCGGAGGGCGAGTCCCAGGAGTGTCGCCGCGTACGCGCACAGCACGGCGAGCCCGGCCCACCAGGGAAGCGGGAAGTATCCGGTGGAGGGGGCGTAGTGGGCCACGACCTGCGCGTACTCGACGAGGGTCTGCCGGGTGGCGAAGCCCGCGGCCGGAGTGACCCGCAGCAGCCACTGGGCCAGAGCGTCCGGCAGCAGCGGGACGGAGGTCACGACGTACGGGACCACGATCAGCAGGACCGCCGCGACGATCGCGAGCCAGGCCCGCCGCAGCAGGGACCCGAGCGCGAGGGCGACCACCGAGGCGAGGGCGAGGGCGACAGCGGTACCGACGACCACCCGTACACCGGTCGCCGCCGACACCTCGACGACGGGGATCCCGTTGTCCTTCAGGATCGCCGCGCCGGCCGGGACCACGACGGCCAGGGCGAGGAGCGCGGTCGTGAAGGTGACGGCCCCGACGACGGCCGCCTTCGCCGCGAGCCGGTCACGGGTGACCGGCCCGCCGCCCGGGGCCCCGGCGGGGGGCCCGGTGGTGGCGAAGCGCACCGCGACCACGAGGATCACGAGCAGGGCCACGGCCAGGCCGCCCAGAGCGCTCTCCACCGGGCGGGCGCCGTCCTCGGCACCCGACGGGCCGATGTCGCCGGCACCGGTGACGGTGATCGTGCCGTTCTTCTCCACGGCGCCGGAGGCGAGGTGGTACTTCTCCCAGTCCGACCGGTTCCGCTCGCCGACACCGGTGTCGGTCCAGCCCCCGGAGGCCGCGCCCCGGAGGGCGACGCTGTCGAAGGTGCCGCCCGCCTGCGTCCATCGAACCTCTTCCTTGGCACCGCCCAGGCCCGTCCGCCGCAGCGTCAGATCCCCGGGGGACGTCGCGAACAGGCCGACCTGCGCCGTCTCGGGAAGCCCCGGAAGCCGCACGGTACCGACCTCCGACCACGTCGTGCCGTCGGCCGACTCGTGACCGCTGACGGTGTCGCCCGACCGGGTCAGCCGCAGCCAGCGCGGCGCCGCGCCGGCGCCCGGTACCCCGTCGCGGCTGCCGGCGATGTCATGGCGGTAGTCGTACTGCATCCGTACGCCGTGGCTGCCGGTGACCATCAGCGCCGCATAGGTGGAACCCGGGCGGACGCCGTCCTTGATGATGATCCCGGCCTTCGCCCACGGCACCAGCCCCGGGACGATCCGGTCGTGATCGGGTGGCGGGTACGTGATCGTGCCCTTCATCGACGTCAGCCGGACCGTGATGCCGCCGTCGGCGCCCAGGTCGCGGTGGAGGAAGGAGAACCGGTCGTCCACGAGGGCGCCGCCCGGCCCGGTCGGCTCGGGCGGGCACGGACCGTCGCAGGAGGTGTGGTCGGCGGACGTGTGGAGCAGGCCGAGGGCGACGACGGCCAGGGCCGCGACCGCCATCGCGATCAGCCTGCCCACGCGCCGGAACCCGGCCCACTCCCGTCGAAGGATTTCGTCGGTCGGAATCATGGTCCTGGTCTACGGGTCCGGCCATGACGTGGTCCGAACGGCCTCTGTCACACCGCTGTTAGGTCCGCCCGGGCATGCTGGTCCCCTCGGACACGGAGAAGGGGTGGACCATGGGCTGGCCAGGGGGCGGGACTGTCCGCCGGCGATTCACGCTCCTGTACGCCGGAGGGTTCCTCGGTTCCGGCGTCCTGCTGCTCGCGTCGGCCTGGATCGCCTCCGGAACCCGCGTGACCAGTCGCGCCCCCGAGAGGACCCCGGAAGGCCCGCAGGGAGGCTCGCCCGACCTCGCCTCCGCCGAACGGCGGATCCGGGAACTGGGCGGGCAGCTCGCGGACATGGAGGCGCAGCAGAACCACAGGCTGCTGGTCGGCTCGCTGATCGCGCTGGCGCTGATGACGGGAGCCTCCCTCCTCCTCGGCCACCTCCTCGCCGGCCACGTCCTGCGCCCGCTGCGGCTGATCACCGCGGCGACGCGGCGGATCTCCGCGGAGAACCTGCACCAGCGGCTCGCCGTCACCGGACCCGCGGACGAGGTCAAGGAGCTCGCCGACACGATCGACGGCCTGCTGGAACGGCTCGAAGCCTCGTTCGCCGCGCAGCGCCGGTTCGTCGGCAACGCCTCGCACGAACTCCGCACCCCGCTGGCGACGATGAGGGCGTCGCTGGACGTGGCCGTGGCCAAACCGGAGCCGTCGGCGCAGACCGTGGCCCTCGCCGAGCGGTTGCGGGCCGAACTCGACCGGGTGGAACACCTCCTGAACGGCTTCCTCGACCTTGCGCGCGCCCAGCACGCCACTCCGGCCGCCTCCGAGGCCGTCGTCCCGCTCGGCGGGCTGGTCCGCGCGGCACTGACCGCGCGGGGCGCCGAGATCACCGCGAGGTCGCTGACGGTCGACGACGAGGTGCGGGCGGGTGTCCGCACACGCGGTGACGAGGCGCTGCTGTCCCGGATGGTGGAGAACCTCCTCGACAACGCGATCGTGCACAACAGGACGGGCGGCTGGATCCGCCTCTCCACCGAACACACCGCCGGGGAGTCGGTCCTGGTGGTCGAGTCCGGCGGGAACGTCCTGGAGCAGGCCCGGGTGGAGCGGCTCACCGAGCCGTTCGAACGGCTCGGCGCCGCCCGCACGGGGCCGGAGGGGAGTTCGGGTCTGGGCCTGTCGATCGTGGCGGCGATCGTCAGCGCGCACGGCGGCCGCCTCGACCTCCTGGCCCGTTCGCAGGGCGGCCTGCGGGTCACCGTGGCGCTGCCGGCGGTGCCCGGCGCGGAAGGGGCGGCACCGTGAGGATCCTGCTCGTGGAGGACGCCCGGTCTCTCGCCGAGGTCGTCGCCGAAGGACTGCGGGACCAGGGGATGGCCGTCGACCTCGCGCACGACGGCCTGGAGGCCGCCGCCAAGCTCGACACGCACGCGTACGACGTGGTGCTCCTCGACCGCGATCTGCCCGGCATCCACGGCGACGCGCTCTGCCAGATGATCACGGAGCGGGACGACCGCCCGATGGTGCTGATGCTGACGGCGGCCGGGGAGCCCGGTGACCGGGTCAGCGGGCTCACCCTCGGTGCCGACGACTACCTCGCCAAGCCCTTCCATTTCCCCGAACTGATTCTGCGCGTCCGCTCCTTGGCCCGCCGCAGGCCCACCGCCGGGGCCCGCACGCTGCGCGTCGCCGGCATCGAGCTCGACCCGGTCCGTCGGACCGTCCTGCGCGGCGGGCGGACACTCGACCTGTCCGTCAGGGAACTGGCCGTCCTGGAGGCGTTGTTGCGCGCCAGTCCGGGCTTTCTGAGTGCCGAGGACCTCCTGGAACAGGTGTGGGACGAGAACGCCGACCCGTTCACCAACACGGTGACCGTCACCATCGGCCGACTGCGCCGCAAACTCGGCGACCCGTCCGTCATCACGACGACGCCCCGGGTCGGCTACCGCATCACCGACACCCCTCCGGCCGTAGGGACGGAGCGCCCCGACACCGCCGCCTCCGGGGCTGCCCTCCCCCCGCCCGCGCTCACCGCCCACCGCGCCCCCGGCCGCGACGCACCGGCGCCGAACCCCTAGGTGATTCGTCCGGGTCTGCGGCATCGTGGGGAGGCGCCCGCGGCCGTGCCACAGGGGGACGACGGCCGGGCGGAGAGACAGGGGGAACACGACCCATGGACCACGGGACACGTCCGAGACCCGGCGACCCGGAGCGGACGGAGGCGCAGGACCGGCCCGGACGCGGACGGGGCGTCCTCGAAGGGGCCTTCGCCCTCCTCGACGCGCTGCGCCGGTGCGGCGACGAGGCCGGCGTCACCGAACTCGCCCTCGCCTGCGGGGTGCCCAAGGGCAGCGCCCACCGGCTGCTCGACCAGCTCGTCACCGTCGGCGCGGTGGAACGCCGAGGCTCCCGCTACCGCGTCGGACCGGAGCTCTACCGGCTCGGCCAGGCGTGGGAACCCCACCCGGGCCTCCGGCTCGCCGCCCGGCTGCCGGTACAGCGGCTGCGCGGCACCACCGGCGCCAGCGTCGTCCTCGCCGTGCTCCGCGAGGACCAGGCCATCGTCGTCGCCTCCGCCCCGGGCGAACTGGAGCCGCTGCTGCCCGTGCGGAACGGCACCGCCTTCCGGCTCGACACCGCCGCGGGCGCTGCCCTCCGCGGCCCCCTGCGCGGCGGTCCCGTCCTCGACCGCGAGGACGTCATGGACGGCGTGTGCTGCGCCGCCTTCCCCGTACGGGGCCGCGACGGGCGGACCGTCGCCGCGCTCGCCGCGATGGTGCCGGCCGGACGGCGGCTCGACGCCCTCGCCGCGTCCGTCGCCGACGCCGGGGCC
This sequence comes from Streptomyces sp. NPDC085460, assembly GCF_044541975.1. Classification (NCBI taxonomy): domain Bacteria; kingdom Bacillati; phylum Actinomycetota; class Actinomycetes; order Kitasatosporales; family Streptomycetaceae; genus Streptomyces; species Streptomyces sp. NPDC085460. The sequence continues at coordinate 459,320 of NZ_JBITTO010000001.1, forward strand.
GCGCTCGGCCGCGCCCTCGCCCGGGGCGTACCGCACCGCGTCATCCCGCCCGTCGCCCTCGCGCCCTGAACTCCCTTCCCAGGACGTTCCATTCAGCGGAACGCGCGTAGAGCGGAGCGGGGGAGGGGCGGCACAGTGAGGGACGTGCCGGGGGAACGGCACACAGGAAACGAGCGAACGAACACCTTCGGGGGAGACAAGACCATGCGCAAGAACCGCGTCGCACGCATCGCCGCCACCGCCCTCCTCGGGCTCGGCAGCATCGCCGCCTTCGCCGGCACCGCCCACGCCGAGCCGATCGACTACGTCCGGATCGAACTCGTCGAGCTGCACTGCCAGAAGAACAGCGAGGGCGACCACGACGAGGCGTACCTCAAGATCACCGACGCCAACGGCAACGCCGTCAAGGTCTGGCCGGGCAACGGCATCGGCTACCAGACCATGGGCACCGGCTACGTCCGCTCCATGGCCGACGGCAACGGCAACGCCGCCCTCATCCTCGGCAAGCAGCAGGCCCGCACCCTGACCCTCTGGGACAAGGACACCTTCGGCGGCGACGACAAGCTCGGCGCCACCCTCGTCACCGGCACCGAGGCCGGCGCCGAGACCCAGTGGCGCAGCGTCGAGGGCTCCGGCGGCGTCTACGTCATCGGCTACCGCGTGATCGACATCTGAGCCGACGTCAGAACACCCTGAGGGCCGTGCCGGTGACCCGGCACGGCCCTCGGTCGCGTCCGGACTCAGACCGCGTCCGGCGCGAGCAGCTCGCCCGAGCGCGCCACCCGCGCGTACCAGCGGGCACTGGTCTTCGGGGTGCGCACCAAGGTGTCGTAGTCGACGTGGACCATGCCGAACCGCTTCGCGTAGCCGTACGCCCACTCGAAGTTGTCGAGGAGCGACCAGAGGAAGTAGCCGCGCACGTCGACGCCGTCCGCCATCGCCCGATGCACCGCCTCCAGGTGCGCGTGCACGTAGGCGGTGCGCTCGGGGTCGTGGACCCCGCCGTCCTCGCCCACCACGTCCTCGTACGCGGCGCCGTTCTCGCTGATCACCAGCGGCAGGTCCGGGTACGCCTCGGAGGTGCGGCGCAGCAGGTCGTACATGCCGCTCGGGTCGACCGGCCAGCCCATCGCCGTCCGCTCGCCCGGCGCCCGGTGGAAGGCGACCCGGTCGGCGCCCGGCCAGGGCGAGTGGGCGCTGTCGCCGTGCCCGTCGTCCTGGGGCTTCTCCTCCCCGTCGGCGACGTGCGCCACGAGGGTGGGCGCGTAGTAGTTGATGGCGAGGAAGTCGAGCGGCTGGTGCGCCGCCGCCGTGTCGCCGTCCCGGACGAAGGACCAGTCGGTCAGGTGCCGGGTGTCGGCGAGCAGGTCCTCGGGGTAGGCGCCCTCCAGCATCGGTCCCAGCCACACCCGGTTGCCCACGGCGTCGATCCGCCGGGCCGCCTCCAGGTCCTCGGCCGAGCCGCCGCGCGGACGCACCTCGTGCAGGTTGAGCGAGACCGCGATCTGACGGTCCGCCGGCAGGGCGGCGCGCAGCGCCTGGACGGCGAGACCGTGCCCGAGGTTGAGGTGGTGGGCCGCGCGCAGCGAGGCGACCGGGTCGGTGCGCCCGGGGGCGTGCACCCCGGAGCCGTACCCGAGGAAGGCGCTGCACCAGGGCTCGTTGAGCGTCGTCCACCGCTTGACGCGGTCGCCGACCGCGTCGGCCACGATCCCCGCGTACTCGGCGAACCGCTCGGCCGTGGCGCGCTCCGGCCAGCCGCCCGCGTCCTCCAGCTCCTGGGGCAGGTCCCAGTGGTAGAGGGTGAGCGCGGGCTCGATGCCGGCCGCGAGCAGCTCGTCCACCAGCGACCGGTAGAAGTCCAGGCCCTTCTGCACGGCCGGGCCCCGGCCGGTGGGCTGGACCCGGGACCAGGAGACGGAGAACCGGTAGGCGTTCAGGCCGAGTTCGGCCATGAGGGCGACGTCCTCGCGGAACCGGTGGTAGTGGTCGACGGCCACGTCACCGGTGTGGCCCTCGAAGACCTTGCCGGGGGTGTGCGAGAAGGTGTCCCAGATGGACGGGGTACGGCCGTCCTCGCGGGCCGCCCCCTCGATCTGGTAGGCGGCGGTGGCCGCGCCCCAGAGGAAGTCGGAGGGGAACGGGCGGACGGCGGTGAGCGGCCGGGTTTCGGACGCGGTCATAGGAGGGGGCTCCCAACACGGGGTACGGGGCGGCCCGTCCGGGTCCGGCGACGGCGACGGAACCCGGACGGAGCCGAGCGGAAGGCGGTACGGGAGTGGGGCGGGCCGGTCAGCTCTTGACGGCGCCGGCGGTGATGCCGCCCACGATGTGCTTGCCCAGGAAGGCGAAGACCAGCAGCAGCGGCACGGTCGATATCAGCGCGCCGGTCAGCACGATCGCGTGGTCGACGGTGTGGTTGCCCGCGCCCAGGCCGGCGAGCGCCACCTGGAGGGTCGGGTTGCCGTCCGGGGTGAGCGCGATGAAGGGCCAGAAGAAGTCGTTCCACGCCTGGACGAAGACGAGCATGCCGAGCACGGCCATCGCCGGGCGGGCCACGGGGAAGACCACGTGCCAGATGATCCGCAGGCTGTGCGCCCCGTCCATGCGGGCGGCCTCGACCAGCTCCACCGGCAGCGCCTCGACGAGGAACTGGCGCATGAAGAAGACGCCGAACGCCGCGACGAGCGAGGGCAGGACCACGGACTGGAGCTGGTCGAACCAGTCGAGGTCGGTGATGATCCGGTACAGCGGGATGACGCTGAGCTGCGGCGGGATCGTCATCGTGGCGACCACCAGGGACAGCAGCATGCCGCGCCCCTTGAAGGGCAGCTTGGCGAAGGCGAAGCCGGCGAGGGTGGAGAAGAGGACGGTGGAGGCGGCCACCAGGCTCGCCACGACCGTGGTGTTGATGAGTGCCTCGCCCATGTCGACCTGGTCCCAGGCGAAGCTGAGGTTGTCGAGCAGGCGGGAGCCGGGCAGCAGCGGGGCCGGTGCCTGCACCACGCGATCGCCGGTGTGCGAGGCGGCGACCACGTTCCAGTACAACGGGAAGAGCGAGACCACCGTGGCGATGACGAGCAGGACGTAGGTGAGCGGTCCCGCGTGGTGCTGCCGACCCGCCGTCTGGCGGAAGCGGCGGCGCCCCGGGCGCTCCCCGGGCGTCTTCGGTTCGACGGTCGCGGTGGTGTCGAGGGTGCGGGCCATGGTCAGTCCCCCAGCTTCTTGCGGTTGCGGCGGGAGACGAGCGCCTGGATGCCGCCGAGGAGCAGCAGGAGCGCCAGCATGACCCAGGCGATCGCCGAGGCGGAGCCCAGCGCGCCGGTGATCCAGCCCTTCTCGTACATCAGGAGGCTCAGCGTCTGGAACTGGTGGCCGCTGCCGCCGCTGATGCCGACGCTGCCGCCGAAGAGCATCGGCTCGCCGAAGAGCTGGGTGGCGCCGATGGTGGAGACGATGATGGTGAAGAAGATCGTCGGCCGGATGGAGGGGATGGTGACGCTGATGAACTGGCGCCAGCGGGAGGCGCCGTCCAGGGAGGCGGCCTCGTAGAGGTCCTGCGGGACGGCCTGCATGGCGGCGAGGTAGATCAGCGCGTTGTAGCCGGTCCAGCGCCAGGTGACGATGACGGAGATCGCGATCTGCGCCGGCCACTTGGCGTTCTTCCAGTCGACCGGCCCGATGCCGACCCAGTCCAGGACGCTGTTGATCATCCCGTAGTCGGCGTTGAACAGCTGGGCGAAGACCAGGGTCGCCGCCGCGATCGAGGTGGCGTACGGGGCGAGGATCGCGACCCGGAAGAAGCCGCGGCCGCGGAGCTTGTAGTTCAGCAGGTGGGCGAGGCCGAGGGCCATCAGGAGCTGCGGGACGGTGGAGATGACGCCGATCGTGAAGGTGTTGAGGAGCGCGTTCCAGAAGAACTCGCTGGTGGCGAGGTCGGTGTAGTTCTCCAGGCCCTTCCACTCGGGGGTGCCGCCGAGCTCGACCCGGTTGAGGGACAGATAGCCGGTGTAGATCAGCGGGAAGAGGCCGAAGGCGGCGAAGGTGAGGAAGAAGGGGGCGATGAAGACGTACGGGATCGCCTTGACGTCCCAGCGGTAGAGGGTGCTGCGCCAGGTGCCCGGGCCGGAGCGGCGGCGGCCGCGGGGGCCGGGCGGGGAGGGCGGTGCGGCGGGCGGCGGGGTGCCGCCCCGCTCCGCCCGTACGGAGGTGGCCACGGATGGCGTCCTTCCAGGTCGATGCGTGCGGTGGTGCGGACGGTGCCGGCCCGCCGCCCGTCGGTGGCGGCGGGCCGGTACGCGGTCCCCGCTACTGGGCGATCTTGTCGTCGACCAGCTTCTTGACGTTCTCCCACGCCTTGGCCGGGTCGGTGCCCCGCTGCTCGATGTCGAGGATGCCGTTGTCGGTGAGGAAGGTCTTCACCTGGCCGTCGTAGCGGCTGATGACGGCGGGGGTGATGCGGCCCGCGGCCGAGGAGAAGATCTTGCCGACCGGGGTGTCCCCGAAGTACGGCAGCTTGGCGTTCTGCACCGTGGGGGAGAGGAGGGTGTCCTTCGACGAGGGGATGTTGCCGTTCACCGCGAAGACCTTGGCGTGCTGCTCGGGGGCGGTCAGCCAGGCGGCCAGCTCGGCGGCTTCCTTGGTGTGCTTGCCCGCCTTGGGCACGGCGAGGAAGGCTCCTCCCCAGTTGCCGGCGACCGGCGGCGCGGCGATGTCCCACTTGCCCTGGTTGGCGGGACCGGCCTGGTCCTTGATGATGCCGGTCATCCAGCTGGGGCAGGCGACGGTGGCGAACTTGGAGTTCTTGAAGGCGGCGTTCCAGGTGCCGGCCTCGTCGAACTGGCGCAGCTTGGCGGTGAGTCCGCTCTCGGCGGCCTTGACGCCGAGCTCCCATGCCTTCTTCACACCGGGGCTGTTCTCCCAGTCGAGCTTGCCACTGGAGTCGGCGTACTGGACGGGGTCGCTGGAGAGCACCGCGTTGAAGAGACCGCTGGCGGAGTCGTGGAAGGCGGTGCCGGCGGGGGCGCTCTTCTTGTACGTCTCGCCGACGGTGAGGAACTTGGCCCAGTCGCCGGCCCACAGCTTCGCGACCTCCTCGCGGTCGGTGGGCAGCTTGGCCTTGGCGAAGAGGTCCTTGTTGTAGCAGACCGCCATGGGGCCGATGTCGGTGCCGAGGCCGATGACCTTGCCGTCGGCGGTGGTGGCCTGCTTGACCTTCCAGTCGAGGAACTTGGAGGTGTCGGCGCCACCGTCCTTGACGACGTCCAGCCACTTGTCGGCCATGGTCGGGCCGGTGGCCTCGGCGATGTAGCCGACCTCGATCGCCTGGATGTCGGCGACGCCGCTGTTCCGGGAGAGGCGCAGCTTCAGGGTGTCCCAGTACTTCTGGCCGTCGGCGACGTTCGACTCCTCGATCTTGATGTTCGGGTGGAGCCGCTCGTACTCGGCGTACAGCTTCGCGCCGGTCTTGTTGTCGTAGCCGAACGAGCCGAAGGTGCCGACGCGCAGGGTGATCGTGCCGCCGTCCTTCCCGGCCTCGTCGTCCTTGTCGCTTCCGCAACCGGTGAGCAGGACCGTGCCGGTGACCACTGCGGCGACCGCCGCGGCGGCCGTGCGGCGTCCGCGTCTGCTGCTGGAAGTGCGCATTCCACTCTCCTCGTCCAAGGTGGTGCTCGTTGTGCGCCAAGAGGTCCGGCCGGCTGCTCGCGGCTCGGCGGGCCCTGCCGGGACCTGATGCAGGCTGTTCCGCCCCCGGATGGGAGCGCTCCCACGTCGTTGCCGGAAGGTTGCCGCCGGGGGGTGGGGGGTGTCAAGACATGAACGCGGATTCGTTACCGGAAGGTGCGGGACGGGCCTCCGGGCGCCCGGGGCCGGGTCTTCACGTCATCTCCTGAACACACGCGTGGCGCCGGGGGAGTGCGGTGCTCTAGGGTGGGAGCGCTCCCATTGATACGGCCGCGGGTCGGAGGGCCCGCCCACCGCGGCCCTGGTGAGCGGCACGAGGTCCGACGAGGGGAGTACGGCGACGGTGAACGGACGGCAGAACAGCAGACCCACCCTGGAGCAGGTCGCGGCCCGCGCCGGGGTCGGCCGGGGCACCGTCTCCCGGGTCATCAACGGCTCCCCGCGCGTGAGCGAACAGACCCGCGCCGCCGTGGCGCGGGCCGTCGCCGAGCTCGGCTACGTACCGAACCAGGCCGCCCGCGCGCTCGCCGGCAGCCGCACGGACGCGGTTGCCCTCGTCATCCCCGAGGCCGAGGCCAGGCTCTTCGCCGAGCCCTACTTCCTGGACCTGATCCGCGGGGTCGGCGCCGGACTGGCCGAGGCGGACAAGCAGCTGCTGCTGACCCTGGTGCGGAGCGAGCAGGAGCGCCAGCGCTTCGAGCAGTACCTCGCCGCCCAGCGCGTCGACGGCGTCCTCCTCGCCTCCGTGCACGGCGACGACCCGCTCCCCGACCGCGTCCGCGAGCTCGGCATCCCGGTCGTCATGAACGGCCGCCGCTCCGAGGCCGAACCCGTCCCGTACGTCGACTCCGACAACATCGGGGCGGGCCGCGCCGCCGTCGCCCACCTCGTCGGCCGCGGCCGGCGGAGCATCGCCACCGTCACCGGCCCCCTGGACATGTACGTGGCCAGGGCCCGCCTCGGCGGCTACCGCGCGGGCCTGGCCGAGGCGGGCCACGCCCCCGACGAGGGGCTGGTCGCCGCGGGGGACTTCACCGAGGAGGGCGGCCGGCGCGCCATGCGGGGCCTCCTCGCCCGCCGCCCCGGTCTTGACGCCGTCTTCGCCGCCTCCGACGTGATGGCGGCCGGCGCCCGCGCGGCGCTGCGCGAGGCGGGTCGCCGGGTCCCCGAGGACGTCGCCCTGGTCGGCGTCGACGACTCCCCGGTGGCCCGGCTCATGGACCCGCCGCTCACCAGCGTCCGCCAGCCCATCGAGGAGATGGGCCGCACCATGGCCCGCATGCTCCTCGACGACGTGGCGGGCACCCTGGAGGACGCCCCCCGGCGCGTCCTGCCGACGGAGCTGGTGGTGCGGGGGTCCTGCTGACGGGGCCGGGGACAGCCGGAAGGCCGGACGGGGCCCGTGGGGTCCCGTCCGGCCGTTTCCGGGTGGTCCTCTCCGTGACCCGCTACCGCCGGGTCGGGTCACGGAGAGGCGTCGACTACAGCGCCGGGTGGGCGTTCTTCAGGAGCTCCTGGAACTGGGCGGAGAACCAGTGGCCCGAGATGGGGGCGTCGGGGAGCGCGCCGGACATGCTGTTGCCGTTACGGGCGTTGCCCGTGTATGTCGGGTCGCACATGCGGTCGAAGCCCTTGCCCTCGGTGTTCGGGATCTCCTTCGAGGCGCCGTCGGACTCGCCCGGGGGCTTCATCCAGACGTACGCGTCGATGCCGGCGGCCGGGGCCGCCTGGGGACGCTCGCCGAGCCCCGCTCCGGACTGGTTGCACCAGTTGCCGAGGTGGATGCGCCGGTCGTAACGGCCGCCGTTGACGTAGGTGTTCACGTCCGTGAGCGCGCCGGGGCCGGTGGGCCGCTGGGTGCCGCCCCAGCCGTTGCGGGAGGTGTCGATCAGCATGCCGAGCTTGCTGTCGAAGCCGAGCGAGACCAGCTTGTCGCGCATGGCCTGGGCGTAGGACAGCTCGTCGGCGTACTGGTTCCAGTCGACCCACTTCGAGGTGCGGACCGAGGCGCCGTTGACGCTGTCGCCGATCTTGAAGTGGTCCTCCTTCAGGGCGCTGTAGTTGGCCGTGTTCACGATGAAGCCGTGGACGTTGGCGACGGTCGAGCCCTCGGCGGTCGCGGCCTGCTTGAACAGCTCGGCGGACGGGCCGAAGTTGGAGTCCCAGCCCAGCCAGCCGTGGTGGCCCGCGTCGACGTAGTTGTAGACGTTGGCGACGGCGCCGAGCTTGTTGAGCGCGTAGCCGACGCCCTTGATGTAGTTGCCGTTCTCCTTCATCACGTTGCAGTTGGCGGTCTCGGTCGGCCGCCCGGCCACGTTGGTGACGAGGTTCGGCAGGGAGTCGATCTCCACCGTCGTGACGATCCGCAGGCCCGCGTACTTGGGGTCGGCCAGGATCGCCGCGATCGGGTCGATGTACTGGGACTTGTACTTCTCGATCTCCGTCGGGCCGAGCTCGCCGTTGGAGGCGAGGGCGGCGCAGTCGCGGCCGGGCAGGTTGTAGATGACCAGCTGGACGACGAGCTCGCCGGAGCCCTTCTGGACCAGGGCCTCGTCGAGGTGGTCGCGCAGGCCCATGCCGCCGTTCACGCCGGCGATGGCCGCGGTGCGGTCCAGCCAGACGCCCGTGGGCTGCTGGGAGATCTTGGTGCCGCCCGGCTCGGCCGCCGCCTTGGCGGACCACTCGGGGTTCACGTACACCTTGGCGCCGGCGTAGGGGTTGTCGGCCTTCTGGCCCGGCGGGGTGGTCGGCGGCGTCGTGGGCGGGGTGGTGGGCGGCGTGGTCGGGGGCGTGGTCGGCGGGTCCGTGGGCTGCGTGGCGGTGTTGCAGGTCACGCCGTTGAGCTTGAAGGTCGCCGGGACCGCGTTCGTGCCGCTGTAGGAGCCGTTGAAGCCGAAGGAGGTCGAACCGCCGGTGGCGAGCGTGCCGTTGTAGGACAGGCTCTTGGCGGTGACGGCGGCGCCGGACTGGGTGAGGGCGGCGTTCCAGCCCTGGGTGACCTGCTGGTTGCCCCCGTAGCTCCACTCCAGCGTCCACGAGGTCACCGGGTCGCCGGTGTTGGTGACGACGACGTTGGCGCCGAAGCCGGTGTTCCACTGGTTGGTGATGCTGTAGTCGACCTTGCAGCCGGGGGTGGCTGCGCCGGCGGTGGCGCCGAAGACCGTGGCGGTGGCTCCGGTCGCGGTGACGAGGCCGAGGGCCGCCAGGAGGGCGGTACGGCTGGTGCGGCTCATGGGGGTGGGGATTCCTTTCGGGGAGGTCGCCCGGCGAGGGGTTCGCCGGGCCGGACGGGCGGACGTCACGGCTTGACCGCGCGCAGGTGGTCGCGCAGTCCGACGCCGAACGCGGTGGGTGTGCCGTCGTACGAACTGATCAGCGCGGGACCGGAGTTGCAGTTCCAGGTGTTCCAGGTCCAGCCCAGGTACGAGAGCCCGCGGTCGTCGAACCACTTCATGACGCGGTCGATGAACGCGTGTCCGCAGGTGTTCTCGCCGATCTCGCCGGCCAGCAGGGGGACCTGCGCGGCGACGGGGGCGAGGGTGTCGTTCCAGCACGTCTCGTTGGAGCAGGTGTTGAAGTTGTAGACGTGCCAGGCGGCGCCGAGATTCTGCGCCGGGTCGGTGGGGCGGTACGTCAGCCACTGGCTGAGGTCGTTGGAGTACGCGATGCCGGGCACGAGGACGAGGTTCTTCGCCCCCGTGGCGCGGACCGCGTCCACCAGGTCCTGCATGCCGGCGACCTCGTACCCGATGCCGGGACAGGTGCCGCCGTCGCGCCAGCAGGTCCATGCCTGGGTCGCGGTGGAGGTCGCCCGGTCCGGATAGGGCTCGTTGAAGAGGTCGAAGACGACGCGCTTGTCGTTCTTGAACGTGTTCGCCACCGAGGTCCAGAACGCCGGCGTGTACTGGGCGTTGGGCATCGGCTTCTGGCAGGAGGCGTGCACGTCGCCGCAGCCCGAGGAGTTGCCGGTGTACTGGCCGTGCGTCCAGTGCAGTTCGAGCACCGGTGTCATGCCGTGGGCGAGGACCTTGGTCACGAGGTCCTTGACGGCGTCGACGTAGTTGCCGCCCCGGTACTCGGGCTTGATGTTGTCCAGGCCGAGCCAGCACTCCTCGTTGAGGGGGATGCGGACCGTGTCGGCCTTCCAGTCGGCGATCGCCTTCACGGAGGCGTCGTCGGCGGGACCGTCCCAGATGCCGTGGCCCTGGACGCACATGAACTCGCCGCCGGAGCGGTTGACGCCGAGGAGGCGCCGGACCGCGCCGTTCTGGTCGGTGAACTTGTTTCCGGTGACGGTGAGTTCGGGCGCGCCGGTGACCGGGGTCGGCGGCGGCGAGGTGGGCGGGGTGGTGGGCGGTGTGGTCGGAGGGGTGGTCGGGGGAGTGGTGGGCGGCGTCGTCGGGGGAGTGGTGGGCGGGGTGGTCGGAGGGGTCGTGGGCGGTGTGGTCGGAGGGGTGGTCGGCCCGTCCGTGACGCAGGGCGCACCGCCGAGCGTGAACGCGGTCGGGGCCGTGTTGGCCCCCGTCCACGAGGCGGTGAAGCCCGTCGTCAGCTTCGCGCCGGCGCCGAGCTGGGCGTTCCAGCTCTCGTTGGTGACGGTCACGGCGGCGCCGGACTGGGTCCACTTGCCGCCCCAGCCCTGGCTGACCCGCTGGCCGGCGGGGAAGGAGAAGCCGAGGCTCCAGCCGTTCAGCGCGGTGCTGTTGTTGGTGACGGTGACAGCACCCTGGAATCCTCCGGTCCACTGGTTGGTGACCGAGTACTCCACGGTGCAGACGGGTGCGGCCGCGGCTCCTGAGGCCGTACCCACGACGGCGAGCGCGGTGCTCGCCGCCGTGACCGCTGCTCCCGCGAGCAGCGCGGTGAGACGTGGGGGATGTCGCATGAGCGAGTCCTCACAGCGAGGGCACGCCCCTTACGGCGTGCCGCCTGGATGGAATCGCTCCCACTGGTCGGGGCAGACCGTAGCCGCAACCGACGCCAAGCAAAAGAGGAGTTGAGGAAATTCCTCGTCGCATGTCTTCGACTCTTCACGCATCTTGACGTGGTTGCGTCACGCTTGCACAGTGGGAGCGCTCCCACTGGTTCATGGCTTGTTCACGCACCCCCTGAACGGTCCGCTCTTCGCACACCCCGACCTCCCGAGCCGCGAGGAGATCCACCCGTATGCCACGCCTGAGACCACGCCGCCCCCGCAGGCACCTGACCGCCTTCACCGCGGCGCTCGCCCTCCCCCTCGGCCTGCTGGCCGCCGGCGCCGGAGCCGGCACCGCGCAGGCGGCCGCCGTGCAGTGCGGCGTCGACTACAAGACGAACGACTGGGGTTCGGGCTTCACCGCCGAACTCACCCTGACCAACCGGGGCTCCGCCGCCCTGAACGGCTGGACCCTCACCTACTCCTACGCCGGCGACCAGAAGCTCACCAACGGCTGGAGCGGTGTCTGGTCCCAGTCCGGCAAGAACGTGACGGTGACCAACGCCGGCTGGAACGGCACCGTCGCCCCCGGCGCGGCCGTCACCGCCGGCGGCCAGTTCACCTACAGCGGCGCCAACGCCGCCCCTACGAACTTCGCCGTCAACGGCACCCCCTGCACCGGCGCCCACCAGCCGCCGGTCGCGGTCCTCACCAGCCCCGCCGCCGGCGCGGTCTACGGCCAGGGCGACGCCGTCCCGCTGGCCGCGACCGCCGCGGCGGCCGACGGCGCCACCGTCGACAAGGTCGAGTTCTACAGCGACACGACCCTGCTCGGCACCGACACCACCGCCCCCTTCACGTACAGCGCCACCGGTCTCGCCACCGGCGCCCACTCGCTCTACGCCAAGGCGTACGACAGCCAGGGCGCCTCCGCCGAGTCCGCCCCCGTCGGCATCACCGTCGCCGCGGGCCCCGCGCTCGTCGTCACCCCGGGCGCGCTGAGCGTCCGCCAGGGCGCCACCGGCACCTTCGACCTCAAGCTCTCCAAGGCCCCGGCCTCCGACGTCACCGTGACCGTCGCCCGTACCTCGGGCAACACCGGCCTGACCGCGAGCCCGGCCACCCTCACCTTCACCCCGGCGAACTGGAACACCGCCCGGAAGGTGACCGTCAGCGCCGCCGCCACCGGCACCGGCGTGGCCGTCTTCACCGCGACCGCCCCCGGCCACGCCAAGGCCGAGGTCTCGGTCACCCAGCTGGCCGCGGACTCGACGTACGACGCCCGCTTCCTCGACATGTACGGGAAGATCACCAACCCGGCCAACGGCTACTTCTCGCCCGAGGGCATCCCGTACCACTCCGTCGAGACGCTGATCGTCGAGGCCCCCGACCACGGCCACCAGACGACCTCGGAGGCGTACAGCTACCTGATCTGGCTGGAAGCCATGTACGGCAAGATCACCGGTGACTGGAGCAAGTTCAACGGCGCGTGGACGATCATGGAGAAGTACATGATCCCCACCCACGCCGACACGCCCACCACCGGCACCTACAACGCCTCCAAGCCGGCCACCTACGCCCCCGAGTGGGACCTCCCGTCCCAGTACCCGGCCAAGCTGGACGGCGGCGTCGCCTCGGGCGCCGACCCGATCGCCGGCGAACTGAAGAGCGCCTACGGCACCGACGACATCTACGGCATGCACTGGATCCAGGACGTCGACAACGTCTACGGCTACGGCAACGAGCCCGGCACGTGCTCCGCCGGACCGACGGCGACCGGCCCCTCGTACGTCAACACCTTCCAGCGCGGCCCCCAGGAGTCCGTCTGGGAGACCGTGACCCACCCGACCTGCGACAACTTCACCTACGGCGGCAAGAACGGCTACCTCGACCTCTTCACCAGGGACGCCTCCTACGCCAAGCAGTGGAAGTTCACCAACGCCCCCGACGCCGACGCCCGCGCCGTCCAGGCCGCCTACTGGGCCGACCTGTGGGCCAAGCAGCAGGGCAAGGGCGACCAGGTCGCCGGCACCATCGGCAAGGCCGCCAAGATGGGCGACTACCTGCGGTACGCCATGTTCGACAAGTACTTCAAGAAGGTCGGGAACTGCGTCGGCCCGACCGCCTGCCCGGCCGGCACCGGCAAGGACAGCGCCCACTACCTGATGTCCTGGTACTACGCCTGGGGCGGGGCCACCGACACCTCCGCCGGCTGGTCCTGGCGCATCGGCTCCAGCCACGCCCACGGCGGCTACCAGAACCCGCTCGCCGCCTACGCGCTGAGCTCGTACGCCCCGCTCAAGCCCAAGTCCGCGACCGGACAGACGGACTGGGCCACCAGCCTCGACCGGCAGCTGGAGTTCTACCGCTGGCTCCAGTCGAGCGAGGGCGCCATCGCGGGCGGCGCCACCAACAGCTGGCAGGGCCGCTACGCCACCCCGCCGGCCGGCACCCCCACCTTCCACGGCATGTACTACGACGAGAAGCCCGTCTACCACGACCCCGCGTCGAACCAGTGGTTCGGCTTCCAGGCGTGGTCGATGGAACGGGTCGCCGAGTACTACCAGCAGACCGGTGACGCCGAGGCCAAGACCGTCCTCGACAAGTGGGTCTCCTGGGCGCTGTCGAAGACCACCGTCAACCCGGACGGCACCTTCCGCTTCCCGTCCACCCTCCAGTGGTCCGGGGCGCCCGACACCTGGAACGCGGCGAACCCCGGCGACAACGCCGGCCTGCACGTCACCGTCGCCGACTACACCAACGACGTCGGCGTCGCCGCGGCCTACGCCAAGACCCTCACCTACTACGCGGCCAAGTCCGGCCACGCCGAGGCCAAGCGGGTCGCCAAGGCACTCCTCGACGGCATGTGGGACCACCACCAGGACCCCCTGGGCATCGCCGTCCAGGAGACCCGCGCCGACTACAACCGCTTCGACGACCCGGTCTACGTGCCGAACGGCTGGACCGGCGTGATGCCGAACGGCGACAAGGTCGACTCCACCTCCACCTTCGCCTCGATCCGCTCCTTCTACCAGGACGACCCCGCCTGGCCGAAGATCGAGGCGTACCTGGCGGGCGGCGCCGCCCCCGTCTTCACCTACCACCGGTTCTGGGCCCAGGCGGACATCGCCCTGGCCATGGGCTCGTACGCGGAGCTGCTCGAATAACAGCCCGCCCCGCGCGAGAGGTTCCGCGTACGACGAGGCCGGACGGCCCCCGAGAGGGGACCGCCCGGCCTTCGGGCGTTCTGGGGGCGGGGCTGGGGCGGGGCCGGATGTTGGATCCAACCTTCTGGATCCAACATCCAAGATCCGGTTTCCTGGATCCAATCTCCGGGATCCAATCTCCGGGATCCAACCTCTCGGATCCAACCTCCCGGATCCCATCCATCAGGCGATCCATTGACCGCACCCCAACCCCCCTCCTACGTTCTCGTTCGGACATGCGGCCAGTGGTCGAAATCTCGAACGAGAGGATCTCCCGTGTCACTTCCCGAGCGCACCGCCCGCTTCACCCTCGACCCCGACTTCACCGTCGGCCCCGTAGATCCCCGTCTCTTCGGTTCCTTCGTCGAGCACCTGGGGCGCTGCGTCTACACCGGCGTGTACGAGCCGGGGCACCCCGCCGCCGACGCGGACGGCCTGCGTACCGACGTCCTCGACCTCGTCCGCGAGCTCGGCGTCACGGTCGTGCGGTACCCCGGCGGCAACTTCGTCTCCGGCTACCGCTGGGAGGACGGTGTCGGCCCGGTGGGCGACCGCCCGCGCCGGCTCGACGTCGCCTGGCGGACCACCGAGTCGAACCGCTTCGGCCTGGGCGAGTTCATGGGCTTCCTGCGCAAGCTCGGCCCGGGCGTGGAGCCGATGCTGGCGGTGAACCTCGGCACGCGGGGGATCGCCGAGGCGATGGAGCTCGTCGAGTACGCCAACCACCCCGGCGGCACCGCCCTCTCGGACCTGCGCGTGGAGCACGGCGACAAGGACCCCTTCGGCATCCGCCTGTGGTGCCTCGGCAACGAGATGGACGGCACCTGGCAGACCGGCCAGAAGACGGCCGGGGAATACGGCCGGCTCGCCGCCCAGACCGCGCGCGCCCTGCGCCAGATCGACCCGGGTCTCGAACTCGTCGCCTGCGGCAGCTCCGCCCGCGACCTGCCGACCTTCGCGTCCTGGGAGGCGACGGTGCTGGCGGAGACGTACGAGGTCGTGGACCACGTCTCGCTGCACGCCTACTACGAGGAGACCGACGGCGACCGGGACTCCTTCCTCGCCTCGGCCGTCCACATGGAGGCGTTCATCGAGGAGGTCGTCGCCACCTGCGATCACGTGGCGGCCCGGCTGAAGTCGGAGAAGCGGCTCACGCTCTCCTTCGACGAGTGGAACGTCTGGTACCAGCGCCGTCCCCACCCGCACCCGTTCGAGGACTGGCAGGAGGCGCCGCGGCTCCTGGAGGACGTGTACACGGTCACCGACGCGGTCGTCTTCGGTTCGCTCGTCATCGCGCTGCTGCGGCACGCCGACCGGATCGCGGTGGCCTGTCTGGCCCAGCTCGTGAACGTGATCGCGCCGATCATGACCGAGCCCGGTGGGCCCGCGTGGCGGCAGACGACCTTCTTTCCGTTCGCGCAGGCCGCGCGATACGGGCGCGGGACCGTGCTCGACGTGCGTCCGGTCTCGCCGGCGTACCGCACCGAGAAGTACGGCGAGGTGCCGCTGCTGCACGCGACCGCCGTGCGCGCGGAGGACGGGAGCGTGACGGTCTTCGCGGTCAACCGCGACCGGGAGAGGGCCCTGCCGCTGGAGGTGGCCCTGCGGGGCTGCGGCCTGGAGCGGGTGGTCGAGCACAGCGCGCTCGCCGACGCCGACCCGGAGGCCCGCAACACCCTGGCCGAGCCCGACCGGGTGGTGCCCCACGCGGTGGCCGGAACGGAGCTCGTGGACGGCGCCCTGAGGGCGGTCCTCGCGCCGATGTCCTGGAACGTCATCCGGCTGGCCTGACCGGCCCCTCTTTGAATCCTTTCACTACACCGAGGCATACCCCGCCTTCGAAGCGCTTCGAAAGATCCTGTCCGAAGCGTTGACGTGGCTGACAGGCAACCCTACGGTGACCCAGCAAGCGCTTTCCTGAAACGTTCTAATCACGCGCGGGAGGACGAACTGTGCGTACTCAAGGCACTGTCGACCGTCGGAGTCTGCTGAAGATCACGGGTGGCTCGGTGGCGGCACTCGGCCTGACCGCGGCGGGCTGCGGAGGCGGCTCCGGCTCGGCGGGCGGCGACGGAACCGTCACCATCCGGTACACCTGGTGGGGCTCCGACGACCGCGCCAAGCGGATCAACCAGTCGATCGCCCTCTTCGAGAAGAAGTTCCCGAAGATCAAGGTCAAGACCGACTTCCAGCCGTACGCCGACTTCTGGAAGAAGTTCAACACCCAGGCGTCCGGCGGCAACACGCCCGACGTCTTCCAGAACGCCATCGGCTTCCTGCGCAAGTACGACGCCAAGAACGTCCTCCTCGACCTGCGCGAGCAGGTCGAGGCCGGGAACCTGCGCCTGGAGGGCTTCCGGGCCGGCCTGGAGAAGTTCGGCGAGGTCGACGGCAAGCTCCTCGGCGTCCCCGTCGGCAGCAACTCGATGGCCCTCGTCGTCGACCAGGCCGTCCTCACCCGGGCCAAGGTCACCCCCAGGCCCGGCTGGACCTGGGACGAGTACCACGACGCCCTGGCCCGGATCCAGGAGACGGCCGGCCGCGCGGGCGACGCCGGACCCTACGGGATCATGTACCTGTACGACCTCTACCTGCGCCAGCAGGGAAAGGCGTTCTTCACCACCACCGGACTCGGCTTCACCGAGGCCGATCTGACGGACTGGTGGGACAAGGCCGCCGAGCGCGTGAAGTCCGGTGTCTACGCCGACCCGAAGAAGACCATCCAGGCCAAGCCCAAGTCGGCGGTCACCGCCGAACTCGCCGGCACCGAGTTCACCTGGGACAACTTCGCCGTCCGCTACACCGCAGAGGGCAAGAGCCAGTACGGCCTCGCCCCCATTCCCACCAGCGACGGCAAGCGCACCGGCCAGTACCTCGGCTCCCTCATGCTCAGCGCCTCCCGGCGCACCAAGCACCCCGAAGAAGTGGCCCGGTTCATCGACTTCATGGTCCACGACCCCGAGGTCGGCACGATCATGGGCTACGACCGGGGCGTCCCCGCCACCGAGGCCCAGTACGCCGCCTACGTGCCCTCCGACCCCGTCGGCAAGCAGATCGCCGCCTACGAGAAGCAGCTCGTCGACTCGCGCGTCCTGGAACCGATCACCCCGCACCCGGCCGGCGCCGACGTCTGCGAGGCCGCCTTCCTGCGCCTCTCCGAGGAGATGTCGCTGGGCACCAGGACCGTCGCCGACGCGGTGAAGCAGTACTTCACCGAGGCGAAGACCGCGCTCTCCGCCTGATGGACACGCCTGTGACGACCGCACCGATCCCCGCCGCGCCGCAGCCGTCGGCGACGGCCCCGCCGGGGGAGGGGCCCGGGCCCGCGGTCCCCGCCGCCCGCACCGGACGCCCCCGCCGGCCGGCGGGCCGCGCCCCGCGCTCCCGCAGCGCCCGCGAGAACCTCGCCGGCTACCTCTTCATGTCCCCGTGGATCGCCGGCTTCCTGCTGCTCACCGCGGGACCCATGGCCGTCTCGCTCTACTTCGCCTTCACCGACTACAACCTCTTCGACGCCCCCCGGTGGATCGGCCTCGACAACTTCACCGAGATGTTCGGCGACCCCCGCTGGCGCACCTCCGTCGAGGTCACCGGCTGGTACGTGGTCCTCGGCACCCCGCTGAAGCTCGCCGCCGCCCTCGGCGTCGCCGTCCTCCTCAACCAGAGCCGGCGCGGCCAGGGCTTCTACCGGGCCGCCTTCTACGCCCCCTCGCTCATCGGCGCCAGCGTCTCCATCGCGATCGTCTGGCGCGCCCTGTTCGCCGACGACGCCCCCGTCGACCGGGCGCAGCAGCTGCTCGGCTTCGACCCGGGCGGCTGGATCGGCGATCCGGACCGGATCCTCTACGCCCTGGTCGCGCTCACCGTCTGGCAGTTCGGCGCCCCCATGGTCATCTTCCTCGCCGGGCTCAAGCAGGTGCCCCGCGAGCTGTACGAGGCCGCGCAGATGGACGGCGCGGGGCCGTGGCGCCGGTTCTGGCACATCACCCTGCCGATGATCTCCCCGGTGCTCTTCTTCAACGTGCTCCTGGAGACCATCCACTCGTTCCAGATCTTCGGCTCGGCCTACATCATCGGCAGCCAGGGCAACGCCTGCGGTCCGGCCGACGGCACCCTCGTCTACACCTGCTACCTCTACGTCCAGGGCTTCGAGAACAGCCGCATGGGGCTCGCCTCCGCGATGGCCTGGATGCTGCTGCTCGCCGTCGGCCTGGTCACGGCGGTCCTGTTCTGGTCCCAGCGGCGCTGGGTGCACTACGAGGAGGGGGGCCGATGAGCCTCGTCCGCACCGGGGCGCGGGGTGTCCGCGCCGGGTCTCTCGCCTGGCACCTCGGCTCGCTCGCCGTGCTCGCGGTTGTGCTCTATCCCGTGATGTGGGTGATCGGCGGGTCGTTCAAGCCCAACGACGAGATCGTCGGCAGCCTGAACGTCCTGCCCACCGACCCCATCACCGACAACTACCGGCGGCTCGCCGACGGCATCGCCGACATCCCCATCTCCACCTTCTTCGGCAACTCGCTCTTCCTGGCGCTCGCTTCGGTGGCCGGCGTGCTGATCTCCAGCTCGCTCGCCGCCTACGCCTTCGCCAAGATCGGCTTCGCCGGCCGCAACCTGCTCTTCACCCTGATGATCGGCACGCTGCTGCTGCCGTACCACGTGCTGCTCATCCCGCAGTACGTGCTCTTCCAGAAGCTCGAACTCATCAACACCTACACGCCGTTGCTCCTCGGCAAGTACCTCGCCGTGGACGCCTTCTTCGTCTTCCTCATGGTGCAGTTCATGCGCGGACTGCCCCGGGAGCTCGACGAGGCGGCGCGCCTGGACGGCTGCGGCCATCTGCGGACCTACTGGTCGATCGTGCTGCCGCTGTGCCGGCCCGCCCTCATCACCAGCGCGATCTTCACCTTCATCAACGCGTGGAACGACTTCATGGGCCCGCTGATCTATCTCAACGAACCCGAGAAGTACACCGTCTCGCTCGGCCTGAAGATGTTCGTCGACCAGGACGGCGTCGCCAACTACGGTGGCATGATCGCGATGTCGCTGGTGGCGCTGCTCCCCGTGGTCGCCTTCTTCCTCGCCTTCCAGCGGTACCTGATCGACGGCATGGCCACCTCGGGGCTCAAGTGAGGCGGGACCGCTTCCTCGCCCGGTTCGGCGTCTTCGCCGAGTGCCTGCTGACGGGGGTGTGGATCGCCGTCGCCGCGCTCCCGCTCGTCACCCTGCCGGCGGCGCTGGCCGCCGGTGCGGGCCATCTGCGGCGCTCGATCGAGGGCGAGGCGACCGGGGCGCGGTCCTTCGCGGCCGATGTGCGCGCCGCCCTGCGCGGCGGCGGGTGGGCGGCCGGCCTGGCCTGGTGGGCGGTGCTCGCCCTGGTCCTGGCCGACCTCGCGCTCGTACGGGCGCTGCCGGTGCCCGGCGGGCGCGCCGCCGGAGCGCTCGCGATCCTCGCGGCGCTCTGGGCGACCGTCACCCTGCTCCGGGCGGCCACCGCCTGGCGACCGGGTGCCTCCTGGCGGGCGCTGCTCGCCGCCGCCTGGCGCCGCTCCGCGCGGGACCCGGCCGGCTCCCTGCTCGTCGTCTGCGGTCTGGCGGTCGTCGCCGGCTCCGCCTGGTTCTCCGCCCCGCTGGCCCTGCCCGCCCTGGGCCTCCTGACCGCCGGCACCCTGGCGGCCGAGCGCCGTACGGGCGCGGCCCTCGCGGACGCCTGACCCTCCGGTAGGCCGTCCTCCAGTACGCCGCAAGCCCGGTACGCCGTCCTCCGGGACGTCGCAAGTCTGGTGCGCCGAAGTCCGTTACGCCGCAAGCCTGGCGCGCCGAAGCCCGGTACGCCGCAAGCCGATCCGCCTGATCGACCGTCACGCCCGGTACGCCAGGCGCCGCGACGCCCTCGCCGGCAGCGCGCCCGAGACCCCCGCGTGTCCCCCCTCCCGCCGGCGTGCCGTCGGCATGCTCTCGAAAGGAGCTCCCATGTCCTCGCTACCCCGCCGCTCCCTCCTCAAGGCGGCCGCCGTCGCCGGTGCCGCCGCCCAGTTCAGCTGGGTGCTGGGCCGGAACGAGGCGCGGGCGGCGCCCGCCGCCGAGCCGGTCGCCGAGGAGCGGCCCGCGACCCTCACGTGGCTGGAGCCGGGCGGCCTCGGGGCCGCCGGAGGGTCGACCTTCGGCGTCGCCTGGCCGAAGGGCGTGCACCCGGGGGACCGCGAGTTCGCGCTGACCACCGCCGACGGCGTCCCCGTCCCCGTACAGACGTGGACCACGGCCCGCTGGCCCGACGGTTCGCTGAAGTGGACCGCGCACGCGGTCGGGCCCGAGGCGGCCGGGGCCGAGCGGTACGCGCTCGCGCCCGGCACACCCGCGGCCGGCGTGCGGCAGGTCGCCGTCACCGAGACCGGCCGCAGGATCACCGTCGACACCGGTGTGGTCAAGGCCGTGCTGGGGAAGGACGGCGGCAAGCTCGTCGAGTCCCTCACCCGCGACGGCGTGCGGATCGCCACCGACGGGCGGCTCGTGCTGCTGCGGCAGAGCGACCTCGACGACGGCGACCACGGCAACGCCAAGTGGGAGCGGTTCGACGGCGAGATCTCCGGCGCCGTCGTCGAACAGGCCGGGCCCGTCAGGGCCGTGGTGCGGATCGACGGCAAGCACCGCAAGGGACGCAGGAGTTGGCTGCCCTTCTCCGTGCGGCTGTACTTCCACGCCGGCTCCGAGGCCCTCCGGATGGTCCACACGATCACCTACGACGGCGACCAGAACAAGGACTTCATCCGCGGCCTCGGCGTCCGCTTCACCGTCCCGATGCGGGACGCCTGCTACGACCGGCACGTCCGGCTCGCCGGCCAGGACGCCGGTTTCCTCACCGAGGCCGTCCAGGGCGTCACCGGTCTGCGCCGCGACCCCGGCGCCGCCGTCCGCGCCGCGCAGGTCAAGGGGGAGAGGCTGCCCGACCCGGCCACCTGGGACCAGCGCGTCACCAGCCGGCTCGCGTACATCCCCACCTGGGGCGACTACACGCTCTCGCAGCTCACCGCCGACGGCTTCGGGATCCGCAAGCGCACCAAGGACGGTCACGGCTGGATCCCCGCCGGTGGCGGGCGGCGCGCCGGCGGCTTCGGCTACGTCGGCGGCGCGAGCGGCGGACTCTCCTTCGGGCTGCGGGACTTCTGGCAGAAGCACCCCGCCCAGCTCGACATCCGCGGCGCCGCGGGCGACGAGGCCGAGGTCACCCTCTGGCTCTGGTCCCCCGAGGCCCAGCCCATGGACCTGCGCTTCTACCACGACGGCATGGGCCAGGACACCTTCCCCGAGCAGCTCGAAGGGCTCAATATCACCTACGAGGACTACGAGCCCGGCTTCGGCACCCCCTACGGCATCGCCCGCACCAGCGAGCTGATGTTCTGGGCCAACGCCGCCACCCCCACCGCGGCCGCCCTCGTCGCCCAGGCCGCCGCCGTCCGCACCCCGCCGCAGCTCGCCGCGAGCCCCGAGGACCTGGTCCGCGCCCGCGTCTTCGGCGGGCTGTTCTCGCCCGTCGACCGCTCCACCCCGGCGAAGGCGCGGATCGAGGACCGGCTCGACTACCTCTTCACCTACTACAAGGACCAGGTGGAGCAGCGCCGTTGGTACGGCTTCTGGGACTACGGCGACATCATGCACACCTACGACGAGGACCGGCACCAGTGGCGGTACGACGTCGGCGGCTACGCCTGGGACAACTCCGAGCTCTCGCCGGACCTGTGGCTCTGGTACGCCTATCTGCGCTCCGGCCGCGCCGACGTCTTCCGTTTCGCCGAGGCGATGACCCGTCACACCGGCGAGGTCGACGTCTACCACCTCGGCACCTGGGCGGGGCTCGGCACCCGTCACGGTGTCCAGCACTTCGCCGACAGCGCCAAGCAGCAGCGGATCTCCACCGCCGTCTACCGCCGCCCCTACTACTTCCTCACCGCCGACGAACGCGTCGGCGACCTCATGCACGACCTGGTCGACTCCGACGAGACCTTCCTCGTCCTCGACCCGATCCGCAAGATCCGCACCGAGCCCTACACCCCCGACCGCCACGCCCTCTCCATCGGCTTCGGCACCGACTGGAGCGGACTCGCCGCCGCCTGGCTCACCGAGTGGGAGCGCGGCGGGCCCAAGGCCGCCAAGGCGGAGGCGCGGCTGCGCTCCACCATGGAGACGATCGCCGCCCAGCCCAACGGCTTCGTGCAGGGCACCGGCCTCTACGACCTCGACACCGGCCGCTTCGCGATCGCCGAGCAGCCCGTCGTCGGCGTCTCCCACCTCTCCGCGATGTTCGGCCTCGTCGAGATGTGCGCCGAACTCATCGACCTCGTCGACATGCCGGCCTTCAGGTCCGCCTGGCTCGACTACTGCCGCTACTTCAACGCCTCGAAGACCGAGCAGGCCGCCCGCTACGGCAAGAACTTCGGCACCCTCCTCCTCTTCCAGGGCCACTCCCGCCAGGACGCCTACGCCGCCGCCCAGCTGAACGACACCCAGCTCGCCCAGCGCGCCTGGGCCAGGTTCGACAAGAGCGACGGCTACACCTCCGCCATGGTCTGGGACAAGACGCCCGTGCAGGGCCCGGCCGCCCTTGAACCCGGCTACGAGCACCTGTGGATCAGCACCAACACCACCGCCCTGTACGGCCTCGCCGCCATCCAGAACCTCGCCCTCGTCGGCGACCACCTCCCCCAGTGACCCACAGGAGACGCCCGATGAAGAGGACCGTGGTCCTCGCGGCGAGTCTGCTCGCGCTCCTCGCCGCCACCGCACCCGCCACCGCCCACGCCCGCACCCCGCACGGGCAGGGCCTCGACCACTGTGCCCCGGTCGCCGGAAGCACCGCCCTCGCCTGCCACGTCGACCTGCCGCCCGGCACATACGACGTCACCGTCACCCTCGGCGGCGCGACCGCGGGCGCGACCGCGATCAGCGGCGAGTCCCGCCGCGCCCTGCTCGCCGAGACCCCGACCGGGGCCGGCGAGCGGCTGCGCCGCTCCTTCACCGTCGACGTCCGCGACCCCGAGGGCGAGCCCACCGGACCCGCCGGCAGTCCCGGCCTCGACCTGCTGCTGGGTGGCGCCGCCCCCAGGGTGGAGTCCCTCCGGGTCACCCCCGCCCCCAGGGCCACCCGCCTCTTCCTGATCGGCGACTCCACCGTCTGCGACCAGCCGGGCGACCCGTACACCGGCTGGGGCCAGCGGCTCCCCGTCCACCTGAAGCGGGGGGTGGCCGTCGCCAACCACGCCGACTCCGGCGAGAGCACCGTCACCTTCCTCTCGAACCCCGCCCTCTTCGACCGGGTGGAGGCCGCGATCCGGCCCGGCGACCCGGTCCTGATCCAGCTCGCCCACAACGACAAGCAGACCGACGCCGCCGGCTACCGGGCCAACCTCACCACCCTGGTCGAGCGGGTACGCGCCCGGGGCGGCGAACCCGTCCTCGTCACCCCGATCGTCCGCCGCTGGTTCAACGCCGACGGCACCCTCGACAACGACATCGCCCTCCTCGTCAACGGACTCGGCGTCGACCACCCCGCCGAGATCCGGTCCCTCGCGGACACCCTCGCCACCCCGCTGATCGACCTCACCGCCCTCACCAGGGCCCGCGTCGAACGGCTCGGACCGGAAGCCTCCAAGGCGCTGTACCTGACGGCCGAGAAGCGGGACAACACCCACACCTCGGTCCAGGGCGCCACCGAGTACGCGGCCCTCGTCGCCGCCGAGTTGAAGACACAGCGGCTACTGCCCGCGCGGGCGTTCCGCTAGCGTCCGGGGCCGCCTCAGACGTCGCGGTGGCGGACCACCGCCACCGCCGACACCGACGACGTCCGGGGGCAGCCCGCCGGTCCGCTGCCCCGCCTCAACGTGGCCTGGGCGGTGCGAAGGTCAGCGAGAAGGACGCCGGGGCCGCCTCCAGGCGGTGTTCCGGCAGCACGCCCGGGCCGCAGGACTGGGACCCGATGCCGTGGAGCGCGTGGTCCAGGTTCAGCCACAGCGTGTCGCCCGGCACCAGGTCCGGGCGGTGCGCGGCGGCGTCCAGCTCCGCGTGCGTCCAGCGGCGGGCGGTGAACCAGAACGACGGCTCGCCCCCGACCCGCAGCCCCGCGCCGCCGCCCGTCAGCTCCAGCCACCGGGTGTCGATCCGGGCGCCGTTCTCCTGCGGGCGGACGTACGGGGTCTGGAGCCCGGCCACCGTGGACTCCCAGACGCCCGGGCGCGCGGCGGCGCGGGTGTCCGGGTACGCCTCGCCGGGGCCGCCGCCGTACCACTCGGCCCGGTCGAGGGCGGCCGGCAGTCCGAGCCGTACCCCGAGGCGGGGGAGCGGCACCGGCCAGGTGCCCTCCGGGACGACGTCGACGGCGAGCCGGGTCGTCGTGCCGTCGGAGGTCCAGCGGTACGTGACGGCGAGACCGACGTCACGGGCCGCGGGCGCCACCCGGGCCCGGACCGTCAGCCCCTCGCCGTCCGGCTCCACCCCGTCCGTGCGGTGCCGCATCCGGTGCAGCCCCAGCTCCCGCCACAGCGGGCCGAAGCGCGCGTCCGGCTGCCAGGGCGCGCCCTCGTCGTTGTCCGTCGGCGCCCGCCACACGTCGAGGCCGAAGCCCGTCACCGCGAGCCCGCCCAGGGAGAGCGGCGCGCCCGTGCGGGCGTCGAACACCACCGGGCCCAGGACGATCCGGTCGCCCTCCGCCACCGCCCCGACGGCCGCGCCCAGGGGCGCCGGGGGCCGGGCCGGGGAGACCGGCAGCACGCCCCAGGCGACCTCGTGCCCGGCGGGCGCCCACACCGTGCCGGCCGCGAGCACCGCCCGTACCGTCCACCCCGTCTCCGCCCCGGCCGGATGCGGGGGAGGCGCGGGCAGGGCGACCTCCGCGCTCTCCCCGGCGGGCAGCGGCGGCACGTCCAGCGCCCCCTCGCCCACGATCCGTCCGTCCGCCAGGAACTCCCACCGGAAGGCGAGGCCCGACAGGTCCGCCACGTCGTGCAGATTGGTGACCAGCGCCGTGCCCGGTCGCCCGCCCGGCGCGATCCGCACCGGCTCGATCACCTTCTTGTACTCGACCAGGCCCGGCGACGGCGTCCGGTCCGGGAACAGCAGACCGTCACAGACGAAGTTCCCGTCGTGCAGTTCCTCGCCGAAGTCGCCGCCGTAGCCGTACCCGTGGACCGGATGGACCAGCCCGTGGTCGATCCACTCCCACACGAAGCCGCCCTGGCAGCGCTCGTACGTCTCGAAGAGCCGCTGGTACTCGCTCAGCCCGCCCGGTCCGTTGCCCATCGCGTGCGCGTACTCGCAGAGGAGGAAGGGGAGTTCACGCCGGTGCTCGGGACCCCCGTCCTCCCTCCGGCCGATCTCCGCCACCTCCGCGTGCGGCGGGTACATCCGGGAGTACACGTCCACGTCCGGGCAGGCGCGGTCGCCCTCGTAGTGCACCGGCCGCGAGGGGTCCCGGTCGTGGATCCAGCGGGCCATCGCGCCGAGACCGGCGCCCGTGCCGCACTCGTTGCCGAGCGACCACAGCACCACCGACGGGTGGTTCTTGTCGCGCTCGACCAGCCGGGCCGCCCGGTCGAGCAGCGCCGGCGTCCACCGCTCGTCGTCCACCGGATTGCCCCGCCAGCCCAGCTCCTCGAAACCGTGGGTCTCCAGATCGCCCTCGTCGATCACCCACAGACCGTACGCGTCGCACAGGTCGAGGAAGGCCGGGTGCGGCGGATAGTGCGAGGTCCGCACCGCGTTGATGTTGTGACGCTTCATCAACTCCACGTCGGCGCGCATCGTCTCCGGGTCCACGGCCCGCCCCGACTCCGGATGGAACTCGTGCCGGTTCACGCCCCGGAAGAGGATCCGCCGCCCGTTCGCCTTCAGGACGCCGTCCTCCACGTACACCGAACGGAAGCCGATCCGCAGCCCGATCCGCTCCCCGCCGGCCGACAGCTCCCCCTCGTACAGCCGGGGCACCTCCGCGCTCCACGGCTCCACCGGCACCGTCACCGACTCCCCGGTGGCCAGGTCGAGCCCCAGCTCCGGCACCCGGACCCGGCCTGGCACGTCACAGTCGACCCGCAGCTCCCCGGAGCCGGCGGCGTGGTCGTACGAGGCGTGCACGAAGAAGTCGCCCGGCGCGCCCTCGGGGCGGTGCAGCAGCGTCACGTCCCGGAAGATGCCGGGCAGCCACCACTGGTCCTGGTCCTCCAGGTACGACCCCGAGGACCACTGGTGGACCCGGACGGCGAGCACGTTGTCCCGCTCCCGCAGCAGCTCCCCGACCGCGAACTCGTGGGCGAGCCGCGACCCCTTGAACCAGCCCAACTCCGTGCCGTTCAACCACACCCGGGCGCAGGACTCGACCCCGTCGAAGCGCAGCACCGCCCCACCCTCCGCCGGCCAGCCGTCCGGCAGGTCGAACCGGCGCAGATGGTCACCGGTCGGGTTCTCGTCGGGCACGAACGGCGGATCGACCGGGAAGGGGTACAGCACATTGGTGTACGCGGGCCCGCCGAACTCGCCGTCCTTGCCCTGGAGCACCCAGTGCCCCGGCACGGCGACGGTCCGCCACGCCCCGGCGTCGAAGCCGGGCTCGGCGAAGGAGGTGTCCGCCGCGTCGGCGGCGGGGGAGAGACGGAACGCCCAGTCGCCGCCGAGCGGCAGCCGCGCGGCGTCCGACTCGGCCGTCCAGGCGCGCGGCGGCAGCGTGCCCTGTTCGGGGGCGAAGGAGGTGTACCAGGGCAGGTCGGTCATGGGGTGCTCCCGTCGGAGGTGAGAAGAGGGGAGGGGAGGGGAGGGGGAGAGGGGGAGAGGGGGAAGTCGGGGAGGGGCGCGGGGCGTGGACACCCGCCGGCAAGCGCTTGCGCGCCGGATTCCATCCCATCGCGCCGCACGCCCCCGCACAACCCCGCCCCGGCCTCCGGCCCTTGGACTCTTCGCGCCCCACCTGGACAGTCCGTCGAGCGGACGCTTAGGGTCGGGGGTCCCTGTCGACGACGGGACCCCCACCCACACCGGACCCAACCCCGGGCCCGACCCGGACCCACCCCGGGCCCGACCCGGACCCACCCCGGGCCCGACCCGGACCCACCCCCGGACCAGCCCAGCCCAGGAGCGCGCACGTGGTCACCCTCGCCGACGTCGCCCGTCACGCCGGTGTGTCGGCCAGCACCGTCAGCTACGTCCTGAGCGGCAAGCGCTCCATCTCCGCCGCCACCCGCGAGCGCATCCAGCACTCCATCGACGAGCTCGGCTACCGCCCGCACGCCGGCGCCCGTGCCCTCGCCAGCAGCCGGACCAGCATCCTCGCCCTGATGATGCCGCTGCGCACCGGCCTCTACGTGCCGGTCATGATGGAGATCGCCATGGCCGTCACCACCACGGCCCGCGCCCACGGCCACGACGTGCTGCTCCTCACCGGCGAGGAGGGCCCCGAGGCCGTCCGCCGCGTCGAGGGCAGCGCCATCGCCGACGGCATGATCGTCATGGACGTCGAGCTCGACGACCCCCGCCTCCCGCTCCTCCGCGAGGCCGAGCGGCCCTCCGTCCTCATCGGCCTGCCCGCCGACACCTCCGGACTCGACTGCGTGGACCTCGACTTCGCCGCGGCCGGCGCCCGCTGCGTCGACCACCTCGCCGACCTCGGCCACCGCCGCCTCGCCGTCCTCGGCGAACCCCCCGCCGTCTACGCCCGTGGCACCGGCTACGCCGCGCGCACCCTCACCGGTGTCCGCGCCGCCGCCGCGGAGCGCGGCCTCGACGTGCTGCACCGGCCCGTCGACGGCACCTACGCCGCCGTCGCCGCCGCCGTCACCCGGATCTTCGAGGAGCGCCCCGGCACCACCGCCCTCGTCGTGCAGAACGAGGCCGCCGTCGAGCCCCTCCTCGCCGTCCTGCGCCACCAGGGCCGGGCCGTCCCCGAGGACGTCTCCGTGGCCGCGCTCTGCCCCGACCAGGTCGCCGCCCACGCCTCCGTACCGCTCACCGCGGTCGCCGTGCCCGTTCAGGACATGGGACGGATCGCCGTCGAGCGGCTCGTGGCCCGGCTGCGGGGCGCACCCGCCCACGGCACCGAACTCCTCGCTCCCCGCCTCACCGTCCGCGCGGGCACCGGACCGGCGCCCACCGCGCCCGGGGCGGGCCGTGACGGAATCTGACACGGGCCGGGGCCAGGACGGGGACCCCGGCCGGGACGAGGACCGGGACCCCGGCCGGGACGAGGGCCGGGACCCCGGCCGGAACGAGGGCCGGGACCCCGGCCGGGACGGGGACGGAGCCGCCGAGTTCCGGGAGTTCTTCGACCGCCACTACGCCGAACTCGGCCGCCTCGCGCACCTCCTCACCGGCGAGACCGACGCCGCCGACGACCTCGCCGCCGACGCGATGCTCGCGCTCTGGCACCGCTGGGACCGGGTCCGTGCCGCCGACCACCCCGCCGCCTACGCCCGCGGGGTCGTCGCCAACCTCGTCCGCACCCGCATCCGCGGGACCGTCCGTGAACGCCGCAGGATCGCCGCCTTCTGGGACCGGCGCCCCGAGCACACCGAGGACCCCGACGTGCCCGCCGTCATCGACGTCAGGACCGCGCTGCGCGCCCTGCCGTTCCGCAAGCGCGCCTGCGTCGTGCTGCGCCACGCCTTCGACCTCTCCGAGCGGGACACCGCCCTGGCCCTGGGCGTCTCGGTCGGCACGGTCAAGAGCCAGACGGCCAAGGGCATGGCCGAGCTCCAGAAGCTGCTCGGCGACCGGGCCGCCACCGAACTCGCCGCGGGGAGGCGCTGATGGACGAGACACGGCTGCGCGGCGAGCTGCGCGAGGCGGCCCTCGCGCACCGGCCGGACCGGGCCCGGATGCTGGCCCGGGTCGAACGGGGCATGACCGCCCCCGGGGCAGACCGCACCCGGAACCCCCTCCGCGCGCCCTGGGCGGGCCGGTCCCGGTGGACGGCGATGGCCGCCGTCGCCGCGACCGTCGTGGGCGTCGTCGGCCTCGGCGGTCTCGCCGTGACCGCCCTCCAGGACCGGCCCGCGCCCCCGGCAGGGGTCACGGCGCCCGGCCCGGCGGCCCGCGCGGCCGGCACCATCGACCCCGGCAGCAACCGCTGGTGGGCCCAGAGCGACCTGGCCGTCACCACCGGGGCCGAGGTCACCGGTGTCACCGTCGAGGTGCGGGTCGCCCTCAACGGCGGTGTCGTCAGCACCGGCCACTGGCAGACCCGGCCGGCGGACGACTTCACGGTGTCGGTCGCGGAGGAGTCCGGCGCCCTGGTCTACCGCTGGACGCTGAAGCGGGGCCGTACGGTCCCGGCGGGGCCGCACACGTTCGCCGCCCAGTACAACCACGCCGAGGGCGTCAGGGACGCCTCCGGCGACACGTACACGGTCGTCCTCTCCGGACGCGACGGCGGCCGGACGACCCTCCGGGGCGGCTTCGGCTGACGGCCCCCAGGCCCACGCAGCCGCATCCTTGAAACGTTTCGAAGTTTCCGCGAAACCGGCAACCCTTCCCCGCCCGGCGGCGACCTACGGCTACCGCACGGCCCCCCGTGCCCACCGAAGGAGCCGCACCATGCAGCACGCGCAGAACCGTCCCGTCCGCCGCCGGACCGTCCTCGGCGCGGCCGTCGCCGCCGCCGCGACCACCGCCCTCGCCGCCACCGCCCCACCCGCCGCCGCGGCCGGGTTCGGCTGGAGCGACGACGGCGCGCACTACGTGATCGACACCGGCGCCGGACTCGTCCTCAAGGTCTCCAAGGCCAACGGCGACCTCACCTCCCTCGTCTACAAGGGCCGGGAGTACCAGGGCTACGGCGGCAAGAACTCCCACGTCGAGTCGGGCCTCGGCGCCTCCACCGTCACCCTCGCGCAGACCGGTCCCACGATCCTGGTCACCGTCGTCCACGGCACCCTGCGCCACTACTACGCGGCCCGCTCCGGCCGCGCGAACGTCTACCTGTGGACCGACAAGGCCGACACGTCCTTCACCGCCACCCGCTTCATCGCCCGCCTCAAGCCCGGCATCTTCCCCAACGAGGGCCCGGACTCCTGGGTCGAGGGCGCCGACACCGTCATCGAGGCCGGCGACGTCTGGCGGCGCGCCGACGGGCAGACCCGCTCCAAGCACTACTCCGGCGTCCGCGTCATGGACTACGACCACATCGGCTACACCACCGGCACCGTCGGCCTCTGGATGGTCCGCTCCAACCACGAGAAGGCGTCCGGCGGGCCCTTCTACCGGTCGCTGCTCCGCCACTCCAACGAACTGGGCGTCGGGCTCTACGAGATCCTGCACTACAACCAGTCCCAGACCGAGGCCATGCGCTTCGGCCTCCAGGGGCCCTACCTGCTCGCCTTCACCGACGGCGGCACCCCCGACCCGGCGCTCTTCCCCGCCGTCCACGACACGAGCTGGGTCGACCCGCTCGGCATCCCCGGCTGGGTCGGTGCCGCGGGCCGCGGCCGGGTCGCCGGCGTCGGCCTGAAGAACATGGACCCGGCCCACCCCTACACCGTCGGCTTCGCCAACGCCGACGCCCAGTACTGGACCCGCGCCGCCGCCGGCACCGGCGCGTACTCCTGCCGGAACATGCTCCCCGGTACGTACACGCTCACCGTCTACAAGGGCGAACTCGCCGTCCACACCACCACGGTGACCGTCACCGCCGGCACGGCCACCGCCCTGCACACGCTCACGATCAGCGGCGACCCCAGCACCGCCCCCGCCGTCTGGCGCCTCGGCGACTGGGACGGCACCCCCGCCGGCTTCAAGAACGCCCAGCTGATGACGTACGCCCACCCCGCCGACACCCGGGCCGCGCCCTGGACCGGCAACGTGGTCGTCGGCAGCGCAGGGGCCTCCGCCGCCGTCCCCTGCTACCTCTGGAAGGACGTCAACGACGGTCTCCTGATCCACTTCCGGCTCACCGCCGCCCAGGCAGCCGCCGCGCACACGCTCCGGATCGGCGTCACCACCGCCTTCCTCAACGGCCGCCCGCAGGTCACCGTCAACGACACGTGGGTCTCCGCGATCCCGTCCCCGCCCGCCCAGCCCTCGACCCGCTCGCTCACCAACGGCTCGTACCGGGGCAACAACCACACCTTCACCTACAGCGTGCCCGCGAGCGCGTGGCGGGCGGACCCGTCCCAGTACAACGTGCTCCGGCTGAACGTCGTCAGCGGTTCCACCGGAACGGGCTTCCTGAGCGCGGGCACCGCCCTCGACTGCGTGGACCTCCTCGTCTGAGACCCCGGCCCCAGCGGCGCACCCCAGCGGAACACCTCAGCGGCACACCTCGGCGGCCGGGTCCCAGTCGCCGAGGTACGCGGCGCGGGTCGCCGTCGCCGCCTGCGCGGCCGTCAGCAGCGGACGGTTCTCCGGCACCGTGACCACCGCGCCC
The DNA here is from genome assembly GCF_044541975.1 of Streptomyces sp. NPDC085460. Classification (NCBI taxonomy): domain Bacteria; kingdom Bacillati; phylum Actinomycetota; class Actinomycetes; order Kitasatosporales; family Streptomycetaceae; genus Streptomyces; species Streptomyces sp. NPDC085460. The sequence goes on from NZ_JBITTO010000001.1 coordinate 490,518, forward strand.
CGGCCCGCGTTGCGGTACTCCGCGAAGCGCTGCTCCTGCCACGGGTACACGTCCCGCATGTTCGCGTACGGCGCCGCCGCGTCGATCCCCGCGCCGAGCACGCTCTCCCGGACCACCAGCGACGGCCAGGCCGTCGGGTCCGACCCCGGCACCCACGGGCGGGCCAGCTTGTAGTACCCGTCCGGGGCCTCGCTGGTGATCCGGCAGCGGGAGGCCAGGAAGCCGTACGGGTTGGCGCGGGCCGTGGACGGGGCGAAGACGAAGCCGTACGGCGCCCCCGCCAGGTCCGTGCGGACCAGCGTCCGGAAGTGGCAGTGCTCGAAGACCGCCGTGGCCCGCCCGAAGACGAAGTCGACGTCCCCCTCCACGTAGCAGTGCGCGAAGTACTGGCGGGCGAAGGCCGTCAGGGACATCGAGTCCGCGTACAGGGTGTCCTGGTGGCCCAGGAACCGGCAGTGGAGGAAGGCCGAGCGGTCGCCCTGCGCCTTCACCGCCACCGCCTGCGTGCCCGGATTGCCCGGCAGGTCCGTGCGGAGGAAGTCGTTGGCGAAGGTGACCGCGTGGGCGGTGAAGTCCGCCGCCTGGAGGGTGACCGTGGCGGAGCCGGTGGTGCCGTACGTGCCGGAGCCGTCCGGCTTCGGGGTGCCGGCCGCGTTGTCGTACACGACCACGACGTCCTCGGCGTCCCCGCTCGCCCCGATCCACGTCATCCCGGTCCTGGCGGGGCTCACCGCGACCGTCTCCCGGTACGTGCCCGGCGCGAGGACCAGCGTCCAGCCCGCGCCGTCCGCCGCGCTCACCGCGGCCTGGACGGAGGTGTGGTCGCCGAGCCCGCCCGGGTGGACGTACAGCGTCCGCCCGGTGAGCCGCGAGGCCGGCGAACCGTACCGCCCGAAGGGACGGGACGGGCGCCCCGCCGCTGCGGCGGGCGCCGCCGGCAGGGCGAGGGCGGCGAGGGCCGTGCCCGCGCCCACGAGGAAGGCCCGTCGGCCGGGGGTCGTACGCGAGAGGTGGTGCGAGGGCATGCGGATGCTCCTTCGCCGAAGCGGTGACAGCGGTGACAGAGGTGACGGCAGTGACAGCGGTGACAGCGGTGACAGCGGTGACAGGGGGAGAGGCGTGCGGTGGAGGGAAAGGAGACCGGGCCGGGGCGGGCGCGACGGGACGGGGATGCCGCGCTCCGCCCCGGCCCGGGGCAGGGGGGACAGCCGGTCAGCGGGCCCGGCCGGCGCCGGCGCCGAGGCCGACGAGGAGGGGCACCGCCCACGGGTGGTCGACGCGGGTGCGGAGGACGGGCGTCCAGCCCGCGTCGCCGCGCAGCGCCTCCTCCGGGAACTGCGCGTTGTGCACGGCGAGGAGGTCGACCGGGCGCCCGTTGACGTAGTTGCCCTTGGTCGTGACGGGCGCGTCCTTCCACTTCTTGAGGATCTGCCCGGCGGGGACCTCGGAGGACAGGGTGAACGCGTTCTTCTCCGCGTACAGCTGGGACTCCTGGCCGATGCCCAGGCTGTAGACGTAGTTCGTGTCCGGCACCTTGAAGTGGTTGTTGTACGCGTCGACCTGGCCGAAGCGGACGCGCGGGGCCCGCTCCACGACGTCGTCGAACAGGTTGTGGTGGAGGGTGACGCGGAGCTTGCCCCGGTCGGTGGCGCCCGCGCTGTCGCTGTTGCCGATCATCAGCGTCTTGTCGTGGTCGGTGAAGACGTTCCACGACACGGTGACGAGGTCGGCGCCGCGCACGACGTCCAGTTCGCCGTCGTGCTGCTGGTACACCTCGCCGTAGTACGAAGGCAGGGAGCTGTCCGGGAAGCGGCCGTCGGTGAAGGTGTTGTGGTCGATCCACACGTGGGTGGAGCCGTACACGACGAGGCTGTCGTACTCCGAGTTCCAGGCGCCGGTGGCGCCGTCCGTCGGGTCCCACTGCGGGAAGCAGTCGAGCGGGCTCTCCAGGGTGAGGTTGCGGATCACCACGTTGTCGACGCCCTGGACCTGGAGGCTGCCGCCGAGGATCGTCGCGTTCCGGCCGACGCCGACGAGGGTGGTGTTCGCGGGCACCTTGACCTTGATGGCCTCGCCCTGGGCGGCGGCGGAGGCGGCGCGCAGCTCCTCCTGCGGGCCGCTGACCTCGGTCTCGTACCCCCAGACCGCCGGGTCGTAGTCGGCGAGGTACCGGTCGAAGTCGTAGCCGGGGGCCTCGAAGGCGGCGCAGCCGGCCTCGGTGGCGTTCAGGGTGCCGGCGACCTTGACGATGCGGGGCTCGGTGCCGGGGGCGGCGAGGGCGGCGCGCAGCTCGGCCCAGGTGGTGACGGTGAAGACGCGGGACGGGTCGGCGGCGGCGCCGCCGGTGGTGCCGGTGCCGTCGGAGGCCCAGCCGTCGCCGGCGGGGAGGGTGGCGCGGGCCGGGTCGGCGGCCGGGCGGTGGCCGGAGTGGGCGCCGGCGGCGGGCGCGGTGACGGTGAGGACGAGGGCGGCGGCGGCCACCGCTCCGAGCTTCGTGCTTCTGTTCACGCGCGGTTCTCCTCAGGATGCGGAAGGTGCTGTGGAGGGGGGTACGGGGGCCCAGGTGATCCACTCGGCGGGGATACAGGCGTCGAGCCGGCGGGTGTCGCGCGGGGCGAGGACCCGGGTGCGGAGCAGTTCGCGGGCGACGAGCCGGGCCACCTCGATGGCGCCGGGCGGGTTGAAGTGGGTGTTGTCCTGCTCGGTGGCGGTCCAGTTGAAGTACGTCTTCGTCGCCTCCGGGCCGAGCCGCTGCCACAGGGCGAACGACAGGGCCTCGATGTCGAGCAGCGGTACGCCGGTGGCGGCGGCCACCGCGCGGGCGGCGGCCGGGTAGTCGCCGAGCGAGCGCTGCGCGGTCCCGGCGGCGTCGAAGCGGCGCCGCTCGACGGAGGTCGCGATCACGGGGAGCGCGCCCCGGGAGCGGGCGGCCTCGACGAAGACCCGCAGGTTGTCCTGGTAGGCGCCCCAGGGGGCGGCGTACCGGGCGGGGTCGGTGGACTTGGAGTCGTTGTGGCCGAACTGGACGAGCAGGACGTCCCCGGGGCGCAGGGCGGCCGTGATCGCGTCGAGCCGTCCCTCGTCGAGGAAGCTCTTGGTGGAGCGTCCGTTGACGGCGTGGTTGGCGACCGTGATCCCGCGGTGCAGGAAGAAGGGGAGGGCCATGCCCCAGCCGGTCTCGGGGGCCGCGTCGGCGTACTTCCGCGCGGCGGTGGAGTCCCCGGCGACGAACAGGGTGCGGGGGCGCCGGGAGGAGGACCCGGCGGATTCCTCGGTACGGGCGGCGGCCGGCCGGGCGGCCAGGGCGAGCGCCAGGCCCGCCCCGGCCACGACCGCCTCGCGGCGGCCGACCGTCACTTCGCCTGCGACTTCCACTCGGCCTGCGCCGCGTTCAGCTGCTCGGCGAGGGTGTCCGCGAACTGCTTCGCCGTCATCGAACCGAGCAGCACCTTCTGGAAGTTGGCCTCGTTGTCGGCCTTGGAGATGGTGTTCCAGTCGGGCAGGTAGTAGGGCAGCTGGACGATGGCGGCCTTGCCGCTGAAGAGGACCTCGGCGGCGAGCTTGGTGGGCTCCGCCTCCTGGAGCCACGGGTCCTGGGCGGCCTGGACGTGGGCGGGGATGGCGCCGGCGGACTTGTTCCACTTGGAGTTGGACGCGTGGCCCGCGGCGAACTCGATGAACTTCCAGGCGGCGGCCTTGTTCTTGCTGGAGGAGAAGAGGCCGAGGCCGTCGACCGGGTTGGAGACCATCACGCGGGTGCCGTCCTCCCGCGTCGGGTTCGGTATGCCGCGGAACTTGTCGGTGCCGAGGGCCTTCACGTGGTCCTGGTACGAGCCGAGGTTGTGGTTCAGCATGCCGATCTCGCCGCTGTCCCACTGGGCGACCATCTTGGTGAAGTCGTTGTTGACGTCGGCCGCCGGGGTGTTCTTCTTGAAGAGGGCGGCGTACTTCTCCAGCGCGGCCACGTTCTCCGGGGCGTTGACGGTGGTCTTGTCGTTCTCCCAGAAGGACGTGATGCCGCTCTGCCCGTACATGGCGTCGAGGGCCTGGGCGATGGAGCCGGCGCCGCCGCGGATGGTGTAGCCGAAGCGGTTCTTGTCCTTGGCGGTGAGCTTGTCGGCCGCCGCGTAGAACTTGGCCCAGCTGGTGGGCTCTTCGAGACCGGCGGCCTTGAAGAGGTCGGTGCGGTAGTAGAGGACGCCGTTGCTGGCGGAGGTCGGCACGGTGAAGAGCTTGTCCTGGCCGCCGGCCGCCCGGACGGATTCGACCATGCCCTTGTTCAGCTTGCCGAACAGGGAGCTCTGCTCGATCCGCGCGTCCAGCGGCTCCAGGGCGCCCTGTGCGGCGATCCCGGCGAGCATGGCCGCGCCGACGCCGCCGACGTCCGGCAGCGCGCCGCCCTGGATGGCGGTGTCGTACTTGGACTGGACCTCCTTCGAGGCGACCCCGACGTACTCGACGTCGATGTCCGGGTTCGCCTTCTCGAAGTCGGCGATGATCTCCTTCCACACGTCGGTGCGGACACCGCCGTTGTTGTCCCAGAAGGTGATCTTGCCCTTGCCCGATCCCTCGGTTCCCTCGCCGCCGGCGCCCACGCCGTCGTCACCGCAGGCGGTGACGGTCAGCGCGAGGACGCCGGAGAGGGCGAGGGCGAGGGCGGCTCTGCGCCGGCCGGGGAAGATGGTCATCGTCGGCTCTCTTCTCTCGGGGTGGTGCGGGGGATGGGGGTGACGGGGGTGTCGGTGGGGGCGCCGGCGGCGCGGCTGCGGAAGTCCGTGAAGAGCCCCGCCCCGGACGGAGTCCCGTCCGTCCCGGGCGCGGCGGCGAACAGACCGAGCAGGGCGCCCACCCACCGCCAGGGGGTGGCCGCGAACTCGGGGCCGAGCCGGACGGGTCCCTCGCCGGCGTCGTAGGAGAAGCGGCAGCGGGCGTCGGCCGTGACCTCGATCCGCAGCAGCGCCTCGGCGGCGGGGAGCGGCCTGGCCCGGTCCGCGTCCCGCTCGCGGTCGGCGTTGCCGGGAGCGAAGCGGTGGACGAGCAGCGCTCCGCCGTCGGCGGCCCGTTCCAGGCCGATCCAGGCGTACGCGTCGCCGAGCACGACCAGTCCGGCCCGCGCCCCGGGCGTCCCGGACTCCAGGCGGAGCCGGACCTCGACGGTCCGGGCCCCGGCGGGGAGCCGCTGGGTCAGCACGTGCGGCACGGACCGCAGGTCCACGGCCCGGTCCGTACGGACGCAGCCGAGCCGGAGACCGTCCCCGTCGTGCGGAGTCGTCCATCCCGCGCCGGGGTTCGCGGTCCACGACCACTGCGGGCCGAACGCGCCGCCGGGGAAGGCGTCGTCCACGGCGGGCCGGGCGGGCGGGGCCTGCGGCAGGGCCGGCTTGCGGTGCACGCGGACGGGGGAACCCCCGTCGCCGAGGACCGGCCAGCCGTCCGCGTCCCAGCGCATCGGCTGGAGGTGGACGAGCCGGCCGTGCGCGCCGGTCTGCTGGAAGTGCAGGAACCAGTCCTCGCCGGCGCCGGTGCGCACCCAGCCGCCCTGGTGGGGGCCGTTGACGTCGGTGTCGCCCTGGGAGAGGACGATCCGCTCCTCGTACGGGCCGGAGAACGAGTCCGCGCGGAAGGCGCCCTGCCAGCCGGTGGCGACGCCGCCGGCCGGGGCGAGGATCCAGAACCGGCCGTCGTGCCGGTACAGCTTGGGCCCCTCCAGGGTGAACCAGCCGGGGAGGCGGTCGGCGTCGACGAGGGTCCGGCCCTCGTCGAGGACCCCGGTGCCGTCCGGGCGCATCCGGTGGCCGGTGAGCCGGTTGTTGAAGCCGGCGCGGGACTTGGCCCAGCCGTGCACCAGGTACGCCTCGCCGGTCTCCGGGTCCCACAGCGGGCAGGCGTCGATCAGCCCGAGCCCCTCCTTGACCAGGTGGGGACTGCTCCAAGGACCTTCGATCGCAGGAGAGTTGACCTGAAAGACGCCGTGGTCGGGGTCGCCCCAGAAGATCCAGAACCGGCCGTCGTGGTGGCGGAGGGACGGCGCCCACACCCCTCGGTCGTGCCGGGGCGCGGTGAACGCCTCCTCGGGGACGAGCCGTTCGAGCGCGTGGCCGACGAGGGTCCAGTTGACGAGGTCGCGGGAGTGCAGCAGCGGCAGCCCGGGGGCGCGGCCGAAGCTGGAGGCGGTGAGGTAGAAGTCCTCGCCGACCCGGACCACGTCGGGGTCGGACCAGTCGGCCGCCAGGACCGGGTTGCGGTACGTGCCGTTCCCCAGGTCGCCGGTGACCTCGGGCACCCCGGCCCGGGGCAGCACGGCCCCGTTCACAACGCCACCGCCTTGCGGACCAGGGCCGCCGCCGCGTCCCGGTCGAGCCGGCCGTCGGCGACGACGGTGACCACGCGCCGTACGAAGGTCTCGCCGGCCGGGACCGCGAGCCGCTCCTCGTACGCGAGGGACGAGCCGACGCCCGGGTACTCGGCGGCGCGGACGAACCACGGGTCGCGCCGGGTGGGCGCGGTCGCGCCGGCGAAGACCAGCGTCCAGCCGTCGCCGGCCATCGCGACCCAGTCGGCGCGGGCACCGTGGACGGCCTCCTCGCCGTCCGCGGCGGGGCCGAACACCTCGGGCGCGGCGGGCTCCTTGGGGGCGCGCCAGAAGAAGCCGCCGTAGGCGGCGCCGGGGCGGCCGTTGGTGGCCGGGCTGCCGATCGACAGGTCGCGGCCGGAGACGTTGGCGACGGAGAAGGTCAGGTCGAGCGCCCACGCCGTGCCGGTGAGGGCGACGGCGGCGACCGTGCGGTGCTCGGCGAGCAGCCGCTCGCCGCCGGCGGTCCAGCTCAGCTCCTCGACGAAGCCGTCCGGGTCGCACAGCTTGAAGCCGTCGTGCCGCTGCACGCCGTGGTTGTCCAGCTCGACGGAGCCGCGGCCCCGGACGAAGGTCCGTCCGCCCCAGAAGTTCCGCCCGTCGACGTCCGGGACGGCGACGGAGACGCCCAGGTGGTGCACGTGGTCCTCGGGCAGCACCTCGGTGACGGCCCGCCCGGCGAGCGTGGTCACCGGATGCAGGTAGGGGCGCGGGGAGTGGTCGGCGGCCAGCTCGGGCCGGGTCACGCAGTGGGCGACCGTGCGGCCCGCGACCCGCAGGGCGGTGGTGGTCCCGGCGGCGGCGCTCATCGGGCCTCCGCCGGGGCCGGGGCCGCCCAGGGGGCGCCGAGCTCGGAGTAGAGCCTGAGCTGTTCGGCGCTCGCCTCGACCAGCGCCTCCACGCCCGTCACGACCCGCCGCTCGGCGCTCTCGCCGGGCTCGGTGCGCCAGTGGGCGGCGGGCAGCGGCAGCGGGTCGGGGGCGGTGCGGACCGCCTCGACGACCCGCATGAACGCGCCGGTCTCGTCCGGCGGCACGAGCAGCGGAGTGCCGTCGGTGACGTGCGCGACCAGGTTCTCCAGGAGGTCGGTGCGCCCGTGGACGAGCTCCTCGGGGCCGTGCCCGGCGCGCTGGAGCAGGACCCGGTCCTCGCGGTACCAGAAGGTGATCCGGCCGCGGGTGCCGTGGACGACGACGTACGGTTCGCCGGTCCGTTCCGCGCAGAGCGTCGCCGCGACGGTGACCGGGAGGCCGGCGGTGGTGGTGACGCGGACGGCGGAGGTGTCGTCGGACTCGATGGCGTGGGCGTGGAACAGCTCGGTCTCGATGCCGGTCACGTCCTCGGCGCGGGAGGTCCCGGCCAGCGCGAGGGCGGTGGCGACGGCGTGGGCCAGCGGGTTGGTCAGCGCCCCGTCGACGACGTCGAGCCCGTCGAGGCGGCGCCGGCCGGCCCAGGGCGCGCGCCGGAAGTACGCGGTGTCGCGGACCCAGGCGCCGGCCGCGCCGACGCCCCGGACCTCTCCGATCGCTCCGTCGGCGATGAGCGCCCGGACGGCGGGGACGGCGTGCGAGCCGAGCGACTGGAAGCCGATCTGGCAGGCGGCGCCGGCCGCCGCGACCCCGTCGGCCATCCGGCGGAACTCCGCGTAGGACGGGGCCGGCGGCTTCTCCAGGAGGATGTCGGCGCCGTGCCGGGCGGCGGCGAGGGTCAGGTCGGTGTGGGTCTGGATGGGGGTGCTGAGCACGGCGAGCTTCGCGCCGGTGGCGGCGAGCAGCGCCTCGAAGTCGTCGGACTGGGCGGGCTCGCCGAGCCCGTCGAGCTCGGCGGCGTCGAGCGGGCGGAGCTCGCACACACCGGCGAGGCGGACCAGGCCGAGCCGCTGGAGGCGGTGGATGTTGAGGAGGTGGCTGCGGCCGTGGCCGCGGGCGCCGGCGAGGACGACGGGCAGGGGTTCGCGCACGGACAGAGACGCGGACGGAGGCACGGACGGAGACGCGGGCAGGGGCGCGGGCATGGGGCTCATCCCTTCACCGCCCCGGCGCTGAAGCCGGTGACGAGCCACTTCTGGATGAAGGCGAAGACGATCACGACGGGGACGGCGGCGATGACACCGCCGGCGGCGAGCGCGCCGAGGTCGACGCTGTCGGCGCCCATGAGCGTGTTGAGGCCGACCGGGATGGTCTGCTTGCTCTGGCTGCTGAGGAACATCAGGGCGAAGAGGAAGTGGTTCCAGGCGTGCACGAAGGCGAAGGAGCCGACGGCGACGAGACCGGGCCGCAGCAGCGGGAGCACCACGATCAGGAAGGCGCGGAAGCGGCCGCAGCCGTCGACCCACGCGGCCTCTTCGAGCGAGGGCGGCACGTTCCTGATGAAGCCGCTGATGAGGATCATCGACAGCGGCAGCTGGAAGACGGTCTCGGCGAGGATGACGCTGCCGATCGAGTTGATCATCCGCAGCTCGGCGAAGATCTGGAAGAGGGGCACGAGGAGCAGGGCGCCCGGCACGAACTGGGAGCAGAGCAGGGCCAGCATGAAGCCCTTCTTGATCCGGAAGTCGAAGCGGGCGAGGGCGTATCCGCCGGCCAGCGCGACCAGGGTGGTGCTGATGAGCACGGCGACGCCGATGAGCAGGCTGTTCTGGAAGAACACGCCGAAGCTGCGGTCGGTCCACACCTTCTCGAAGTGCTCGGTCGTCATCGGCCAGGGCAGCAGCGAGGTCGAGCCGGCCGGCCGGACGGCGAAGAGGAGGATCCAGTAGAAGGGCACGAGCGTGAAGACCAGGTAGATCCCGAGCGGCAGGTAGATCTGCCAGCGGGGCACCTCGTCCCAGGCCCGGTGCCGCTTGCGGGCGGCCGCGGGCGGGGTGCGGTCCGGCGGGCCGGCGGGCGGGGCGGACTGCCCGGCGGGCGCGGTACGGGTGGGGGTGGCTGCGGCGGTCACTTGCTGTCGCCTCCGAACTTGCTCAGGCGCAGGTAGACGATCGAGCAGAAGAGAAGGATCACGAACGCCACCGTCGTGAGGGCGGAGGCGTATCCGAAGTTGTGGGCGTCGACGCTGGTCTCGGCGACGTACAGCGGCAGCGTCGTGGTGACGCCCGCGGGTCCGCCGCCGGTCAGCGTGTAGAGCAGGTCGACGTTGTTGAACTCCCACACCGCGCGCAGCAGCGTGGAGAGGACGATCGCGTCCCGGATGTGCGGGAGCGTGATGTGGAAGAACTGGCGCAGCCGGCCCGCCCCGTCGACCTCGGCCGCCTCGTACAGGTCGCCGGGGATGGACTGGAGGTCGGCGAGGATGAGGATCGCGAAGAAGGGCACGCCCCGCCAGAGGTCCGCGACGATCGCCGCCCAGAAGACGGTGCCGGTGTCGGAGAGCAGGGAGGTGCCGTACTCGCCGATGCCGAGGTCCGCCAGATAACGGGTGATACCGGTCTGCGAGTTGTAGAGCAGCACCCAGATCGCCGAGGTGAGCACGCCGGAGACGGCCCAGGGGGAGAAGACGAGCGCCCGGCCGAGCGCCCGGCCGAAGAAGGTCTGGTTCACGATGAGGGCGAGCGCGAGCCCGAAGAGGAGCTGGAGCGTCACCTCCACCACGACCCACTTGAGGCTGAAGGAGAGCGTGCCCCAGAAGTGCGGGTCGTCGGTGAAGATCTTCGTGAAGTTGTCGAGGCCGGCGAAGCCGTTCCGCCAGGGCTTCGTCGGGTTGTAGTGCTGGAGGCTGTAGTAGAAGACGCTCAGCACGGGGTAGGCGATGAAGCCCAGCATCAGCAGGCCGGCGGGGGCGATCAGCAGATACGGCAGCCGGCGGGGCGTCGCTCCCGTGCGGCGGCGCTCCCGTGCCGTAGTGGCTCGGGGCGGTTTGGTCACAGCTGTGGCCATGACGGCGGCTCCGTTCTCGGGCGGGCGTGCGGGGTTCGGGAGGCGCGTCACCAGCGGTGAAGCGCTTCGCGAACGGCATTCGATATCCCGAACAAGGGGTTCGGTGGGGCGGTGCGGGGCCGACAGCGGCCCGTGGGCGGTGCGGGGGTGGTGCGCGGGTGGGGCGGAGGCGGGGGCGGAGCTCGGGGCGGGGCGGGGCTCAGCCCGCGTACGGATCGGGGGTCGTCCCCGGCCTGGCCAGGAACGCGAAGTCGCAGCCGGTGTCGGCCTGGGAGATCTGCTCCATGTACAGCGCGCCGTAGCCGCGCTCGTACCGGGCCGGCGGCGGGGTCCACGCGGCCCCGCGCTGCTCCAGCTCCTCGTCCGTGACGTGCAGATGGAGGGAGCGGGCCGCGACGTCGAGGGTGATCGTATCGCCCGTACGGACCAGGGCAAGGGGCCCGCCGACATGGGATTCCGGCGCCACGTGCAGCACGCACGCCCCGTAGCTCGTCCCGCTCATCCGGGCGTCCGAGATCCGGACCATGTCCCGCACCCCCTGCTCCAGGAGGTACTTGGGGATCGGCAGCATCCCGTACTCCGGCATCCCGGGACCGCCCTTCGGGCCCGCGCCGCGCAGCACGAGCACGTGGTCGGCGGTGATGCCGAGCGACGGGTCGTCGATGGTCCGCTGCATCGTCCGGTAGTCGTCGAAGACGACGGCGGGACCGGTGTGCTTGAGGAACTTCTGCTCCATGGCGACGTGCTTGATGACCGCGCCGTCCGGGCAGAGGTTGCCCCGCAGCACCGCGAGCCCGCCCTCCGCCGCCAGCGGCCGGTGCCGCTCCCGGATCACGTCGTCGTTGTGGACGAGCGCCCCGTCGAGCTGTTCGCGCAGGGTGGCGTGGGAGACCGTGGGCCGGTCCAGGTGGAGCACGTCCGTGATCCGCGACAGGAAGCCGGGCATCCCGCCGGCGAAGTGGAAGTCCTCCATGAGGTGGGCCCCGCCGGGCCGCAGGTTCGCGAGGACCGGCACCGTCCGCGCGATCCGGTCGAAGTCGTCGAGCGTCAGCTTCACGCCCGACCGGCCGGCCATCGCGATCAGGTGGATCACCGCGTTGGTCGAGCCGCCCAGCGCGAGCACGGCGGCGACCGCGTCCTCGTACGCCTCCCTGGTCAGCAGCCGCGACAGCCTGAGGTCCTGACGGACCAGCTCCACGATCCGCAGGCCCGAGGCGGCGGCCATCCGGTCGTGCCCCGAGTCCACCGCCGGCACCGAGGAGGCGCCCGGCACGGTCACGCCCAGGGTCTCCGCCGCCGCCGTCAGCGTCGACGCCGTCCCCATCGTCATGCAGTGGCCGGGGGAGCGGGCGAGCCCGTTCTCCAGCTCGGCCAGCTCGCAGTCGCCGATGGTGCCGGCCCGCCGCTCGTCCCAGTACTTCCACATGTCCGTGCCGGAGCCGAGGGTCTCCCCCCGCCAGTGCCCCGGCAGCATCGGACCGGCCGGCACGAAGACCGTCGGCAGGTCCACCGAGGCCGCGCCCATCAGCAGCGCGGGCGTCGTCTTGTCGCAGCCGCCCATCAGCACCGCCCCGTCCACCGGGTACGAGCGCAGCAGCTCCTCCGTCTCCAGAGAGAGGAGGTTGCGGTAGAGCATCGGGGTCGGCTTCTGGAAGGTCTCCGACAGCGTGGACACCGGGAATTCGAGCGGGAAGCCGCCCGCCTGCCACACCCCGCGCTTCACGGCCTGCGCGCGGTCGCGCAGGTGGACGTGGCAGGGGTTGATGTCCGACCAGGTGTTGAGGATCGCGATCACCGGCTTGCCGAGGTGCTCCTCGGGCAGGTAGCCGAGCTGCCGGGTCCGGGCCCGGTGGCTGAACGACCGCAGCCCGTCGGTCCCGTACCACTGATGACTGCGCAGCTCGTGCGGCGCCTTCTCCTGCGGTCCCCGCGACGGTTCATGGGACCGCATCCGGGCGTCCGTCATATCGGCCACCCGCCCGCGATCGCCGCGACCTCGGCCCGCTCGTCCTCCGGGAGCTCCCGGCTCGGCGGCCGGATGTCCCGGCGGCACAGCCCGAGCGAGGCCAGCGCCTCCTTCACCACCGTCACGTTGTCCGCGCTGCCGTTGGCGGCGCGCAGCTCCTCGAAGCGGCGGATCCGCTCCCACACCTTCATCGCCGTCCCGTAGTCCCCCGACCGCAGGGACTCCAGCATCTCCAGGGAGAGCGCGGGGGAGACGTTGACCAGGCCGGAGGTGAAGCCGGTGGCGCCGGCTGAGAAGTACGAGGGCGCGTACGGCTCCGCGAGACCGGCCACCCACACGAACCGGTCCAGGCCCGCGTCCCGGGCGAAGCCGGCGAACCGCGCCGCGTCCGGCACCGCGTACTTGACGCCGACCACGTTCGGGCAGGCGGCGCCGAGTTCGGCCAGGCGCGCCCCGCTCAGCAGCGGGTTGCGGATGTAGGGGACGACGCCCAGCTCCGGCACCGCCTCGGCGATGGCCCGGTGGTAGTCGACCCAGCCGCTCTCGGAGACGTACGGGTGCACCGGCTGGTGGACCATCACCATGTGCGCCCCGGTGTCCCGGGCGTGCCGGGCCGCCTCGACGGCCGTCGGCACGTCGTGCCCGACGCCGACCAGGATCGCGGCGCGGCCGGCCGCCTCGGCGACGGTCGCCTCGGTGACCGAGCGCCGCTCGTCGGGGGTGAGGGCGTAGAACTCGCCCGTGTTGCCGTTGGGGGTGAGGGTGCGCACCCCGCCGTCGAGCAGCCGCCGCAGCAGCGCACGGTGGGCGGCGGAGTCCACCCGGCCGTCCTCGGCGAACGGCGTGACCGGGATGGCCACGACGTCGGCGAGGGCGGCCCGAAGGGTCTCGAAGTTCATTCCTACTCGCTGTCCAGGAGGGTGGAGTACGCGTCGGCGGCGGACTCCAGGGGGTTCGAGGGGAAGGCGCGCTCCACGAACGAGGCGATGTGGGCGTGGACCGCCCGGTGGGCCCCGTCGGCGTCGCCCGCGGCGGCGAGCCGCAGGATCTCCTCGTGCTCGGCCGCCTCGCGCTCCCAGGAGGGGACGGCGGCCCAGGCGACGGTGGAGACGAGCGCGGCCTGGTCGCGCACCTCGTCGAGCATCCGCCCGAGCAGCGGGTTGCCGCAGGGGAGGTAGAGCGCGCGGTGGAACGCCCGGTTGGCCAGGGAGCGTTCCGCGGGATCCTCGGCTCCGGCGGCCCGGGCGAGCGCGTCGCGGGCGGCGTCGAGCGGGGCGCCGGAGGCGACCGCGCGGCGGACCGCCTCCGGCTCCAGGAGCAGCCGGACGTCGTACACGGCCCTGGCCATGTCCGCGTCCACCGTCCGCACGGTGACGCCCTTGTACTGGCTCATGACGACGAGCCCGCTGCCCGCGAGGGTCTTCAGCGCCTCGCGCACCGGGGTCTTGGAGACCCCGAAGCGGGCGGCGAGTTCGGCCTCCACGAGCGCCTGCCCGGGTCTGAGCCCCCCGGTGAGGATGTCGTGCTTGATCGCCTCCTGGACGTACTGGGTCCGGGAGGGGATGGGGCTGGGGGCGAAGGCCATGGAGCACTCTCAGATCTCGTGTATGGCGTCTCATATATGACGTACGAAGTGCAACGGGCATGAAGCTAAGGGGGCGTTGGTGTTTCGTCAATGCTTCGCGCAGGGTTCGTAGAAAGCGTTTTCTATCCGTCATCGCCCCAGGGCGCGACAGGGCGCCCCCCGGGGCCCCTTCCCCGGTTTTGTTTTCTGGGATAACTATTGGGGCGAAGCCCCCCGCTCCTCCTCACCCCCCCTCCCACCCCACCCCCCGAGGACCCGCATGAAGTTCACCGACGGCTTCTGGCTGATGCGCGAGGGCGTGCACGCCTCGTACGCCACCGAACTCCGCGACCTGCGCGTCACCCCAGGCCGGCTCACCGCGCACGCCGCCGTCAAGCGGGTCCGCACCCGCGGCGACACCCTGAACTCGCCGCTGCTCACAGTGGAGTGCCACGCGCGCGCCGAGGGCGTGATCGGCGTCCGGGTCACCCACCACGCGGGCAAGGTCCGGCGCGGCCCCGACTTCGGCCTCGCCGCCCCCGACCCGGAGGCCGGGACCGTCCGCGACGACGGCACCGCCGTCGAGCTCGTCTCCGGCCCGCTCCGCCTCCGCCTCGACCGCGCCCGCCCCTGGTCCCTGGAGTTCCTGGACGCCGACGGCCGGCCGCTCACCACCTCGGGCCGCAAGGGCACCGCCTTCGTCACCACCCCCGACGGCGCCCACCACATGGCCGTCCAGCTCGCCCTCGGCGTCGGCGAACAGGTCTACGGCCTCGGCGAACGCTTCACGCCCTTCGTCAAGAACGGCCAGTCCGTCGACGTCTGGCAGGCCGACGGCGGCACCAGCAGCGAACAGGCGTACAAGAACGTCCCCTTCTACCTCTCCTCACGCGGCTACGGCGTCTTCGTGAACCACCCCGGCCGCGTCTCCTTCGAGGTCGGCTCCGAAGCCGTCGGCCAGGTCCAGTTCAGCGTCGAGGACCAGTCCCTGGAGTACTACGTCGTCGCCGGACCCACCCCCAAGGACGTCCTGCGCCGCTACACCGCCCTCACCGGCCGCCCCGCCCTCCCCCCGCCGTGGTCCTTCGGCCTCTGGCTCACCACCTCCTTCACCACCCCCTACGACGAGGCCACCGTCACCTCCTTCGTCGACGGCATGGCCGCCCGCGGCATCCCGCTCTCCGTCTTCCACTTCGACTGCTTCTGGATGCGCGAGCACCAGTGGTCCGACTTCCGCTGGGACCCGGAGACCTTCCCCGACCCCGACGGCATGCTCGCCCGCCTCAAGGCCCGCGGCCTGCGCGTCGGCCTCTGGATCAACCCGTACATCGCCCAGAAGTCCGCCCTCTTCGACGAGGCGGCCGCCGCCGGACACCTGGTCAGACGCCCGAACGGCGACATCTGGCAGTGGGACCTCTGGCAGCCCGGCATGGCCCTCGTCGACTTCACCAGCGCGGACGCCCGCGCCTGGTTCCAGGACAAGCTGCGCCCCCTCCTCGCCCAGGGCGTCGACTGCTTCAAGACCGACTTCGGCGAGCGGATCCCCACCGACGTCGTCTGGCACGACGGCTCCGACCCCGAGCGGATGCACAACTACTACACCCACCTCTACAACCGCACCGTCTTCGAACTCCTGGAGAAGGAACGCGGCCCCGGCGAGGCCGTCCTCTTCGCCCGCTCCGCCACCGCCGGCGGCCAGCAGTACCCCGTCCACTGGGGCGGCGACTGCTGGGCCTCCTTCGAGGCCATGGCCGAGTCCCTGCGCGGCGGACTCTCCCTCTCCCTCAGCGGCTTCGGCTTCTGGAGCCACGACATCGGCGGCTTCGAGGGCACCCCCGCACCGGAGGTCTTCACCCGCTGGCTCGCCTTCGGCCTGCTCTCCTCCCACAGCCGCCTGCACGGCAGCGACTCCTACCGGGTGCCGTGGGAGTACGGCGAGGAGGCCGTCGAGGTCGCCCGCCGCTTCACCCGCCTCAAGCACCGCCTCATGCCCTACCTGTACGCGACCGCCGCCGAGGCCCACACGACGGGCGTCCCCGTCATGCGCCCCATGCTCCTCGAATTCCCCGGCGACCCCGCCTGCCGCACCCTGGACCGCCAGTACATGCTCGGACCCGACCTCCTCGTCGCCCCCGTCATGGACCCGGCCGGCGAGGTCGAGGTGTACGTCCCCGAGGGCCCCTGGACCCACCTCCTCACCGGAGAGACCGTCACCGGCCCCTGCTGGCGCCGCGAGACCCACGCCCTCGACAGCCTCCCCCTGTACGTCCGCCCCGGCGCCGTCCTCCCCCTCGCCGCGCCCTCCGACCGCCCCGACGACCCCTGGCCGGACGGCCTCACCCTGCTGGTCGCCCCCGGCGCCGCCGCCGGGACGACGACCACCGTCACGGTGCCGGACCACCGGGGCGCCCCGGCCGCCGCGTACCACGTGACCCGGACGGACACCGGCCCCACGGCGACGGCGACGGGCACCGACCTCCCGTACGCGGTGCGGGAGCTGGGGCCCGGGGGCGTGGAGGACGGGAGCTGAACCCCGGCCGTCGTGTGCCGTCGGACCGTGACGAAGCCCCAGGCCGGGAAGAACCGGTCCTGGGGCTTCGTCGATGGAGTCGGTGTCGGCGCCGGGGTCAGCGGTTGAGGACTTCCTCGACCTTGGCGGCCACGTGCTGGGCCTGGAGGTCGCGGCCCTTCTCGGTGGGGTGTCCGTACCACGGGATCGCCTGGCCGAGGAGTTCGACCTTGGAGTTCTCCAGCAGGCCGCCGATGCCCCGGTCGGCGCCGTCGCAGGCCGTGTTGCTCCCGGTCCGGCCGTAGAGGTCGACGAAGTCGGCGCCGTCGTCCGCGGCGGCCTTCTTCATGAGGTCGTTCAGCCGCTTCTGGACCTGGTCCAGGACGGGCAGCGCGTCCTGGGGGATGTCGACGAACGGCAGCTCCGTCTGCCCCGGGGCCGCGGTCTGACACTTGGTGGCGTCCTGCGGTACGAACCGGGGGTAGCCGACCAGGACGCGCTGGGCGTCCGGAGAGCGGTAGCTCATGAGTAGGAGCATTTCCTCCAGTTCCCCTTCGACCTGCTGGAACTTGTAGTCCAGCCATTCCTTTCCGTCTCCCGACCCGAAGAAGGTCCCGCACTCGCCCGCCGGCTGGTCCGGGTCCACCGGCCATCCGGGCAGCAGCGCCCCGTCGTTGCCCCGGAGCTTGGCCGAGCACTGCTTGAGGATGCTGGTGAACCCCAGCGTGTTGCCGCCCACGCTGCCGACGACCAGCTGGGTGTCCTCCTTGACCGCGTCCTGCTGCGCCGGGACGCTTCCGGCGCCGAAGGGCAGCTCCTGCTCCTTCCAGAAGTGCTCGACGAGCGCGCCTCCGCAGGAGACGTCCGACTGGACGTCGAGCGTGATGCCCTTGTCGGCCAGGCGCCGGGTGGCGACGGCGGGGTAGTTCTCCGTGGCCTGGAAGCACCAGCCCCTCTCGTTGTCCTGGTTGTTCACGGGGGCGATGCCGAAGTTGGCGGTGTAGGAGTCGCCGAAGAAGACGGTCTTCACCGGGTCGGCGGGTGCCGCGCCGGCGGGTGCCGCCGGGCCGGCGAGCGCGAGGCAACTGCCCAGCGCGACGGCCGCGGCGGCCAGCCGCCGCGTCAGGGAAGGGGGCGTCGTCTTACGCATGGCCGAAGACATGGCTGTGCCCTTTCGTCGGGTTCCACGAGAAGAGGGAAACGAGCAAGCGTGGTAACGCCATGTATTCATCCATAAGCGGAGTGCAATGCTCCAGTGAGGGGGGAGCGCAACCAGGCGATCTTGGCCAGCTTCTTCGCGCCGGCTCGTCTCACCTGCTCAGCGGGGGTGCCGGTGGAGGAAGGGCCGTCGAGACGGAAAACGATCACGACCCGAACGGGGAGGGTCGGCGGGACCCGGACGCGGAGGGCCGCCCGGTTGCGGGGCGACGGGAGTCGCCGGACGGCCCGAGCTGTCGTACGGATGGGCGACCCTCGCGGAGACGTGCAACGGCAGAGGCGGTGGCGCGTCTCGAACCGGCCAGAATTCCGCCACCTTTTGTTCCGGGGGTGGATGTCGGGTTCGTTCGTCAGGTCGCGGGCCGACGCGGCCTCACATCCGGGATCGCAGCACGTCGACCTCGCAGCCCGGCGCGAACGGGTCGAAGCCGTGCTCGACCAGCCAGCGCACCGCCAGCAGGCTGCGCAGCGACCACCACGCGTGGATCACGTCGAGGTCGACGTCGACGTCGGTGCCGTAGCCGGCGAGGACGTCGGCGAGGTGTTCCTCGTGCCCGAGCGTGAAGGTGGCGAGGTCGTACAGGGCGTCACCCCGGCCCGCCTCGGACCAGTCGATGATGCCCGTGACCTCGTCGCCGTCGACGAAGACGTGCGCGATCTGGAGGTCGCCGTGGGTGAACGCCGGAGTCCACGGCCGGAGCGCGGCCTCCGCGACCCGGCGGTTACGGGTGACCAGGTCGGCGGGCAGCAGGCCGTTCGCCACGAGCGACGCGCACTCGGCGTCGAGTTCCGCCGCCAGCGCGACGACGCTCCGCCCGGCCCGTCCGGTCCGGGGCGGCGGCGGCGCGTCGTGCAGCGTCCGGAGGGCGGCGCCCGCCGCGCCCCACGCCGCCGGTGACCCGGTCGCCGGCCCGCCGAGGCGCCCGAGCGTCGTCCCCGGGAGCGCGGCGAGCGCGAGCACCGGCGGCTTGCGCCACAGCACCTCCGGGGTCGGGACCGGCGCGAGGGTCATCGCCTCGACCTCGGCGTCGACGCGCGCCCGATCGGCGTCCACCTTCAGGAACACGTCCCCGACCCGCAGGGTCGCGCGCTCGGCGTGGGCGACGACGACTTCGACCTCATCCATGGGAGAGGAGTATCCCGGGGCCGCTCGCCGCCGTCGCCGGATTTGTCGCGAGCGGTCGTCAGGTGCCAGAGGGGGGCCAGGGCGGTGACGGCGGCGCCGAGCGGTCCGAGGGCGGCCGGGGCCAGACCGAACGACTCCTGGGCGAGACCGCCGAGTCGACCGCCGAGGGCGACGTCCGGGTAGAGCGCCGAGGAGGTGAGGCCGAGCAGGACGGGCGCGGACGTGGGGCCGAGGGCGAGGAGCCGGTGCTGCTGCGGTACGACCACCATGCCGACCGTCACGCCCCAGACCACCGCCCACACCAGGGCCGACGCGAGTCCGCGCACCGCCACGGGGGTGAGCGCCAGGGCGGGTACGGCCACGAGCAGGGCGCCCGTGAGGACGCCGGCCGGGTCCCGGCGGTCCACCAGGCGCCCCGCCGCGAGGGTGCCGGCCGGCGTGCCGGCCCCCATCGCCGGCAGGACCAGCGACGACAGCGGCTCGCTGCCGCCCGTCGCGCCCCGCAGCGCCGGGACGACGTACGTGTACAGGGTGTACGCGCCGAGGACGACCAGCGAGGTCACCGCGAGCAGCGCGGGCACGCGCGCCTGTCCGAGCGGTCGCAGCCGGTCGGCCAGGGAGGCGGCGGGGAGTTCCGCCCGGGGCAGGCCGGCGGCGACGCCCAGGGCCGCGAGCACGCCGACCCCGGCGACGGCCGAGAGGGTGAGCTGCCAGCCCGCGCCGCCGATCAGCGTCCCCAGCGGCATGCCGAGCGCGGTCGCGAGCGTGAGCCCGCCCAGCCCGAACGCCAGTGCCCGGCCCCGGCGTTCGGGCGCCACGACGGCCGCCGCCGTGCTGGAGGCGGCGGCCGTGATGACCCCCGCGCCGACGGCGGTGACGGCGTTCCCGATCACGAAGACGGCCGGCGGGACCAGCAGCGCCGTCCGCCGGTCCAGGCCGCCCGTGAGCGCGCCTGGCCTGCGGCCGGCGTGGACGCGCCTAAGTCGGCGGCTGTGGAGGGGAGCAGGCCCGCGATGACGTAGCCGTCGGTACCGACGGCGAACGTCGCCGGGGCCAGGGGGAGGAGTGTGCTCAGCACGGTTCGTGCCGCCTTTCCGGCGCAGCGCGGAAGTGTGGACGACGGCAGAGCTGTGCGCGAGGTGTCCCAGCCGGCGGCCGACGCGATCCGGATCGTCGAGGTGCTGCGCGCCCTGGCCGACCCGGTGCGCCTGGAGATCGTCCAACGGCTCGCCGTGACCGCTCCGCGAGGTGGGCGTCACCTGGACCACCGTCCAGGGCCGCTCCCGCCTCGTACGGCTCCGGCGCGACGACCTCGACGCGCTCTTCCCCGGCCTGCTCGACTCCGTCCTGAACGGTGCCCGTCGTCCGCGTCCGCCCTCCGGCGACTGATCACGGCCGCCCACCGGGCAGCGTCAGCTTCGGTTCCGTGTGCGGGTGGTTGCGCATCTCGACGCGGAAGTCCGCCGCCTTCGAGTAGTCGTGCCTGAGGAGGGAGTTCCGCTCCCATACGGCCACCAGCTCGCACGTCGCACAGCCCGGCGTCGGCACGGCCGGCGGCACGGGGTGCTCGGGGAGCGCGATCGGGGGTTCCGGGTACGTCTGCCGGGCTCCCCGCGCGGCCCCCGGGACGGGAGTCGTGAGGACGCGGATCAGCGACCGCTCCTCGTGCGTCGGCCGGCGCAGCTCCGCCGGTGCGGCGGTCCACGCGGTGCCGCCGCCGGGCTGTTGCAGATGGACCAGCTCGCCGTCCCAGGCGGTCACCTTCCCGAGGCGCGGCCGGCCCTCGGGTGTGTCTGCCGCCATGTACGTCCCTAGGTCCGGGACGGGGGGTACGGGGTCGCTTGTGGGCATGGGGGTTCCTCTCTGTAGCGAATCCACTACGGGGAGCACCCAGCGTGGCGTACAGTCGAAAACTCCTCAACGGACGGACTTTTGGGGGAGATCCGTGGGCTACGGCAAGGCGCTTGATCCGGACAGTGGCCCCATGGCGGCCTATGGGGCACGTCTACGCAGGCTGAGGGAGGAGCGGGGCTGGACGCAGGAGGAGTTGGCGGCGCGTACGGGGTACTCCAGCAAGCACATCTCGGGCGTCGAAATTGGTGGCCGATCCGCAACTCTCAAATTCTCGGGAGCTGTCGACGCGGCGTTCGGGTTGACGGGGACGGGACAGTCGTTCGATCGCGAGTGCCGACAGGTGCGGCACGGCGTGCTGCTGGAGGGCTTCCCCGAGTACGTGCTCCAGGAGCGCAAGGCTGTCGAGATCCGCTTGTTCACGATCGGGATCATTCCTGGACTGCTCCAGACGCCTGAGTACGCGAAGGCGGTGGCAGGCGGCTTCGCGGCACGCGGAACCATCACGGCGGACCAAGCCGCAGAGCGGGTGACGTTCCTGGCTGGGCGCCAACAGATTCTGGAACGGCAGGAGCCGCCAGTGCTCTTCGTCGTGATGGACGAGAGCTGCCTCCGCCGCCAAGTCGGTGGCCCCGGAGTCATGGCGGCACAGCTCGGCAGACTCGTAGAGGTCGCGGCGCACCCGTACACGGTTCTTCAAGTGGCGCCCTTCGGCATAGGAGAGCGGCGCCCCTTCGACCTCCCCGTGAACCTTGTGACCCTCCCTGACAGGTCCGTGCTCTTCTATGCCGAATCACAGGCTAGGGGCCATCTGGAGCGCGAGAGCGGAGCGGTGTCGTCCATGCTCAGGCTCTACCATCAACTGGCAGCGGAATCGCTGTCTCCAGCGGACACCGTGGCCATGATCGAAGACCTGCGAAAGGGCATGCTGTGATGACCGAGTCCCCCAACTGGTACAAGTCCTCCTACAGCAACGGCGGCAACGACTGCGTCGAAGTCGCCCACAACCTCGTCCCCACCCATAACCTCGTCCCTCTCCGTGACTCGAAGGTTCCCGCCGGTCCGAGCCTCGCCGTCTCCGCCGCTGCCTTCGCCGTCTTCATCGAGGCCGTCAAGCAGTGATACGCGACCGTGCGCAGCGCATCCACGACGTACGGGAGCGGCTGGGGCGGGAGATGGACCTCTGGGTGGCCTCCGCAGGGCCCGACGGGGTGCCCTACCTCGTGCCGCTGTCGTTCCTCTGGGACGGGCAGGACGTCTGGCTCGTCACGCGGCTGGCCAACCCCACCGGGCGGAACCTCGCGGCCAACCCCCGTACCCGCCTCGCCCTCGGGGACACCCGGGACGTCGTCCTCCTCGACGGCGAGGTCACGACGTACACCCATGACGAGGTCCCGGCCGAGGCGGCCGAGGGGTTCCGCGCCAAGACCGGATGGAACGCCCGCCGGGCCGGTCCGGCGTACCGCTGGTTCCGGGTGCGGCCGGTGGACGTGCAGGCGTGGCACGAGGAGCCGGAGCTGGCGGGACGCCAGGTGATGACGGGCGGCGAGTGGACGGACGCGTGAGGGCATGACCTACAGATTCGTGGCGAACATCGCCTACGGCTGGCACGACGAGCTGCCGCCGGGCGCGTACTGCCCGTCGGCCGGCGTCATCGAGTCGGAGGACGAGGAGAGCTTCGCGCTCGAATTCCAGTGTTCCGTCGAGGAGCCGGACGAGCAGGAGGTCCGCCTCGGCCTGGACTCGTACTGTGTCGTGACACCCGACCAGAACACCGCGCACGGCTGCGTGCGCACGGTGGAGCTGTCGGGTGACCTCCTGCGGGTCACCTTCGACCCCGCGCGTCTGGACGACCTCGGCCTGGACGACCCGGTGGTCGAGGCCGTCCTGAACGCGCCACCCGAGGACGTCGCGCGCATGTGCGAGGCCCTCGTCCGGATCCTGGCCTACGGCCGCTCCGACGCGCTGCCGACCGTGCGGACGAGCTGAGTCCGCGGAATTCGGGTGCGGGCAGGCAGAGGGCGGGCGTAACGTGCCCGGCATGGCAAGCCCCGAGGCATCCAGAGCGGGGGGCTCGCGGTCACCCCGCCGGCCCCTGAACCTCCGCACACTCTGAGCCGGTGAACAACCGCCGACCGCAGCGGCGCCCCGCGCCGTGCGGCCGGTCGGGCGTGCCCGCGCTCTCGCGGAGCGGGCCCGGCGGTGGTGACGCGACGACATCGACGTCCTTCGTCCTTCTCGCCCCGCCTCGGAGCATTCGTGTCTCTTCCGCTTCCTCTGTATCCGCTCGCCCTGGCCGTCTTCGCCATGGGCACCTCGGAGTTCATGCTCGCCGGTCTGCTGCCGGACCTCGCCCGTGACCTGGGGGTCGGCATCGGCGCCGCCGGTTCGCTCACCTCGGCGTTCGCCGTCGGCATGGTGGTCGGCGCGCCCCTCGTCGCCGTCTTCGCCCGGCGGTGGTCCGGCCGGGCCGGGCTGCTCGTGTTCGTGCTGGTCTTCCTCGCCGCGCACGTCGTCGGCGCGGTGACGAGCAGCTTCCCCGTCCTGCTCCTCACCCGGATCGTCGCCGCCCTCGCCAACGCCGGTTTCCTGGCACTGGCGCTCGCCGCCGCCACCGCGATGGTGCCGCCGGACCGCAAGGCGCGGGCGCTCGCCGTGCTCCTCGGCGGGACGACCGTCGCCACCGTCGTCGGGGTCCCGGGCGGCGCCCTCCTCGGCGAACTCGCCGGGTGGCGGGCCGCGTTCTGGGCGGTCGCCGTGCTGTGCGTGCCCGCCACGATCGGCATCCTGTGGGGCGTGCCCGGCGGCGACGGCAAGGGTGAACCGCGCCCGCTGCGAGCCGAGTTCCGCGTGCTGCGCGCGCCCGGGCTCGTGCGGGCCATGGTGCTCGCCGCGCTCGTGAACGCCGCCACCTTCGGCTCGTTCACCTACCTGGCGCCGGTCGTCACCGGGACGGCCGGACTGTCCGCGTCCTGGGTCTCCGTGGCCCTTGTCCTCTTCGGTGTGGGCTCCTTCGCCGGGGTCACCGTGGCGGGGCGGCTCGCCGACCGGCACGCCGGCCGGCTGCTGGCGTTCGGCGGGCCGCTGTTGCTGTGCGGGTGGGTGGTTCTCTCGGGTCTCGCCGACCGTCCGGCGGGGCTGCTCGGGGTCCTGCCGGTCCAGGGGGCGCTGTGCTTCGCCGTCGGCGGGACCCTCATCGCCGGGATCCTGTACGAGGCGGGCGGCGCGCCCGTTCTCGCCGGGGCCTACGCCACGGCCGCGCTCAACGTCGGGGCCGTGGCGGGGCCGCTGTCGGCGGGCCTGGTGGTGGAGCGGCCCACCGGACCGTTTCTGCTGAGCGCGGGGCTTGTGGCCGCCGCGCTGGCGTTCGCGGCCGTCAGCGGTAGTCGTCCGGGTGGTCCTGCATCCAGGTGTTGATGAAGTCCCGGGTGCCGATCAGCTCCTTCTGGTGCTCCTTCAGGTTCTTGTAGGAGCTGTCCCCGGCCAGCGTCTTGTTGAGCTCCTCGATCTTCTGGATCGGTTCGGGGAAGTGGCCGGGGCCCTTGGGGTCGTTCTTCATCGCCCAGTCCAGCTCCTGGAGTTCCTTGTTCACGCGGGTGAGGAAGTACTCACAGTCCGTCGCGCAGGAGTCGTTGAGCGTGGCCTGGAGGGTCGCGAAGGCGTCGCGGACCTTCTCGCCGGTGCCGGGCGCGGACGGGTCCGCCGGGGGCGCGGGGGAGGGCGTGGAGTCGTCGGGGAGGGCATCGGAGCCCTCGGGCGCGGACGTGGGCTCGGCCGATCCCGGCGCCTCGGTCGTCGCCGGTGCCGCCGGTGCCGTCGTCGCCGGGGCCCCCGCCGCCGCGTCGGGCTCGGGGGTCGTGCCGCAGGAGACGGCCAGGGCCGCCAGAGCGGCGGCCACCAGCGCTGTGCGGCGTACGGGCTTCTTGTGGATCATGTGGGTCCCTCCCCGGGTTCATGGAACCGGGGAAGCCTATAGGGCCCCTGGCCAGGGGCGGGCCCGCCCACGGACCCTCAGCCGGAGAAGCCGAGGTGCGCCAGACGCACCGGTCCGCGCAGCTCGACGCGGAGGTCCGTCACGTCGTGCAGGTGGCAGGGCGCGCCCGCCGTGGTGTGGTCGTACGGGCCGTCCGTGGGGCCGATCGTGACCCGGGCCGCCTCCGTCCGCCCCGGCCCGGCGAAGAGCGTCACCTCGCCCTCCCCGGCCGCCGTCACCGCCACCTCCGTCACCCCGTCGCCGAAGTCGCACGCCCGGTAGAGGAGGGTGCCGGGCACCTCCGGGTCCGCCGGGGTCACCGCGTCGCCGGAGACGCGGCCGCGGTCGGTGATGACCGTGCCGGTCTGCTCGTCGTAGTCGGCGGCGTCGAGCCCCGCCTCCCGGACCGGGCGCGGGCCCGGAGCCGTACCGTCCAGCTCGACGCGGACGGTACGGCGGACGTCCGCCGAGGACGGGCCGGCCAGGAACTCGTACGCGCCCGGCTCCACCTCCCACCGCCCGTGCGCCACGTCCCAGTACGCGAGGTCCCGCAGCGGCACCGTGAAGGCGAGCGTCGCCGACTCGCCCGGCGCCAGGTGGATCCGCTCGTGGGCGACGAGCGCGCGGTGCGGACGGGGCACGGACGGGGCGACCACGCGCGCGTACACCTGGACGACCTCGTCCGAGGCGACGGCGCCCGTGTTGGTGACCGCGCAGGAGAGGCGTACCGCCTCCGCGTCCACGGTCGCCGTCAGCGCCGCGTACCCGAAGCTCGTGTACGTCAGGCCGTGGCCGAAGGGGAAGAGCGGGGCGCGGTCGGAGTAGAGGTAGGTCTGCCGGCCGCCGATGACGTCGTAGTCGAACAGGTCCGGCAGGTCGGCGTCGGAGCCGTACCAGGTCTGCGGCAGGCGGCCGGCGGGGGAGACGTCCCCGGCGAGGACGCGGGCGAGCGCGGTGCCCGCCGCCTGGCCGCCGTGCGCGGTCCACAGCAGCGCCGGCAGCTCCTCGGCCGCGTCCCTCACCGCGTACGGGTACGAGGAGACGAGGACGAGGACCGTGCGCGGGTTCGCCGCGCGGGCCGCCCGCCACAGGCGGTCCTGGTGCGGCGGGAGCGCCAGGGTCGTGCGGTCCTCGGTCTCGCGGCCGTTGATGTGCGGGTCGTTGCCGGCGACCACGATCACCGTGCCCGCCCCGGCCGCCGCCCGGGCGACCGCGTCCTCGCCCCGCTCGACCGTCTCCACGGTGAGAACGGCGGCGGATGCGCGGTCGGCGGCAACCTTCACGCCGTCGGCGGCGACAGAGACGTAGCCCCCCGTCCCGAGGTGCCGAAGGAGGAGCCCGTCATGCGCGTCGCCGTGGGACTCGAAGCGGAACGTCTCCTGGACGACCCAGCCGCCCGGCTCGTCGGCCGAGGCGCGCAGCAGGCCGTCCCCGGCCACCGACAGGTAGCGGCCGCCGGGGGCGCGCAGCGTCAGCACGCCGCCGCCCCAGTCGATCAGGTCGAGGACCGAGCCCTCGGCGTCGGCGGTGAGCGGCGGCAGGTCGGTGCGGCCGGCGAGCAGCGCCGGGTCGAGGGCGATCTCCCCGCCGTGGGCGGGCTCCTCGCCCGTGGCGTCGGGGACCCGCAGCGCGAGCCCGTCGCCGGTCCGCAGCCGGATCCGGTCGACGCCCTCGGCGAAGTCCACCCGGTCCGCGCCGAACCGCTGCCGGATCCCGTCCAGCGGGGAGGACCGGTGCAGCAGCGAGCCGCTGTACCAGTCGAGCTTGGCCGCGTCGGCGAGCAGCCCGACCACCGCGATCCGGCCGCCGTCCCGCAGGGGCAGCAGCGGGTCGCCTCCCGCCGCCGGGGCGTTGCGGAGGAGGACGAGCGCCGACTCCGCTGCCTCGCGGGCCAGTTCGCGGTGGTCCGCCGTGTCGTACGCGGTCTCCCGCGCGTACGGGTCGAGTTCCGGGTCGAACTCGCCGAGCAGGAACCGCACGGTCAGCTGACGGCGCACCGCCCGGTCCACGTCCTCCTGGCCGATCAGGCCGCGCTCCAGGGCGCGTTCGAGCCGGCCGAGGATCACCGAGCTGTCCGTGCCGTGGTCGGTGAAGGAGTCGACGCCCGCGCGCAGCGCCGCCGCGACGGCCTCCTCGTGGGTGTCGAAGTACGCCTGGGAATCAGCGAGGTTGCTCGGCGCGCCCGCGTCGGAGCAGACGAGCAGCGCGCGGTCGGTCCAGGAGCGCAGCTCCGTCTCCAGATACGGCGACAGGTGGTTGGGGCGGCCGTTGACGAGGTTGTACGCGGGCATGACGCCGGCCACCGTGCCCGCCTCGACGGCGCCGCGGAAGGCCCGGAGGTCGTACTCGTGGAGCACGCGCGGGCGGACGGAGGCGGAGGAGGTGTCCCGGGCCGTCTCGTTGTTGTGCGCGAGCCAGTGCTTGAGAATCGGGGCCGTGCGCCAGTACGCGGGGTGGTCGCCGCGCAGGCCGCGGGTGAAGGCGACGGCGATCGCGGAGGTGAGGGCCGGGTCCTCCGCATAGCCCTCCTCGCCGCGGCCCCACAGCGGGTGGCGCAGCAGGTTCACGGTGGGCGCCCACACGTTGAGGCCGACCCGGTCGTCCTTGGCGCGCATCACCCGCGCCTCGCGGGACACGGCCTCGCCGACCCGGCGCACCAGCTCCGGGTGCCAGCTCGCGCCGAGGCCGACCGCCTGCGGGAAGACGGTCGCCGGGCCCATCCAGGCGACGCCGTGCAGCGCCTCCTGGCCGGTCCGGAAGGCGGCGAGGCCCAGGCGTTCGACGGCAGGCGCGAACTGGTGCAGCAGCGTGAGGCGTTCGGCGGGGGTGAGGCGGGCCAAGAGGTCGGCGACGCGGTCGCCGACGGGGAGGGCCGGGTCACGGAAGGGCGGCCGGTCTGCGGTCACGTACGAGTCCCTTGGACGGCGGTCACCGCATGGCGACCGAAACTTTCGAAGCGCTTCGATGCTCAAGCGCCCGCGCAGGGGTGTCAAGGTGCCCGACACCTTCATTTGGCTGTTGGTGCGCGGGAGTTGTGGGCCCGCTACTACTTCCGGTGGCTCTTCGAGAAACTGGTGAACGGCTCTTGCCGCGCCTGGGGGCGTCACTTAACCTCGCAGCAACATCGAAGCGCTTCGACCCGCCGGTGCCGAACCACCGCGCCGTCGCCGCGCCCGGGGCCCCGCCCCGCCCGCACCCCGCACCTTGCTCCATCTCCGTCACCGCAGCCGGCCGGCGCCCCCCTCGACGCCGTGTGTCCTGGCGCGTGCCATGAAGGGTTGACGCAATGACGCCGAACGCCGCCTCCACGGGCTCCCCGAGAACCGAACCGAGCCGGAGGGGCTTCCTCGCCACCGGTGCCGTCGCCGCCGTCGCGGTCGCCGGCGGGGCCCCGCTGCTCACCGCCTGCGGCGGCGGTGGCGACACCGGCAAGAAGGACGGCACCACCAGCGGCAAGGACGCCGCGAAGATCCTCCCCGCCCACGTGGCCAGCAGCGTCGTCCCCGCCGACCTCCCCGCCCAGAACGGCTCCGCCGCCGGCTACACCCGCGCCATCCCCAGCGCCGAACTCAAGCCCTCCGTACCGGAGAAGCTCGGCAAGGGCGGCGCGCTCACCGTCATGGCACCCTTCTGGGGCACCCCGCCCGCCTCCGGCAACCCGTACTACACGGCCATGAACGAGGCCGTCGGCGTCCGGGCCACCTGGCAGAACCAGGACGGCAACGTCTACGACCAGAAGCTCGGCGCCGTCCTCGCCTCCAGCACCATCCCCGACCTCGTCGTCGTCCCCGGCTGGAACCTCGGCGGCAAGATCCCCAGCGCCATCGACGCCAAGTTCGAGGACCTGGGACCGTACCTCTCCGGCGACAAGGTCAAGGCGTACCCCAACCTCGCCGCCATCCCCACCGACGCCTGGCAGCGCTCCATCTTCGGCGGCAAGCTCCGCGGCCTGCCCATGCCCGCCTCCTACGTCACCAACATCGCGCCCTTCTACCGCAAGGACCTCTTCGACGCGAAGGGCTGGCAACTCCCCAAGAGCGCGGACGAGTTCCTGGCCCTCGCCAAGGAGATCACCAGCGCGAAGGCGAAGGTGTGGGCCTGCGCCGACATGACCTGGACCGCCTACAACATGTTCGGCGTCCTCAACGGAGGCGACAAGGCGCTCGGCTGGAACCTCGTCGACGGCAAGCTCGTCAACCGCATCGAGACCCCCGAGTACCTCGAAGCCCTGGAGTGGACCCGCAAGCTCTACGACGCCGGCGTCGTCCACCCCGACGAGAAGGCCCAGAACCAGGGCGACACCAGCGTCCGCTTCACCTCGGGCCAGTGCCTCATCTACAACAACGACCTCGCCCACTGGTACGGCAAGACCGCCGAGATGGCCGCCCAGAACCCGGACTTCGCCATGGCCGCCATGGACATCCCGGGCCACGCCGGCGGCACCCCCGCACTGTGGGCCACCAACCCCGCCAACATCTGGTCCTTCGTCCGCAAGGGCGCCCCCAAGGAGATCGTCGAGGACGCCCTCGCCATCGCCAACTTCACCGCCGCGCCCTACGGCACCACGGAACGCATGCTCACCGACTACGGCGTCGAGGGCGTCCACCACACGGTCAAGGACGGCCTGCCGGTCAAGACCGACGCCGGGAACCAGGAGGTCAGCAGCTCCTGGATGTTCGTCGCCAGCCCCGCCCCCTACATCGCCCACCCCGACCTGCCCCGGATCACCGAGGCGCAGATCGGCTGGCAGCAGCGGATGGGCGCCCTCACCCGCAAGTCCTCCTTCTACGGACTCACCGTCGCCGAGCCCAGCCGGTGGACCGGCCTCATGAACGACTTCGAGCAGCTGGAGAAGGACATCGTCCGCGGCCGGAAGAAGCTCTCCGACATGCAGCAGGCCGTCTCCGAGTGGAAGAGCAAGGGCGGCGACGAGCTCCGCGACTGGTACAAGAAGCTCCTCGACACCACCGGCTCCGCGGCGAGCTGACATGACCGAGCACGACACCACCACCGACCGCCGGCCGAGGATCCCCCTCGGCCGGCGGCTCCGGCGCGACCGCGTCCTCCTCCTGATGACGGTGCCCGCCCTCGCCCTCGTCCTCGTCTTCCACTACGTCCCGATCCTCGGGAACGTCGTCGCCTTCCAGGAGTACGACCCCTACCTCTCCACCAACGGCGTCACCGCCATCCTGGAATCCCCCTGGGTCGGCCTCGCCCAGTTCGACCGGGTCCTCACCGACCCCGCCTTCTGGGACGCCGTCGAGAACACCCTGGTCTTCTTCGTCCTCCAGCTGGTGCTCTTCTTCCCCGTCCCCATCGCCCTGGCCCTGCTCGTGCACAGCCTGCTGCGGCCCCGCGTCCGCGCCCTCGTCCAGGCCGTGCTCTACCTGCCGCACTTCTTCTCCTGGGTCATCGTCATCACCGTCTTCCAGCAGATCTTCGGCGGCGCCGGCATCATCGCCCAGACCCTGCGCGAACGCGGCCACGAGGGCTTCGACCTGATGACCGACCCCGGCCTCTTCAAGTTCCTCGTCACCGCCGAGGGCATCTGGAAGGACGCCGGCTGGGGCGTCATCGTCTTCCTCGCCGCGCTCGCCGCCGTCGACCAGTCCCTCTACGAGGCCGCCGCCATCGACGGCGCCGACCGGTGGCGCCGCATGTGGCACGTCACCCTGCCCGCGCTCCGGCCCGTCATCGCCCTGCTCCTCGTCCTCCGCGTCGGCGACGCCCTCACCGTCGGCTTCGAACAGCTGCTGCTCCAGCGCGACGCCGTCGGACCCGCCGCCGCCGAAGTCCTCGACACCTTCGTCTGGTGGACCGGCCTGCGCAGCCAGGACTTCAGCTACGCCGCCGCCGCCGGACTCATCAAGGGCCTCGTCGGCCTCGTCCTCGTCGTCTCCGCGAACAAGGTCGCCCACCTCATGGGCGAACAGGGGGTGTACCGGAAATGACCCTGCGCGTCCTCGAACGGCCCGCGGCCCCGCCCGCCCGCGCCGACGGCGCCCGCCGCCCCCGGTGGGCGGCACCCGCCCGGCCCGTCTGGGAGGAGGAACCGACCCGGGCCGGGCTCACCGCCAAGGCGGCCCTCCTCACCGCCGCCTGCCTCGCCGTCCTCTTCCCGCTCTGGATCGTCCTCGTCACCAGCCTCTCCAGCAAGCAGACGATCACCGAAGCCGGCGGACTGGTCATCGTCCCCCGGGACTTCACCCTCATCGCCTACCGCGAACTGCTCAGCGGCGGCCAGGTCACCCGCGCCGTCCTCGTCAGCCTCGGCGTCACCCTCACCGGCACCCTCTTCTCGATGACGGTCTCGGTGCTCGCCGCGTACGGACTCTCCCGGCCCGGCTCCTTCGGCCACCGCGCCATCCTCTTCACGCTGATGGGCACCATGTTCTTCGGCGCCGGCCTCATCCCCACCTACCTGCTGGTGCAGACCCTCGGCCTCACCGACACCTACCTCGCCCTCATCCTCCCCAGCGCCGTCAGCGTCTTCAACATCCTCGTCCTGCGCGCCTTCTTCATGGGCATCTCGCCCGAACTCATCGACAGCGCCCGCATCGACGGCGCGGGCGACCTGCGCATCCTGTGGACGATCGTGATGCCGCTCTCCCGCGCGGTGATCGCCGTCATCACCCTCTTCTACGCGGTCGGCTACTGGAGCGCCTGGTTCAACGCCTCCATCTACCTCAACGACCAGGACATGATGCCGCTCCAGAACGTCCTCATCCAGCTCGCCCAGAAACAGGAGATCCCCGTCGGCCTCGGCCAGGCCGTCAAGGCGGGCAACCTCTCCGGGCTCGCCGTCCAGATGGCCGTCATGGTCCTCGCCCTGCTCCCCGTCGCCGTCCTCTCGCCCTTCGTCCA
The DNA here is from genome assembly GCF_044541975.1 of Streptomyces sp. NPDC085460. Classification (NCBI taxonomy): domain Bacteria; kingdom Bacillati; phylum Actinomycetota; class Actinomycetes; order Kitasatosporales; family Streptomycetaceae; genus Streptomyces; species Streptomyces sp. NPDC085460. The sequence goes on from NZ_JBITTO010000001.1 coordinate 521,816, forward strand.
GAAGCACTTCAAGAAGGGCATGCTCACCGGCGCCGTCAAGGGCTGACCCCCCTAGGGCCTGTCGTCAAACACCGGCCTGCCCCGCGACGCCATGCACGCACTCTCGCCGCACCGGGCACAAGCCCGAGTACGCCCAGTACGAGGGCGTGCGCCCGGCACGCCGAGAGCACGCACCTGACGCCGCGGGGCCGCCCTCCGGGCGACGGCCGGAGTTTGACGACAGGCCCTAGGGCGGGTCTGACACGCCCCAGCGACCCCTCCCAGGAAGGCCCCATGCCCCGCCTCGACGACCTCACCCGGCCGCCCGGCCGCCCCGCCCGCATCCTCTACGGCGGCGACTGGAACCCCGAGCAGTGGCCCGAGGAGACCTGGGCCGAGGACCTGCGCCTCATGCGGCGGGCCGGGGTCACCACCGTCACCCTCGGCGTCTTCTCCTGGGCCCGGCTCGAACCCGAGCCGGGCGCACGCGAGTTCGGCTGGCTCGACCGCCTCATGGACCTCACCCACGCACACGGCGTCGACGTCGTCCTCGCCACCCCCACCGCCTCCCCGCCGCCCTGGCTCGGCCGGCGCCACCCCGAGACCCTGCCCCGCGACGAGGACGGCCGCACCGAATGGTGGGGCTCCCGCCAGCACTTCTCCCACTCCAGCGCCGCCTACCGCCGCCACGCCGCCGCGATCACCGAGGACCTCGCCGCCCGCTACGCCGGCCACCCCGCCCTCGTCATGTGGCACATCAACAACGAGTACTGCACCCACGACTGGGGCGACGAGGCCGCCCGCACCTTCCGCACCTGGCTCCAGGAGCGGTACGGCACCCTCGACGCGCTCAACACCGCCTGGGGCACCGCCTTCTGGAGCCAGCGGTACGCCTCCTGGGACGAGATCCTGCCCCCGCGCCGCGCCCACTACCTGCGCAACCCCGCCCACCTCCTCGACTTCCGCCGCTACACCTCCGACCAGCTCCTGGAGTGCTACCGCGCCGAACGCGACATCGTCCGCAAGCACACCCCGCACCTGCCGGTCACCACCAACTTCATGCCCTTCTGGTCCGGCCAGGACGGCTGGGCCTGGGCCGCCGAGGAGGACGTCGTCTCCGTCGACGTCTACCCCGACCCCGCCGACCCCCGCACCGGCGCCCACGAGAACGCCCTCGTCGCCGACCTCACCCGCGCCGAGGCCGGCGGCGGCCCCTGGATGGTGATGGAACAGGCAGCGGGAGCCGTCAGCTGGCGCCCCGTCAACCGGCCCAAACCGGAAGGGCTCAACCGGCTCTGGACCCTCCAGGCCGTCGCCCGGGGCGCCGACGCCGTCCACTTCTTCCAGTGGCGCGCCTCCCGCCAGGGCGCCGAGAAGTTCCACTCCGCCATGCTCGGCCACAGCGGCGCACACGGCCGCGGCTTCCGCGAGACCGTCCGCATCGGCGCCGACCTCGCCCGCCTCGGCCCCCGCGTCGCCGGCAGCCGCGTCCACGGCACCGGCGTCGCCGTCCTCCACGACTGGGACTCCTGGTGGGCCGGCCGCCACGAAGGCGCCCTCTCCGCCCACCTCGACCAGGGCGAACTCGTCCGCGCCTGGCACCGCGCCCTCTGGGAGGCCGGCCTCCCCGTCACCCTCGCCCACCCCCACCACGACCTCACCGCCCACCCCCTCGTCGTCCTCCCGCACCTCTACCTCCTCGACGACCGCTCGATCACCGCCCTGGAGCGGTACGTCGCCGGCGGCGGCCGCCTCGTCTGCGGCTTCTTCACCGGCGTCGCCGACCCCGACGACCGCATCCGCCCCGGCGGCACGGACGCCCGCCTCCGCGCCCTCCTCGGCATCGACCGCATCGACGAACACTGGCCCCTCGCCCCCGGCGAACACGCCGACTGCGGCACCTTCCGCGCCACCCTCTGGACCGAGGAACTGGTCCCCGCCCCCGGCACCGAGACCCTCGCCGCCTACCGGGGCGGCGAACTCGACGGCCGCCCCGCCGTCCTCCGCCACGGCCGCACCCGCTACCTCTCCACCCTCCCCGAACCCGACGCGCTCCGCGCGCTCCTCGCCGAGGCCGCCCGCGAGGCCGGGATCCACCCCGTCCTCGCCGGACTCCCCGACGGCGTCGAGGCCGTCCGCCGGGGCGACCTCCTCTTCCTGCTCCACCACGGCCGCGACCCCGTCACCGTCCGCGTCCCCGGCCGCCACCGCGACCTGCTCACCGGCACCACCGTCGACGACACCCTCACCCTCGACCGCTTCGGCGCCGCCGTCCTGGAGGAGCACCCATGAGCGAACCCGTCCCCGAGCCCCCGCACACCCCCGTCCACGGCACGTGGGAACCCGCGCCCGCCGCCCGCTGGGAGGACGCCTTCCTCACCGGGAACGGCCGGCACGGGGCCCTCGTGTACGGCGACCCCGAGGACGACCGGGTCATCGTCACCCACCACACCCTCGTACGCCCCCACCACCGGCCCGGCGACACCGACCCGCCCCGCCTCGCCGACCGGCTCCCCGCCCTCCAGGACGCCCTCCTCTCCGGCGACCTCACGGCCGCCGACACCTTCACCGACGGGCGGCCGCTGCGCTGGATCCAGCCCTTCCACCCCGGCTTCCTCACCCGCGTCCGCGCCGAGCCCCCCGGGCCCGCCCCCGGGGTGCGGCGCGAGGCCGACTTCACCACCGGCACCGTCACCGCCACCGCCGGGGGCCGTACCAGCCGGGTCTTCGCCTCCCGCGCCGACGACGTCCTCGTCCAGTACGTGACGGAGCCCGGCCCCCGGGTCCGCGTCGAACTCGACCACCGGCTCGACGGCGTACCGGCCGGACTCGCCGTGGGCCGCTCCGTCGCCACCGCCCACGGCGAGACCGTCCTCACCCTGCGCGCCCGCTACCCAGGCTCCACCCTCGGCTACACCGGCGTCACCCTCGCCGTCGCCGACACCGGCCGCACCACCCTCACCGACCGGGGCATCCGCGTCGACGGCGCCGCCCGGCTCCTCCTGCTCACCCGGGTCCACCGCCACGACGGCCCGTACGACCCCGCCGAGGAGACCGCCGCCCTGCGCGCCCTCGCCGGGGAGGACGGCCCCGCCGCCGCGTACGACCGGCTCCTCCGCCGGCACACCGCGCTCCACCGCCCCGCCTACCTGCGGGTCGCCCTCGACCTCGGCGCCGAGCCCGCCGAACGGGCCCTGCCCGGCAGCACGCTGCTCGCCCGCCCGGCGGGACCCGCCCTCCTGGAGCGCCTCTTCGCCGCCGGCCGCCACCACCTGCTCTCCTCGGCCGGCCTGTACCCGCCCCGCCTCTGCGGCCTGTGGACCGGCGACTGGGACACCGCCTGGTCCGGCGGCTTCACCACCGACGCCAACCTCGCGCTCCAGACCGCCTCCGCCGTCGCCGCCGACCTCCCCGAGGTCACCGAGGCCCACCGGGCCCTGATCCGGGGCCAGACGGGCGACTGGCGGGACAACGCCCTCGCCGTCTTCGGGACCCGGGGCATCGTGGCACCCGCCCACACCGACGGAGCGAACGGCCACACGTACCACTTCGACCGCGCCTACCCCCTCCACCTCTGGACGGCCGCCGCCGACTGGCTCCTCCTCCCGCTCCTCGAAGCGGACGAGACCGACGGCCGGCACGACCCCTGGCTCACCGGCCTCCTCGCCGAACTCGCCGACTTCTACGAGGACTTCCTCACCCGCACCGGCCCCGGCGGACACCTCGCCGTCGTCCCCTCCTACTCGCCGGAGAACCGCCCGCGGGGCGGCGGCGCGGGCGCCGTCAACGCCACCATGGACCTCGCCGCCGCCCGTCACGCCCTCACCGCCGCCGCCGACCGCGCCCCCGCCCGCCGCGCCGCCCGGCTGCGGGCCCTCGCCGACCGCCTGCCGCCCTACCGCGTCAACGCCGACGGCGCCCTCGCCGAATGGGCCTGGCCCGGCCTCGGCGACCGCTACGACCACCGGCACCTCAGCCACCTCTACCCGGTCTGGCCGCTCGACGAGATCACCCCGTACGACACCCCGGACCTCGCCCGCGCCGCCGCCCGCGCCCTCGCCCTGCGCGGCAGCGAGAACGACTCCGCCCACGGCCACCTCCACCAGGGGCTCGTCGCCGCCCGGCTCGGCGACGCAGGGCGCACCGGCGACGCCCTCCGGCGGGTCCTCGGCGGCGACTACTTCCACGCCTCCCTGATGAGCGCCCACTACCCGAAGCGCGACGTCTACAACGCCGACGCCGCCCACGCCCTGCCCGCCCTCCTGATCGAGGCGCTGGTCCGCTCCACGCCGGGGCGGCTCGTCCTGCTGCCCGCGCCGCCACCCGGACTGTGCGCCCGGGGCAGGCTTACCGGCGTCCGCACCCGCTTCGGCGCGCGGATCGACCTCACCTGGGCGCCGGGGGAGTACCGGGCGGTGCTGCGGCCCGACCGTGACGCCGACATCGAGCTGTGCGCCCCCGAGGGCCGGCGGCGGCTGACCCTGCGGGCCGGGACGGAGCACGCACTCGTCAGTCCGGGAGCCGGCGGGCCGGCGGCGGCCCCTTCACCGGACCCGAACTCTCCCGGACGGTCAGCACCGGGGTGAGCAGCTCCACCCCGGTCGCGTCGGGTCCGTCCGGCGCGGTCAGCCGGGCGAACAGCCGCTCCACCGCACGCCGGCCCAGCTCCTGCGCCGGGATCGCCACCGAGGTGAGCGGCACCGACGCCCGCTCGGCCACCCCCTCCGGGCAGACCGCCACCACCGACACGTCCTCCGGCACTGCCCGGCCGGTCCGCCGCAGCAGGGCCAGCAGCGGCTCGACCGCCGTCTCGTTCTGCACCACGAAGGCGCTGACCGCCGGGCGTTCGTCGAGGATCCGGGCGAGCACCCCGGCGACCGCGTCGTGACTGCCGTCGCACGGCCGGTGCAGCAGCCCGACGCCCCGCAGGGCGGCCCGCTCGCGCAGCCCGCCGAGGGTCCGCTCGGCGAAGCCGGTGTGCCGGGCGTAGACCCCGGGGGAGCCGCCGACGACGGCGATCTCCCGGTGTCCGAGCCCGGCCAGGTGCTCCACGCAGAGCGCCCCGGCGGCGGCGAAGTCGAGGTCCACGCAGTTCAGTCCGGCCGGGTCGGCGGGCAGTCCGACCAGGACCGCCGGCGGCGCGGCCCCCCGCAGCAGCGGCAGCCGCCCGTCGTCGAGCTGCACGTCCATGAGGATCACGGCCTCCGCGAGGCCGCTGCCGGTGACCCGGCGCAGCGCGGACGGCCCCTCCTCGCCGGTCAGCAGCAGCACGTCGTAGCCGTGCGCGCGGGCCGTGGTGGCGACGGCGACGGCGATCTCCAGCATGACCGGCACGTACATGTCGGTGCGCAGCGGCACCATCAGCGCGATGATCCGCGACCGGCTGCTGGCGAGCGCGCGGGCCCCGGCGTGCGGCTGGTAGCCCAGCTCGTCGATGCTGTCCCGGACCCGCCGCCGGGTGAGGTCGGAGATGGGCCGCTTGCCGCTGAGGACATAGCTCACCGTGCTGGCCGACACGCCGGCGTGCCGGGCGACCTCGGCAAGCGTGACCATCCGATCTCCCCGCGCGCAGGACTGTGGTGAACCGCTTCGACGGTGCCGTCGGGCATGGGCTCCGACGGCTCAGCGAGACCGTAACGCGGGGGAGTTGACGTGTCCAGGCTGTCGGCAAGGAAAGATCGAAGCGCTTCGACGGAAGAGTCGCCCGCAGGTCGACCGAACCGTTCAGTATTGACAGTGAACTGATCGGTGTAGTTACTTCGTGCCCGAGACGCGGGACGAGGGAGGCGGCGGGATGTTCGCGGTGGTGTACCGGTGGCGGGTGCGGCCCGGGCGGGAGCGGCAACTCATGGACGGCTGGCACCGGGTGACCCTGGCGATCCACCAGGAGTGCGGCAGCTACGGCTCCCGGCTCCACCGGGCGGACGACGGCACCTGGGTGGCGTACGCCCGCTGGCCCGACCGGGAGACCCGGGAGCGCTGCGGCACCCCCGACCCCGAGGGCGAGGCGATGATGCGCGAGGCGATCGCGGAGTACTTCCCCGAGACCCGCCTCACCCTCGTCGACGACCTGCTCGCCGAGCCGGACCTCGTCTGACAGGTCATCAGAGAGGCTCCGGTCAGTCGGAGTCCGGGTCCCCGGCCGGCTTGCGCAGCACCTCGGTGAGGGCGGCGATGCTGTCCTCGCCGTGCCCGGCGTCGGCGGCCCGCCGCACGAGCGCGTGCATCGGCGCGAGCCAGGAGGCGTCGACCCCGGTCTCCTCCTCCAGCGCCGCGTCGTGCGCGGAGCCGGCAAGGAAGAGGTCGACCGAGGACTCGCCCGCGCTGTAGTCGCGCCGGTCGATCTCGTCGGCGAACACCGGCAGCAGTTCCTTGATCATGTCGAGCAGTCGTCCGGTGAAGCCCACCATGCTCGCGGCCGTCCGGCCCCGCGCCTGGAGGGCGGCGGCACCCTGGAAGAAGCCGACGAGCGCGGGCAGCAGCGTGGCCCCTACCGCCATCTCGTACAACGCCGCCAGGTCGGGCTCCTCGCCCAGGTGGACCGTGTCCCCACCGAGCGCCCGAAGGGCCGGCGCGTGTGTGTCAAAGGCCGCCCGCTCGCCGCCGTAGGTCAGGAGGGTGCCGGGGGAGCCGACCGCCGACGGCACGTCCAGCACGGCCCCGGCCAGGAACCGCGCCCCGTGCCCGGCCGCCCACAGGGCGGTGTCCCGTGCCTCGGCGGGCGCCCCGCTGTTGAGGGTCACCAGGGTCCGGCCGGTGAGTTCGGGCCCGGCGGCGCCGAGGGCGTCACGAGTCGCGTCGAAGGTGGTGAGGCAGGTGACGACCAGGGGGCTCGCCCTCAGGGCCTCGGCCGGGGTCGCGGCGACCGTCGCGCCGCGTTCCGCGAGCGGCGCTGCCCGCTCCGGGGTCCGGTTCCAGACGGTCGTCGGATGGCCGGCGGCGAGGAAGGCCGACGCGAGGGCGCTGCCCATCGATCCGAGGCCGATCACGGTGACGGGTGTGCGGTGCTGCTCGGTCATGCCCAACTCCCAGGTGCGCGTGGCGGATCGGGGCACGGTTCCTGCTGCTCAGGCGCCCCGCGACCATCGTGCGAGACCCCGTACATTGGATCAAGTACCGACATTTCTGTCCGGTACGCACAGGAATGTATGCGGAGCGGCGGAGGGAGCGGGCGGGATGGACGGACGGAAGTACACCTGCGGGCTGGACGCGGCCATGGCGGTCATGGGAGGCAAGTGGAAAGGGCTCGTCCTCTTCGCCCTGGGGGAACAGCCCCTGCGCTTCGGCGCGTTACGCCGGGCCGTGCCGGGGATCAGCGAGCGGATCCTCATCCTCCAGCTGAAGGAGATGGCGGCGAGCGGTCTGGTCCACCGGGAGGTGCACGAGCAGGTACCGCCGAAGGTCGTCTACTCGCTCACCCCGTTCGGGCACTCCCTGAACGACGCCCTCGCCCCGCTCGGCGCGTGGGGCGAGGAACACATCGAGCACATCGAACACATCGAGCGGCTGCCCTGACGGCCCGCCGCCCGCACGGCGGGACTCAGTCCGCGACGGGGAAGCGGGTGAGCGGCCCGGGATCGTGCGAGCCCGTCGGGGACATGGTGCCGGCGGCGCCGTGGCGGGCGAGCTGGTCGAGCACCAGCCGTCCCCGGCGCACCCGCTCGCGCGCGGTGGTGAGCGCGTGCTCCCGCAGGTGGGCCCCGTACGGATAGATGCCGGCGGCGCGGCTCAGGCCGAACTTGAGGTACAAGGGCGCGGCCCTGCGCACCAGTTCGGCGACCTCGTGCAGCCGGACGGTGCCGCCGAGGTCGTCCGGGGCCTCCACGTACAGGTCCATCGGGGCGCGGCTGACCCGGCGGATCTCGGTGAGGTGAGCCGTCGTCAGGTCGGAGGGGACGTTGACCGAGTCGGCGCCCAGCCGCTCGTACACGGCGTACGCGGCCGGGTTGACCGGCCCGATGAGCGCCGACACCTTGAACCGGGTGCCGGCGGGCAGGATTCCGGCGGTACGGAGCCGGTGCAGCGTCCAGAGCACGCCCTCGTCCGCCACCAGCAGCGAGCGGACCCCGAGCCCGGTGGCGCGCAGCGCGTCCTCGACGCACCCCGCGAGCCCGTCATGGCCCCGGGCGCGCGGACCCGCGCCCCCGGAGTCGGTGCGGGTGGCCGCGCCGGTGTCCCAGGTGCCGCGCGGGCCGGTGAACAGGCAGAGCTCGACGTCCCGTTCGCCGCAGGCCGCGACCATCTCGGCGATCTCGGCGTCGGTGAGCATCCACACCCCGCTGCCCTGGCTGACCCGGTGCACCGGCACGTCGAGCCGCGCGCTCTCCGCGAGGACGGCGGCCAGCGCCTCCGGGCCCTCCACGGACGGCACCTCGGTCCGCCACCGGCCGCCGTCCGGGAAGGCGTGCGGGGAGGCGTCGGCGGGGTCGGGCGGCGGGGCGGGATGGCCGATGCGGCGCAGGGCGTCGGTTCCGGGGTGGAGCGGGGTGTCGGTGCCTGGGTGGAGCGGGGTGCCGGTTTCGGGGTGGGGCGGGGGCATCGGGCTCCTCTGTGCGACAGGTCGGATGAGGGCGGGGAGGGGGGAAGGGCGAGACCGGAGGGCGTACGGGGAGGGCTCAGGGCCGCAGGAGAACCTTGCCGACCTCCGGGTCGCCGCCGCCGACCAGAGCGAGCGCGTCGGCGAAGCGGTCGAGCGGGAACGTGTGGGTGACGAGCGGCGCCGGGTCGAGCAGCCCGGTCGCGAAGGCGCGGACCGCGTCCGCCCAGGCGGCCGAGGAGGCGCCGAAGACGCTCCGGACTTCCAGCTGGCTGACCGAGAGGTGCACCGGGTCGATGCCCGTGGCGCCCTCCGCGAACATGCCGGTGAGCACCACCCGCCCGCCCCTGCGGGCCAGCAGGCAGGACGAGGCGGCCGTCGAGGGAGCCCCGGCGGTCTCCACCACCAGGTCGAACTCCCCGTGCGCGAGCGCGGCGGAGTCCGGGTCGAGGACCCGGGTCGCGCCGAAGTCCCGGGCCCGGCCGGCCCGCGTGGCCCGCGGGTCGATCACCGCGAGCGCGGCGGGGGAGGAGGCCGCCAGCCACTGCACGGCGAGCAGCCCGAGCGTGCCCGCGCCGACGACCGCGATCCGCTCCCCGGGGCGGGGCCGCCCGGCCCGTACCGCCGCGGCGACCACGGCCGCCGGTTCGAGCAGGGCGGCTGCGCTCAGGTCCGCCCCCTCGGGCAGGAGGTGCAGCAGCCGCGCGGGCACCACGAGCCGGTCGGCGAAGGCGCCCGGCTCGGTGAAGCCGGTCTCCGCGTACCCGGCGGTGCACAGGCTCGTCTCCCCGTACCGGCACCGCTCGCAGGTCCCGCAGGCGCGGAACCCCTCGGCGACGCAGGGGCGGCCGACCAGGTCCGGGTCCACGCCGGCGCCGACCGCCTCGACGGTGCCGGACCACTCGTGCCCCGGCACCACCGGGTAGCGCGCGTAGCCGGGCGCGCGCCGGCCCTCGTACAGCTCCCGGTCGCTGAGGCAGACCCCGGCGGCGAAGACCCGCACCAGCACCTCGCCGGCGCCGGGCCGGGGGCGCGGGCGCTCCACGAGCCGGTGGACGCGGGGTCGTTCGAGGAGGACGGCGCGGTCGACGGGCCCGTGCGTGCGGCCGTCCGTGCAAGCGTGCGGAGCATCGCGCCGCGTGCCGTCGTCCGTGCCGCCATGAGGGGCATCGCGCGTGCCGTCGTCCGTGCCGCTCTGAGGGGCATCGTGCGGGGCGGTCATCGCGGCCGCCTCCGCTCCCAGCCGTCGGCCCACAGGTCGAACCGGGCCCGCTGCTGCGGGAATTCCGCCGCCGCGTCGACGTCGAGCTCGACCCCGAGGCCGGGGGCGTGGGAGACCGGGAAGCAGCCGGTCTCCGGGTCGATCTCCGGGGCGCCGCGCACCACCTTCTTGATCTCCGCGTCGGCGAAGTCGTTGAAGTGCTCAAGGACCGTGAAGTTGGGGGTGCAGGCTGCGAGTTGGAGGGAGGCGGCGGTGAGGACCGAGCCGCCGACGTTGTGCGGGGCGACGGTCACGTAGTGGGTCTCGGCGGTCGCGGCGAGCTTGCGGGCCTCCAGGATGCCGCCGACGTGCCCGATGTCGGGCTGGATGACGTCGGCGGCCTGGGACTCGAAGAGCTCGCGGAACTCGATCCGGTCGTGGATCCGTTCCCCGGTGGCGATCGGCAGATCGGTCTTCCCCGCCACCTTCGCCAGCGCCTTCAGGTTCTCCGGCGGTACCGGCTCCTCCAGCCACGCGGGCCGGAACGGCTCCAGCTCGCGGGCGAGGCGGACGGCGGTGGCGGGGGAGAAGCGGCCGTGCATCTCCACCATCAGGCCGGTGTCGGGACCGATCGCGTCCCGGACGGCCTCGATCAGCCCGATCGCGTACCGCGAGGCGGCCGGGTCGAGGTCGAGCCGGCCCGCGCCGAACGGGTCGATCTTCAGGGCCCGATAGCCGCGCGCCACGACCTCGCGGGCCGCCGCGTGATACGCCTCCGGCGTCCGCTCGGTGGTGTACCAGCCGTTCGCGTACGCCGGGACCCGGTCCGTCACCCGCCCGCCGAGGAGCTGCCAGACCGGCACCCCGAGCGCCTTGCCCTTGATGTCCCAGCAGGCCGTCTCGACGACCGCGATCCCCGACATGACGATCTCGCCGGCCCGGCCGAAGTCCCCGTACTTCATGCGGCGGACGAGGTCCTCGACGGCGAACGGGTCGGAACCGGCGATGTGGTTCGCCTCCGCCTCGCGCAGATAGCCGAGCAGGGCGTCGGTGTGACCGAGCATCCGGGTCTCGCCGACGCCCGTCAGCCCCTCGTCGGTGTGGACCAGGACGTAGGTGAGATTGCGCCAGGGCGTGCCGACGACATGAGTGGTGATTCCCGTGATGCGCACGGCGGATACTCCCGGGATGTTCGGCATACCGAACGGTGTTCGGCAGGGTGGCGTGACCGTAGGCAGCGGCCCGCGGGGGCGTCAAGGGGAGCGCTTCCGCACCCGGACCGTTGCCCGGCCCCCGGTCCGGGACTAATCTCTGTCCGCGATGTCCGTGATCTCGGCCGTGGTACGGCATTTCGAACGGCGTGAAGGTGAGGTGGGGGACCATGGGACGACTCGTCCCCGCGGTGACCAGGGCATTCGACATCCTGGAGCTCTTCCTCCAGGGGGACGCCACGCTCTCCGCCCCCGAGATCACCCGCCGGCTCGGGCTGCCCCGCACCACCACCCACGAGCTGGTCTCCACGCTCACCGCCCGCAACTACCTGGTGCCGGTGCCGGAACAGCCCGGCCGCTACCGGCTCGGGGTGCGCACCTACCAGCTCGGCAGCCGGTACGCGGAGCAGCTCGACCTGGCCGCCGAGGGCCGCGAGGTCGCCCGCGAGATCGCCGAGACCTGCGGCGAGACCGTCCACGTGGCCCTCCTGGAGGACGCCGACGTCATCTACGTCGCCAAGGTCGACTCGACCCACGCCGTCCGCATGGTGTCGGCGGCCGGCCGGCGGCTCCCCGCCCACTGCACCGCGGTCGGCAAGATGCTCCTCGCCGCGCTCCCGGCCGACGAGCTCGACGAACTCCTCGACGGACGCGAGCTGGTCGCCATGACCCCGCGGAGCATCACCGACCCGGACGCGCTGCGCGCCGCGCTCGCCGAGATCGCCGTCCTCGGCGTCGCCGTCGAACAGCGCGAGTCCAACCCCGACGTCTCCTGCGTCGCCGCGCCCGTCCGCGACCGCTCGGGCCGGGTCGTGGCCGCGCTCTCCGTCTCCGTCCCGGTCATCCGCTGGGACGAGGCCCGCGAGAACGAACTCACCGCCCTCGCCGTCCACGGCGCCACCGAGCTCTCCCACCGCCTGGGCCACCGGGGGGCGGTCCGCTGACGGGGTCGGTACATCCCGGGTCGGTACGTCCGGGGGCGGTACGTCCGGGGGCGGTACGTCTGGGGTCGGCGGGGCGGCTGGGGTCGGCCCTTCCCTGGTCGGTACGTCTGGGGTCGGCGCTCTCCGACCGCTGTCAGCCACCCGCCCCGGCACCGCCCTTGGCGGCCTTGCGCATGCGGCTGACCGGGCCGAAGACCTCGCGGTCGTCGAGGAAGCCCTCCAGGGCGAAGGTGGCCGCGCCCCGGGTCACCGCGTTGTGCGGGACGGCGCTGCGCCGCAGGGTCGCGGCCCGGTGCGGGAGGGCGAGGGCGTGCCGGCCGACCGCCTCGTACGCGGCCGGGAGCAGCCGCTCTCCGAGGAGGTCGACGACCTGGTTGCCGACCACGACGACCTGCGGGTTGACCAGGTTGACCAGATTGGCGACGGCGGCGCCCAGATAGCGGGCGGTGCGGTCCACGGCGGCGGCGGCCATCGGGTCGCCCGCGTCGGCCGCGCGGGCCAGCGCCGCGACCGTCGCCGCGTCGTCCGTGCCGGCCGCCCGCTCGTCGTCCGGGGCGAGTTCGCGCCAGGTCGCGGCGATCCCGCGGAGCGACACGTACGCCTCCACGCAGCCGCGGTTGCCGCAGGTGCACAGCCGCCCGTCGAGGGCGAGGCAGGTGTGGCCCCACTCGCCCGCGCTGTTGGTGAAGCCCCGGTAGAGCTGCCCGCCCACGGCGATGCCCGCGCCGACGCCCGCCCGCAGCGTCAGCACCACCAGGTCGTCCACCTCGCGGCCCGCGCCGAACCACATCTCCGCGACCGTGCTGGCCCGCAGCGGGTTGTCCAGCCACAGCGGCAGCCCGAGCCGCGCGTCGAGCAGGGCGCGCAGCGGCACCTCGTGCCAGGACCAGTACGGCGAGAACGACGACACCCCGCCCTCGCGCTCGACCATGCCCGGCACGCTCACGCCGACGCCGAGGACCCGGGACCGGTCGGTCCCGGAGACCGCGAGCAGTTCCTCGACGGCGCCGGCGAGGGTGTCCACGACGTCGGCGGGCCGCACGTCCCCCGGGGGCAGGGGCCGCTCCACGGAGTGCCGGACCGTCAGGGCCAGGTCGAACAGCTCGGCGTGGACCGAGGTCTCGGCGATGTCGACGCCGATCAGCGCGCCCCGCTCGGCGTTCACCGCGAGCCGCGCGCGCGGCCGTCCCCCGCCCGACTCCTCGTGCCCGGCCTCGACGAGGACACCGGCCTCCAGGAGCTCGGCGGTGAGGTTGGCGACCGTGGCGAAGGAGAGCCCGGTGGCGGCGGCGACGTCCTGCCGGCTCATCGCGCCGGGGCCCGCGTAGACGCGGCGCAGCACCTCGAAACGGTTGAGGCGGCGAATGTCCTGCGAGGTGCGCCTGATCATCTCTGCTGCTGCCTCCGTCGGTGCGCGGTCGTCACCCGGATCTTATTCGAAGGGTTGGAAGAAGAGGGTGGCGGGATATTTACAACCGTTAGACGAACCCGTAGTTTTTCTCTCGCCCCGCCTGGCGGGCACTCCCATGGGGGGTGCCTGCCTGGCGGGGAGGAGCGTCCGTTCGGTGGGGGTGCCTGCCTGGCCGGGAGTTCCTGTCCGGTGGGGAGTGCCTGTCCGGTGGGATTTCCTGCCTGGCGGGGAGTGCCTGCCTGGTGGGGACCCGCCCGGCGGGAGTGCCCCCGGGAGGCACCCCCGCCGGGACCTCTCACCGGGCCCCGTCGGGCCCCTCGCCGGGACCCCGGGCGGCGCCCGCCAGGACCCGCGCCAGGAGCCCCCCACCGCCAGCCCCGCCGGGAGTTCCCGCCCGCCGGGCGTACCTGTCCGCCCACCGGGCCTACCCGTCCGCCCACCCCAACCCCGAGGAGACCAGATGCTTCAGCTCAGGGCCGTGCCCTGCACCCCCGCGCCCGGCCGTCTGCCCGAAGGACCCGTCTGGGACGCCGCCCGCCGGGAACTCCTCTGGGTGGACATCACCGAGGGCCTCGTCCACCGTGCCGCCCTCACCCGGGAGGACGGCCGCACCGACCTCGTACCGACCGCCGCCCTCCGCTTCGACCGCCCCGTGGGCGCAGCCGTCCCCTGCGCCTCCGGGGCCCTCCTCGCCGCCGCCGGCACCGCGTTCGTCCGACTGGAGGACGGCCGACCCCCCGCCGAGGCCGTCGAACTCGCCGCCCCCGACCTCCCCGACGACGGCGTGCCCCGCCGCATGAACGACGCCGCCGTGGACCCGGCGGGCCGCCTCCTGGGCGGCACGATGGCCGTCGACGAACGGCCCGGCGCCGGCGCCCTGTACCGCCTCGACGCCGACGGCCTCACGACCCTCGTCGAGGCCGTCTCCATCTCCAACGGCCTGGGCTGGAGCCCCGACGGCACGCTCCTCTACTACGCCGACAGCCTCACCCGCCGCGTCGACGTCTTCGACTACGACCCCGGCACCGGTGGCCTCTCCGGCCGCCGCCCCTTCGCCGTCATCGACAGTGGCTACCCCGACGGCCTGACCGTCGACGCCGAGGGCCATGTGTGGGTGGCCGTCTGGGGCGGCAGCGAGGTCCTCGCCTTCACTCCCCGGGGGGTGCTCCACGCGCGCGTGGAACTGCCCGCCTCGCACGTCACGAGCTGCGCCTTCGCAGGCCCGGACCTCGACGTCCTGGTCGTCACCACCGCCACCCACAACCTCCCCGAGGCCCGCCGCCGCGCCGAGCCCGACGCAGGCCGCCTCTTCGTCTGCCGCCCCGGCGTCACGGGCCTCCCCACCACGCCGTACGCCGACCACTGACCCTCCCGCCACCCAAGCCACCCCCCAACTCCCGCGCTCCCGCCCGTGGCAGGCGGCCCGCCCAACACGATCCGGACGAGCGGCCCGGCCTGGCCCGGCCTGGCCCGGCCCGGCTCGGTTCGGTTCGGCATGGCGTCCGGTCCGGCCCGGTCCGGGCGTACTACCCGCCCCGCTCCACCCGCCCCGCACCGACACCGCCCTCCGGACATGCCCCGCCGCCTCCCCAGCCCAAGCCCCAACCCCCCAACCTCCAACCCCTCAACCTCCAACCCCCCAGCCACCAGCCCCCACCCCCACCCCCAACCCCCAGGAACCCACCATGACCAGCCCATACGAGGGGCTGCGTGCCGCCCTGGCCGCCGCTCCCGTCATCGCGATCCTTCGCTCCGCGTCCGCCACGCGCTTCGGTGAGGTCGCCGACTGCCTGCTCGCCTCCGGTGTGCGGGCCGTCGAGTTCACCCTCACCACCCCCGGCGTGCTCGACGTGCTCCGGGAGTACGCCGCCGACGCCCCGCCCGGTCTCGCGCTCGGCGCCGGCACGGTCACCAGCCCCGCCGCCGCGCAGGCCGCCGTCGAAGCCGGTGCGACGTACCTCATCACCCCCGCCACCTGCGTCGACGTCATCGCCGAGGCCGTCCGTCTCGACGTGCCGGTGCTGTCCGGCGCGTACACCCCGACCGAGATCCTCACCGCCTGGCGGGCCGGCGCGACCATGGTCAAGCTCTTCCCCGCCGCCACCGGCGGACCGGAGTACCTGAAGGCCGTCCGCGCCCCGCTGCCCGGCATCCCGCTCGTCCCCACCGGCGGCATCTCGGCCGCCGACGCCCCCGCCTACCTGGCCGCCGGCGCGACCGCCCTCGGCGTCGGCGGGCCGCTCGTCGGCGACGCCTGCGAGGGCGGCTCCCTCACCGCGCTCGCCGACCGCGCGTCGGCCTTCCTCGACGGGATCCGCGACCGATGAGCCACCCCGCTCACCCCCCGCGCGCCCTCGTGACGCTCGGCGAGGCGATGGCCGTCGCCGCCGCCACCGGACCCGGGCCGCTCGCCAGCGGCGCCCCGATGCGGTTCGGCTGGGCCGGTGCCGAGGCCACCGTCGCCGTCGGCGTGAGCCGGCTCGGCCACTCCGCCGCCTGGACCGGCCGGGTCGGCGACGACGCCGCCGGCGCGATGATCCTCGCCGGACTGCGGGGCGAGGGCGTCGACGTCACCGGCGCCCGCACCGACCCCGACGCCCCCACCGGCCTGATGCTCCGTGAACGCAGGACCGCCGACCGGCTCCGCGTCTCCTACTACCGCGCCGGACTCGCCGGATCCCGCCTCGCCCCCGGCGACCTCGACGAGGCCCGGATCACCGGCGCCCGGATCCTCCACGTCACCGGCATCACCCCGGCTCTGAGCGACACGGCCCGCGCCGCCGTCGAGCACGCCGTCCGCCTCGCGCACTCCGCCGGCGTCACCGTCTCCCTCGACGTCAACCACCGCGAGCGTCTGTGGAGCCGCGCCGAGGCCGCCGAGACGCTCGCCCGCCTCCTCCCGTACACCGACCTGGTCTTCGCCGGGCCCGAGGAGGCCACCCTCTTCGTCCCCGACGGCGCGCCGGAGGCGATGGCCAGGGCCCTCACCGCGCTCGGGCCCGCCGAGGCCGTCGTCAAGCTCGGCGCCGAGGGCGCCGTCGCCGTCGCCGACGGCACGGCCCACGCACAGGCCGCCGTCCCGGTCACCGCCGTGGAGCCGGTCGGCGCCGGCGACGCCTTCGTCTCCGGCTACCTCGCCGCCCGCCTCGACGGCTCCCCGGTCCCGGAACGCCTCCGGCTCGCCGCCCTCTGCGGCGCCTTCGCCGTCTCCGTCCCGGGCGACTGGGAGGGCCTGCCGCACCGCGCCGAACTCGGCCTCCTCGCCGCCCAGGACATCACCCGCTGACCTCCCCCAGAAAGCCCCTCCCATGAACCGTTTCTCCGGGCAGACCGCCCTCGTCACCGGCGCCGCCTCCGGAATCGGCGCGGCCAGCGCCGCCCGGCTCGCCCGCGAGGGCGCGGCCGTCGTCGTCGCCGACATCGCCGCGCCCGCCGGTGAGGCCGTCGCCGCCCGCATCCGCGCGGAGGGCGGCCGCGCCGTCTACGTCCGGTGCGACGTCTCCTCCGAAGCCGACTGGGCCGCCCTCCGCGAGGAGACCCACCGCCGCTACGGGCCCGTCTCCGTCCTCCACAGCAACGCCTTCACCCACACCCCGGCCGCCGCCCACGAACTCCCCGTCGACTCCTGGGACCGCCAGCTCGCCGTCAACCTGCGCGCGCTCTACCTCGCCACCCGCACCTTCCTCGACGACCTGCGCGCCGAGGGCGGCAGCCTCGTCGCCACGTCCAGCGTCCACGCCGACTTCGGCCTCCCCGGCTACCCCGCCTACGCCGCCTCCAAGGGCGGCATGTGCGCCCTGATCCGCCAGTTCGCCGTCGAGTACGGCCCCGACGTGCGCTTCAACTCCGTCCTGCCGGGACCGATCCTCACCGACGTCTGGAACGACGTCGACGAGGAGGGCCGCCGGCTCTCCGCCGACGCGACCGCGCTCGCCCGCCTCGGCCGCCCGGAGGAGGTGGCGTCCGCCGTCGCCTTCCTCGCCTCCGCCGACGCGACCTTCATCACCGGCACCAACCTCGTCGTGGACGGCGGCTGGACCGTCAAGAAAGACTCCAAGTGAAGGACCATCAGTGAAGATCACCTCCCTGCGCACCTATCTCGTCGCCCCCCGCTGGTGCTTCCTGCGGATCGACACCGACGAGGGGATCACCGGCTGGGGCGAGCCCGTCGTCGAGGGCCGCGCCCACACCGTCGCCGCCGCCGTCGACGAGCTCTCCGACTACCTGATCGGCCAGGACCCGATGCGGATCGAGGACCACTGGCAGGTCCTCACCAAGGGCGGCTTCTACCGGGGCGGACCGGTCCTCTCCAGCGCCGTCGCCGGCATCGACCAGGCCCTGTGGGACATCAAGGGCAAGGCCCTCGGCGTCCCCGTCTGGCAGCTCCTCGGCGGCAACGTGCGCGACCGCGTCCGCGTCTACAGCTGGATCGGCGGCGACCGCCCCGACGAGGTCGCCTCCGAGGCCGTCGCCCGGCAGCGCGAGGGCTTCACCGCGATCAAGATGAACGCTTCCGCCCAGCTCCGGCTCATCGACACGCCCGCCGCCACGCAGGCGATCGTCGACCGGGTCGCCTCCATCCGCGAGGCCGTCGGCGACGCGTTCGACATCGCCATCGACTTCCACGGCCGCCTCACCGCCCCGATGGCCCGCCGGGTCCTGCCGCTCCTGGAGCCCTACCTCCCCTTCTTCGTGGAGGAGCCCGTCGTCCCGGAGCTCAGCGACCACATCGGCGAGATCGTCCGCTCCACCTCCATCCCCATCGCCACCGGCGAACGCCTCTACTCCCGCTGGGACTTCAAGAAGGTCCTCGGCCAGGGCATCGCCGTCGCCCAGCCGGACCTCTCGCACGCCGGCGGCATCTCCGAGACCCGCAGGATCGCCGCCATGGCGGAGGCGTACGACGTCTCCCTCGCCCCGCACTGCCCGCTCGGCCCCATCGCCCTCGCCTCCTGCCTCCAGGTCGGCTTCGCCACGCCGAACCTGCTCATCCAGGAGCAGAGCCTCGGCATCCACTACAACACCGGCTCCGACCTCCTCGACTACCTGGTGGACCCCTCGGTCTTCCGGTACGAGGACGGGCACGTGGCCCTGCCCACCGGCCCCGGCCTGGGCATCGAGGTCGACGCGAAGGCCGTCGAGCGGGCCGCCGAGACCGGCCACCGCTGGCGCAACCCGGCTTGGCGCCGCGACGACGGCTCCCTGGCGGAGTGGTAGACACGACCGGGAAGGGCCGGACCCCACGGGGCCCGGCCCTTCATCACGCGCGGTACATGCGGTCCATGCGGTCTACCGGTGGGCGAGCCACGCCGCCGCCGGCAGCAGCCTGCTGTCGTAGTCGAACAGCGCCTGGTTCTCCCAGCCGTTGCCCGACGCCGGGTCCGTCGGGTCCCAGCCGTTGCCGGTCACGGCGGTCCAGGCCGGCTCCCAGTAGACGACGCCGAGACCCCGGCCGGCCGGGACGGCCTCCACCACGTTCATGACGTCCCGCAGCCACGCCGACTGGCCCGCCGGGGTCGCCGGGTAGCCGGGGACCAGCTCGGAGGAGAGGTCGATGATGTTCTCGTGCGCGTCCTCGCTGTCCAGCCGGAACGGGTACGCGGTCTCCGCGACCATCACCTTCTTGCCGTAACGGGCCGAGATGTCGTCCAGGTTGGCCTGGAGCGAGGACAGCGCCCCGTGCCAGTAGCCGTAGAAGGAGAACGCGATCACGTCGTAACTCACGCCCTGCGCCTTGGCGTTGTCGAACCAGTTCCGGTAGAGGGCGTTGTCGCCGCCGTTCGCCAGGTGCAGGGCGATCTGGGTGGACGAGGAGACCGCCTTGGCCGCCGAGATCCCGGAGTTCAGCAGCCCGGCCAGCTGCGTCCAGTTGGTCGTGGAACCCTCGGGCCACAGCATGCCGGTGTTGATCTCGTTGCCGATCTGCACCATGTCGGCCGTGGTGCCCTGCGCCTTCAGCGCGCTCAGGACGTCGTACGTGTGGTCGTACACGTCCGTCCTGAGCTGCGCGTACGAGTGGCCGGCCCACGCGGCGGGCTTGGACTGGGCGCCGGGATCGGCCCAGATGTCCGAGTAGTGGAAGTCCACGAGGAGCTTCATGCCCTGCGCCTTGATCCGCTGCGCGGTGGCGAGGACGCGGGCCTTGTCGTTGTAGCCGTCGGCCGGGTTCACCCAGACCTTCAGCCGGCCGTAGTTGGCGCCCGCGTTCCTCAGGAGCGCGACCGGGTCGCCGGTCGTCCCGGAGGCGTTCTTGTAGGTGCCGCCGAGGTCCTGACTCTTCTTCAGGGCGGAGAGGTCGACGCCCTTCACGGTGAGGCCGGTGGTGCCCGGGGTGAAGGTCAGGTCGTCGACGTTGAGCCAATTGCCCGCCTGGGCATCGGAGTTGACGCTGATCGTGCAGGCGCCGCCGACGACCTTGACCGGCGTCACGATCCGTATCCAGCCGGTCGAGGTGACCGGCAGGTCGGTGCGCTGCTCGGCGGAGCCGCAGTTGCGCAGCGCCAGATAGGCGGCGTTCTGCCCGCCGCCGGAGCGGACCCAGGCGCTGAGCGTGTAGTTCCCGTCGGTGAGACCCGACAGGTACTGGTACGTCTCCACCTTGTACGCGGCGGACGACCAGTGCGACAGGCGGTGGCCGCCGCTGCGGCCGCCGGCCTCGGTGAAGGAGGCGGCGTTCTGGCCGGTGGCAGAGTAGGTCGACCAGCCGGACGGCGTGGCCGCTCCGGTGCCGTCGGCCTCGAAGCCGGCGTTGGTGAGCGTGCTCGCGGCCACGGCCTGCTGGGCGGGCAGCGGGGCGAGCAGCAGGCCCGCGCCGAGCACGGCCGCGAGACCCGCGGACCGAAGCCGCAGCCGGGGCTGGAGCTGGGGCCGAAGCCGGGGCCGGGGTCGGCTGTTGACGGTGATGCGCATCGTCGATGTCCCTTCGACGGTGACGGATGGGGGAGTGGTGGTGCGGTGGCGCTGTTCCTGGGGGACGGTGCTGGTGGGGGTGGTGCGGCTCACCCGAGGGCGGCGCGGCGTGCGCGTACCGCCCCCGGGGAGTTCGGGGCCCGGCCCCGGAGGGGGCCGGGGGAGAGCGACGCGGGTCAGCCGGCCGGCCACCGGCCGTCAGCGGGCCCGCGTCAGCCGTGGCCCGTCGGCCGTCCGGCCGTCAGCCGTCCAGGCGGACGACCCCGGTCCCGCCCGCCGGCACGGTGAGCGTGCCGGTCACCCGGGCGCCGGAGAGGAGTTCCGTGCCGGGGCCGTCCAGGGGGACCTTCGCGTCCTCGGTCGTGTGGTTGAGGGCGAAGACGTAGTGGCCGTGGGCGCCGGCGCGGTGGACGACCTCCACGTCGCGGGGGAGACCGGCGCGGCCGGGCACGCCCGCGTCGTCGCAGGCCGCCGCCACGATCGCGTCCAGCGAGGCCGCGTCGAGGCGGGTGGAGACGTACCAGGCGGTGCCCCGGCCGAGCCGGTGCCGGGTGACCGCGGGGCCGCCGGCGGCCGGGCCGTCCGCGTACGTCCAGACGGTCTCGGCCCCGCGCGGGCGCACGAACTCGGTCCACAGGTCGCCGGTGAGCGCGGCGCCGCCGGGGCCGGTGAGCTCGACCCGCTGGTGGTCCAGGAGCGGCGACCACTCGTCGACGGTGAGCCCGAGGACGTCTCGCAGGGCGCCCGGGTAGGCGCCGGGGTGGACGGCGTCGTGCTCGTCGACGATGCCGGAGAAGTACGAGACGACGAGCGTGCCGCCGTTCTCGACGTACTCCCGGAGGTTCTGTCCGGCGGCCTCCGTCATCAGGTAGAGCGCCGGGACGACGACGAGCGGGTAGGCGGAGAGGTCGGCCTCGGGGTGGGCGAAGTCGACCGTGAGGTGCCGGTCGTAGAGCGCCTCGTAGTAGCTGTCCGCGCGCTCGCGGGCGTCGTGGCCCTCGTGCGGCCGCCACTCCAGGCCCTGCGCCCACCAGGAGTGCCAGTCCCACAGCATGGCGACGTCCGGGACGGTCCGGCTGCCCCGGATCTCCTCCAGGGCGCCGAGGCCCGCGCCCAGCTCGACGACCTCGCGCCAGATCCGGGTGTCCGTGCCGCCGTGCGGGACCATCGCCGAGTGGAACTTCTCGGCGCCGCGCCGCGACTGCCGCCACTGGAAGAACATCGCGCCCTCGGAGCCCCGGGCGACATGGGCGAGGGAGTTGCGGGCCAGTTCGCCGGGCCGCTTGGCCGGATTGCGCGGCTGCCAGTTCACGCCCGAGGTCGAGTGCTCCAGGAGCAGCCAGGGGGCGCCGCCGGCGACGGAGCGGGTGAGGTCGGCGGCCATCGCGAGATTGACGTGGGTGCGCCGGCCGTCGGTGATCAGATAGTGGTCGTTGGTGACGAGGTCCACCTCACGGCCCCAGGCCCAGTAGTCGAGCGCGTCGCACTGGCTGAGCGCGGTCATGAAGTTGGTGGTGACCGGGACGCCCGGGGACAGCTCGTGGAGGATGTCCCGCTCCGCGCGGAAGTTCCCGCGGATCGTGGCGTCGGCGAAGCGGCGGTAGTCCAGCCGCTGCGCCGGGTTGCCGACCGTCGGGGTGGTGCGGGGCGGCAGGATCTCCTCGTACGCGCCGTACCGCTGGCCCCAGAAGGCGGTGCCCCACGCCTCGTTCACCGCGTCGAGCGAGCCGTACGCGCCGGCCAGCCAGCGGCGGAACCCGGCGGCGCAGGTGTCGCAGTAGCAGGCGCTGACGGGGACGCCGTACTCGTTGTGGACGTGCCAGAGGGCGAGCGCCGGGTGGCCGGCGTAGCGGCGGGCCAGCTCGGTGGTGATCCGGGCGGCGGCCTCGCGGTAGGCGGGCGAGCTGTGGCAGATCGCCCCGCGCGAGCCGTACGTGTGCCGGACGCCGTCGGCGGTGACCGGCAGCGCCTCGGGGTGGGCGCGGTAGAACCAGGCGGGCGGCGCCACCGTCGGCGTACCGAGGTCCACGCGGATGCCGTGGGCGTGCAGCAGGTCGAGGACCCGGTCGAGCCAGCCGAAGTCGTAGCGGCCCCGCTCGGGCTCCAGGAGCGCCCAGGAGAAGATCCCGACGCTCACCATCGTGACGCCGGCCTCCTTCATCAGCCGTACGTCCTCCTGCCAGACGCCTTCCGGCCATTGTTCGGGGTTGTAGTCCCCGCCGAACGCGAGCCGGGTCAGGCCCTTGGGGGTCGTGGCTGACATGAGTCTCTCCTGAGCACCTGTGAAACGGAAGGGGGTGTTCGATCGCTGTGACTGTGAACGTACACACATCAGATTTCGAAGTGGCAACGCAACATAACCGCACAGGAACAACCATTGACAAGTGTCCGGAACGTTTCTCTACTGTGAACGCTCACAGATGCATGGTCGGCCTCTCCGTCCGAGGGAGAGGCCCCTTTCGGTCAGGGAGAACCACCCATGCCCCAGCTCACGCGCCGCGGCCTCGCCGCCGCCACCGCCGTCCTTCTCGGCGCCACCGCGCTCACCGCCTGTGGCTCCTCCGACTCCGGCGGTGAGGCGGGCGCCGGGTCCGGCCCCGTCAAGCTCACCTACTGGGCCTGGGCCCCCGGCATGGACAAGGTCGCCGCCCTCTGGAACGCCGAACACCCCGACATCCAGGTCACCGTGCAGAAGCAGGCGTCCGGCGACGACCTCGTCACCAAGATCATCACGGCCGCCAAGGCCCACAAGGGACCGGACCTCGTCCAGGCCGAGTACCAGGCCCTGCCGACCCTCGTCAGCAACGACGCGCTCGCCGACATCGCCGGCGAGGTCAAGGGCGTCGAGAAGCAGTTCGCCCCCGGCATCTGGCAGCAGACCACCTTCGGCGGCGACGCCGTCTACGCCCTGCCCCAGGACTCCGGCCCGCTGATGTTCTTCTACCGCGAGGACCTGTTCAAGCAGTACGGCCTCACCGTCCCCACCACCTGGGACGAGTTCGCCGAGACCGCCCGCGCCCTGAAGAAGAAGGACCCGAAGAAGGCCCTCACCACCTTCTCCGCCAACGACTCCGGCCTCTTCGCCGGACTCGCCCAGCAGGCCGGCGCCGCGTGGTGGACCTTCGAGGGCGAGAAGTGGAAGGTCGGCATCGACGACGCCGCCACCCGCAAGGTCACCGACTTCTGGGGCGGCCTCGTCGCCGAAGGCGCCATCGACAACCAGCCCATGTACACCCCCGCCTGGAACAAGGCCCTCAACACCGGCGAACAGCTCGCCTGGGTCTCCGCCGTCTGGGCCCCCGGCACCCTCACCACCGCCGCCCCCGACACCAAGGGCAAGTGGGCCATGGCCCCGCTCCCGCAGTGGACCGACGGCGAGAACGCCACCGGCAGCTGGGGCGGCTCCTCCACCGCCGTCACCAGCGACTCCAAGAACAAGGCCGCCGCCGCCCGATTCGCCACCTGGCTCAACACCGACCCCGAGGCCCTGGCCGCCCTCGTCAAGGAGAGCGGCATCTACCCCGCCGCCACCGCCGCCCAGACCAGCGGCGCCCTCGCCAAGGCCCCCGACTACTTCGCCAACCAGCCCGACTTCTACACCCGGGCCGCCGCGATAGCGAAGACCACCGCCCCCGCCGCCTGGGGCCCCAACGTCAACGTCGCCTACACCGCCTTCAAGGACGAGTTCGGCAAGGCCGCCAAGGCCAAGAGCGGCTTCCCCGCCGCCCTCGCCAAGGTCCAGGACACCACCGTGACCGACCTGGAGAAGCAGGGCTTCGGAGTCGCCAAGTGACCCAGCCCGCCAAGGGCGCCCGCCGGTCGTACGGGGTGAAGACCGCCCCGTACGCCCACCCGTCGCCCACCACCACCCTCAAACGAGCGCGAAGCGCCCCCTACTTCTTCCTCCTCCCGGCCGCCGCCCTCTTCCTCCTCTTCTTCGCGCTGCCCATCGGCTACGCGCTCTGGCTCAGCCTCCACAAGGTCGAGATCAAGGGACTCGGCCTCGGCAAGGGAGCCAAGTCCGAGGTCTGGGCCGGCCTGGAGAACTACGCCTCCGCCCTCACCGACTCCGAGTTCCTCGCCAGCGCGCTCCGCGTCCTCGGCTACGGGGCCATCGTCGTCCCCGTGATGCTCGGCCTCGCCCTCCTCTTCGCGCTGCTGCTCGACTCCCCGCGCGTCCGGGGCCGCTCCTTCGCCCGGCTCGCGATCTTCCTCCCGTACGCCGTGCCCGGCGTCATCGCCGCCGTCCTCTGGGGCTTCCTCTACCTCCCGGACGTCAGCCCCTTCCACTTCCTCCTGGAGAAGGCCGGACTCCCGCAGCCCGACCTCATGGACGGCGGCCCGCTCTACCTCGCCATGTCCAACATCGCCGTCTGGGGCGGGACCGGCTTCAACATGATCGTCATCTACACCGCGCTGCGCGCCCTGCCCGCCGAGGTGTACGAGGCCGCCAAGCTCGACGGCTGCTCCGAACTCCAGATCGCGCTCCGCGTCAAGATCCCGATGGTGGCGCCCTCGCTGGTCCTCACCTTCTTCTTCTCCATCATCGCCACCCTCCAGGTCTTCAACGAGCCCATGACGCTCAAGCCGCTCACCAACGGCATCCCCTCCACCTGGAGCCCCCTGATGAAGGTCTACAACGACGCGTTCACCGGCGGGAACATCCACGCGGCCTCCGCCACGGCCGTCGTCCTCGCCCTCGCCACCTTCGCGCTCTCCTTCGCCCTCCTCAGGATCTCCAACCGCCGCACCACACAAGGAGCCGGCCGATGACCGGGATCGCCTCCCCGACGCTCCGCAAGGCGCCCCCCGCGCCCGGCACCACCCCCGGCGTCCCGCAGGGGCCGCCCCGCCCCCGCCGCACCGCGCTGCTGCCCACGGCGGCGCTGATCCTCGGCGCCCTCTACTGCCTGCTCCCGGTCGCCTGGGTCGTCGTCGCCGCCACCAAGGCGGACGACGAACTCTTCTCCACCTTCACCTTCCTCCCGGGCAGCGGCCTCGCCGACAACCTCGGCGACCTCACCGCCTACCGCGACGGCATCTACTGGACGTGGATGGGCAACTCCGTCCTCTACGCCGGCCTCGGCGCGCTCCTGTCGACCGTCGTCTCCGCCTTCGCCGGCTACGCCCTCGCCGTCTACCGCTTCCGCGGGCGCGAGCTCTTCTTCAACGTCATGCTCACCGGCGTCCTCATGCCCCCGGTCATCCTCGCCATCCCGCAGTACCTGCTCATGGCCGAGGCCGACCTCACCGACAGCTACGCCTCCGTGCTGCTGCCGCTGATCCTCTCCCCGTACGGGGTCTACCTCGGCCGCATCTACGCCGAGGCCGCCATCCCCATGGAGCTGGTCGAGGCGGGCCGGGTGGACGGCGCCGGCGAATGGCGCATCTTCACCCGGATCGCCGTCCCGATGCTCGCCCCCGGCCTGGTGACGATCTTCCTCTTCCAGTTCGTCGCCATCTGGAACAACTTCCTGCTGCCGTTCATCATGCTCGGCGACGACGAGAAGTTCCCCATGACCGTCGGCCTGTTCACGCTCCTCAAGCAGGGCGCCAGCCAGCCCGCCCTCTACACCCTGGTCATCACCGGCGCGCTCCTCGCCGTCGTCCCGCTGATCGCCCTCTTCCTCGTCATCCAGCGGTTCTGGAGCCTCGACCTGCTGTCGGGCGCCGTAAAGTCCTGAGCACAGGGGAACGAGGGGAAACACACAGCATGAGCACAGCAGCGAGCAGGCGCAGGCCGGTGACCATCCACGACGTGGCCCGCGAGGCCGGCGTCTCGCGCGGCACCGTCTCCCGCGTCCTCAACGGCGGCCACTACGTCAGCCCGACGGCCAAGGCGGCCGTCGACGCCGCGATCCGGAGAACGGGGTACGTCGTCAACCGGCACGCCCGCTCGCTGATCACCGGCAAGTCCGACTCCGTCGCCTTCCTCCTCACCGAACCGCAGGAGCGCTTCTTCGAGGACCCCAACTTCAACGTCCTCCTGCGCGCCTGCACCCAGGCGCTCGCCGACCGCGACATCCCCCTGATCCTGATGATCGCCGGCACCGAGGACGAGCGCCGCCGCAACCTCCGCTACATCGAGGCCGGCCACGTCGACGGCGTCCTCCTCGTCTCCAGCCACTCCGGCGACCCCGTCGTGGCCCGGCTGCACGAGGCCGGCGTGCCCGTCGTCGCCTGCGGCAAGCCGCTCGGCCAGACCACCCGCATCGGGTACGTCGCCGCCGACGACCGCGACGGCGCCCGCGAGATGGTCCGCCACCTCCACGCCACCGGCCGGCGCCGGATCGCCACCGTCACCGGCCCGCTCGACACCCCCGGCGGCGTCGAGCGGCTCGCCGGCTACCGCGAGACCCTCGCCGCCTGCGGGCTCCCCGTCGACGAGGACCTCGTCGTCACCGGCGACTACAGCCGCGCCAGCGGCGCCGAGGCCGCCCGCACCCTCCTGGAGCGGGCCCCCGACGTCGACGCCGTCTTCGTCGCCTCCGACCTGATGGCCCAGGGCGTCCTCGACGCCCTCGCCCGCGCCGGCAAGCGGGTCCCCGAGGACATCGCCGTCGGCGGCTTCGACGACTCGCCGGCCGCCCTCTCCTCCCAGCCGCCGCTGACCACCATCCGGCAGCCCTGGGACCGGATCAGCGCCGAGATGGTCCGCACCCTCCTCGCCCGGATAGCGGGCGAGGACCCGGCCACCGTCATCCTCCCCACGGAACTGGTGGTCCGCGAGTCCGCCTGAGCCCCGCCGGGGCGCCCCTCACGTACCATGAATCGATTCACGCTTCACCGCAAGGTCATCCTCCTCCTAGGTACCGTCGAGGTTCTTGACCGCCGGGCGGACGGGGATCTAGCGTCCGGTCGCGGAGCGTGTGAAACATTTCATTCGATGACGTGAGCCGAGGAGCCGCCGTGCGGAGGGTCTGCTTCCTGCTGAAGGTGCGTGCCGAGCGGGCGGAGGAGTACCGCGCGCGCCACGCCGAGGTCTGGCAGGAGATGCGCGACGCGCTCACCGCCGCCGGCTGGCACAACTACTCGCTCTTCCTGCGCGAGGACGGCCTCCTCGTCGGCTACCTGGAGACCGAGGACTTCGACCGGGCGCGGGCCGCGATGGCGGCCACCGAGGTGAACGCCCGCTGGCAGGCCGAGATGGCCGGCTTCTTCGAGGAGACGGCCGGCCGGCGCCCGGACGAGGCGATGCGCCCGCTGACCGAGGTCTTCCACCTCGCGTGAGCGCGCAGCCGCATAGGATGCGACAGGTGGCGGCGACCCCGGACGGACCGGGCGGGCAGGACGGACGGCCGGGTGGGACGCAGGTGGAACGGGTGACGGGCACCGCGCGGACCGTCGGCATCAAGGACGTGGCCCGGGAGGCCGGCGTCTCCGTCGGCACCGTCTCCAACGTCATCAACCAGCCGGACCGGGTCTCCCCGGCCACCCTCGAACACGTCCGCCGCGTCATCGACCGGCTCGGCTACGTCCGCAGCGAGTCCGCCCGTCAGCTGAGGGCGGGCCGCAGCCGGATCATGGCGCTGCTCGTCCTCGACATGGGCAACCCCTTCTTCGTGGACATCGCCCGCGGCGCCGAGCGGACCGCCCGGGCGGCCGGTCTCGGCGTCATGGTCTGCAACAGCGACCAGAACCCCGGCGACGAGGCCGACTACCTCTCCCTCTTCGCCGAACAGCGGGTCCGGGGCGTCCTCGTCACCCCCGCCGACCCCAGCGGCGGCAACCTCCGAGACTTCCGCCGCCACGGCATCCCGTACGTCCTGGTCGACCGGGTCGGCGGGGACGGCGGCGGCTGTTCCGTCTCCGTCGACGACGTCGTCGGCGGCTCCCTCGCCATCCGCCACCTCGTCTCCGCGGGCCACCGCTCCTTCGCCTACGTCAGCGGCCCCGACCGCCTCCAGCAGGTCCGGGACCGCCGCGAGGGCGCCCTGCTCGCCCTCGCCGAGGCGGGGCTCCCCGCCGAAGCCCTCCGCGAACTCCCCGCGGACCGGCTCGACGTGGCCTCGGGCCGGGACGCCGGCTCCCGCCTCCTCGGCCTCGCCGACCGCCCCACCGCCGTCTTCTGCGCCAACGACCTGCTCGCCCTCGGCGTCCTCCAGGCGCTGTACGCGGCCGGGGTGCGGGTCCCGGAGGACATGGCGATCGTCGGCTACGACGACATCGAGTTCGCGGCGGCGGCCACCGTGCCGCTCACCTCGGTGCGCCAGCCGGCCGTGACCCTGGGGGCCCGGGCCGCCGAACTGCTCCTGGAGGAGACCGGCGAGGCGGCGGCGGACCACCGGCACCAGCGGGTGGTGCTCCAGCCGGAGCTGGTCGTCCGCCGCTCCACCCTCGGCCCCCGCTGACGCCGCACCGGGCACCCGGTCGCCGGCCACCGGGTGCCGGGAGCGGGGTTCAGGGCGCCGGTCGCCGGGCTCAGGGCCGTACGCCGAGCAGGTGCTCCAGGGCCAGCTGGTCGAGCCGCTCGAAGGCCATCGAACGCGCGGCGGCGGCGTCCGCGTCAAAGGTCTCGTACGCGGTCGGGTCGGCGAGCAGTTCCGCGAGGCCCCCGGGCGCGGTCGGCACGGCGAGGTCCGGCAGCCGGGAGGCGGCGAGCGCCTCCCGCACCTCCGCGTCCGCGCGGAACGCCGCGGCCCGCTCCTTCAGGATCAGATAGTTCCGCATGCAGTTCTTCGCCGACTCCCAGACGCCGTCGGCGCCGTCGGTGCGCACCGGCTTGAAGTCGAAGTGGCGCGGCCCGGTGTATCCGGCGGTCTCGAGCAGGTCGACCAGCCAGAACGCCTGCCGCAGATCGCCCGCCCCGAAGCGGAAGTCCTGGTCGTACTTGATGCCGGACTGCCCGTTGAGGTCGATGTGGAAGAGCTTGCCGGCCCACAGCGCCTGCGCGATGCCGTGCGGGAAGTTGAGCCCGGCCATCTGCTCGTGCCCCGTCTCCGGGTTCACGCCCACCAGCTCCGGCCGTTCCAGGCGCTCGATGAAGGCCAGGGCGTGACCGATCGTGGGGAGCAGGATGTCGCCGCGCGGCTCGTTCGGCTTGGGCTCGATCGCGAAGCGCAGCTCGTACCCCTGCTCGGTGACGTACTGCCCCAGCAGGTCGAACGCCTCCTTCATCCGGTCCAGGGCCACCCGCACGTCCTTCGCCGCGCCGGACTCGGCGCCCTCGCGCCCGCCCCAGGCGACGTACACCTCCGCGCCGAGCTCGACGGCCAGGTCGATGTTCCGGATCGTCTTGCGCAGGGCGAAGCGGCGCACGTCCCGGTCGTTGGCGGTGAAGGCGCCGTCCTTGAAGACCGGGTGGGTGAAGAGGTTGGTGGTGGCCATGGGGACCTTCAGGCCGGTGCGGTCGAGGGCGTCCCTGAACCGCTTCACGACGGCTTCGCGCTCTGCCTCCGGCGCGCCGAAGGGGATCAGGTCGTCGTCGTGGAAGGTGACGCCGTACGCCCCGAGACCGGCCAGCCGCTCGACGGACTCGACCGGGTCCAGGGCCGGGCGGGTCGCGTCGCCGAAGGGGTCGCGGCCCTGCCAGCCGACGGTCCAGAGGCCGAAGGTGAAACGGTCCTCGGGGGTGGGGGAGAAACGCTCGGGCATGGTGGGTCCTTCTCCTGGCGGCCTGATTTGTTTTCTGAGATAACTAATACGCCACCGGTAGCGGCGGCGCCAGACCCCGCACGTGTCGGAGTGGCGCCACCGTTCCCCGGCGGCGCCAGACCCCGCACGCGTCGGAACGACCGGAGACCGGAAGGGCACGGGTCGGAACGACCGGAAACCGGAAAGAGGTGAGGGCGTGCCCGTCAGCCGCTCCGTCGTGATCGGCGTGGACAGCTCCACGCAGTCCACCAAGGCCGTCGCCGTCGACACCGCCACCGGCGAACTCCTCGGCCTCGGCCGCGCCCCGCACACCGTCACCGGCACCGGAGGCGCCCGCGAGAGCGACCCCGAGGAGTGGTGGACGGCCCTGGTCACCGCCGTCCGCGCGGCCGTACGCGACTCCGGCGCCGCCCCGCACGCCGTCACCGGCATCGCCGTCGCCGGCCAACAGCACGGCCTCGTCGTGCTCGGCGCAGGCCACCGGCCGCTGCGCCCCGCCCTCCTCTGGAACGACACCCGCTCCGCCGCCCAGGCCGCCGCCCTCACCGAGGGCCTCGGCGGGCCCGGGGCCTGGCTCCGCCGCACCGGCTCCGTCCCCGTCGCCTCCATGACCGCCGCCAAGTGGCAGTGGCTGCGCGAGCACGAGCCCCGCCACGCCGAGGCCGCCACCGCCGTCCGCCTCCCGCACGACCTGCTCACCGAGCGCCTCTCCGGCGAGGCCGTCACCGACCCCGGCGACGCCTCCGGCACCTGCTGGTACGCCACCGCCGACGGCGCCTACGACCCCGGCGTCCTCGACCTCCTCGCCCTCGACCCCGCCCTGCTGCCCGCGGTCGCCCCCACCGGCGCCACCCCCGCCGGACGGCTCACCGCGACCGCCGCCGACGCCCTGGGCCTGCCCCGCGCGGTGACCGTCGCCGCCGGCACCGGCGACAACATGGCCGCCGCCGTCGGCCTCGGCCTCGGCGCCGCCGGCCTCCTCGACCACCCCGTGGTCAGCCTCGGCACCTCCGGCACCGTCTTCGCCGCCACCCGCACCCGCCCCGCGGACCCCGCCCTCGCCGGCTTCGCCGCCGCCGACGGCGGCTACCTCCCGCTCGGCTGCACCCTCAACTGCACCCTCGCCGTCGACCGGTTCGCCGGCCTCCTGGGCCTCGACCGCGAGGACGCCCGCCCCGGCGGCGAGACCGTCGTCCTCCCGTACCTGGACGGCGAACGCACCCCCGACCTCCCCGCCGCCGCCGGCCTCCTCACCGGCCTCCGCCACACCACCGACCCGCGCGCGATCCTCGGCGCCGCCTACGAGGGCGCGGCCTTCACCGTCCTGCGCGCCCTCGACGGACTCCTCGCCGCCTGCGGCCTCGACCCCGCCGACCCCGCCGTACGCGACCGGCCGCTGCGCCTGATCGGGGGCGGCGCCCGCGGCCGGGCCTGGACCGACACCGTCCGCCGCCTCTCCGGCCGCCCCCTCGTCGTCCCCGCCGCCGGCGAACTCGTCGCGCTCGGCGCCGCCGCCCTCGCCGCGGGCGCCGCCACCGGCGACGACCCGGTCGCCGTCGCCACCGCCTGGGGCACGGGCACGGGACCGGTCCTCCCGCCCGTCGCCCGCGACGACGCGACCTGGCGGCGCATCGAGGAGGTGCTGGCGAAGGCCACGCCGACGCTGCTGTCATAGGCGGCCGTTACCGTTGGCCTTCCAAGATCCCGGGTGAGCCGCCGAGATCCGCGAAGGGCAGGTGCCGATCCATGAGCACGAGCACGACGGAGCCGACAGAAGCGCGCATCGAGGACGCGGACAACATCCTCGTCGCGCCGTCGTCGTCACACGACGACGACGTGGTCAGGGACTTCTTCGGCCGGGTCCTCACCCCGGAGGAACTGGCCGCCGGCGCGCCCGACCTCACGCGCGCCACCGTCTACCTGTACGGCGACACCTCCGGGACCGACGAGCGCCTCCTGCGGTCGGCGGCCCGGGTGTTCACGGTCCGCGAGCCGGCCGGCGAGCCGGCCCGTACGCCGTCCCCGGAGCCGTCCGTCGCCCGTACGCCGTCCCCCGAGCCGTCCGTCGCCTGTACGCGGTCCCCCGATCCGTCACGCGACCACGCCGGGGACGGCGGCGGGCCGTGGACCGCCGTCGGCACCGGCCGCGTGCCCACCCGTGTCCACGGCGCCGGCGTCTTCTACCGCCGCTTCTTCGCACCCGAGGCCGGCCACTTCGCCAGGATCCGCGCGGAGCACGAGTTCCAGACCCTGACGGAGTCCACCAAGCCGGGAACGGCTCATCGCAGCGGCATCTACCTCACCCCCGTCACCCGCGACGGCGACGCGCTCCACTTCCGCCTGCTCCGCTGCTCCACCAACCTCTCGGGACCGACCGAGGGCTTCCGCCCGACGGACACGCGGATCGTCGACGCCCTCAACCGCGAGGCCGCCGCCGTCTTCCGGAACCACGCGCCGCTCAACCACGTCCTGGCGCAGACCTACCACAACACCCCCGCCACGGAAGGCCGCAAGCAGTCCAAGGCGAAGATCTCGTCCCACGCCGACAAGACCAAGGACATGCCGGTCGACGGCATCATGGCCTTCTGCACCTTCTACGACGGACTCGACGGGCTGGAACCCCTGGCCGGCGACCCCTTCGACCTCGGCGTGAAGGGCGTCAGCGGACTGACCCGGCTCCACTTCCGCCTCAAGGACCCGGCCGCCGCCGAACTCCACGGGGCCACGCTCCCCGCGCAGTTCACCCTGACCCTCCACCCCGGCTCGGTGTTCCTCATGCCGCTCTCCACCAACCGCCTCTACACCCACGAGATCCGCCCCTCGGGCCTGGACGCCGCCCTGCTCCCGACCCGCCTGGGGTACGTGGTGCGGTGTTCGCGCGCCGAAGCAGTCCACCAGGACGGCCGCACGTTCCTGAAGAGAGACGGAGCGCTGGTGGAGCTGGAACCGCCCACCCCGGACGGCATGGACGAACTCCGCGCGCTGTACGCCGAGGAGAACAGGACCCCGGCCTTCGTCGACTACGGCGACGCGTTCCTCTTCAGCATGAACACGGGAGACTACCGTGCCCCCCGCGCCTGACCTCCGGGACCGGATCCTGACCCGCGCCCTCCCGGCGGAGGACAACCCCTTCGCCGAACTGTCGGCGTCCGTGCGCTGGGAGGACGTCGGCAAGGGCCGGCGCGGCGCCGTCCTGACCAAGGTCGACGCGGCGGGCGGCGTACCGCTCGTCCGCACCACCACGCGGTACGCCACCCCCGCCCAGCGCTTCAGGCCGGTGCACGAACGGCTCGCCCACCGGATCCAGGACGTCACGGGGAGCCCGGCCGCCTTCGACAACGCCCTCATCGAGACGTACACGAACGCCTACGCCACCATGGGCGCCCACTCCGACCAGGCACTCGACCTGGCCGACGGGTCGATCGTCGCCGTCTACTCCTGCTACGAGAACCCCGATGCGGGCCCGCCGAGAAAGCTGGTGTTCGAGCCGAAGGAACCCGGCGCCGGAGGGTTCGAGCTGCCCCTCGCACACCACACCGTCGTCGCCTTCTCCGTCGACACCAACCGACTGCTCCGGCACCGGATCGTCCTGGAGGAGGCGGGAAGGGCGGCCGAGAACCAGTGGCTCGGCGTCACCTTCCGCACCTCGAAGACCACCCTCCGGTTCCGCGACGGACACGCCCACCTCCCGCAGGGCGCCCGCCTCACGCTCGCCGACGAGGAGCAGCGGGGCGCCTTCTACCGGCTGCGCCGCCGGGAGAACCAGGAGACGGACTTCCGCTACCCCTCGCTGACCTGCACCGTCAGCGAGAGCGACCTCATGCCGCCTGACTGACCCGGCCCGCACCGAGTGGC
Organism: Streptomyces sp. NPDC085460; assembly: GCF_044541975.1. Classification (NCBI taxonomy): domain Bacteria; kingdom Bacillati; phylum Actinomycetota; class Actinomycetes; order Kitasatosporales; family Streptomycetaceae; genus Streptomyces; species Streptomyces sp. NPDC085460. The sequence continues at coordinate 555,456 of NZ_JBITTO010000001.1, forward strand.
GCGCCTCCCCGCGCCCGGGCGACCATGGTGGCGGAACGACCCGTTCGGGGGCCGCACGCCCGGGAGGCGCCGTGGCACACACCAGCGGATCAGGGGCGCGGTCCGGCGGGACGGACGTGCTCGTCGTCGGGGCGGGACCGGTGGGCCTGACGGCCGCCCTGGAGCTGCGCCGCCAGGGCGTCGCGTGCCGGATCGTCGACCGGCTCCCCGAGCGGCTGCCGTACGCCAAGGCCGTCGGCGTCCAGCCCCGCACCCTGGAGGTGTGGGACCGGATGGGCCTGGTCAGGGCCGCCCTGGAGGCGGCCGTGCCGATGCGCGGGCAGTACGTGTACGTCGACGGCGTCGAGCAGGGCCGGTACGACCTGGTGCTGCCGCCCGAGGTGCCGTACGGCTTCGCCGCCCTGCCGCAGTACGAGACCGAGCGGCTGCTCGAAGAGGCCCTCGCGCGCCACGGCACCCGCATCGAACGCGGCACCGCGCTCGACTCCTTCACGCAGGACCCGGACGGGGTCACCGCACGCCTCACCGACGCCACCGGCGCCCGGGAGGAGCTGCGGACCGGCTACCTGGTGGGGTGCGACGGCGCCCACAGCACCGTCCGCAAAGGGCTCGGGCTCTCCTTCGAGGGCGGCGCGTTCCCGGAGGAGTACATGCTCGGCGACGTGGAGGTCGACTGGGACCTCCCCGAGGGGTACGGGCTGCGCTCGATGCGCCTCGACGGCGACGGGGCCGTCGACGACGTCCTCGTCTGCATCCCGCTGCCCGGCCGCCGCCGCTACCGGATGTCGATGCGCGTGCCGCCCGGACTCTCCGCCCAGGACACCGGCCCCGGCGCCCGCGTCGCGCACGGGCTCGACGGCGGCGCCGCCCCCGGCCTCGCCGACATCCAGGCCGTCCTGGACCGCCTCTCCCCGCAGCGCACCACGGCCTCGGCGCTCCGCTGGGCCTCGGTCTTCCGGATCAGCCACCGCATCGTGGACCGGTACGGCGAGGGCCGGGTCTTCGTCGCCGGGGACGCGGCCCACATCCACCCGCCGACCGGCGCCCAGGGCATGAACACCGGCATCCAGGACGCCTACAACCTCGCCTGGAAACTCGCCCTCGCCGTCGAAGGGGCCGCCTCCGCCGGGCTGCTCGCCAGCTACGACGCCGAGCGCCGCCCGGTCGGCGAGGAGGTCGTCGGCCGCACCGTCCGGCACGCCACCGGCGGCGGCGTACAGGCCGACCCGGAGGACCCGGAGACCCTGATGCTCCGCGAGGCGCAGCTGCTCGTCGGCTACCGGGGCAGCCCGGCGGTGGACCCGCCCGGCGACGGCCCCGGGCCGGGACCGGGCGACCGCGCCCCCGACTGCGGGGGCCTCGCGGGCCCCATCGCCACCTACCCCGTCCGCCTCTACGACGTCCTCCGCGACCGCCGGACCGTGCTCCTGCTGTACGGGACGGGGTACGGCTCCGGCGGCGTCGCCGGCCGGGACGACCTGGCCTCGACGGCCTGGCGCGCCACCGGCGGACGGGTCGACGTCTGCGCGATCCGACCGCCCGACGGGCCGGCCGGCGCGGGCCCGCTGCCCGTCTACCGGGACACCGGCGGCGAGTTCGCCGCGCGGTACGCGGTCGACCCACACCGGCCCACGGCCTTCGTCGTCCGCCCGGACGGCTGCCTGGGCGCCCGCCTCGCCGACCCCGACCCGACCCGCCTGACCGCCCACCTGGCCCGGGTCTTCGCCACCCCCGACGCCGGGTCCTAGGGCGTGCCGGCCGCGGCCTTGGCCGCGGTGACGAAGGCGCGCACCAGGTCGTGGTCCTTCACGCCCGGCGCCGACTCGACGCCGCTGGAGACGTCGACGCCCCAGGGGCGGGCGGCGGCGATCGCCTCGGCGACGTTCCCGGGGGCGAGTCCGCCCGCGAGGAGCCAGCGGCCCTCCGGGCGGGCCGACTCCAGGAGCGAGAGGTCCCAGCGCGAGCCCGAGCCGGCCCGGGGCGAGTCGAGCAGCAGGATCTCCTCGCCCAGCGCGCCCACGCGGGTGTCGGGCCCGTCGGCGAGCGCGGTCGCCCGCCACAGGTGCGGGAAGACCCCGGCGGCGGCCTCGAACTCGGCGCGGTCGTAGCGGCGGCCGTGCAGCTGGAGCGCGTCGAAGCCCAGGCCGGCGGCGAGCCGGGCGGCCTCGGCGGCCGGGGTGTCGTTGACGACGAGGACCGACACCACGCCGTCCGGCACCCGCGCCACGAGCGCCGGCAGCCGGTCCCGGTCGAGCCCCCGGACACTGGTCCCGCTGATCACGAGCCCGATCGCGTCCGCGCCCGCCTCCGCGGCCACGTCGATGTCGGCGGTCGTGGCGAGCCCGCACACCTTGACGAACACTCTGTCGCTCCTCTGCTCCCGTACCGGCGCCGCCGAGCCTACTGCCCCAGGTCGGACCGTTTCTGTCCGAGCGAAAAGGGCGACTAGGCTCTCGCTCACCATGAACCAGACCACGGAACCCAAGGCCGACAAGTCGGGCGTGCGCCGGCACAACCTGAGTCTCGTCCTCAGGACCGTCCACGACGCCGGCGAGACCACCCGGGCCGCCGTCGCCGCCCGCGTCGGCCTCACCCGGCCGGCCGTCTCCTCCCTCGTGGAGCAGCTGCTCGACCTCGGGTTCCTGGTCGAGTCCGGCAAGACCTTCAGCGGTCAGGCGGGCCGTCCCGGCACCGTCCTCAAACCGGCCGGGACCGGCCCGGCGGGCCTCGGCGTCGAGATCAACGTCGCCTACGTCTCCGTCTGCCTGGTGGACCTCACCGGCACCGACCGGATCCGCCGCACCGTACGCGTCGACAACCGCGCCGCCGCCCCCGACGTCCTCGCCCGGGCCGCCGGGATCGCCGCCGAGGCGCTGACCGAGGCCGAGGCGCTGGGCCTGGGGCCGGCCGGCGCCGCGCTCGCCCTGCCCGGTCTGGTCTCCGGCGGCACCGTCCGCCAGGCCCCCAACCTCGGCTGGCACGACACCCCCGCCGAGAGCCTCTTCGGGGACGCCCTCGCCGCGCTGCGCCCCACCGCGCCGCCGCTCGCCGTCGCCTCCGACAACGAGGCCAACATGGCGGCCCTCGCGGAACTCCGCTTCGGCGCCGCCGACGGGCCCCGCACCTTCCTCCACCTCACCGGCGAGACGGGGGTCGGCGGAGCCGTCGTCGTCCACGGCGAACTCCTGCGCGGCGCCCACGGCTTCGCCGGCGAGATCGGCCATCTGGTCGTCGACGCGGAGGGCCCCCGCTGCCGCTGCGGCTCGCGCGGCTGCCTGGAGCAGTACGCCGGCCAGGCCGCGCTCCTCGGCGCGGCGGGCGCCGGCTCCGTGGACGACCTCGCGGCCCGCGCCGAGCGCGCCGACCCCCGGGCGCTCGCGGCGCTCGGGGAGGCCGGCCGGATGCTCGGCCGGGCGCTCTCCGGCGCGGTGAACCTCCTCGACCCCGAGGCCGTCGTCCTCGGCGGCATCTACCCCCGCCTGCTGCCCTGGCTGGCCCCGGCCGTCACCGCCGAACTCGCCGCCCGGGTCGTCTCGGGGCTCTGGCCCGCCGACGCCGCCCGGCTGCGCGCCGCCTCCCCGGCCACCGACGCGGCCCGGGGCGCCGCCGCCCTGGTCCTGCACGACGTCCTCGCCGACCCGCTCGCCCACGCCCTCTGACGGGAGAACGGCCGGGCGACCGCGACGGGAGCCCGGCTAGGGCCTGTCGTCAAACACCGGCCTGCCCCGCGACGCCATGCACGCACTCTCGCCGCACCGGGCACAAGCCCGAGTACGCCCAGTACGAGGGCGTGCGCCCGGCACGCCGAGAGCACGCACCTGACGCCGCGGGGCCGCCCTCCGGGCGACGGCCGGAGTTTGACGACAGGCCCTAGGGTGCGGAGATGTCGAAGATCGTCATACCGCCCAAGCCGCGCCCCGGAGACCGGATCGCCGTGCTGTCGCCCGCCGCCGGACTGCCGGAGGTGTTGCCGCTCCCCTTCGAGCTCGGACTGCGGCGGCTCTCCGAGGAGTACGGGCTCGTGCCCGTCGAGTACCCGACCACGCGCAAGCTCGGCGCGTCCGCGCGGGACCGGGCCGCCGACCTGCACGCCGCCTTCGCCGATCCCGCCGTGAAGGCGATCGTCGCCTCCATCGGCGGCGACGACCAGATCACCGTCCTGCCGCACCTGGACGACGAACTGATCCGCGCCCACCCCAAGCCGTTCTTCGGGTTCAGCGACAACACCAACCTGCTGATGCGGCTGTGGAACCTCGGCGTGGTCGGTTTCCACGGGGCCTCGGTGATGACCCAGTTCGGGCGGCCCGGCGCCGTCCACCCGGTCACCGACGCCTCCGTCCGGGCCGCGCTCTTCGGCTCGGGGCCGTACGAACTCCCCGCCCCGACCGACACCAACGACGTCGAGCGGCCCTGGGAGGACCCCCGCACCTTCGACTCCGCGCCGGTCATGGAGCCCGCCGGGCCGTGGCACTGGCACCGGGCCGGGCGGGTGGTGGAGGGCCGCACCTGGGGCGGCTGCCTGGAGATCGTCGCCCAGCTCCTCATGGCCGGCGGGGAGATCGCCGAGCCCGCGGCGTACGAGGGCGGGGTGCTGTTCCTGGAGACCTCCGAGATGCTGCCCTCGGCCGACGAGGTGTTCCGGATCCTGCGGGCCATGGGGGAGCGGGGCCTGCTCGCCCGCTTCTCCGCCCTCCTCATGGGCCGGGCCCGCGCCTGGTCCTTCGACGCCCCGAACGACGCCGCCGCCCGGGCCGCCTACCGGGACGCCCAGCGCGCCGCCGTGCTCCGCGCGCTCGACGCCTACGCCCCCGACACCCTGGCCGTGTTCGACGTGGACCTCGGCCACACCGACCCGCAGGTGGTGATCCCGTACGGCGGCACCGTCCGCGTCGACGGTCCGGCCCGCCGGATCACCGTCACCTACTGACGCGGAGCTCCGGCCGCCGCCTCCTGGGCGATCCGGTCGAACTGGGCGCCCATGGCGGCGGCGAGGGCCTGGGCGGCGGAGAGCGGCCGGACCATGACGGTGAAGTCGTCGATCAGCCCCTCCTCGTCGAAGTGGAGGAAGTCGCAGCCCTGGATCCGCTTGCCGTCGACGGTGGCGGTGAAGACGAGGGCGTGGTCGCGCCCGTCCGGGTTCGCGATCTCGCGGACGTAGGTGAAGTCCTCGAAGACGCGCAGGACTCCGCGGAGGATGGCGGCGGTGATGGCCTTGCCGGCGTACGGCTTGAAGGCGACGGGGCTGGTGAAGACGACGTCCTCGGCGAGCAGCGCCTCGACGGCGGCCTCGTCGCGGTTCTCGACGGCGGTACGGAAGGGGTGCACGGGGCCTCCAGGACGGCACTGGTGGTGCTCTCGTTTATTCAACAAGTTGAATAGGTGTACTGGAGGGTAAGTTCCTGGGCGGAGCTTGTCCAGGGGTCGGCCGGCGAACGGCGCCACGGGTGTCCGGAGGGTGTCCGGCGCCCCGGCGGACGAGCGGGCCGAGAGCTCGCCCCGGCGTCTCCGTACCCCGCCCGAAGGGCGCCGGCGCGCTCTCATCCGGCTCTCACGCGGGCCTTATCCCGGCCTCACACGGCCCCCCTACGTTCGCGCCCATGTTCTTCACCTACCTCCGGCGCGAACTGCGCCGCCGCAGAAAGGCGGCGCTCGTCGTCGCCTCCGGCCTGGCGCTCGGCATCGCGCTGGTCATCGTCGTGACCTCGGTCTCCGCCGGGATGAAGCAGGCCCAGGGCAAGGTCCTCGAATCCCTCTACGGACTCGGCACGGACCTCACGGTGACCAAGGCCCAGGAGCGGCCCGCCGAGGGAGCGCAGCCGACGCGGCCCCGCTTCGAGTTCCAGGGCCGGGGCGACGGCGAGGCGCAGAGCAGCGACCGGCTCATGGTCCAGGGCTTCCAGACGCTCGCCGACTCCACCGTCGCCACCGTCGCGCGGCAGTCCGGCGTCGACCGGGCGGTGGGCGGACTGAGTCTCGTCAACCTGAAGATCGACGGCGAGTTCCGGCGCGGCGAGATCCAGCGCGGCCAGGGCCAGACGCAGGGTCAGGGGCAGGGCCAGGGGCAGGGGCAGGGGCAGGGCGGCCAGGGCGGGACCGGCGGCGGGCCCGGCGACACCGTCACCGGCGGCGGCGCCGCCTTCGGCGTCGACTCCTTCACCCTCTACGGCACCGACGTCACCGCCCCCGACCTCGGCCCCCTCACCACCTCGACCGTCACCGAGGGCCGCACCTTCGAGACCACCGAGACCGACGCCGCCGTCGTCGTGGTCGACAGCGCCTACGCCCAGCAGCAGGACCTCGCCGTCGGCGACGAACTCACCGTCAAGGGAGTGAAGTTCGAGGTCATCGGCATCGCCACCGCCGACAGCGGCCAGTCCACCGCCCAGGTCTACCTTCCGCTCAAGAAGGCGCAGACCCTCTCCGACTCTGCCGGCAAGGTCACCACCGTCTACGTCAGGGCCACCGACTCGACGCGGATCGAGGCCGTCAAGGCCGCCATCCAGAAGAACGTCACCGGCACCACCGTCACCACCTCCGCCGACCTCGCCCGGACCGTCTCCGGCTCCCTCGACACCGCCGCCGGCCTCGCCTCCAGCGTCGGCACATGGCTCTCGTACGCCGTCCTCCTCGCCGCCGTCCTCGTCGCCGGCCTCCTCACCTCCTCCGCCGTCAGCCGCCGCGTCCGCGAGTTCGGCACCCTCAAGGCGCTCGGCTGGAAGAGCGGCCGCGTCACCCGCCAGGTCGTCGGCGAAGCCCTCGTCAACGGCGTCATCGGCGGCGCCCTCGGCATCGCGGCCGGCCTCGCCGGCGCCTACGCCGTCACCGCCGTCAGCCCCACGCTCACCGCCGAACTCGGCGCGGCCGGCGGCGGGTTCGCCGGCCGCGGCGGCGGCATGGCCTTCGGCGGCGCGGGCGGACCCGGCGCGACCCGCACCGCCGCGGAACGCAGCGTCGACATCGCGCTCACCGCCCCGGTCAGCCTCACCACCGTCGGCCTCGCCGTCCTCCTCGCCGTCGCCGGCGGCCTCGTCGCCGGAGCCTTCGGCGCCTGGCGCGCCGCCCGGCTGCGCCCCGCCGACGCGCTGCGCCGCGTCGAGTAACCGCCCGCCCCGTCCCGTACCGCAGGAGTCCCTCCCGCACCCCAGGAGTCCCACCCATGTACGAACTCAACGGCGTCACCAAGCAGTACCGGCGCGGCCAGAAGAGAGTCGACGCCCTCGCCGGGATCGACCTGAAGATCGCGCAGGGCGACCACCTTGTCATCCAGGGCCCCACCGGCGGCGGCAAGTCCACCCTGCTCCAGATGCTCGGCGGCCTCGACCGCCCCACCGCCGGCAGCGTCCTCCTCGACGGCACCGACCTCGGCGGGCTCTCCGAGAGCCGGCTCACCGCCGTCCGCAGCCGGTACATCGGCTTCGTCTTCCAGAGCTTCAACCTCATCCCCACGCTCACCGCCCAGGAGAACGTGGAGACCGCGCTCGTCCCGCTCCGCGTCAAGCCCGCCGAGCGGCGCCGCCGGGCCGCCGAGGCGCTGGACTCCGTCGGCCTCGGCGAACGCCTCGGCCACCTCCCCTCGGAACTCTCCGGCGGCCAGCAGCAGCGCGTCGCCATCGCCCGCGCGCTGGTCAAGCGGCCCCAGGTGCTGCTCGCCGACGAACCCACCGGCAACCTCGACGAGTCCACCCGCGACGAGATCGCCGACCTCCTCGAAGGGCTCTGGCGGGAACACGGCCTGACCTTCGTGATGGTCACCCACGACAGCGCCCTCGCCCGCCGCGCCCCGCGCCTCGCGACCCTCCGCAAGGGCCGTGTCATCGTCACGGAGAACCCGAAGGCGGCCGGCGCGACCGCCGACGCCGGCCGCACGTCCTGAGACACGGATCACGCCACCGGGCCCCGTTCGGCCATGCCGCACGGGGCGTACGGTGGCGTGACCGATCACCGAGCGGGCAGAGGAGCCGGAACGCGCGTGTTCACCTTCACCTCCCCGGACGGCGTCCGCGTCCACGTCCACGCCTGGCACCCCGAGGGCCCCGTCCGCGGCGTCGTGCAGATCGCCCACGGCATGGGCGAGCACGGCCTGCGCTACGCCCCGCTCGCCGCGCACCTCACCGCCCGGGGATACGCGGTCCACGCCCCCGACCAGCGCGGTCACGGCCGGTCCATGCACGCGGGACCCGGCCACCTCGGCGCCGACGGCTGGAACCGCCTCGTCGACGACCTCGCCACCCTCACCCGCACCACCCGCGACCGGCACCCCGGCGTCCCGGTCGTCCTGCTCGGGCACAGCATGGGCTCCTTCGCCGCCCAGCAGTTCCTCCTCGACCACGCGGAGCTCGTCGACGGCGTGGCGCTCTCCGGCACCACCGCCGTCGACGCCCTGATCACCGCGCTCGCGACCGCGCCCCCGGCCGGCCACGGCCCCTCCGGACCCTTCAACGCCCCCTTCGCCCCCGCCCGCACCGAGGCCGACTGGCTCAGCCGCGACGAGGCGCAGGTCGACGCCTACCTCGCCGACCCGCTCTGCGGCTTCGGCCTCGACCTCCAGGGGCTCGCCCACATGGCGGACGCCGCCGGACGGCTCGCCGCCCCCGCGGGCATCCCCGCCGGCCTGCCCGTCGCGCTCTTCGTCGGCGACCGCGACCCGCTCAACGGCCGCCTCGCCCACACCGACCTGCTGGTCTCCCGCTACCGCGAGGCCGGCCTCACCGACCTCACCTACCACCGCTACGAGGGCGCCCGCCACGAGGTCCTGAACGAGACCAACCGCGCCGAGGTCGTCGCCGACCTCACCGCCTGGATCGACCGCGTCACCGGCTGACCGCCCGCCCGGCCGCCCCGCCTCAGATCCGGACGCCGTGCCCGCGCAGATACGCCAGCGGGTCCACGTCCGCGCCGAAGGACGGCCCGGTCCGCACCTCGAAGTGCAGATGCGGACCGGTCACCCGGCCCGTCGCCCCCGACCGCCCGATCCGCCGCCCGCCCGGCACGCTCTGCCCGGCCGACACCTCGACACGGGAGAGGTGGGCGTACTGCGTGTAGCGGCCGTCCGGGTGACGGATCACCACCTCGTAGCCGTACGCGCCCGCGTACCCGGCCCGCACCACCCGCCCGGGCCCCACCGCCCGCACCGGCGTCCCGCTCGGCACCGCGAAGTCCTGGCCCGTGTGGTAGCCGCGCGACCAGGCGCCGCGCTGCCCGTAGGAGCCGGTGAAGACGTACGACTCCACCGGCGCGGTCCAGCCCCGCGCCGCCGCCCCGCCGCCCCGCCCCGGGCGCTCCGCCGGGGAACCCGCAGCCTCCGTAGGGCCCGTGCGCCGCTCGTACTTCCAGCGGTGCGAGGTCCAGTACCAGTGCCCGTCCGACCGGAACCAGTAGACCCGGTCCCGCGCGTCCCAGCCCTGGCGGCCCCGGAAGACCGGCTCCCGGGCCGGTCCCGCCGGCGCCGTGGCGGCGGCGGATCCGCCGGTGCGCTCCCGGTAGACGGAGGCGTGGCTCGTCCACCGCCACGCGCCGGCCGCGTCACGGAACCAGTAGCGCGAGCCGTCCCAGCCGGCGTGCGCCGGGGCCGGTTCGGCGGCGGCCGTGCCCGTGCCGGCGGCCGTCAGCGCGACGAGGCCCGCGGCCGTCACCACCGCCCGCCGCACCCCGTGCAGGGGTGTCACGGAGCGGGCCGCGCGGGCCGCCCCGAGCCGGGCCGCCAGGGCCCCAGCGGCGCAGCCGGCGCAGCCGCAGCCCGTGGGCGTCTCGTCGGTGAAGCCCGGGAGCCCCAGGCCGTCGGGGGTACGCTCCACGCTCACTCCTCGTTCGGGCGGGGGAGGTCGCCCCGCCGGGTGCAGAAGGCGACGGTCAAGTCCTTGACCAGGGCCTGGCGCTCGAAGTCGTCGAGCTCGACGAGGCCCCGCGAGGTCAGCCGCGTGACGGTGTCGTCCACGGCGTCGATCACCCCGGTGAGCACCGATTCCCGGTGCCGGGCGTCCAGCACCGCCAGTTGCCGGCGGTGCATCGCCGCGGCCACCTCGGGGGCGTACTCGATCCGGGTCGGCTGGGCCGAGAAGACGGCGACGCCGACCGGCCGGCATTCGGCCGACAGCAGCCGGGTCAGGGCGTCGCCGACGGCCTCCGCGTTCCGCAGCGTCGGCGCCCCGCCCTGGAAGGCGTCGGCCGGCAGCTGCGAGAGCACGCGCGCGGTGGCGGCCTCCACCTGCTCCCGCAGATAGCCGAGATGGTCGTCCACGGCGTACAGCGCCCGCGCCGTGTCCCGTACCGACCACACCACGAGCACCACCACGCGCAGCGCCGAACCCTCCGCGTCCACGGCGGCGATGGGCTCGCTGCGCCAGTGCCGCAGCCGCACGTCCATCCGGCGGCGCAGCACGAAGGGGCTGATCCAGACCAGGCCGGTGCGGCGCACGCTGCCCCGGTAGCGGCCGAACAGCGAGAGGACCCAGGCGGAGCCGGTACGCCCGCGCGTGAGCCCGCCGAAGCAGACCACGGCGAGCGCGCCCAGGCAGGCGAGCGCGGCCCACTCCCAGGGGAGCAGGTGCGCGGCGCGTACCGGGCGGACCTGCCAGAGCAGGGCGGCGGCGCTGCCCAGGGCGGCCGCGCCGGTGAGGACGGCGAGCCAGCCGGGGGCGGCGGGACCCGGGCGTTCGACGAGCTCCGCGTCGGCGGGCGGATGGCGGCGCGGCGGGGTGGAGGCGCCGGCGAACGGGTGGTCCGTGCCCGCGCGGGGGGTGTCGTCGCGGGGGCGGCCGGCGCCGGGGGCCGACCGGAAGAGGTCGTCCATCGCTATGCCGTCGGCGTGCCGGCGGACGCGGACGGGCACGGCCCGTGAGGGTGGCTCGGTCATGGGGCCCTTCCGGCCGCAGGGAGGTGACGGCGCGTCGGATGATCTTCGAACTCCATCGTCACAGGGGTGTATGTCCGGAATGCCGAGACAAAGGTCCCGAATGGCCAGGACCTTGGTCCCGGGGCCGGCGCCCCTCGGGAGGCCGTTGTCAGTGGCGCCCCCTACCGTTCGGATCATGACGACGACGACCTATCTGGAGCTGTCGCAGGACGGCGGCGGTGCCCACAAGTTCTACGAAGTGACCGTCGAGGGACTGGAGGTGTCGGTGCGCTACGGCCGGATCGGCGCGGCCGGACAGACCCAGCGCTCCGCCTTCGCGACCCCGGACAAGGCGCGGGCCGCCGCCGCGAAGAAGATCGGCGAGAAGGTCCGCAAGGGGTACGCGCCGGCCGTCCCCGGCCAGCGGGCCGCCCGGGCCGTCACCCGCCGCGCGGTCAGTTCCGCGCCCTCCACCGCTCGCGCCGTCGCCCCCGTCCTGTGGCGCTTCCGCACCGGCTCCGCCGCCTTCGGGATCCACGTGGACGAGGACCGCATCTGGGTGGGCAACCAGGCGGGCGACGTCTACACCCTGGCCCACGGCGGTGAGGTGCTGGCCAGGTTCGGGCTGCCCGACGGGGTGAAGTGCCTGGTCGCGGACGACTTCTGGATCTACGCGGGCTGCGACGACGGCAAGGTCTACGACCTCTCCTCCAAGCTGCCGTTCGCCGCCTACGACATCACCTCCGACGTCGACATCTTCTGGCTCGACATCCACGAGGGCGTCCTCGACGTGGCCGACCGGTCCGGCCGCCTCACCGTGATCGACCACGAGGACGAGCACCAGTGGGCGCGCTCCGGCCGCGGCGAGCACGCCTGGATGGTCCGCGCGGACTCCCGTGCCGTCTACTACGGCGACACCCAGGGCGTCACCGCGTACGCGAACGACGGCTCGGGCGAGCTCTGGCACACCCCCACCGACGGGGCGGTGCTCTTCGGCTGGCAGGAGTCCACCGCGGTCTACGCGGGCACCGGCCGCAAGAAGGTGCAGCGCCTCGCGAAGCGCGAGGGGCGCGTCGAGGCCGTCTACGGCTGTGACGCGGTCGTGTACTCGTGCGCCACCTCGCCCGGCGGCCGCTTCGTCTTCGCGGGCGACTCGTCCTCCTCCGTCTACTGCTTCGCCGAGGACGGCACCCGGCTGTGGAAGCTGGGCACCGGCGGCGGTTCGGCGCTCTCCATGCAGTACCGCGACGAGCGGCTGTACCTGGTCACCACCGACGGTTCGCTGGTCTGCGTGGACGCGAGCGAGGCGGCCATCGAGGCCGCCCAGCAGGGCAGCGTCCCCGTCGTCCGGGACGTCAAGCTGGCCGCCGCGCTGCCCACCTACACCCCGGCCACCACCGTCTCCGCGGTCGCCTCCGTCGCGTCGGTGGGCGAGGCCCCGGCCGGCTCGATCGTGGTCGAGGTCGCCCGCGAGGGCGGCCGGAGCCGGGTCCGGGTGGTCAGCCCCGGCTACGAGCCGTCGTGGAACGTGCAGTTCCCGCGCGCCATCCGCGAGCCGGGCGCCCGCTTCGTGGTGGAGGCCCTGCACCCGGCGGCCGGCGGCTTCTACCGGGTACGCGGCGAGATCCGGCGCCTGCTGTGAGCGGGGACCGGGGCGACAAGGGGGCGTTCGAGCCGGCGACGGGCGACGGACCGCCCTTCGCCGGGGACGCCGAGCAGCGTTCCCGGGAGGTCCGCTCCGCCCTCGACGGGCTCCGGCAGATCCGGCGGCTCACCGCCGCGCCGGGTGCCACCGCCGGAGCCGTGCCCGCGCTGTGGGAGCGGAGCCGGCCGGTACGGGCCGTGGCGCTGGCCCTGGAGGGCGGCGGGCTCGCGCCCTCGGCGGTGGACGCCGACGGGGCGCGGACGGCGGCCGGTTACCGGGTGCGGGCGGGGGAGCGGCCGGCCACGGCCGTGGTCGAGTGGTTGGGACCGCCCGGCTCCGGTGCCGCCGGACAGGAGGCCGAGGCGCTCGCCGCCTGCGCCGACGTCCTCGGACGCCTCGGCTGGGAGGCACTGCTCTACAAGGGACCGCGCGGCCGCCGCTTCCTGGAGGTCGAACCGGCGGGACCGGCGGGACAGACGGGACCGGGAAGGCCGTAAGGACCGGCGGGACCGGGAGGCCCGGCCGGTGCGGCGGGAGCGTCCGGAACGGCCGCCGGCCCGGGTCCGTCCTGAGCGGACGGACGCCGGGCCGGGCGAGAGGTCGGCGCGCGGTCGAGCGGTCAGGCGATCGAGGCGGAGACGATCGCGGAGACGGCGAGGTTGACGGAGGCGGTCACCCAGACCGCCGGGTGCGGCTCCGGGTCCACCAGCGTGGCCCCCAGCTTGCCGGGCGTCACCAGGTCCACCACCAGGAAGGCGACGGCCATCATGACCAGGCCGAGGAGGCCGAACGCCGCCGTGGAGACGAGGCCCTTGCCGAAGTTGTCGTACGTGGTCCAGATGGAGGTGAAGACGATCCCGCCGATGCCGAGCAGGGCGGAGCTGAGCAGGACGGCCGCGTTGCGGTTGCGGTCCTCCCATATCTGCCGGCCCAGCTTGCCCGGGGTCAGGATGTCCACCAGGACGATGCCGAGGATCAGCAGGACCACGCCGAGGGCGCCGTAGGCGGTGGCACGGCCGAGGCCGTTGACGATGTCGGTCATGGGAAAGCCGGCTCCGGAGAGTGGTGATCGCGAGCGATCGACGGTCATGGACCGGCAAAATCTAGCGCACGGAACAAGCCGGTCCGCCGTCCGCCCGGAGATCGGGCGGACGGCGGACCGGACGAGCGGGACCTCCCGGGGCGGATCAGGCGCCCGGCGGCAGGTTCCGGGCCCGCGAACGGACCTGGAAGGCGGTCACGATCTCGGCCGCTCCGACCGCGATCAGCCAGATCCCGCCGAGCAGCGTCAGCACCGCGACCGACTCCAGCGGGGAGACGATCAGCACCACTCCGGCGAGGGCGCTGACGACGCCGAGGAAGATCTGCCAGCCCCGGGCCGGCATCGCGGGGTCCGAAGCCGCCGCCACGGTCTGGGTGATGCCGCGGAAGAGCCAGCCGATGCCGATCCACAGCGCGAGCAGCAGGATCGACTGCGTGGCGCCCCGGAAGCAGAACAGGCCCAGGAGGATCGACAGGGCGCCGCTGATGAAGGCCATCACCCGCAGCGCGGTCGTCGCGTGCGTACCGAAGGCGGCGACCAGCTGCATCACACCGCTGAAGAGCAGGTAGAGGCCGAAGAGCACGCCCGCCGCGACCAGCGAGGCACCCGGCCACACCAGGACCAGCACGCCGAGGACGAGGGCCACGACCCCGGCCAGCAGCAGGGCCTGCCAGGCCGCCCCGGCGAGCATCGTCAGCGGGCCCGGCGGCACCCCGTCCCGGGCGGGCCGGTCGTGCGGCCGGTCGTGGGGTCGGTCATGCGTCTGCGTCATGGGGTCGGTCTCCGTTCACGTGCTGGGTTCGCTGCTCGTCGATCCACGGCGGCCCGCGGCCCGCCTCCTGCCGTCCGCTTTCTGCCGTCTGCCCTCTGCCGCCCGCTTTCTGCCGCCAGTCGCCGGCCTTCTGCCGTCCGCCGTGCCGTCACCTGCCGCCCGCGCGCCCGTACGCCTCGGCGTAGGAGCGGAGGAAGAGCGCCTCCGCCAGGGCCATCCGCTCGATCTCGGCGGGGTCGACGCTCTCGTTGGGGGCGTGGATGAGGCACCCCGGCTCCTCCACGCCGATCAGCGCGATCTCCGCGTCCGGGAAGCGGTCCGCGAGCACGTTGCACAGCGGGATCGAACCGCCCTGCCCCGACTGGACCATGGACGTGCCGTACGCCTCGCCCAGCGCCGCCCCCAGCGCCGTGTACGCCGGCCCGTCGGTACGGGCCCGGAAGGGCTGCCCGACGCCCTCCGCCTCCACCTCGACCCGCGCACCCCACGGGGCCGCCGCCAGCAGGTGGGCGGTGAGCGCCTCGCGCGCCTTCTCCGCGTCCGTCCCCGGCGGCACCCGCAGGCTCACCCGGGCCCGCACCCGCGCCTGCACGGCGGCGGAGGAGCTCACCACCGGCGGGCAGTCGATGCCGAGGACCGTCACCGCGGGCCGCGCCCACAGCTCGTCCGAGACCGACCCGGTGCCGACGAGACCCACCCCGTCCAGGACGCCGGCGTCGGCGCGGAACCGCTCGGCCGGATACGACACCCCGTCCCACACCCCGTCGGCCGCGAGCCCGTCGATCGCCGTGTTCCCGTGCGCGTCCCGCAGCCCGTCCAGGATCCGTACGAGCGCGGCCAGGGCGTCCGGCGCGGGACCGCCGAACATCCCCGAGTGCATCTCGCCCTTGAGCGTCGAGACCGTCACCACCACGTTCACGAGCCCGCGCAGCGAGGTCGTCGTCGTGGGCAGCCCGAGCGCGAAGTTCCCGGTGTCGCAGATCAACAGGGCGTCCGCCTCGAAGAGTTCCGGCCGCGTCGGCACCAGCTGTTCGAGGCCGCCGGTGCCCTGCTCCTCCGAACCCTCCGCCACGAACTTGATGTGCACGGGGAAGCCCGCGCCCTCGGCCCCGCCGAGCGCCCGCAGCGCCGTGAGGTGCATGGCGATGTTGCCCTTGCAGTCGGCCGCGCCCCGCCCGTACCAGCGCCCGTCGCGGGCGGTCAGCTCGAACGGCGGGGTCCGCCAGGCCGCGTCGTCCAGCGGCGGCTGCACGTCGTAGTGGCAGTAGAGGAGGACGGTCGGCGCGCCCTCGGGGCCCTCGGCGTGTCCGACCACCGCGTCCGTGCCGTCCGGCGTGGTGACCCGCCGCATGTCGCTCAGCCCCGCCTCGGTGAAGGCCCGCACCAGGAAGTCGGCGGCCTTCGCGCACTCCTCGGGCGGGAACTGGCGCGGGTCGGCCACCGAGCGCATCGCCACCAGAGCCCTCAGGTCGTCCTCGGCGCGCGGCATCAGGGTCCGGACCCGCTCCCGCAGCGCGGCGGTGTCGGTGGGCTCGGAGGTCATGCGTACCCCTTCCCTCGGGCGCCGCGCCCGGGCGCCCCGGGGCGGCGACGGCCACCCCAGTCAAGCAAGATCGGACAAACGCCGCAAAAGATGCCTCAAGTGGAGTACGGGGGAGGGCTCCCGGGCGGCGGCCGGCGCGCCGCGACCCGACAGTGGGGACGTACGCGTCCCCTCCCGCACCTGGAGAACGTCATGGCCGCCCACCCCAACCGACGCGACCTCGGGCTGCTCGTGCTCAGGGTCGGCACCGGTGCCGTGCTCGCCGCGCACGGCACCCAGAAGCTCTTCGGCTGGTTCGGCGGCGGAGGGATCGAGGGCACCGCGCAGGGGATGGCGGCGATGGGCTTCCACCCGCCGCGCCAGTCCGCCGTCGCCGCGGGCCTCGGAGAGGCGGGCGGCGGCGCGCTGCTCGCCCTCGGCCTCGCCACCCCCGCGGCCGGCGCCGCCGCCGCCGGGGCCATGGCGGGCGCGGTCTCCGTGCACGCCCCGGCCGGCTTCTTCGCCCAGGGCGGCGGCTACGAGTACCCGGCCTTCCTCGGCTTCACCGCCGCCGCCCTCGGGATCACCGGCGCCGGCCGCTACTCCCTCGACCACGCCACCGGCCACGTCCTCGACCGCCCCTGGGTGGTGGCCGCCGCCTTCCTCGGCTCGGCGCTCGCCGCCGCCGCGGTGGTCGGCAAGCGCGCCCAGGCCCGGGCGGCCAAGGCCGCCGCCACCGAGGAGGACCTGGCCAACGGGACCGAGGGCACCGAGGAGCCGGACGCCGGCTGACACCCCTGCGCCCCGACCGCGTGGCACGCGCGCGCGTGCGGGGCGTTAGGCTCGCCGCAGAGGAAGGGACGGGCGCCGGGCAATGAAGATCGATCTCACGGACACCAACTCCAGCGCGATCAACAAGGCGATCCTGGAGGGCCGGAGGGCCGTCGGCACCCCCGCCGTCGGTGTCGTCCTGACCCTCGTGATCGTCACCGACGAGGAGAACGCCTACGACTCCGTGCGGGCCGCCAACGAGGCGTCGAAGGAACACCCTTCGCGCACCCTCGTGGTCATCCGCCGCCGCGCGCTCTCCCCGCGCGAGCGGAACGTGACCCGGCTCGACGCCGAGGTCCGCCTCGGCACCGACGCCGGCTCCGGCGAGACCGTGCTGCTGCGCCTCCACGGCGAACTCGGCGCCCGCGCCGACTCGGTGGTGCTGCCGCTGCTGCTGCCCGACGCGCCCGTGGTCGTCTGGTGGCCGGTGGACGCCCCCGCCGTCCCCTCCAAGGACCCGCTCGGCGCCCTCGCCCAGCGGCGCATCACCGACACGTACGCGGTCGAGGACCCGCTCGGCGCGCTGGACGCCCGCGCCGCCTCGTACGCCCCCGGGGACACCGATCTCGCCTGGACCCGTCTCACGCCCTGGCGCTCCATGCTGGCCGCCGCCCTCGACCAGGCCGGGACGGACGTCGTCTCGGCCGCGGTGGAGGCCGAGGAGGCCAACCCGAGCGCCGAGCTGCTGGCCCGCTGGTTCGAGGTGCGGCTCGGGATCCCCGTGGAGCGGATCGTCTCCGAGGGCCCCGTCGTCACCGCCGTCCGGATGGGCACCCCGCAGGGCGAGGTCCGCATCGACCGCCCCGAGGGCCCGGTGGCCCGGCTCGCCATCCCCGGCCAGCCGAGCCGCGTGATGGCCCTCAAGGTCCGCACCACGGCGGAGCTGATCGCCGAGGAGCTGCGCCACCTCGACCCGGACGACGCCTACGCGGCGGCCCTGGAGGGCCGTCCCTCCTGAGCCGCCGCGCGGTGGGGCGGGCCGTCAGCCCCTGTCGGCCAGTTCGGCCACGGCGGCCGAGGCGAACGCGTGGTCCTGCTCCGGCGCCCCGCCGCCGACGCCGAGGGCGCCGACCAGGCGCCCGTCGCGGTGCACGGGGACCCCGCCCGCGATGAAGAGCAGCGGCCGGTCCAGGGCGGTGGTCAGGCTGTGGAACGGCCCGTCCGGCTTGACCAGTTCGACGAGCTCGGCGGTCGGCGCGTCCAGCTGGAGCGCCGTGTACGCCTTGCGGGTGCTGGTCTCGCCGGAGATCAGCACGGAGCGGTCGTCCCGCCGGAAGGCGAGCAGGTGCCCGCCCGCGTCCAGGACGGTGACGCTCACGGTGGCCCCGGCGGCCTCGGCCGCGCGCCCGGCGGCGGCGACCAGGATCTCGGCGTCGGCGGTGGTCAGCGGGGTGACGGTGGTGGTGGTGCTCATGGCGCTTCTCCTTGAAGGGGTGGTGCGGTGGGTCAGTGCTGGACGGGGGCGACGGGGGTACGGACGGGGGCGGCGGCCGCCTCGGCCGGCGCGGGCGCGGGGGCGCGGCGCTCCAGGGCGGCGGACCAGAACGCGAGCCCGAGGGCGGCGGCGGCGAGGGCGGCGCCGACCCAGTTCGGGGAGGTGTAGCCGAAGCCGCCGGCGATGACGAGGCCGCCGAGCCAGGCGGCGAGCGCGTTGCCGAGGTTGAAGGCGCCGATGTTGACGGCCGAGGCCAGGGTCGGCGCGCCGTGGGCCTGGTCGAGGACGCGCTTCTGGAGCGGCGGCACGGTGGCGAAGCCGAGCGCCCCGACGAGGAGGACGGCGACCGCGGCGAGGACCTTGCTGTGGGCGGCCACGGTGAAGAGCGCGAGGACGACCGCGAGGCCGCCGAGGGTGACGTACAGCAGCGGCATCAGCGCGCGGTCGGCGTACCGGCCGCCGATCAGGTTGCCGAGGAACATGCCGGTGCCGAAGAGGACGAGGAGCCAGGTGACGGCGCCTTCGGAGTAGCCGGCGACCTCGGTCATCATCGGGGCGATGTAGGTGATCGCGGCGAAGACGCCGCCGAAGCCGAGCACGGTCATCGCCATCGCGAGCAGCACCTGCGGGTTGCGGAAGGCGGTCAGCTCCCGGCCCAGCCGGGCCCCCTCGGGGCGCGGCATGGCGGGCACGAGCCGGGCGATGCCGAGCAGCCCGACCACGCCGAGCGCGGCGACGACGGCGAAGGTGGTGCGCCAGCCGACGGCCTGCCCGATGAAGGTGCCGAGCGGCACGCCGACGATGTTGGCGACGGTCAGCCCGGTGAACATGGTGGCGATCGCGCCCGCCTTCCGGTCCGGCGCGACGAGCCCGGCGGCGACGACGGACCCGATGCCGAAGAAGGACCCGTGCGCGAGTGAGGCGATCACGCGGCCGGTCAGCATCATCCCGAAGCTCGGGGCGAGCGCGGAGAGTATGTTCCCGGCCACGAAGAGGCTCATCAGCACCATGAGCATCCGCTTGCGGCTGACCCTCCCGCCGAGCACGGTCAGCAGCGGCGCGCCGACGACCACGCCGAGCGCGTAGCCGGTGACCAGCAGTCCCGCGGTGGGGATGGAGACGCCGAAGTCGGCGGCGATGCCGGGCAGCAGACCCATGATGACGAATTCGGTCGTGCCGATCCCGAAGGCCCCGACGGCCAGGGCGAGCAGAGCGAGCGGCATGGTTCCCCGCTTCCATAATTACTTGAGTGGGCTTGTTACGTGCCTCCACAATAATTGCAGACGCGCCATATCTGCAAACGCGGCTCATGGGTGTGCTCCGGATAGGAGGGGAGGCGCGGCCGCTTCGCTGTCCGATGTGCGCGGGCGTGCGCCCTGTGGATCAGGCCCGCCCCGGGCGTCAACGGCGCGATGAATCCTTTTCTCGCCCCTGGTGCATACGGGTGATCTTGGGGCATTACCGCACTTCCGCGTGCCTATGATCCACTGCTGTGACAGAGAGTGAGTCCCCAGAAGCCGTGTGCGACCCCGGCTCCGACTCCGCGGACGTGGTCATCGTCGGAGCCGGCCCCGCCGGCCTGGTGCTGGGCAACATCCTGCTGAGCCACGGAGTCGACTGCGTCGTCCTGGAGCGCGCGGCCCGGGACTCGGTGGAGGGCCGGGCGCGCGCCGGCTTCCTGGTGCCGCACACCGTGCGGGTTCTGGAGCGCAACGGCCTCGACACGGGCATCAGGCGGCGCGGCCGGGAGCACGGCGTCTGCGAGTTCCGCACCGAGGACGGCCGCTTCCGCCTCGACTACCGCCTGCTGGGCCGGGGCGAGCCCCACACCGTCTACCCCCAGCACGATCTGGTCGCCGACCTGCTGGACCGCTACCTCGACGGCGGGGGGCGCATCCGCTTCGGTGCGGAGGCCGTCGCCGTGTCCGACGCGGACGGCCCGACCCCCGCGGTGACCGTACGGGAGGCCGACGGGCGCCCCGTACTCCGCCGGGCCCGGTACGTCGCCGCCTGCGACGGCCGCCACGGAGTCGGCAGGCGTTCCCTCCCGCCCGGCGCCGCGCGCCACCACCGCGACCACGGCGTCTCCTGGCTGGGCCTGCTCGCCGAGGCCCCGCCGAGCCTGGACGCCGTGGGCTACTCCGTCCATCCGCGCGGATTCGCCGGCCACATGGCCCGCTCCGCCGACATCACCCGCTACTACCTCCAGTGCGCCCCCGGCACCCGCGCCGACGCGTGGAGCGACGACCACGTCTGGGGCGAACTCGCCCTGCGCATGCGCGCCTCCGCGTACGGCCCGCTGGTGTCCGGACCGATCGTGCGGCGCGCCGTGGTCGACCTGGAGTCCGACGTGATCGAACCCCTGCGCCACGGCTCGCTGTTCCTGGTGGGCGACGCCGCCGCCCTCATCAGCCCGTCCGCCGCGAAGGGCGCCAACCTCGCCGTGCTGGAGGCCGAGATCCTGGGCCACGCCCTCGTCGACGACCTCGTCCACGGCGACCCCCGCGCCCTCGACCGCTACTCCGAGCGGTGCCTGGCCCACATCTGGCGCGCCCAGGAGTTCTCCCGCTGGATGATCCGCCTGCTCCACGAACTCCCGGACCCCGGCGGCGACTCGCTCTTCCGGGAACGGCTCCGGTACGCGCGGCTCGCCGCGCTGCGCGACTCCGCCTCCGCCCAGCACTGGTTCGCGGAGAACTACGTCGGAATCTGACGTGACGTCAAGGGAGCTGCCCGCGCTCCCGCATACGTACTTCCTTGTTTCCTCCGAGTCTCCTCTCCCCCCTCATCCCGCTCCCTTCACCCATGGACAGGGAATGCACTCCGCACCTTCCTTCACCGCGCCCGCGCACCCGACTCCGGCCCCCCACGGCGCCGACGACACCGGGCGGCTCGACGCGACCGCCCGGTTCGTCCGCGAGCAGGACACCTCCCTCCTGCTCGCCCGGGTGCTGCCCGGCCTCGACGGACCCGAGCTGCGCGCCTTCACCGACCAGTGCCGCTTCGCACACGCCGCCGTGCTCGTCTTCCCGCCCGACGAGGCCGCACTGCGGTCGGGGCTGGCGGGCTGCGGGCTGGACGCCGGCGCGCCGGCCCGGCCCAGCGTCGTCGTCCGGGACCGCCTCGCCGTACGGTACGGTCACCGCCCCGCCGATCTCGAGGTGAGGATTCTCCGCCCCGCCGTCCGAGGGCCGGCCGGAGAACACCGGGCGGTCGAGGTGTTCGCGCTCACCGTGCCACCGGGCTCCGCCCTGGCGGGGATCGCGGCGGGCGAACGCGCGCTGGACCACGAGGCCCACCTCGCCTTCGACGTCGAGCGGCCCGATCCGCTCGTGCTGCGGGGACTGCTGGCGAGCTTCGCGCGGCACGGCGCGGCCCCCGACGGCGGCGGCTACAACCCGCACGAGGACGGCACCGTCTTCTACCTCGCCCTTCCCGACGGCACCAAGACGCCCTACCGGAGGGTCGAGCTGTACGCGCGCGGCGACCACCGCGACGTCCTGGACGAGCACCTCCGCCGGATCCCGGCCCCGTGGTCCACGTCCCCGCACGGCCCCGCGCAGCCGGCGGAAACGCTCCTGCGGCTGCTCACCGGCGCCTGGACCACCCAGGCCCTGGCCACCTGCGCGGAACTCGGGCTCCCGGAAGCCCTGGACCTCCACACCGGCACGCCCGTACCGGAGCTCGCCCGCGCCGTCGGGGCGCGTCCGGAGAGCCTCGGGGTCCTGCTGCGGTACCTCGCCATGCTCGGCGTGGTCGCGGACGCCCCGGACGGCTTCCGGCTCACCGACGTCGGAGCGCTCCTCGCGGACGCCGCCCCGTCCTCGATGCGACCGCTGGCCCTGATGTACGGCGGACCGTTCTACCGGTCGTTCGCGCACCTGACCCACACCGTGCGCAGCGGGGAACCCGCCTTCGAGCACCTCCACGGCGAGAACCACTTCGACCACTTCGCCCGCGACCCCGAACTCGCGGCCCTGTTCGACCGGTCGATGGTGGCGAGCGCCCCCCTCTTCGACGCCCTCCCGTCCCACCCCGTCCTCAGCGCGGCGGCCGGCGCCCCCGGCGGCCCCCGCACCGTCGTCGACGTGGCGGGCGGCACCGGGACGCTGCTCGGCCGGGTCCTGACCGCCCACCCCACCCTGCGCGGCACCCTGCTGGAACGCCCCCACGTCCTCGCCGCGGCGCGGAGGCACCTGGCCGCCCTGGAAGCCGACGGCCGCTGTGCCTTCCAGGAGGGCGACTTCGCCGACGTACCGGCCGGCGCCGACGTCTATCTGCTCTCCCGCGTCCTGCACGACTGGGACGACGAGCAGTGCCGGAGCATCCTGCGGCACTGCGCCGCCGCCATGGGCCCCGACGCGGACCTCCTCGTCGTGGAGCGGCTGCTGCCCGCCGACGGCTCCCCGTCGCTCGCGACCGCCTGGGACCTCCACATGATGTGCAACACCGGGGGGAGCGAGCGCACCGCCGTCCAGTACGCCGGTCTTTTCGCGGCGTGCGGACTCGCACTCGTCGGCCACACCCCGCTCGCCCTGGGCGCGCACGCCCTCCACGTCCGCCGGGCGGCGCCGGGGGTCACGGCGTGAGCCAGCGGCGCAGGAGCCGGCTGACCGCCGGCATCGCCACGTAGGTCATCAGCACGTTGAAGACGCACGCCACGACCGCGCTGCTGAGCAGGACGGGCAGCGCGGTGAGGCGGGGGACGAGGAAGAGGCTGCCGAGCACGGAGATCGGGTAGATCGCCAGCGTCGCGCTGACGGCCATCTTCCACCGAGGCGGGGCGGGGCGGGTCGAGCCGGGCTTCGCGAACCAGGTCTCCATGCCGGTCAGCTTCCGCCGGGCGATCTCGGTGTGGTGGTGCCCCTCGCAGTCGGCGAACCAGGCGGCCCGCTCAGGCGATTCCTGCCACGTGCGGCACGCCTCCGCGTCCCGGAACCGGTGCACGAGGAACCAGGGGGCGTCGCCGCCCGCGGAGCGGAAGAAGCCGTACCCCAGATGCCCGGGGAAGGTCGCCGCGCAGTCGAGAATGCCCTTGGCCCACCGCTCGAACGCGGCCTCGTGGCCGGGCTCGACCCTCCGGGCTATCAGGAGGGTCACCTCTCCGCTGTCGGCGGGGACGGCGGCTCGCTCCAGGGCGGTGGCGGTCATGGACGCTCCTCGTGATCACGCGCGCCCGCGCCCACTGTACGCGGCGAACGCGGAGGCGCCACCCGCCCGGCAGGGCGAGTGGCGCCTGGAGCCCGTCCGACGCCCCCCGGCGTCAGACGCGCTGCCAGAGGGCCGGGACGTTCGGGGGCTCCCAGCCCGACTGGGCCTGGTGGCCCTGGAGGCAGCGGTAGGTGGAGCCGCCGTACGTGACCGTCGCCCCGGTCGCGTACACCGTGCCCGCCTTCCACGTGCCGCCCGGCTCCGGCTCGCCCGGGCCGGGGCCCGGGTCGGTGCCGCCGGTCCTCAGGGTCAGGCCGTAGTTCGACAGGATCGGGTTCAGCGGCTGGAAGAAGGTCGTGCCGCCGCTGGAGCAGTTGCCGGAGCCGCCCGAGGTCACGCCCTGCGCCTGGCTGCCGGAGATGTACGAGCCGCCCGAGTCGCCGGGCTCGGCGCACACCGTCGTCCGGGTCACGCCGGAGATCGTGCCCTCCGGGTAGGTCACGCTCGTGTTGTGCTGCTGGATCGTGCCGCAGTGCCAGCCGGTCGTCGAGCCCGACCGGCAGACCGAGGAGCCGACCGTCTGCAGCACGGACCCGGTGACCTGCACGTTCGCGCCGCCCGCGCCCTTCACGTACGGGGTCGAGGTCCAGCTGCCGTTCGCCGCGACCCACGCCATGTCGCTGCCGGGGAAGACGGACGCCTGGAAGGTGCCCTGCGCGACCTGGTTGTAGCCGCTGGTGGACTGGCCCGCGCGACCGCAGTGGCCCGCCGTCGCGAAGCCCTGCGTGGTGCCCCGGGTCACCGCGAAGCCGACCGAGCAGCGCCCGCCGCCGCCCATGTAGTACGCGTCACCGCCCCGGATGTCGTACAGCGGGCGCGGCGCCGCGTTGGTCCGCACCACCCGCACGAGCTCCCTCGGCACCCCGGTGGCGGCGGCCAGGCGCGCCCCGGCGCCGGCCCGGACCTCCTCGACGACCAGGACGTTCGCCCGCACGTCCACGTACCGGACCGGCGCGTCCGCGCCCGCCGCCCGGTCCAGGGCCTCCTTCGCCCGCTCCAGGGCGGAGAGGTCGTGCCGGACCAGCCGGGCCGTCGCCCCGGCCTCCCGTATCGCGGGCAGGTCGGCGGCGCGGGTGGTGGCCACGGTCAGGGAGCCGGACTCGGCGCCCGCGACCCAGGCGCCCGCGAAGGAGCCGGCGAGCCGGTCGCGGAGCCGGGCCGCCGTGGCGCCCGCCTCGGCCTCGTTCACCAGGCGGCGCTCGGCCTGAGCCCGGGTCAGGCCCAGGTCGCGGCCCATCGCGGCGAGCAGCTCGGGCCGCGCCTCGGCGGCGCCGAGCGCCCGGGCGGCGCTCTGCGCGGCCGGGGCGGTCCCGGGGGAGGGCTGCGCGGCGCCGGCGGATCCGGTCTGCGGTCCGGCCAGCACCATCCCGGCGGCGGCCAGCGCGGTACACGCCGCGCGGGCGTGTCGTCGGAGCATGGGGAGTCTCCTCGGTTCTCGGTGGGGGATCTGCGGAGAACCGTAGGAACGGGCCCGGCCGGGCGGGAGCCTCCGCCCGGCCCCTCCCTCGGCGTTATGGCCCTGGGCGGTGTCGGCGGCGGCCGGTACGGTGCGGCCATGAGCGTTCCCGAGGTCGTCCCCATCGCGTACGAGCCCGAGCACCGCACCGCCACCATCGGCCGGTGGGACGGGGGCCAGTTCCTCGCCTCGGTCACCGCGGGCTTTCCCGAGGGGTGGACCGTGACGGCCGACTGGCGGCGGCACAAGCGCTGGTTCGCGGTCCTGCACCGCTTCGACGAGGCCGGGCGCCACCTGGGGTCGAGCATCACGTCCACCGGGACGGCGGAGGACGGGGAGCGGCGGGCGGTCGAGGCCGCGCGCGTGATCCTCGACGGATGGCTGGACGCCCTGCCCGGGCGGAGGTACGGGTCCATCGCCGTCGCGCCCTTCGCCGTACGGTCCGAGGGGGTCCTGTTCGGACTGGTCGCGGAGAACCGCGGCGAGGAGAACCCGGACGGGAAGGACTGGGCCGAGCTCTATCCCGACGGGCTCGGCTTCACCGATCCCTGGGACGGCACGTACGACACCTGACGGTCGCTCAGGACAGCGCGTCCGCCGACCGGCCGGCGCTCCGGGCCAGTGCCTCCGCGTGGGCGGCGCGGGCGTGGCCGAGGACGGCGGCGGCGCGGGCGGCCGCGCGGCCCTCGGGGTGCCAGCCGAGGAGATGGCGCCAGAGGAGCGGGGCGCCGGTCAGGGGGCGGGTGACGATGCCGGGCGTGGCCGGGAAGGTCGCCCGGCACAGGCCCACCGCCCGGCCCACCTGGACCAGGTGGACGCAGGACGCGGTGTCCGTCTCGTACACCCGGACCGGGGTGAAGCCGGACCGTACGCAGGCGGCGGCGAAGCAGTCGCCGAAACAGCCGTCGCCGGGCACGTCCGTCCAGTCCTCGGCGGCGAGTTCGGCCAGCGCCACCTGGGGGCGCGAGGCCAGCGGATGCCCGGTCGCCAGCATCACGTACACGGGGTCGCGGGCCACCTCCGTCCAGGCGAGACGCCCGGCCTCAGGCGGGGCGCTCTCGCCGCAGACGCCGACGAGCGCGAAGTCGAGCCGGCCCGCCGCCACCCCGCGCGCGACCTCCCGCTCCGACCACGAGGTGTACGTGGTCACCTGCGTCTCCGGCTCCGCCCGCGCCAGCCGGTCCACGAGGCCGCCGAGCAGCGGGCCGTGGGTGCCGCCGAGCCGGTGCCCGGTGGCGCCGTCCCGGGCGAACCGGACGGCCTCCTCCTGGAGTTCGCAGACGGCGGGCAGCACCACGCGGGCCCGTTCGAGCACCAGATCGCCGAGCGCGGTGGCCCGCACCCCGTCCCTGCCGCGCTCGAACAGGGCCCCGCCCAGGGCCCGTTCGATCCGCTTCAGCTGGGCGCTGAGGGCCGGCTGCGCCAGTCCGAGGGCGGTGGCCGCGCGGGTGAGGCTGCCGGCCTCCGCGATGGCCCGGACCGTCTTCAGGTGCCGCAACTCCAAGTCCATGAACCCAGCTTGACGGCGCCCGCCTGACAGGTCCAGACCAAGGAGGGGGCTATCGGGCGCGGAGCCGCTCCGGCAGCCAGCGGAGCTGCGCCGCCTGCTGGAACGCGCCGCCGCCCTCGTGGTCGTTGAAGTCGTAGACCTCGATCGCCTTGTCCTCGTGCGCGTACGCGTTGAAGGCGGCGAAGACCGTCGACGGCGGGCAGGTCTGGTCCTCCAGGGCGGTGGAGAACAGCGCCGGAGCCGTCGCGCGGGCCGCGAAGTGCACCCCGTCGAAGTAGGCGAGGGTCTCGCCCACGCGCTCCGTGCGGCCCCGGTGCGTCTTCAGGTAGTTGCCGATCTCCCGGTACGGCGTGCGGTCCGTCACCGTCGTCGCGCGCGGGAAGTCGCAGAGGAACGGCACGTCCGGCGCCACCGCCGCGAGGTCCCGCACCAGACCCGAGACGGCGACCGTGATGCCGCCGCCCTGGCTGATGCCGGTCACGGCGGTGCGGGCCGCGTCCGCGAGCGGATGCGACCTGGCCGCCTCCACCGCGCGCACGGCGTCCGTGTACACCCGCCGGTAGTAGTACGTCTCCGGGTCCTCCACGCCCCGCGTCATGAACCCCGGGAACGCCGGCGCGCTGCCCACCGGGTCGGCCGTGTCGCCCGGCGCCCAGCCGCTGCCCTGGCCCCGGGTGTCCATCACGAAGTGCGCGAACCCGGCCGACGCCCACAGCAGATGACTGTGCGCCAGGCCGCGCCCGCCGCCGTACCCCAGGAACTCCACGACGACCGGCACCGGTTCGGTGATCCCCGCCGGCACCACGAACCAGCCCTTCACCGGCTGCCCGCCGAACCCGGCGAAGGTCACGTCGTACGTCTCCACCGTCGCGAGCCCCGTCGCCACGCGCTCGAACCGCGCGCCCAGCTCGTGCTCCCGCGCCTCCCCGAGCGTCTTCGCCCAGAAGGCGTCGAAGTCCTCGGGCTCGGCCGACGCGCTCCGGTACTCACGGAGCCGGTCGAGGGGCAGGTCGAAGAGGGTCATGCACACCACCTGGTCGGGACGTCACGTTCGAAATGTCGGCCGGTCCGACCCGGCCCGGCCCACCCTAGCCCGGGAGACCGCCGGATTCATATACGTGAATGATCTTCGTTCGCCGCGCGAGCCTTCTTCACGCGGGCGGCCGTGAGGGCCAAGGTGGGGGGCCGGAACGGCGAACGGAGGGGTGCGGTGAGGGTCGGAGTCCTCAGGGAGACACAGGACGGCGAGCGGCGGGTGGCGGCGACGCCCGCCACGGTGGAGCGGATCCGCGGGCTCGGGTACGAGGTCGTCGTCGATCCGGGCGCGGGCGTGGGCGCGGGCTTCCCCGACGACGCCTACGAGGCGGCCGGCGCGGCGATCGGCGAGGCGGTGGAGGCGGACGTCGTGCTCGGGGTGAACGCGCCCGGTCCGGAGCGGCTCGACCGGATGCGCCCCGGCGCGACGGTCATCGCGCTGTTCGCCCCGGGCTCCGACCCGACGACGGTCGAGGAACTGGGGCGGCGCCCCCTCACCGTCCTGTCCATGGACGCGGTGCCCCGTATCAGCCGCGCCCAGTCCATGGACGTCCTGTCCTCGATGGCGAACATCGCCGGCTACCGCGCCGTCATCGAGGCCGCCCACGCCTTCGGCCGCTTCTTCACCGGCCAGATGACCGCCGCGGGCAAGGTCCCCCCGGCCCGGGTCCTCGTCGCCGGCGCGGGTGTCGCCGGACTCGCCGCCATCGGCACCGCCGGCTCGCTCGGCGCCATCGTCCGCGCCACCGACCCGCGCCCCGAAGTGGCCGACCAGGTCCGCTCGCTGGGCGGCGAGTACCTCGCCATCGACTCCCCGGAGACGGAGGTCTCGGCCACCGGCTACGCCAAGGAGATGGGCGACGACTACAAGGCCCGGGAGGCCGCCCTCTACGCCGCCGAGTGCCGCGAGGCCGACATCGTCATCACCACCGCCCTGATCCCCGGCCGCCCCGCGCCCCGCCTCATCACCGCCGAGACGGTCGCCGCCATGAAGCCCGGCTCGGTGATCGTGGACATGGCCGCCGCCAACGGCGGCAACGTCGAGGGCACCGTACCGGGGGAGCGGACCGTCACCCCGAACGGCGTCACCCTCCTCGGCTACACCGACCTGGCGGGACGCCTGCCCGCCCAGGCGTCCCAGCTGTACGGCACCAACCTGTTCAACCTCCTCGCGCTCCTGACCCCCGGCAAGGACGGCGTCCCCGTCCTGGACCAGGACGACCCCGTGCAGCGCTCGGTCACCGTCGTACGCGACGGCGAACCCGCCTGGCCCCCGCCGCCCGTCCAGGTCTCCGCCGCCCCCGCCCCCGCCGGCGACACCGCCCCGCAGCCCGTCTCACCGGTGAGGGAGCCCATGACGCCGAGGCGCCGCTTCACCGGCGTCTCCGCCGGCGCCCTCGCGCTCCTGCTCGCCGTCGGCTTCGCCCCCGCCGCGCTCCTGCCCCACGTCACCGTCTTCGTGCTCGCGATCGTCATCGGCTACTACGTCATCGGACACGTCCACCACGCCCTGCACACCCCGCTGATGTCGGTGACCAACGCCATCTCCGGGATCATCCTGGTCGGCGCGCTCCTCCAGATCGGACACGGCGGCACCCTCGTCACCGTGCTGTCGGCCGCCGCGATCCTGCTGGCGAGCATCAACGTCTTCGGCGGCTTCGCGGTGACCCGCCGCATGCTCGGAATGTTCAACAGGAGCTGACATGTCCGCCACCCACGCCGCACAGGCGGCCTACCTCGTCGCCGCGCTGCTGTTCATCCTCGCCCTCGCGGGCCTCTCGAAGCACGAGTCGGCCCGCCTCGGCAACGCCTTCGGCATGCTCGGCATGGGCGTCGCCCTCGTCGCCACCGTCGTCCTCGCCGCCGACCGGGGCATCGCCGCCGGCGCCGCGGGGCTGCTCGCCGCCGCCATGCTCGCCGGGGCGCTCATCGGCATGTGGCGGGCCCGGGGCGTCGAGATGACGGGCATGCCCGAACTGATCGCGCTGCTCCACTCCTTCGTCGGGCTCGCCGCCGTCCTCGTCGGCTGGAACGGCTACCTGGAGGTCGAGCACCGCCCCGGAGGCCCCGAGGCCGCCGCCCTCGACGCGGTCGGCACCCTCGGCATCCACCACGCCGAGGTCGTCATCGGCGTGTTCATCGGCGCCGTCACCTTCACCGGTTCGGTCGTCGCCTACCTCAAGCTCGCCGGCCGGATCGACTCCAGGCCGCTCATGCTCCCCGGCAAGAACGCCCTCAACGTCGGCGCGCTGGCCGTCTTCGCCGTCCTGACCGCCCGGTTCACCGTCGTGCCCTCCCTCGGGGTGCTGATCGCGGCGACGGTCCTGGCGCTCGCGCTCGGCTGGCACCTGGTCGCCTCCATCGGCGGCGGTGACATGCCGGTCGTCGTGTCGATGCTCAACAGCTACTCCGGCTGGGCCGCCGCCGCCTCCGGCTTTCTCCTCGGCAACGACCTGCTGATCGTCACCGGCGCCCTCGTCGGCTCCTCCGGCGCCTACCTCAGCTACATCATGTGCCGGGCGATGAACCGCTCCTTCCTCGCGGTCATCGCGGGTGGCTTCGGCATCGAGGCGCCGGCCGGTTCGCAGGTCGACTACGGCGAGCACCAGGAGATCACCGCGCAGGGCGCCGCCGAACTCCTCGGCGGCGCCCGCTCGGTGGTCATCACCCCCGGCTACGGCATGGCCGTGGCCCAGGCCCAGTACCCGGTGGCGGAGCTGGCCTCCAAGCTCCGCGCGCGGGGCGTCGACGTCCGCTTCGGCATCCACCCCGTCGCCGGCCGGCTCCCCGGCCACATGAACGTCCTGCTGGCCGAGGCGAAGGTGCCGTACGACATCGTCCTGGAGATGGATGAGATCAACGGCGACTTCGCCGACACGGACGTCGTCCTGGTCATCGGCGCCAACGACACCGTCAACCCGGCGGGTGCCGAGGACCCGAGCAGCCCCATCGCCGGCATGCCGGTCCTCACCGTCTGGGAGGCGGGCCAGGTCATCGTCTTCAAGCGGTCGATGGCCTCCGGCTACGCGGGCGTCCAGAACCCCCTCTTCTACCGTCCCAACACCGCCATGCTCTTCGGGGACGCCAAGGACCGGGTGGAGGACATCGTCAGCGCCCTGTGAACACCCGGTCGGTCGTCGTGACGACGGCGCAGCGGCCGGCCGCCCACTCCAGGGCCATCCGGTGCTCGCGCTCGGAGAAGTCCGCCACGGCGTCCGCGACGACGAAGGTCCGGATGTCGCGCATCCACGCGTCGCAGGCCGTCATCAGGACCCCGATGTGCGCGTACACGCCGGTGATCACCAGCTGGTCGCGGCCCTGCTCGCGCAGCAGCTCCAGGAGGTCGGTGCGGACGAACGCGCTGTACTTCCACTTGGTGAGGAGGATGTCGTCCGGGCCGGGGGCGGCGGCGTCCGCGACGGCCACGGCGTGCGGGTCGTCCGGCACGCCGGGCCCCCAGAAGTCCTGCTGGAGACCGCGCTGTTCGGGGGTCTGGCCGCCGGGCTGGGCGGTGTAGACGACGGGTACGCCGAGCCGGGCGGCCTCCTTCCGGAGCAGGTCCAGGTTGCCGAGGAGGGCGGTGAGCGGCTCGGCGCCGTCGTCGAACGGGGCCAGGAAGTGGTTCTGGAGGTCGTGCACGAGGAGCACGGCGCGGTCGGGGTCGACGGTCCAGTCCACCCGGTTGGCCGGCAGCTCGCCGGGGCGGGGCATCGGGTAGGGCGGGACGGCGGGGAGGCTCATGACGGTCCGTTTCGGAGGAAGGAGAGAGGTGGGGGAAGGGGGCGGTCAGGCGTCCGCGCTCTCCGCGCGGAGGTCCTTCTTGGAGATCTTCCCGACGCCGGTGGTCGGGAAGGCGTCGACGAAGACGATGCGGTCGGGGACCTTGTAGGCGGCGAGCCCGCGGTCCCGGACGAAGCGCTTGAGGGCCAGGGCCTTGACCTCTTCGGCCCCCTGGCGGCGGATGACGTACGCGCAGCTGCGCTCGCCGAGGTACGGGTCGAACTCGCCGACCACGTTGGCGTCGTGGACCGAGGGGTGGGCCAGGAGGTGGTTCTCGATCTCCTCGGCGGCGATCTTCTCGCCGCCCCGGTTGATCTGGTCCTTGGCGCGTCCCTCGACCACCAGGTGGCCGCTCGCGGTGAGCCGGACGAGGTCGCCGGTGCGGTAGAAGCCGTCGGCGGTGAAGGCGCGGGCGTTGTGGTCGGGGGCGTTCCAGTAGCCGCGGATGGTGTACGGGCCGCGGGTGAGCAGGTGGCCGGTGGTGCCGACGGGCAGGTCCTGGTCCTCGTCGTCGACGATCCTGATCTCGTCGTCCGGCGAGATCGGCCGGCCCTGGGTGGTGACGATCGTCCCCGGGTCGTCGTCGAGACGGGTGTAGCAGACCAGCCCCTCGGCCATGCCGAAGACCTGCTGGAGGGTGCAGCCGAGGGCCGGGCGGACCCGGCGGGCGACCTCGTCGGAGAGCCGGGCGCCGCCGACCAGGAGCACGTCGAGGGTGGACAGGTCGTACGCGGAGCCGGGGGCGGCGTCGATCCAGGCGAGGGCGAGCGGCGGTACGAGGCCGGTGAGCGTCACGCCCTCGTCCTGGATCAGCGGGAACGCCACGTCGGGGGCGGGCCGCGGGCACATGACGACCCGGCCGCCCGCGTACAGCGTGCCCAGCGAACCGGGGGAGGAGAGCGGGAAGTTGTGGGCGGCGGGCAGCACGCACAGGTAGACGCTGTCCTCGCCGAGCGCGCAGATCTCGGCGGAGCCGCGCAGCGAGTAGACGTAGTCGTCGTGTGTGCGGGGGATGAGCTTGGGCACGCCGGTGCTGCCCCCGGAGAGCTGGAGGAACGCCACGGCCGACGGGTCGGGGTCGGGGAGGGCGACGGGCTCGGCGGGGACGTCGGAGAGCGCCTCGAAGGGGCCGGCGTCCTCGCCGGCGACGAAGACGTGCCGCAGCTCGGGACAGCGGGCGAGGACCGTGGTGGCCAGGGCGCGGTGGTCGAAGCCGGCGTGGGTGTCCGGGACGACGTAGGCGACGGCGCCGGTGAAGGTGCAGAAGTAGGTGATCTCCGACTCGCGGTGCGCGGGCAGCGCGAAGACGGGCAGCGCCCCGAGCCGGAAGAGCGCGAAGATCACTTCGAGGAACTCGGCGACGTTGGGGAGCTGGACGACGACCTTGTCGCCGGCGCCGACGCCACGGGCGGCGAGGCCGGCCGCGAGCCGGTCGGCGCGCAGGTCGAGTTCGGCGTAGGTCCAGGCGCGCCGGGCTCCGCCGGGTCCCGCGTGGTCGACGACCGCGACCCGGTCGGGGTGGGCCGCGGCCCGGTCGCGGAGCATCGCGCCGAAGGTGAGGCCCTCCCAGTGGCCGGCCGCCCGGTACCGCTCGGCGAACTCGGGGGGCCAGGTGGGGGTGGTGTACGGGACGGCATCGGGGCCGGTGCCGGGGAGGGCGGGGGACGGTGCGGTCACAGCGTGGCTCCCACGGCGTCGAGGAAGGTGCGGAACTTGGCGGCGGTCTCGGCGGTCTCGTCCTCCGGGACGGAGGCGGCGACGACGCCGGCGCCCGCGTAGAGGCGCAGGGTCCGCTCCTCCGCCTCGGCGCAGCGGATGGTGACGACCCATTCGCCGTTGCCGTCCGCGTCGCCCCAGCCGACCATGCCGGTGAAGAAGCCGCGGTCGAAGGGCTCGGTCTCCCGGATGACCTCGCGGGCCAGCGGGGTCGGGGTGCCGCACACGGCGGGGGTGGGGTGGAGCGAGGAGGCGATCTCCAGGGCCGACACCTCGGGGTGGGCCAGGGTGCCGGTGACCGTGGTGGAGAGGTGCCACATGGTCGCGGTGCGGATCAGCGACGGCCGGGCCGGGACGTCGATGGCGGAGCAGTACGGCGCCATCGCCTGGTGCACGGCGTCGACGACGACCGCGTGCTCGTGGAGGTCCTTTGCGGACTCCAGGAGGGCGGCGGCGCGGCGTACGTCCTCGGCGAGGTCGTCGCTGCGGGGGGTGGAGCCGGCCAGCGGGTTGGAGACGAGGCGGTCGCCGTGTCTGGAGACGAGGAGTTCGGGGCTGGCGCCGAGCAGGGTGCGGCCGGGGTGGGTGGGGAGCGCGAAGGTGTAGCCGAGCGGGTCGCGGCGGGCGAGCCGGCGGACCATGGCGGCGACGTCCGGTTCGCCGGGGCCGGTGAGTTCCAGGGTGCGGGCGAGCACCACCTTGCTGAACTCGCCGTTCCACATGCGGTCGACGGCGGCGCCGACGCCCTTGGCGTAGTCCTCGGGGTCCGGGTGCGGGCGGACGGTCCAGGTGCCGGCGCGGGGGGCCTCGGCGGGCAGCGCGACGAGCGGGTCGGAGGCGAGGGCCGGTCCGGTGCGGACCGTCTCGGGCACGACGAGCGCGGCCGGCGCGCTCTGGTCGAAGGGGATGGCGCCCATCACGACGGCGGCGGCGTGGCGGCCGGCGCGGGCCTCGGCGAGGGCGTCGGCCACCCGCTCGGCGATCGGGTCGGTGCCGTGCGGGACCTCGCTCAGCACGCCGTGGGCGAGCAGGGTGCGGGTGGGCGTGGCGAGGAAGCGGTCGCCGGCGCGGAAGGCGTCGAGGAGGCCGGTGGCGGCGCCGACGGCGGAGGAGGTGGGCGCCGGTGCGGGGGACGGCGCCGGTACGGGGGCGGGGGCGGGTATGGGGGCGGTCGCCGGCGGATGCGCGGCGATCTGGGGGACCGTCGACACGGGTGGGCTCCTTGGTTCGGTGAGGTGGGTGGGCGGCGGGTGGCCGGTGCCGGCCACGGTCCGTCAGCGCAGGGTGGCGCCGCCGTCGACGTAGAGGTCCTGCATGGTGATGTGGCGGGCCCGGTCGGAGGCGAGGAAGACGACCGCCTCGGCGACGTCCTCCGGCTGGGCGATGCGGCGCAGCGGGATGCCGGTGCGGTGGGCGGCGAGGTCCCCGTCGAGCACGCTGGCGGGGACGGACTCGCCCTCCCAGAGGGAGCGCTGCATCGGCGTGTCGGTGGAGCCGGGGCAGACGGCGTTGCAGCGCACGCCCCGGGCGGCCACCTCCAGGCCGAGGCACTTGGTGAAGGCCACGGCCGCCGCCTTGGAGGCGGCGTACACGCTCATGTCCGCGCGGGGGATCCCGGCGGCGTTGGAGGCGACCGTCACCACGGAGCCGGAGCCCCGGGCGGCCATGCCGGCGACGACGGCCCGGGACAGGTGGAAGACGCCGGTCGTGTTGACGGCGAAGACGTCCGCCCAGTCGCGGTCCGTCGCCTCGACGGCCGGTCCGGTCCGCAGCACCCCGGCGACGTTCACCAGGATGTCCACGGGGCCGAGTTCGCGGGTGACCCGGGCGACGGTCTCCGCCACGTCGTCCGGGGCGGTGACGTCGAGCCGGTACGGGACGACCGGCCCGGCGGCCGGGTCGGCGCCGGCGTCCGCGGTGAGCCGGGCGACGCTCCGGCACAGCTCGGGCTCCGAGCGGTCGGTCGCCGCCACGGTGGCGCCGCGCGCGGAGAGGGCGCGGACCACCGCCTCGCCGATGCCCTGGGCCGCGCCGGTGACCAGTGCCACGCGGCCGGCGAACTCGCCGCCGGGACCTGTGGTGCGCGGCTCGTTGTCGTCCATACCGAAACTCCTTTTACTTAGGTAAGCCTAACCTAAGTTGTGGTGAATGTCTGTCAGTTCCGCGGGCCGGCGCCGGCCGGCCGCGCTCCGGCGGCCCGCCGGGGCGCCACCGCGCGCAGCGCCCCGTCCAGGAGCGGGCCGATCTCCGCCAGCGCCTCCGGGGCCATCAGCTCGTCATGGCCCCGGTCCAGGACGTGCTCGGTCAGCGCCCCCGACACGTACGCCGGCCACACCGCCCCCGGCAGGTCCTCCGGCGCGGTCGTGCGCGAGGCGGTGAAGAACAGCACGTCGCCGTCGAAGTGACGGGTCGTGCTGCGCGAGAGCAGCCGTACGCAGTGCACGTTGGTGTCGACGATCGCCCGCAGCAGCTCCTCGTCGAACCCGGCGAGCAGGCCCTGGCTGTCCCGGATCGCCGCGACGGCCTCCTCCCGCGTCACCCCGGCCCGGCCGGACTCCTCCGCGCCCAGGCCGGCCACCGACAGCAGGAAGCCGTTCTCCTCCCGCTCCAGCCGCTCCCGCCAGTCCGGCCCTTCCAGGTACGACCAGTCGTCCCGCTCCGGCGGATAGGCGTCGAGCAGCGCCAGGAAGGCGACCTCCTCGCCCCGCTCCCGGAGCATCGCGGCGAGCGTGTGCGCCACCGTCCCGCCGAAGGAGTAGCCCGCGAAGTGGTACGGGCCCTCCGGCTGCACCTCACGGATCGCCGCCAGGTACAGCCCGGCCAGCTCCGCCACGTCGGCGACCTCCGGCAGCTCCCCGGCCAGACCCGGCGACTGCACCGCGTACAGCGGCCGGTCCGCGTCCAGGTGCCGCAGCAGGCCCGTGTACTGCCAGCCGAACCCGGACGCCGGGTGGAAGCAGAACAGCGGCGCCTTCGTGCCCCGTTCGCGCAGCGGCAGCAGCACCCGCAGCGCGTCCCGGCGCGCGTCCGACCCGATCCGGGCCGCCACGTCCGCCACCGTCGGCGCCGACATCACCGTCGCCACCTGGACCGGCACGCCCAGTTCGTCGCGGATCCGCCCCACGAGCCGCATCGCGAGCAGCGAATGCCCGCCCAGCTCGAAGAAGTTGTCCTCCACGCCGACCCGCTCCAGGCCGAGCACGTCCGCGAAGATCCCGCAGAGCAGCTCCTCCCGGGCGTCCTTCGGCGGCCGGCCGCCGCCCGCGTCCGCGAACTCCGGGGCGGGCAGCGCCGCCCGGTCCACCTTCCCGTTCACCGTCAGCGGCAGCGCCGGGAGTGCGACGAACGCCGACGGCACCATGAACTCCGGCAGCGTCGCCGACAGCAGCGCGCGCAGCGCCGCCGTCTCCGCCTCCGGATCGGCCCGGACCACGTCCGACGCGGGCACGGTGTACGCGACGAGCCGCTTCACCCCGTTCGCCCCGGCGTGCACGACCACCGCCGCGGCGGCCACGCCGGGAGCGGCGGCGAGCGCCGACTCGATCTCGCCCAGCTCGATCCGGAAGCCCCGGATCTTCACCTGGTGGTCGGCCCGGCCCAGGTAGTCGATCTGCCCGTCCTCGCGCCAGCGCACCAGGTCGCCCGTGCGGTACATCAGGGTGCCCGGCTCGCCGAACGGGTCGGCCACGAACCGCTCCGCCGTCAGCGCCGGCCGCGCGAAGTAGCCCCGGGCCAGACCCGCGCCCGCCAGGTACAGCTCGCCCGGCACCCCGCGCGGCACCGGCCGCAGCGCGCTGTCGAGCACATAGGCACGGGTGTTGAAGATCGGCCGGCCCACGCAGGACGAGACGCTCGTCCCCACGTCGGCGCCCAGCGCGTTGATCGTGTACTCGGTGGGCCCGTACAGGTTGTAGCCCATGGTGCCCTCGGTCTCCTCCAGGAGCGTCCAGAGGGAGTCGGGCACGGCCTCGCCGCCGAGCAGGACGAGCGTGGGACGGTGCCGGTCCGCGTCCAGCAGACCCGCGTCGACCAGCTGCTGCCCGTACGACGGGGTGACGTTGACGACGTCGATGCCGACCCGGTCGTAGTGCGCCGTCAGCGCCGCCGGGTCGAGCCGCAGCTCCTCGCCGATCACGTGCACCTCGTGCCCGTCGACCAGCCAGAAGAACTCCTCCCACGACATGTCGAACGCGAACGACACCGTGTGCGCCACCCGCATCCGGCGTCCGCCCGCCAGCTTCACCGCCGGGTCGAAGATCCGCTCCCGGTGGTTGAGCAGCATGTTCACCAGCCCCGAACCCGGCACCACCACGCCCTTCGGGCGGCCGGTCGAACCCGAGGTGTAGATCAGGTACGCCGGGTGCCGGCCGTCGCGCGGCTCCGTCAGCTCCTCCTCCGCGACCGGGGCGCCGGACAGCGCCGCCAGCTCCGCGACCGTCGCCGGCGCGTCCAGGGCGAACGGCGGCACACCGTCCACGACCGGGACCCGCCCCGCCACCGCGTCCACGGTGACCAGGCACACCGGCAGCGCGTCCTCGACCATCGCGGCCAGCCGGTCCACCGGATGGTCCAGGTCCAGCGGCAGATACGCCGCCCCCGCCTTCAGGACCGCGAACAGCGCCACCACGAAGTCCGCCGAACGCGGCAGCCCCAGGGCCACCGTCCGCTCGGGGCCCGCCCCGCGCGCCATCAGCGCCCGCGCCAGCCGGTTGGCCCGCTCGTCCAGCTCCGCGTAGGTCAGCCGCTCGTCCTCGAAGACCAGCGCCGTGGCCTCCGGCGTCCGCGCCGCCTGCCGCGCGAACAGCTCCACCAGCGGCACGTCCGGCACCTCGTGCCCGGTGTCGTCGCCCAGGACCAGCAGCGCGTCCCGCTCGGCGGCCTCCAGGGTCCGCAGCCGGCCCACCGGAGTCGCCCCGCCCGCCGCGAACTGCTCCACGAGCAGCCGCAGCCGGTCCGCGAGCCGCCCGGCCGTCTCCCGGTCGTACAGGTCCGGCCGGTACGCCAGGCTCAGCTCCAGCGACCGCTCCGGGGTCACCGCGAGGGTCAGCGGGTAGTGCGTGCCGTCGACGCTGTGCGTCCAGCCGATCTGGTGCCGCTCCACCGCCTCCTCGCGCGCCGCGTCGTCCAGCGGCGTGTTCCGGAACACGTACAGCGTGTCGAAGAGCTGCCCGATCCCCGTGCCCTGCTGGATCGGACCGAGCCCCAGGTAGTGGTGGGGCAGCAGCTCCGCGTGCTCGCCCTGCATCCGGACCAGCAGGTCCCGCAGCGTCTCCGACGGACGCAGCGTCACCCGGAACGGCAGCGTGTTCATGAACATGCCGATCATCCGGTCGACGCCCGGCACGTCCTCCGGACGGCCCGAGACCGTCGCGCCGAACACCACGTCGTCCCGCCCGGTCATCCCGGACAGCGACAGCGCCCACGCCGCCGACAGGACCGTGTTCAGGGTGACGCCGCAGCCCCGCGCGAACGACCGCAGCCGGTCGCTGGTCTCCGCGCCCAGCGCGATGTCCACCACCTCGGCCGTCACCGGCTGCCGCGCCGGATCCGCCGGCGCCACCAGCGTCGCCTGGTCGAGACCCGACAGATGGGCCCGCCAGGCGGCCCGCGCCGCGTCCCGGTCGGTGCCCGCGAGCCGGCGCAGGTACTCCCGGTACGGCGTCACCGGCGGCAGCACCTCCTCGCGCCCGCCCGCCCCGTACAGCGCGAACAGCTCCTCGAAGAACAGCGACTCCGACCAGCCGTCCGTCAGGATGTGGTGCTGCGTCACACACAGCATCCAGCGGTCCTCGGCGAACTTCAGCAGCGTCACCCGCATCAGCGGCGGCGCCGCCAGGTCGAACCGGGTCGCCGCGTCCGCCAGCGAGAACTCCCGCTGCGCCTCGTCCTGCCCCGCCCGGTCGAGCGCCGTCAGGTCACGGACCTCCCACGGCAGCTCCCACTCCGCCGGCACCACCTGCACCGGACCCGGCAGGCCCTCGTGCCAGAACGCGGAGCGCAGGTTCGGGTGGCGGCGCAGCATCGCGTCGAACGCCGACCGCAGCGCCGCCGTGTCCACGGCGTGCCGCAGCTCCACGAAGTTCTGCATCAGATAGACGTCGAGCGCCCGGTCGTCGTACTGCGCGTGGAAGTACAGGCCCTCCTGGAGCGGCGCCAGCGGCAGCACCTCCTCGGCGCCCGGGAACACCCGCTCCAGCGCCGCCCGCCCGGCGTCGTCGAGGACCACCAGCGGCGCGTCCGCGTCGACCGCCGCACCGGCCTCCTTCTCCTCCGGCGTCCGGGCCACGGGCGCCAGCGCCGCGACCGTCCGCCGCTCGAACACGTCGCGCGGGGTCAGGACCAGGCCCTCCTTGCGGGCCCGGGTCACCAGCTGGATGGAGACGATGCTGTCGCCGCCCAGGGCGAAGAAGTCGTCGTCCACACCCACCGACGCCAGCCCCAGCACCTCGGCGAAGACCCGGCACAGCGCCTCCTCGCGCTCACCCGAAGGCGCCCGCGACCCCTCCGAGCCGCCGAACACCGGCGCCGGCAGCGCCGCCCGGTCCAGCTTGCCGTTCACCGTGAACGGCAGCGCGTCCAGCACCACCACCGCCGCCGGCACCATGTAGTCCGGCAGCGAGACCGCCAGCTCCTCGCGGGCCGCGACCGGATCGGCCGTCCCCGTCACATAGCCGACGAGCCGCTTCACCCCCGGCGTGTCCTCACGGACCACCACCGCCGCCGCACCGACCCCGGCGACCGCCGCCAGCGCCGACTCGACCTCGCCCAGCTCGATCCGGAAACCCCGGATCTTCACCTGGTCGTCGGCCCGGCCCAGGTACTCGATCTCCCCGTCCACCCGCAGCCGCGCCAGATCGCCCGTGCGGTACATCCGCGACCCCGGCACGCCGTACGGGTCGGCCACGAACCGCTCGGCCGTCAGCGCGAACCGGCCCAGATAGCCGCGCGCGATGCCGTGCCCGGCCAGGTACAGCTCACCGGTCGCCCCGGCCGGCACCGGCCGCAGCGCCGCGTCCAGCAGGTACGCGCGCGTGTTCCCGATCGGCCGGCCCACGACCGGAGAGGCCGAGGCCGCCAGGTCCGCCGCGAGCGCGTCCACCGTGTACTCCGTCGGCCCGTACAGGTTCACCGACATCACACCGGACGCCGCCCGCACCGCCGACCACAGCGCCTCCGGCACCGCCTCGCCGCCCAGCAGCAGCAGCGCCGGACGATGGGCGGCCGGATCCAGCAGACCCTGGTCCAGCAGGCCCAGCGCGTACGTCGGAGTGACGTCCATCGTCTCGATCCGCTGCTCCCGCACGTACGACACCACGAACTCGGCGTCCCGGCGGCCCACTTCGTCCAGGACGTGCAGCTCGTGCCCGGCGATCAGCCAGAACAGCTGCTCCCACGAGGTGTCGAAGCTGAACGACGCCGTGTGCAGGGCCCGCAGCCGCCGCCCGCCGGTCGCCTCGACCACCGGGCCGAAGACGTCCGCGATGTGGTTGGCGTACAGGTTCGACAGACCGCCGTGGGTGAGGACGACGCCCTTGGGACGCCCGGTCGAACCGGACGTGTAGATGACGTACGCCGGATGCCCGTCCGCCACGTCCGGCGAGACGAACTCCGCCGGGGCCGCGGCCAGCGCGGCGGCCGTCTCCGGCGCGTCCAGGACGAGCCGCTCCGGCCCGTCGCCGGCCTCCGGCAGCAGCTCCAGACCGCGCGCGGTGGTCACCACGCACACCGGACGGGCGTCGTCGACCATCAGCCCGAGCCGCTCCGCCGGATAGTCCAGGTCCAGCGGCAGATACGCGCCGCCCGCCCGCAGCACCGCGAGGATCGCGACGACCGTCTCCGCCGAGCGCGGCACGGCGAGCGCCACCACCGACTCGGGGCCCACGCCCCGCGCGGCCAGCAGCGACGCGAGCCGCGCGGACCGCGCGTCGACCTCCGCGAAGGTGAGCGACTGCCCGCCGCACACCACCGCGACCTCGTCCGGGGTCCGGGCCGCCCGCTCCGCGAACACGTCCGCGACGGTGCCCGCCGGCACGTCCCGCACCGTCCCCGGCCAACTGCCGCGCACCCGCTCCGCCTCCGCCTCGGGCAGCAGGGCCAGCGCCCCGACCTTCGTCCCCGGCTCCTGCGCGATCCGGTCCAGGACGTGCGCGAGCCGGTCGGCGATCAGACCGGCCCGCCGGTCGTCGAAGACGTCCGGGCGGTACTCCAGGCGCAGCAGCGCCCGCTCGTCCAGGGAGACGGCGAGGGTCAGCGGGTAGTGGGTGGCGTCCTCCGCCTCGACGCCGGTCACCCGCACCCCGGCGGCGACGGTCTCGCGCGCCGCCGGGTCCACCGGGTAGTTCTCGATGACGACGAGGGTGTCGAACAGCTCGCCCGCGTCGCTCTGCTTCCTGATGAGCCGCAGCCCCAGGTGGTGGTGGGCCAGGAGGGCGTTCTGCTCGTCGCGGAAGCGGCGCAGCAGCCCCTCGACCGTCTCCTCGTTCCGCACCGAAAGGCGGACGGGCACGGTCGTGATGAACAGGCCGAGCATCGACTCGACGCCGGGTATCTCGTCCGGACGCCCCGACACGGTCAGCCCGAACAGCACGTCCCGGCGGCCCGTCAGACCGCCGACGAGCAGCCCCCACGCGCACTGGACCAGCGTGCTCGGCGTCGTACCGAGACGGCGGGCCGCCGCCGTCAGCCGGGCGGTCGCCTCCTCCGACAGCTCCAGCGAGCGGACACCCGGCCGCACCGGCACGCGCGCCGGATCCGGGTCGGCGACCAGCGTCGCCTCCTCCACCCCGGCCAGCGCCCCCCGCCAGGCGGACTCGGCCGCCGGAGCGTCCTGCTCCTTCAGCCACTTCAGATAGGCCCGGTACGGGCGCACCGGCGGCAGCCCGGAGGCGTCCCCGTCCGCCGCGTACAGCGCGAGCAGATCACCGACGAGCAGCGGCATCGACCAGCCGTCGACCAGGATGTGGTGGACGGTGATCACCAGCCGGTGGTCGTCCTCACCCGTCCGCGCGAGCACCAGGCGCAGCAGCGGCGGCCGGTGCAGCGCGAACCGGCGGGCCAGCTCGGACCGGCGCAGACCGGCGAGCCGGTCCTCCACCGACGCCCCCGGAGCACCGGACTCCGTCAGATCGACCCGCTCCAGGCCGAAGGACACCTCCGCCGGCACGAACTGCACCGGCTGCGGCACCCCCTCGTGCCAGAAACCGGCCCGCAGGTTCGGGTGCCGGCGCAGCAGCGCCGCCGCCGCCCGCTCCAGGCGGCCGGCGTCGACGGGGCCCGCGAGCCCCACCGACACCTGCACGGTGTACACGTCCGCCGCCCCGTCGTCGTAGACGGAGTGGAACAGCATGCCCTGCTGAAGGGGGGACAGCGGCAGCATGTCCTCGATACGAGCCTGCGTCACTGCTGGGCCCTCCACATTTCTTCGAGCATGGTGATCTGGTTCTGGTCGAGGTCGAGCAGGTCGAGGTCGGACGGCGTGTGCCCGCCGGTGTCCCCGCCCGCCGCCCAGGCGGCGAGCGCGTCGAGGGCGGCCGTCCAGCCGTCCGCGAGCTGCGCGACGGTGTCCTGGGACAGGGCGTCGCCCGCCCACAGGAAGGAGGCGGCCAGCTCCGGCCCGTCCGGTCCGTGCTCCACCTCCGCGTCCACCTGGAGGGGGTACGCGAGCGGCGCGTCCGGCTCCGGGCCGACGGCGAGCGCGTCGGACTCCCCGGCCGGCCCCCAGGCCGACTCCCGGGCGGCGGTCTGCCGGCCCAGGTAGTTCCACAGGATCTCCGGCCGGTCCTCCGGGTCGAAGAGCCCGGCCGTGGCCGCGTTGGCGTACCGCAGCAGCCCGGCGCCGATCCCGCCGTCCGGGACGCCGCGGATCCGCTCCTTGATCTCCTTCAGGGCCGCCCCGGCGTCCTGCGTACCGGCCACGACCGCTCGCGCGTCGTACGCGTCGGCGGTGAGCCGCAGCGGGTACACGCTGGTCAGCCAGCCGACCGTACGGGTCAGGTCGGCGCCCTGGACGAGGTCCTGCTCCCGGCCGTGCCCCTCCAGTTCGACGGTCAGACCGTCCGCCGGCCTCCCGTGCCGGGCCGCCCAGTCGCCCACGGCGAGCGCGAGCGCGGTGAGCAGCGTGTCGTTGACCGTCCCGTGGAACGCCTGCGGCACCGTCGTCAGGAGCGGCCCGGTGCGCTCGGCCGACAGCCGCACGGTGAGCCGCCGCGCCGTCGCCACCGTGTCCCGCGCGGGGTCGAGCGGACGCTCCGTCAGAAGCCGCCCGCCGGTGACGGACTCGGCGAGCCAGCGGTCCAGCTCGGCGGTCCGCCGCGCGCTCTGCGCCTCGGCGAGCAGCCCCGCCGTCCAGGTGCGCAGCGCCGTCGGCACGGCGTCGAGGACGGGCGTCCGCCCCTCCGCCGCCGCCTCGCACGCGGCCCGCAGGTCCGGCAGCAGGATCTGCCACGACACCTCGTCCACCACCAGGTGGTGGGCGACGAGCAGCAGCCGGCCCGGTGCGCCGGGCCCGCCGTCGAAACGCACGGCCCGCACGGTCCTGCCGGACTCCGGGTCCAGCTCACCGGCGGCCCGGTCCGACTCGCGGGAGAC
This sequence comes from Streptomyces sp. NPDC085460, assembly GCF_044541975.1. NCBI lineage: Bacteria > Bacillati > Actinomycetota > Actinomycetes > Kitasatosporales > Streptomycetaceae > Streptomyces > Streptomyces sp. NPDC085460. The sequence goes on from NZ_JBITTO010000001.1 coordinate 598,829, forward strand.
CAGCGCCCGCAGGGCCTCCGGGTCGAGCCCGGCGGCGTCCACCGTCCGCAGCACCGAACCGGCCGTCAGCGAGCCGGCCGGGGCGATCTCGGCGCTCCACACCCCGGGCCGCGCCACGGTCAGCACCTGCCGCAGCCCGTCGTGCCGGTCCAGGACCGCCTGGAGCGCGGTCTCCAGGTCCGCGGGCCGCACCCCGGCGGGCAGCAGCACCAGACGGGCCTGGCAGAACCGCCGGTACGCGCCTCCGCGCGCCGCGAACCAGCGCGCCACCGGCGGCAGGACCAGCGGACCCGTCGCCTGTTCGGCCGGTCGCTCGGGGGCCGTGCCCGCCGGGGCGGCGGGCGCGGCGACGGCGGCCAGGCCGGCCGGCGTCGGATGCTGGAACACCTGCCGGGCCGTCACCGTGAACCCCGCCTTGCGGGCCTCGCTGACGTACCGGATGGAGACGATGCTGTCGCCGCCCAGCTCGAAGAAGTTCTCCTCGGGACCCACCTCGGGCAGCCCCAGGACCTCGGCCATCAGCCGCGCGAGCAGCCCGGCCGGGGTCTCGCCGGCCGCCGCAGGGGCGGTCGGCGGGACGGCTCGGCGCGGCTCCGGCGGGGCGGGCAGGGCGCGCCGGTCGAGCTTGCCGTTGGGGGAGAGCGGCACGGCGGGGATCTCCACGAACACGCCCGGGACCATGTACTCCGGGAGCCGCGCCGCCGCGTGCGCCCGCAGCGCCTCCGGGTCGAGCGGTCCTTCGCCGGCCGGGACGGCGTAGGCGACGAGCCGCTGGACGCCGGGCCGGTCCTCGCGGACGAGGGTGACGGCGTGGGCCACTGCGGGGGCGCTGGTGAGCACGGCGTCGATTTCGCCGAGTTCGATGCGCAGGCCGCGGAGTTTGACCTGGTCGTCGGTGCGGCCGAGGTACTGGAGGCGGCCGTCGGGGTGGCGGACGACGAGGTCGCCGGTGCGGTACATGCGGGTGCCGGCGGGGCCGTGGGGGTCGGCGACGAATCGTTCCGCTGTGAGGTCGGGGCGGGTGAGGTAGCCGCGGGCGAGCTGGATTCCGGCGAGGTAGAGCTCGCCGGGGACGCCGACGGGGACGGGCTGGAGGCGTCCGTCGAGGACGTGGACGCGGGTGTTCCAGACCGGGGAGCCGATGGAGGCGGAGGCGGTCGTGGCGCCCGGCAGGGCGGTGGCGGCGGTGACGTCGACGGCGGCCTCGGTGGGTCCGTACAGGTTCTCCAGGGCGACCGCGCGGCCTCCGGCGGAGGCGTGGAACCGGTCCACGAGTTCCGTCGGCAGGGCCTCGCCGCTGCACACCACGAGCCGCAGCCCCGGGCACTCCGCGACCTCCACCGCCGCGACGAACGCGGCCAGCATCGACGGCACGAAGTGCAGCACGCTGACGCGCTGTTCGCGGATCAGCTCGGCCAGGTACTCCGGGTCCTTGTGGCCGTCCGGCCGCGCGACGACCAGCGGCACGCCCTGGGCGAGCGGCCAGAACAGCTCCCACACGGAGACGTCGAACGTGGTCGGCGTCTTCTGGAGGACACGGTCGCCGGCGGTGAGCCCGTACGCGCCCTGCATCCACTGGAGGCGGTTGACGATGGCCTCGTGCTCGACCATCACGCCCTTGGGGCGCCCCGTGGAGCCGGAGGTGAAGATCACGTACGCCGGGTGGCGGGGCAGCAGCGGCGCCCGCCGGTCCGCGTCCGTCACCTTCTGGGGGTCCGCGCCCGCCCACTCCGCCGCCACGGCGGCCGAGTCGAGCACGATCCGCTCCGCCGCGAGCCCCGCCGGAAGGTCCGGAGCCGAGGCCGCGTCGGTGAGGACGGCGACCGGCCGGGCGGTCGCGCACATGTGGGTGAGGCGGTCGGCGGGCAGGGTGAGGTCGAGCGGCAGGTAGGCGCCACCGGCCCTGACCACGGCGTGGAGGGCGACGAGCAGGTCGAGCGAGCGGGGCAGCGCCACGGCGACGACCGACTCGGGTCCCACGCCCCGGTCGATCAGCAGCCGGGCGAGGCGGTTGACGGCCGCCTCGAAGTCCGTACGGGACAGCTCCTCGCCCTCGAAGACCAGGGCCGGGCCGTGGGCCTTCCCGGCGCCGGCCGCCACCAGGTCCGCCAGGGTGCGGGGACCGTCGACGGCCCGCCCGGTCGCGTTCCACCCCTCCAGCGCACGCCGCTCCTCCCCGTCCCTCAGGTCGAGGGCGGAGACCGGGGCGGACGGGTCGGCCGCCACGGCGTCCAGGAGCCGGACGAGCCGCTCCACGAGCCGCTCGGCGCCCGGCCGGCCGAAGAGGTCGGTCGCGTACCGCAGGCCGCCCTCGATCCGCCCGTCCGCCTCCGAGCCGCCGAAGGCGAACTCCAGGTCGACCTTCGACCCGCCGATCTCGACCGGCAGCTCACGGGCCGCCACGCCGAACAGCGAGTCCACCTCGGTGGACACCGAGTGGTACGTCACCATCGCCTGGAACAGCGGGTTGCGGGCCTGCGAGCGGGCCGCGCCCACCGCCTCCGCCACCGCTTCGAGCGGCAGGTCGGCGTGGGCGAAGCCCGCGAGCCCGGTGTCCCGCACCCGGTCGACGAGCTCGGCGAACGTCGGCTCGCCCGACAGGTCCGCGCGCAGCACGAGCGTGTTCAGGAAGAAGCCCACGAGCCCGTCGAGCTGCTCGTCGCCGCGCCCGGAGACCGGGGCGCCGAGGGGGATGTCGTCGCCGGCGCCGAGCCGGTGGAGCAGGGCCGCGACGGCCGCGTGCACCACCATGAACATCGTCGCGCCCGAGGCGCGGGCGATCCGGGCGAGCCCGGCGCCCGTCGCGGCGGACACGCCGAACGGGACCACGTCGCCGCCGTGCGTCGGGGCCGCCGGACGCGGGGTGTCGGTGAACAGGCCCCACTCCTCCGGGACCCCGGCCAGCGCCTCCCGCCAGTAGGCGGCCTGACGCGCGGCCACGGAGCCCGACTCGGCCTCGTCGCCCAGGAGTTCCCGCTGCCAGAGGGCGTAGTCGGCGTACTGGACGGGGAGTTCGGGGAAGTCGGGGGCACGGCCCGCGGCGCGGGCCGCGTAGGCGGCGTCCAGGTCGGCGAGGAGCGGTCCGGTGGACCACTCGTCGGTCGCGATGTGGTGCAGCAGCACCACCAGCACGTGCGCGTCGTCGGACGAGCTGAGCAGCGTCACCCGCACCGGGATCTCCCGGGCCAGGTCGAAGACGTACCGGGAGACGGCCTCCGCCTCGGCGGCCAGTTCCCCGTCGCCGACGCGGCGCGCCGAGAACGGCACCGGCACCTCACCCGGCGCCAGGATCCGCTGGTACGGCTCCCCGTCGGCCTCCGCGAACACGGTCCGCAGCACCTCGTGCCGCGCCACCACGTCCGCCACGGCGGCCCGTACGGCCTCCGCGTCCACGGCCCCGTCCAGGCGCACGGCGAAGGGCACGTTGTACGCGGTCCCCGGCCCCCGGACGCTGTCGAACAGCCACAACCGGCGCTGCGCGTACGACAGCGGCAGCCGCTCGGGCCGCGCGGCGACCGGGACGAGCGCGGGCCGGGCGGAGCCCGTCCGCTCGGCGAGCCGGGCGGCGAGCGCCGCGACCGTCCGCGCCTCGAACACGTCCCGTACGGAGCACTCCACGCCCAGCGCGGTCCGCATCCGGCTCGCGGCGCGGGCGGCGAGCAGGGAGTGGCCGCCGAGGTCGAAGAAGTCGTCCTCGACACCGGCCGTGTCCACACCGAGCACGGCCGTGACGATCCCGAGCAGGAGGGTCTCTCGCGCGTCCCTCGGCGCCCGCGAGGGCCCGGCGACGGCGTCCGGCGGCGCGGGCAGGGCGCGCCGGTCGAGCTTGCCGTTGGGGGAGAGCGGCACGGCCGGGATCTTCACGAACACGCCCGGGACCATGTACTCCGGCAGGCGGGAGGCCGCGTGGGCGCGCACCGCGTCCACGGGGACCGGCCCGTCGCCGGCGCCGACGACGTACGCCACGAGCCGCTGGACACCCGGCCGGTCCTCGCGGACCAGCGTCACCGCGTGGGCCACGCCGGGAGCCCCGGAGAGCACGGCGTCGATCTCGCCGAGTTCGATGCGCAGGCCGCGGAGCTTGACCTGGTCGTCGGTGCGGCCGAGGTACTGGAGGCGGCCGTCCGCGTGCCGGACGACGAGGTCGCCGGTGCGGTACATGCGGGTGCCGGCGGGGCCGTGGGGGTCGGCGACGAATCGTTCCGCTGTGAGGTCGGGGCGGGTGAGGTAGCCGCGGGCGAGCTGGATTCCGGCGAGGTAGAGCTCGCCGGGGACGCCGACGGGGACGGGCTGGAGGCGTCCGTCGAGGACGTGGACGCGGGTGTTCCAGACCGGGGAGCCGATGGAGGCGGAGGCGGTCGTGGCGCCCGGCAGGGCCGAGGCGGCGGTGACGTCGACGGCTGCTTCGGTGGGTCCGTACAGGTTCTCCAGGGCGACCGTTCGATCCCCGGCGGAGGCGTGGAACCGGTCGACGAGCTCCGTCGGCAGGGCCTCGCCGCTGCACACCACGAGCCGCAAGCTCGGGCACTCCGCCACGTCCGCCGAGTCCAGGAACGCCTGGAGCATCGACGGCACGAAGTGCAGGACGCTGACGCGCTGTTCGCGGATCAGACCGGCCAGGTACTCGGGGTCCTTGTGGCCGTCCGGCCGGGCGATGACCAGGGGCACGCCGTGGGTGAGCGGCCAGAACAGCTCCCAGACGGAGACGTCGAAGGTGGTCGGCGTCTTCTGGAGGACCCGGTCGGCCGAGGTCAGCCGGTAGGTGCCCTGCATCCACTGGAGGCGGTTGACGATGGCCTCGTGCTCGACCATCACGCCCTTGGGGCGTCCGGTGGAGCCGGAGGTGAAGATGACGTACGCCGGGTGGCGGGGCAGCAGCGGCGCCCGCCGGTCCGTGTCCGTGATCTCGGTGTCCGCGAGGGCGTCCAGCTCCGCGCGCACCTCGGGCGCGTCCAGGACCACCGGCTCGGCCTCCACGCCGGCCGGCAGCGCGCCGAGCGACGGAAGGTCCGTCAGGACGCACAGCGGACGCGCGGTGTCCGTCATGTGGGTGAGGCGGTCGGCGGGCAGGGTGAGGTCGAGCGGCAGGTAGGCGCCACCGGCCCTGACCACGGCGTGCAGGGCGACGAGCAGGTCGAGCGAGCGGGGCAGGGCCACGGCGACGACCGTCTCCGGTCCCACGCCCCGGTCGATCAGCAGCCGGGCGAGGCGGTTGACGGCCGCCTCGAAGTCCGTACGGGACAGCTCCTCGCCCTCGAAGACCAGGGCCGGGCCGTGGGCCTTCCCGGCGCCGGCCGCCACCAGGTCCGCGAGGGTGCGGGGACCGTCGACGGCCCGCCCGGTCGCGTTCCACCCCTCCAGGGCGCGCCGCTCGTCGTCACCCATCAGGGCCGCCGAGGAGACGGGCGCGTCGGGCGCGGCCGCCACGGCGTCGAGCAGGCGGACGAGCCGTTCCGTCAGGCGCTCGGCGCCCGCGCGCTCGAACAGGTCGGTCGCGTACCGCACTCCGCAGGTCATGCCGGCGCCGCCGGTGCCGCCGGTGCCCTCCGCTCCGTTCGCGCGCCGGAAAAGGATCTCCAGGTCGAACTTGGCCGCGCCGCCCCGTACCGGGAACTCCTCGGCGTCCGTGCCGAGCAGCCGGGAGAGGTCCGGGCCGCCGCCCTCGTACGCCACCATCGTCTGGAACAACGGGTGGCGGGCGAGCGAGCGGGCCGGCGCCACCGCCTCCACGACGGCGTCGAAGGGCAGGTCGGCGTGGTCGAGGACGGCGAGGCCGGCCGTACGGGCCCGGTGCAGCAGCTCCGTGAAGGACGGGTCGCCGGACAGGTCGGTGCGCAGCACGGCCGTGTTGACGAAGAAGCCCACGAGGCCGTCGAGGGCGCTGTCGCCGCGTCCGGCGACCGGGGTGCCGAGGGGGATGTCGTCGCCGGCGCCGAGCCGGTGGAGCAGGGCCGCGACGGCCGCGTGCACCACCATGAACATCGTCGCGCCCGAGTCCGCCGCCAGCCGGTCGAGGCGGGCGACGAGCTCGGCGGGGAGGGCGGCCGTGACCGTGTCGCCCCGGTGGGTCGGGACGGCGGGCCGGGGCCGGTCGGTGGGCAGCGTCAGCTCCTCCGGGAGCCCCGCCAGGGTGTCGCTCCAGAAGGCGGACTGGCGGGCGGCGAGGGAGGCGGCGTCCGCCGGGTCGCCGAGGAGTTCGCGCTGCCAGAGGGCGTAGTCGGCGTACTGGACGGGGAGTTCGGGGAAGTCGGGGGCGCGGCCCGCGAGGCGGGCCGTGTAGGCGGTGTCCAGGTCGGTGAGGAACGGGCCGGTGGACCATTCGTCCGTCGCGATGTGGTGCAGCAGCACCACCAGGACGTGGGTGCCGTCGCCCGCGCCGAACAGCGTGACCCGCAGGGGGAGTTCGGCTTCCAGGCCGAGGGGCTCCGCGACCGCCGCCTCGACCGCGTCCGCCAGGGCCTCGGGGGCCACCTCGCGGACCGCGAAGGGGACTTCGGCCCGGTCGGGCGCCAGGATCCGCTGGTACGGCTCGCCTTCCGCCTCCGCGTACACGGTCCGCAGGACCTCGTGGCGGGCCAGCAGGTCCCCGAACGCGGCGCGCAGGGCGTCCTCGTCCGGACGCTGCCGCAGCCGCAGGGCCAGGGGGACCGTGTAGGTGGAGCTCGCGCCGTCCATGCCGTACTGGAACCAGAGCCGCCGCTGGGCGTACGAGAGCGGCAGCCGCTCGGGCCGGGAAGCTGCCGGGGCGAGGGCGGGGCGTGCGGAGGCGGTGCGCTCCGCGAGCCGGGCGGCGAGCGCCGCGACCGTCCGCGCCTCGAACACGTCCCGTACGGCGCAGGCGCGGCCCGCCGCCCGCACCCGGGCCACCAGGCGCGTCGCGAGCAGGGAGTGGCCGCCGAGGGCGAAGAAGTCGTCCTCGGCTCCGACCGAGGCAAGGCCCAGGACCTCCGCGAACGCCTCCGCGAGCCGTTCCTCGGCCTCGCCGCGCGGCGCCCGCGACGGCGCGGCGGCCGTCACGGCGGGCGCGGGCAGCGCGGCCCGGTCCAGCTTGCCGTTGACGTTCACCGGCAGGACGTCCAGGGCGACGACCGCCGCCGGGACCATGTACTCCGGCAGGCGGGAGGCGACCTCGCGGCGCACCGCGTCCGGGTCGGCGCCGCCGGTCACGTACGCCACCAGACGCGGCACGCCGGGGACGTCCTCGCGGACCAGCACGGCCGCCGAGGCGACGCCCTCACAGGCCGTCAGCTCGGCCTCGATCTCGCCGAGTTCGACACGGAAGCCGCGGATCTTCACCTGGTCGTCGGCGCGGCCCAGGAACTCGATCAGCCCGTCGGCACGGCGGCGCGCCAGGTCGCCCGTGCGGTACATGCGGGAGCCGGCGGGACCGTACGGGTCCGCGACGAACCGCTCCGAGGTGAGCACGGAACGGCCCAGGTAGCCGCGGGCGTTCTGGACGCCCGCGAGGTACAGCTCGCCGGGGACGCCGGGCGGCACCGGCCGCAGCCGGGCGTCCAGGACGTGCGCCCGGGTGTTGTCGAGGGGACGGCCCACCACCGGGGTCGGGCAGTCGGTGACCCGGGCGACCAGGGCGTCCACCGTGAACTCGGTGGGGCCGTAGTAGTTCACCGTCTCCACGCCGGGCACCGCGCGCAGCTCCGTCCACAGCGCGGGCGGCACGGCCTCGCCGCCGAGCAGGAACAGCGGCGGCCGGTGCGCGCCCGTGAGCAGGCCAGCGTCGAGCAGGTGGCGGCCGTACGACGGGGTGACGTCGAGCGCGTCGATCCGCGCCTCCCGCACGTGGGCGACGACGGCGTCGGCGTCGCGGCGCCCGTACTCGTCGAGGACGTGCAGCTCGTGGCCGGCGATCAGCCACAGCAGCTGTTCCCACGAGGAGTCGAAGGAGAACGAGGCCGTGTGCAGGGCCCGCACGCGGCGCCCGAGCCGCTCGGCGACCGGGCGGTACAGCTGCCGCTCGTGGTCCCGGTACAGGTTCGTCAGACCGGCGTGGTGCAGGCCGACGCCCTTGGGGCGGCCGGTGGAGCCCGAGGTGTAGATGACGTACGCCAGGTCGTCGGGACCGGGGGCGGCGGGCGCCTCGCCCTCCGCCGCCGCGAGCCGGTCCCGTACCGCCGGGTCGTCCAGGACGAGCCGGGTCGCGCCGGGCGTCTCCGGGACCCGGTCGTCCACGGCCCGGGTGGTGACGACGCAGACCGGCGCGGCGTCGTCCAGCATGTACGCCAGGCGCTCCTCCGGGTGGTCCAGGTCGAGCGGCAGGTAGGCGCCGCCGGCCTTCAGGACGGCGAAGGCGGCGACGACGGACTCGGCCGAGCGGGGCACGGCGAGCGCCACGACGGCGTCGGGTCCCGCGCCCTCCCCGGCGAGGAGCAGGGCGAGCCGGGTGACGCGCTCGTCCAGCTCGGCGAAGGTGAGCCGCAGGTCGCCGCAGACCAGGGCGGTGGCGTCCGGGGTCTCCCGGACGCGCTCGGCCAGGATCTCCACGACGGTGGCGGCGGGGTGGTCGACGGCGGTGTCGTTCCACCGCTCCAGGAGCGTCCGCTCCTCCCCGGAGCGCAGCTCGTACGCGGAGACCGGGGTGTCGGGGGCCGCGACGGCCTGCTCCAGGAGGCGCAGCAGCCGGGTGGCGAGCGCGTCGGCGGTGGCCGCGTCGAAGAGGGCGGACGAGGAGAAGACCTCCAGGTCGAGCTCGTCGCCGTGGGCGCTGTCGGAGAAGGTGATGTCGAGGTCGAACTTGGTGACGCCCGGGTCGGTGCGGTCCACGGAGGCGTCCAGGCCGAACAGGGCGCGCACGTCCTGGGTGACGGTGCTGTGCGACACCATGGTCTGGAAGAGCGGGTGCCGGGTGAGGGAGCGCTCCGGGTTGACCGCCTCCACGACCGCGTCGAACGGGAGGTCGGCGTGGTCGAGCGCGGCCAGGTCGGTGGCGCGCACCCGCTCCAGGAGGGTGGCGAACGTCGGGTCGCCGGACAGGTCGGCGCGCAGCACCACGGTGTTGACGAAGAAGCCGACGAGGCCGTCGAGCGCCGGGTCGGAGCGGCCGGCGACCGGGCTGCCGAGCGGGATGTCGTCGCCGGCGCCGAGGCGGTGGAGCAGGGTGGCGACGGCCGCGTGGACGACCATGAAGACGCTGGTGCCGGAGTCGCGGGCCAGCCTGCGGATGCCGGTGGCGAGGGCGGCGGGCACCGCGTGGTGGGTCATGCGGCCCGCGTTGTCGGGCTCGGCGGGGCGCGGCCGGTCGGTGGGCGCGGTGGCCTCGGCCGGCAGACCGGCGAGCGCCTCGCACCAGTGGGCGGCCTGCCGGGCGGCCGGGGACGCGGGGTCGGCCGGGTCGCCGAGGGCCGCGCGCTGCCAGAGCGCGAAGTCGGCGTACTGCACCGGCAGCGGGGCGAACTCGGGTGCCTCGCCGCGGAGTCGGGCCGCGTAGGCGTGTTCGAGGTCGTGGAGGAACGGGCCCATCGACCACTCGTCGCTCGCGATGTGGTGCAGCAGCACGACCAGGGCGTCGGCGCCCCGCTCGGTGTCGCGGACCAGGGTGACCCGCACCGGTGCCTCGGCCGACAGGTCGAAGAGGTGGCCGAGGGCCGCCGCCACCGCCGCGTCCACGCGGTCCGGGGCGGTCTCCGCCAGGCGCAGCCGCACCCCGGCGCCCGCCGGGTCGAGGATCCGCTGGTACGGCTCGCCGCCGCGCTCGCCGAAGACGGTGCGCAGCGCCTCGTGCCGGGCCACCACGTCGCCGAGGGCCGCGTCCAGGGCGGTCGGGTCGAGGAGGGTGCCGAAGCGGGCGACGAACGGGATGTTGTAGGTGGCGCTGGGGCCTTCGAGCTGGTGCAGGAACCACAGCCGGTGCTGGGCGTCGGAGAGCGGCAGGACCTCGGGCCGCCGCCCGGCGGTGAGCGCGGGGCGGGGGCCGGTCGCGGTGCGGGCGGCGAGCCGCTCGGCGAGCGAGGCGGGGGTGCGGGCCTCGAAGACGTCCCGCACGCCGCAGTCGGCGCCGAGGGCGGCGCGCAGCCGTGCCGCCACGCGGGCGGCGAGCAGCGAGTGGCCGCCGAGGTCGAAGAAGTCGTCGCCGGGGCCGACCGAGGCCAGCTCCAGGACGTCGGCGTAGGCGCCGGCGACGATCTCCTCACGGGCGTCGCGCGGGGTCCGGCCGGTGGTCGTCGTGAGGCCGGCCAGGTCCGGGGCGGGCAGGGCGCGCCGGTCGACCTTGCCGTTGGCGGTGAGCGGGAAGGCGTCCAGGACCACCACGGCGGACGGCACCATGTGGGCGGGCAGCCGCTCGCCGACCGCCGCGCGCAGTCCGGCCGGGTCGGGGGCGGAGCCGCCCGTGCCAGTGACGTAGCCGACCAGGAGCGGGGAGCCGGGGATGTCCTCGCGGACCACGACCACCGCGCGGTCGACCTCCGGACGGTCCGTCAGGGCTGTTTCGATCTCGCCGAGTTCGATGCGGAAGCCGCGGACCTTCACCTGGTCGTCGGCGCGGCCGAGGAAGTCGATGACGCCGTCGGGCCGGCGGCGCACGAGGTCGCCGGTGCGGTACATGCGGGAGCCGGCGGGGCCGTACGGGTCGGCGACGAACCGCTCGGAGGTGAGGGCCGGGCGGCCGAGGTAGCCGCGGGCCAGCTGCTCGCCCGACAGGTACAGCTCGCCGGGGCGGCCGTGCGGGACGGGGCGGAGCGCGGAGTCGAGGACGTGGGCGCGGGTGTTCCAGAACGGCAGGCCGATGTCCGGGGTGCCGGTGTGTTCGGGGGAGAGGACGGAGGAGGTGGCCCAGACGGTCACCTCGGTCGGCCCGTACACGTTGGTGACGGAGGCTGCCGTGCGGGCGAGGCGTTCGGCGAGGGCGGCGGGCAGGGCCTCGCCGCCGACGAGGACCTTGGTACGGGCGAGGGCGCGCGGGGCGCCCTCCTCCAGCAGGGCGTGCCACAGCGACGGCGTCGCCTGCATGACGGCCGGGCGGTGGGCCTCGACGAGGGCGGCGAGGGCCGCCGGGTCGCGGACCGTGTCGCGGTCGGCGAGGACGACCGCCGCGCCGCTGATCAGCGGCACGTGGAGCTCCAGGGCCGCGATGTCGAAGGAGACGGTGGTGACGGCGACGAGCCGGTCGCCGGGCGCCATGGCCAGCTCGTGGGCCTGCATGCGCAGGAAGTTGGCGAGCGCGGAGTGGGGGATCACCACGCCCTTGGGGCGCCCGGTGGAGCCGGAGGTGTGGATGACGTACGCCGGGTGGGCGCCGTCCGGGGCCGGAAGGGGCGCGGACGGTCCGTCGGCGAGGTCGGCGAGGTCGGCGAGCGCGGACAGGGCGTCGGGGGAGTCCAGGACGAGGGTGTCGGTGCCGGGCACGTCGGGGGCGTCCGGCGCGGCGGCGAGGGTGGTGAGGACGCAGACGGGGCGGGCGTCGCGGACCATGAACTCCAGGCGCTCGGCCGGGTATTCGAGGTCGAGCGGCAGATAGGCGCCGCCCGCCCTGAGGACGGCGAGCAGGGCGACGACGAGGTCGGCGCCGCGCGGCAGGGCGATGCCGACGAACCGCTCGGGGCCGACGCCGCGCGCGGCGAGCAGCCGGGCCAGCCGGTCGACCCGGGCGTCGAGTTCGGCGTACGTGAGTTCCTCGGCGCCCGCGACGAGGGCGAGGGCCTCGGGGTGCTCCCGTACGCGGGCGGCGAAGGCGTCGGCGACGGTGCCGGGCGGGATCGCGCGGGTGGTGGCGGCGGCCTGCTCGGCGAGCGCGCGCAGGGCGCCGGTGTCGAGGAGGTCGGGGCGGCCCACGGGGGTGTCGTGGGCGGCTCCGGCGGCTTCGGTGAGGAAGCGGACGAACTCGGCGCAGCGGGCGTCCAGGCCCTCGGCGTCGTAGGCGCGCGGGTTGGCGTCGAGCTCGAAGGCGATCCGGCCCGCGGCGGCGTCGTGGCGGACGGCGAGGGTGAGGTCGTCGACCGGTCCGGCGGCCACGTTGTGCACGGTGCCGGGGGCGCCGGCGAAGTCGAGGGCGTTGTCGAACGCCTTGACGTTGACCATCGGGCCGAGCGGGCCCCGGTCGCGGCCGACGAGGCCGAGGTCGCGGCGGATGTCCTCGGCGCGGTAGCGCTGGTGGCGGCGCAGGTCCCGGACGCCGGCGGCGACCTCGGCGACGAGTCCGGCCAGGGGGAGGTCGGGGCGGACCGCGACCCGCAGCGGCAGCACGTTGACGACCATGGCCGGCACGGAGAGGGCGGCCGAGCCGAGGCGGGCCATCGCGGGCAGCGACAGCAGGACGTCCCGGCTGCCGGTCGAGCGGTGGAGGAAGGCGGCGAAGGCGGCGGTCACGACGTCCGCCCAGGTGGCCTTCGCGGCGCGGGCGAGGGCGAGCACCCCGGCGGTGGCCTCGGGGGAGAGGGCGGCCTCGGCGCGCAGGAAGCCGGGGGCGGCGGGGAAGGAGGCGCCGGCCAGGGGCTCGTGGTCGCCGAGGTCCGCGAGCCGGTCCAGCCAGTGGGCGCGGTCGGCGGCGTACCGCTCGTCGTCGCGGTAGGCGGCCTCCTCCTCGACGACGGCGGAGAGCGGTCCGAACGGCGACGGGGCGGGCTCCTCGCCGCGCGCGAGCGCCGTGTAGACCTCGGCGGCACGGCGGGAGAGCAGGGAGAAGCCGTAGGCGTCCAGCGCGATGTGGTGGACGCGCTGGTACCAGAGCGTGCGGTCGGGGGCGACCCGGTGGAGGGCGAACGCGAACAGCGGGGCGGCGGCCGGGTCGGCGGGGGTGGCCATGTCGGCGCGCATCCGGGCGAGCGCGGCGGCCTCCGGGTCCGGTTCGCCCCGGTGGTCCACGACCGTGACGACGGGGCCGTCCGGGGGCGCGTCGGCGAGGATCTGGACGGGCTGTCCGTGCTCGTCCTCCTCGAAGCGGACGGTGAGGGCCTCGCACTCCCCGACGACCCGGCGCAGGGCCGTGGCGAAGAGGTCCGGGTCGAGCGTCCCGTCGACGGCGACGTACTGGCCGACGTTGTAGACCGGGGAGTCGGGGTCGAGCCGCTGGCCGTACCAGACTCCGGTCTGGGCCCCGGTCAGGGCGAGGCGTCGCTGGGCACGCTCGGTCATGGATCTTGCTCCAGGGTTCACCCGCGGCGGCAGGGGGGCCGGCCGCGGGACGGGACGGAGAGGGGGTGTGGGGGAGGGCGGGGCGGCACCGGCGGGCGGGTCAGCCGCCCGCCGGGCCCGTGGCGTCGATCCGCGCGGCGGCGGCGGGAGTCTTCGCGAGGTCGGGGCCCTCGGGCGGACCGTCGTCCTCGGGCTCCTCCTCGGGGAGGGTGGCGTGCCGCAGTCCGGGGACCGTGAGGGCGACGACCACGGCAGCCGCCGTGCACACCACGCCGTTCACGACGGCGGCGCCGGCCGGGCTGAACCACTTGGCCACCAGGGCGACTTCGACCTCGCCCGCGATGCCGCCGGTGGTGCCTTGGGCGGTGAGGACGCTGACCATGCGGCCGCGCAGCCGGTCCGGGGTGTTGTGCTGGACGAGGGCGTACTCGAGGATCTCGTAGACCGTGCCGGCGGCTCCGCCCACGGCCAGCATCGCGAAGGCGAGCGCGGGGCTGCCGCTGAGTCCGAAACCGAGGATGGCCAGACCGCCGACGAACGCGGCGGTGAGCAGCAGGCGTCCGGGCCGGGGCGCTCGCGCGATCCAGCCGCTGGTGGCGGAGACGAGGATCGCGCCCACGGCCGGGGCGGTGTACAGCAGGCCGAGCATCAACTCGCCGCCGCCGAACCGCTTGTCGACCAGCTCGGGGAAGACGACGACCGGCATGCTGAACAGCGCGTTGATCCCGCCGAGGGCGAGGAGGCCGCCGACGACGCGGTTGCGGACGGCGAACCGGAAGGCGGCGAGCGGCGAGCCGGAGTCCTCGGCGCCGTCCTCGTCCTCGTCGTCGTCCGTGACCGGGGGCAGCGGGCGCAGCCTGAGGAGGAGCAGGGTGGTGACGCCGGTGGTGACGGCGGTGAAGGCGTAGACCGGTCCGGGGCCGCCGGTCAGGGCGAGCACCACACCGCCGAGGAAGGGGGCGGCGATCGATCCGAGCTCGCCGGTGAGGGAGATCAGGGCGCCCGCGGCGGGCAGTTGGTCGGGCCGGACCAGGGTCGGGGCGACGGCCATCAGGGCGGTGACGCTGACTCCGGTGGCGAGTCCGTCCAGGGCGACGAACAGGTAGACCGTCCACAGCTGCGGGTCGGGCAGGAAGGCGTTGACCGCGAGTCCGGCGAAGGCGAGGGCGGCGGAGGAACGGCCCCACAGGATCAGCTTCCGGCGGTCCATGCGGTCGGCCGCCCAGCCGCCCCAGAGGGAGCCGAGCAGCACGGTGACGCTCATGATCATGCTGGAGACGGCGACCCCGAAGGTGGAGCCCGTCAGGTCGTAGACCTGCTTGGCCAGCGCCACCATGGCCATGCCGAGTCCGAAGAGGGACACGATCCGGGCGATGAAGATCGCCCGGAAGTCGCGGCTGGCCCGCAGCGGGCTGATGTCGATGAGGAGGTCACCGGCTCGCACGGGACGCTCCCGACGGCTGCCCGAGGAGGGCGGCCCACTCCTTGAGGGTGGGGTGTTCGGCGAGTTCGACGAATCCGATCACGGCGCCGTCGGCGCGCCACGTCTCGACCAGGGCCATCAGCCGGATCGAGTCGAGGCCCTGGTCGAGCAGGCTCTCGTCCGGGTCGATCTCCTCGGCGTCGACGTAGAGCACGTCGGCGACGTCACGCGTGAGCCGCTCCAGGGCGAAGGTCTGCTGTCCGGCCGTGTCGGCCATGGGTGGGTCCTCGTCTTCCCGTTCCGGTGGTGCAGGTGTTGGTTAGGTAAGGCTTACCTAAGTAGCTATCGTGCAGTCAAACGCGTGCCGCGAACTCACGGCGGTCCGTCAGTTGTCAGAGAGCGAGAAGACGTTGAACACTGCACTGTCCCGACCGGAGCGCCCGCCGCTGCCCCTCGTCGAGGTCAGGGCGGCCGGGGCCGGGGATGCCGGCGCGGTCCACCGGCTGTCGAGGCCGTTCGTGCGCGAGGGCGCCCTGCGCGACCGGTCGCTCGCCGAACTGGCCCGCGACGCGGCGGACTTCCTGGTCGTGGAGGCCGGCGCCGAGGGTCTGGTGGGATGTGTGGGTCTGCGGGCCTGCGCCGACGCGCGGGGCCGGGTGGCGGTCGTGCTCTACAACTTCTGCGTGGCGCCCGGACATCAGGGGCGGGGCATCGGCTCCGCGCTGCTCGGCGCCGTGCTCCGCGAGGCGGACGCGCGGGGCGCCGCCCGGGTGTGCGCGGCGACCGTCGGCAGCGGGCTGCTCTTCCTGCGGCACGGCTTCGCCGCCGGTCGCGAGGAGGAGGCGCCGCCCGCGTGGCGGGCCGCCCTCGATCCCGCGCGCGGCTCCCGGATCCTCACCCGCGTCCTGGCGTGAGGCGGACGGGCCCTGCCCGCTCCCGTGCCGCCGGCTCCCGTGCCGCCGGCTCCCGTCCCGCCATCTCCCGGACGCGGTCGCGCGCCGGACGGGAGCGGGCGGGACGGGCCGCGCCCGCCGGGGGTCCGGCGTCAGGAACGGGCGGCCAGGCTCGCCGGGCGCAGGTCGGTCCAGTGCTCCTCGGTGTACGCGGCACAGCCCTGCCGGGAGTCCTCGCCGTGCACCACGGTCCAGCCGTCCGGGATCTCGGCGAAGGCCGGCCAGAGCGAGTGCTGGTTCTCGGCGTTGACGAGCACGTAGTAGCGGGCGTCGTCGTCCTCGAAGGGGTTGGTCGCGGTCATGGGTCTCTCCTCGCGCCGGGGCGGCCCCGCCTGCCGCGCCCTTCGGGGCGGGGCACGGGGGCCGTGGGGGGGGGGTCGGGTCGGTGGGGGCGCCCAGGAGCTGGGCGTTTAGGTAAGGCTTACCTAAAATCACCTAGGGTGCGGTGGCTGTCAAGTCACCCCCCGGTGGCCGACTTTCGCGCGGAGGGGACGCTTCCGACCGGCTCGGGAGGCCCGGGCGGGCGCCCTCCGTGCTCCTTGATCCAGACGCCCGGGGTGCGCCCGAAGTGTCGCCTGAACGCCAGGATGTAGCCGTTCGTGCTCGTGAATCCGACCTTGGCGGCGACCGCGCCGACCTGATGTCCCCGGCTGAGCAGGGCGAGCGAGTGGTTGAGGCGCACCCGGGTCCGCCACTCGGAGAAGGCGAGCCCGGTCTCGGCGCGGAAGGCCCGGCGCAGGCTCGTCGCGCTCACGTAGAGGCTCTCGGCCCACTCCGTCGCGGTGCGCTGGTCGTCGGGTCTGCGCAGCAGCGTTCCCGCGACGGCGCGGGCCGCCTCGCTGGTCGGGCGGGGCAGCGGAAGCCGGGCGTCGCCGTGGGGCCCGGCGCAGGTCAGCGCCGCGAACATGGCCGCGTCGTCGACCTCCGCGCCCCCGCCCCGGGTGCGGGCCAGCAGGTGCCGGCGAGCGGTCTCGTCGAGCCGGATCGTGGTGGCCCGGGTGTACGGCAGGCGGTGCCGGACGGGGTCGAACGACTCGGTCAGGACCAGGGATCCGGAATCGAACGCGGCGCTGTGCGGGGTGCCGGCCGGAAGCCACAGCGCCTGCGGCGAGGTCAGCTCGTGCTCGCCGTCCGGGGTGGTGACGGTGATCCGTCCCAAGGGCGCGTACAGGAGTTGGTGGTAGTCGTGCCAGTGCGTCGCATGACCCGTCGCCGTGATGACGATCTCGTCGGTCGCGCCCGCCGTGCGGTCGGTCATGCGCGCCACCCCCCGGTGTCTGAGAGGCGGTCGGCCCGCGACCCCTCGGTGTGATCGGTCGGCCTCCGAGTTGGATCCCCGAAGGTTAGGCAAGGGTAACCTAAGTAGCCGTACGAGCAGTGAGAACAAGGACGGCACATGACACAACCGCCCCTATCGGTGGCGAAAGCCCCGATACAGGACATGCCTCCGGGCGACCCCCCGGTCCGCACCCGGACCTCGCGGGGCACGGTCGTGTCCGTCCTCGCCGTCGCGGCGGTCCTCGTGACGCTCGTCGCGAGCATCGGACTCGGCGCCCGGGACATCTCGCCCCTGGAAGTCGTCCGCATCCTGCTCCACCCCGGGGAAGAGGCGTTCAACACCCACGTCCTGTGGACCGAGCGCATCCCCCGCACCTTCCTCGGCCTCGCCGTCGGCGCGGCGCTCGGCGCCGCCGGTCTCGTCATGCAGGCCCTCACCGCCAACCCCCTCGCGGACCCCGGCATCCTCGGCGTCGAACAGGGCGCCTCGATGTTCGTCGTCCTCGGCATCATGCTCCTCGGTGTCACCGACACCGGCGACTACTTCTGGCTCGCCCTCCTGGGCGCCTCCGTGACCGCCACCCTTGTCTACCTCATCGGGACCCGCACCGACGCCGGGAGTTCGGCCGTCGGCCTCGTCCTCGCCGGCGTCGCCCTCGCGGCCGTGATGTCCTCCCTCATCACCCTCCTCGTCGTCCGCGACAAGGAGGCGTTCTTCCACCTCCGCTTCTGGTCGGTCGGTCAGCTCACCGGCCGCGCGGAGGTCCTGAGCCACCTCATGCCCTTCGTCCTCGTCGGACTCCTCCTCGCGCTGCCCCTCGGCCGCACCCTCAACATCCTCGGCCTCGGCGACGACACCGCCCGCGCCCTCGGCGTCCGGGTCGAACGCGCCCGGCTCACCGCCGCGGCCGTCGCCGTCCTCCTGTGCGCCGCCGCCACCGCCGCCGTCGGCCCCGTCGCCTTCGTCGGACTGGTCGCCGCCCACTGCGCCCGGCTCCTCGTCGGCCCCGACCACCGCTGGTCGCTGCCGATCTCCATGGCCGCCGGGGCCGTCCTCCTCACCGGAGCCGACACCGCCGGCCGGCTCGTCCTCGACCACGGCGAGGTCCAGGTGGGCCTCATGACCGCGATCGTCGGCACCCCCTTCTTCGTCTGGCTCGCCCGGCGCCGCGACCTGGTGCGGATGTGATGACCCCTCTCGCCCTCCGGTCCACGCCGGACTCCCCGACCACGCCCGTCGTCGTCGCCCGCCTGCGCGCCGACCGCCGCGCCCGCAACCGCCGCGCCTCGGTGACCGCCTCCGTGCTCGCCGTCGCGCTGCTGGGCCTCACCACCGCCTCCGTCCTGCTCGGCGGCATCGGCCGGCTCGACCCCGCAGACGTCCTGCCCGCCGCCTTCGGCCTGCGCGACGGCCTCGCCGACTACATGATCTTCCAGCTGCGGATGCCGAGGGCGCTCTCCGCGCTGCTCGCCGGAGCCCTCTTCGGCCTGGCCGGCTCGCTCTACCAGCGCCTGATCCGCAACCCGCTCGCCACCCCCGACATCGTCGGCATCTCCGCCGGAGCCGGCGCCGGCGCCGCGACCGCGCTGCTCTACGCGCCCGCCGCCTTCTCCCTCGGCGTCCCCGTGGCCGCCGTCATCGGCTCCTTCGTCCTCGTCGCCGCCGTCCAGGCGCTCAGCTGGCGCGGCGGGGTCGACACGTACCGCCTCGTCCTCGTCGGCATCGGGCTCAGCGCCGTCTGCACCGCGTACACGAACTACCTCTTCCTCGTCGCGGACCAGCAGAGCCTCGCCATCGCCCTGCGCTGGACGGTCGGCACCACCAACGACGCGGACTGGGACGGCGTCACGACCCTCGCCGCCGGCTTCGCCGCCTGCGCGCTCGCCGCCCTCTTCCTCGCCCGGCCCCTCGCCACCCTCACCCTGGGCGACGGCTTCGCCGCCGGCCTCGGCACCCGGGTGACCGCCTCCCGCGTCGGCGTCCTGCTCGTCGGCGCCGCCGCCGCGGCCCTCGCCACCAGCGTCGTCGGCCCCATCGGCTTCGTCTCCCTCGTCAGCGGCCCCATCGCCGTCCGCCTGGTGGGGACCGAGCGCTCCACCCTCCTCGCCTCGGCGATCGGCGCCGCCATCGTCCTCGGCGCCGACGTCCTCGCCCAGCACGCACCGCTGATCAGCCCGGTGCCCACCGGTGTCCTCACCGCGCTGCTCGGCGCCCCCTACTTCGTCTGGCTGATCCTTCGACGCAGGCAGGGAGCCTCGTGACCCACACCGTGACCCCGCAGACCGAGAGCCCGGAAGCCACCGCGACCCACCAGCTCGAAGCCCGCGGCATCAGCGCCGGGTACGGCAAGACACCCGTCATCGAGGACCTGGACCTCCGGATCGAGAAGGGCCGGATCACCGCCCTCGTCGGCCCCAACGCCTGCGGCAAGTCCACCCTCCTCAAGTCCATCGCCCGCCTCCTGCCGCTCGCCGCCGGATCGGTCCTCCTCGAAGGCTCCGACATCCACCGCCTGCCCACCCGCGAGGTGGCGCGCCGGCTCGGCGTCCTCCCGCAGTCCCCGGTCGCCCCGGAGAGCATCACCGTCGGCGACCTGGTCTGGCGCGGCCGCCATCCGCACCGCCAGTTCGGCCGCCGCCGCGACGCGCGCGAGGACGAGATCATCGCCGAGGCCCTCCAGGCCACCGGAACCGCCGAACTCGTCGACCGCCCGGTCGACCAGCTCTCCGGCGGCCAGCGCCAGCGCGTGTGGATCGCCCTCGCCCTCGCCCAGGACACCCCCACCCTGCTGCTCGACGAACCCACCACCTACCTGGACGTCGCGCACCAGATCGAGGTCATGGACCTCCTCGCCGACCTCAACGAACAGACGGGCAAGACCATCGTGCTCGTCTCCCACGACCTCAACCAGGCAGCCCTGTACGCCTCGACGATCGTCGCCCTGCGCGACGGGCGCGTCATCCGGCAGGGCCCGCCCGAAGAGGTCCTCGACGAGAGCACCGTGGCCGAGGTCTTCGGCCTCCGCTGCCTCGTCGTACCCCATCCCCTCACCGCACGGCCGCAGATCTTCCCCCTCGGCCGCCGTCACCACGCGCAGGAGAACTGACCATGAACCGCCCCGCCAGACCGCTCGCACGGCGCTCCGCCGCCCGTACCCTCCTCGCCGCCGCCGCGTGCGGCGCCCTCCTCGTCGGCTGCGGCGGCAAGGACGACGCGAAGAGCGACGGCGCGAAGCCCACCGGTGCCGCGAGCGGCGCCGCCGCCGAGGCCGCCTTCCCGGTCACCCTCCCCAACGCCTGGGGCAAGACCGAGGTCAAGAAGAAGCCCCTCAAGGTCGCCACCGTCTCCGACGGCGACACCGACATCGCCCTCGCCCTCGGCCTCGTCCCGGTCATCACCCCGGACGCCGAGGACGGCGGCCCCGTCCCCGAGTACAAGCAGCGCGCGATCGACAAGCTCGGCGCCGGCAAGCTCAAGACGTACGACGACACCGACGGCACCGACTACGAGGCCATCGCCGCCGAGGCCCCGGACGTCATCCTCGGCATGAACACCTGGTCGATGGACGCCGACTACGCCAAGCTCGCGCCGATCGCCCCGGTCGTCACCTTCACCGACAAGGCGCACTCCGACACCCTCACCTGGCAGGAGCGCCTGAAGACCGCCGCCAAGGCCCTCGGCATGACCGCCGAGGCCGAGAAGGTCATCGCCGCCAACGAGAAGGCCACCGCCGACGCGGCCGCCGCGCACCCCGAGTTCAAGGGCAAGACGTACACCTACGCGGTCGTCCACCCCGAGCAGATCACCTTCATGTCCTACGCCGACCAGGACCCGGGCGTCTTCGAGCAGCTCGGCTTCACCAAGTCGGACAAGGCCAAGAACTACAAGGCCGACAAGAACGCCGTCAGCCTGGAGAACCTGGACGAGCTGGAGGCCGACGTCCTCCTCATGACCTACCCCTTCGGTGACAACGGCCTGCTCAGCGTCAAGGAGCTGGAGAGCAACAAGCTCTTCCAGTCCCTGAAGGCCGTCAAGGGCAAGCACTACGCGGTCATCCCCTCGGAGAACACCCTCTCCTCCGCCGTCGCCTACCCGGACGCCCTCAGCGCCCCCTGGGTCGTCGAGAAGCTGACGCCGATCCTCGCCGGGGCCGTCGCCGGCAAGTGACCCCCGCTCCCGGCAGGGAGCACCCACCGCCACCCGTACGGGCCGGGCGGGCCGGCGCACCGCGCCACCGGCCCGCCCGGCCCGCAGGTCCGTCCCGCGGCGCCCGCCCGGCGCCGCGCACGAAGGAGCAGTACCCATGCCCACCCGCAGCCCCCGCTCGGTCGTCACCTTCCCCATCGTGCTGCGCGAGCTGACCGTCCTGCGCGCCGAGAACCTCACCCCCGGGATGCGCCGCCTCACCCTCGGCGGACCCCAGCTCGACGCCTTCGTCAAGGACGGCCTGGAACTCCCGGCCCTGCGCACCGAGGGCTTCGACGACCACGTGAAGTTCTTCTTCGCCGACGAGACCGGGCGCCTCGTCCTGCCCCGGCAGCGGGTGAGCAGCCTCGACTGGTCGGACGGACGGCCCGTCGCCAAGGACTACACCCCGGTCCGCCACGACCCCGAGAAGGGCGAGATCGACTTCGACTTCGTCCGCCACGACGGCGGAGTCGCCTCCACCTGGGCCGAGAACGCCGTCCCCGGCGACAGCGCCTGGATCGCGGGACCGAAGATGTCCCACAGCCACCCCGAGGGCGCCGACTGGATCCTCGTCGTCGGCGACGAGACCGCCCTGCCCGCCATCGGCCGCTGGCTCGCCGAGATGCCGGCCGGCACCAAGGCCCGCGTCTTCATCGAGGTCGGCGACGACAGCCACCGCCAGGAGCTGCCCACCGAGGCCGACGCCGAGATCGTCTGGCTCTCCCGCGAGGGCGCCCCGGCCGGCACCACCGACCTCCTGGAGCAGGCCCTCCGCGCCGCCGAATGGCTGCCCGGCACCGTCTTCGCCTGGGTCGCCGGCGAGGCCGTCACCCTCAAGGGCATCCGCCGCCACCTGGCGACGGAGCGTCAGATCCCGCGCGAGCAGACGCACATCACCGGTTACTGGCGCCGCTCCGCGCCCGCCGCCGCGCCGGCCTCGGACTCGGCCTCGGCCTCGGCCGGGGAGTCGCCCGCCGGCGCCGAGACCGTCCCGGCGGTGGAGGACGACGAGGACGACGCGCACGAGCGCCTCCACGCCCTGACCGACCTGGCGCCCCCGTACGCCATCCGGACCGCCGTCACCCTCGGCGTCTTCGACCTGGTCGACCGGGGCGTGCGGCACGCCGGCGAACTGGCCCGCCGCGCCGAGGCCGACCCGGCCACCCTCCGCGCCCTCCTCGACTACCTCGTGGGCATCGACCTGCTCGCCACCGACGGCGAGGGCCACTACAGCCTCACCCCGGTCAGCGAGGAGCTGGTCGAGGACGACCACTCGGCGGAGGAGTACCACCTGGAGGGCGCCCAGGCCGCGCTCGACGCCTCCCTCTCCGGGCTGCTGCACACCGTCCGCACCGGCCGCGCCGGCTACCGCACCCTCGCCGGCCGCACCCTGACCGAGGAGCTGGCCCGGGAGTCCCGGATCGCCGACACCGCGCGCGCCGCCGTCGAGGACGAGGCCCGCTGGATCGCCCCCGGCGTCCTGCGCGCCCACGACTGGTCGGCCGTCACCGAGCTGACCGCCACCGGCCAGGGAGTCGCCACCGTCGTCGAGACCCTGGTCAAGGAACACCCGGAACTGCGGGCGCGGATCGTCGCGATGCCCTCGGTGCTGCGGGTGCTGCGCGAGGCGATCCTGGACCAGGAGCTGCTGCCCCGGATCGACCTGGTCGCCGGATCCGGGGCCGTACCGGTGGGCGCGCGGACGGTGCTGATGTCACGTCAGCTGGAGTGGCAGGCCGACGAGGACGCGGTGCACACCCTCGCCGAGGCGGCCGCCGCCCTCGCGCCGGACGGCACCCTGCTCCTGGTCGAGCAGGTCGCGACCGGCGACCCCGAGGACATGGAGGAGGTCCTGCACCATCTGCGCCTGAAGTGCGCCTTCGGCTCGGGGGTGCGCGACGCGGAGGCGATCGCGGCACTGGCGGAGAGCGCGGGCCTCAGGGTCGTCTCCCGCGCCGACGTGGGCTGGGACCACCGCCTCTGGACCCTCGTCCGCGACGCCTCCTGACTCACGCGCGCGGGGACCGGCCCGGCACACCGCCGGCCCGGCCCCCGCGCGTTCTCCTGCGCCCGGCCCTTCGGACTCCCGGTGCGGGGCACGAGGAGACCCCGTGCCCGGCCCCTGGCCACACCCGCCTTCGGCCCCCGGATCTCCCCGCGCCCGGGTTTCGACCCTTGGGCCTCCCCGTGCCCGACCCCGGCCCCGGGCCTTCCCGGCCTGGTCTCCCCGTGTCTGACCCCGGGCCTGGGTCTCGCCGGCCCGGTCTCCCCGTGCCCGACCCCGGGCCCCGGTCTCAGCGGCCCCAATCTCCCCGGCCCCGATCTCCCCGGCCCCGGCCCCGGCCCCGATCTCCCCGGCCCCGGGCCCGGTCTCCCGGCCCAGGTATCCCGGGGCCGGGAGACCGGGGCCGGCCGTCACCCCCGTCCCGTGCCGAAGTGTTCCTCGGCGGAGGACGCGCCGCCTCCCTCGGACCGGACCTGGCGCAGCACCAGGGCCGGGCGGGCGGTGCCGCCGTGGTCCGCGCCGGCGACGACGACCACGCCTTCGTCCCCGGTCCGGAGGATCAGCCCCGGCTCGCCGGAGTAGAGGCCCCGCGAGACCGTCGCCGCGAGAACGTCGAGCCGCCGGCCGGCGTGGTGGGTGAAGGCGGTCGGGTGCAGCCCGCGCCGCGACTCGACGAAGCGGGCGAGCTCCTCCGCGGAGTGCGTCCAGTCGATGCGGCCGTCCTCGTCGGAGCCGCCGGAGAGGATCTCGACCGCTCCCGGAGGGTCGTGGACCACGCCCGCCGGGCTCGGTTCGAGGTGCCGGTGGACCCGGCGGAGCAGGGAGGCGAGCTGGGCGCGCTCCTCCTCGTTGAGCGGGGCGAGGACCTCGTCGTCCGTCGAGGCGATCTCCGCGTTGAGGCGGGCCAGCCAGGTCCTGCCCTCGGGGGTGAGGCGGACCAGGACCCTGCGCCGGTTGGCCGGGTCCCGGGCGCAGTCGACGTGGCCGGTCCGCACCAGGTCGTTGACGATCTTCACCAGGTCGCTGGAGTTCATGTCGAGCCGCGCCGCGAGGACGGTCTTCATCTGCGGGCCCAGATCCGCGACGAGCGCCATCACGGTGAGGTGCCACAACCGCAGGTTGTGGGCGGCGAGCCGCTCGGTGAGCCGGCGGCGGGCGGCCTTGCCGAGCGCGTAGAGCAGGTACGCGTTGAGGTTCAGGACGCTGGGCGGCGTCATGCTCAGTCGGGGCGGCCCGGAGGGTCCGGCGGCGGCCCGGTCGGGGACGCCCGCCGTGTCCGCCGGGGAGGTCTGCCGCGTCGTGCCGGGTAAGGCGACGGCCTGGATCGTCAGATCGGTGTCGGCCAGGGCCCGGAAGACCTGGGCCCAGTCGGTCGTCGGCAGATTGGACAGGCCGACGACGGCGAACGCTGCTCCGGACGCGTCGTGCGCGACGCCGGAGACTGCCGGTTGTTCCATGAGCTTCCCCTTGCTCACCCTGCGAGTGAGGTGTGTCTAACCCACTCAAGTGGTCGTAAAAAGCCGTCGCCCCTCAGGACCGTCTGAGGGGCGACGGGGTGCGGGGGCCAGGGGCCCCTGGCCTCAGGGGCGGCTGGTCAGGTATCCGCCCATGGAGGTGAAGTACTCGGTGGCGGGCAGCTCGCGCCCGTCCTCGGTCCGGACCCGTGTGACGGCGAGTCCGTGGTTGCGGCCGGTGAAGGCGTCGGGGCCGGCGACGATCACGACGCCGGCGCCCTCGCGGTAGAAGATCCGTCCTGGGGTGCCGCCGTAACGGCCTTCCGACACGGCGGCGGAGAGGAGCTCCAGGCGCTTGCCCCTGTGGAAGGTGAAGGCGCTGGGGTACGGCGCGGACTGCGCGCGGACCAGGCGCTCCAGGCGGTCGGCCGGCCAGTTCCAGTCGATCCGGATGTCGTCCTCGGCCCGCTTGTGGAAGAAGCTGGCCTGGGAGCGGTCCTGCGGGGTGAACTCGGTCTCCCCGGCGGCGATCCGGGCGAGCGCCCCGATCGTGACGGGGGCGATGAGGTCGACCGTCTTGTGGAACAGGTCGGTGGCCGTGTCGGCCGGCTCCACGGTGACCGCGCGCTGGTCGACGATGTCGCCGGCGTCGAGCACCTCGTCCATCATGTGGGCCGTGACGCCCACTTCGGACTCGCCGTTGATGAGGGCCCAGATGAGGGGCGAGAAGCCGGCGTACTTCGGCAGCAGCGAGTCGTGGATGTTCAGCGTGCCGTGGCGCGGCAGCGAGTAGATGTGCGGCGGGATCCACGTGCGCCAGTTGTTGGCCACGATGATGTCCGGGTCGGCGGCCTTGAGCAGGTCGAACAGCTCGTCGTCGTCGGGCCGGTTGCGGATCGCGACGGGGACGCCGTGCTCCTCGGCGAGGTCGGCGACCGAGTCGCTCCAGATCTTCTCGTAGGCGTGCTCGCTCTTGGGGTGCGTCACGACCATCACCACGTCGTGTTCGGACTCCAGGAGGGCCTTGAGGGTGCGGTGACCCCACGTCTGGTAACCGAACATGACGACCCGCATAAGGGCTTCCTCCTCGGTGAAACGAATGGTCGCGCCAAGTAAAGCAAGCCTTACCTAAGGTCCGCAAGTTGCGGTTCTTTCAAGCCAGTTGGCCTGGCCTGGTCGCGTCATGTCCCATTTGTCCAGTCGACAGCCTCGCGCAGGTCAGGTTAGCTTTACCTAAGTTGCGGCTGGCTTGTGGATGACACCGAGCCGCTGTCGCGTTCCTTTCGCCCCACGCCTCACAGGCGGCAGTTCCGCACGATGGGAGTGACATGTCTCAGGGCCTTCCTGGCGACGCCCCTCTGGTCCACGACCTCATAGGGATCGGCTTCGGGCCGTCCAATGTGGCCATGGCGATAGCGCTCACCGAGCACAACGCCCGCGTCGGAAGGGAGGAGGCCGTCACCGCGCACTTCTTCGAGCGGCAGCCCGGCTTCGGCTGGCACCGCGGCATGCTGATCGACGACGCCACGATGCAGGTCTCCTTCCTCAAGGACCTGGTCACGCTGAGGAATCCGACCAGCGAGTACAGCTTCCTCTGCTACCTGCAGAGCAGGGACCGGCTGATCGACTTCGTCAACCACAAGAACCTCTTCCCCCTCCGCGTCGAGTTCCACGACTACTTCGAGTGGGCGGCGGCCAAGGTCGACGACATGGTCTCCTACGGCCACGAGGTCGTCGCCGTCGAACCCGTCGTACGGGACGGCGTCATCGAATACCTCGACGTCACCGCCAGGAACGGCACCGAGACCGTCGTCCACCGGGCGCGCAACCTCGTGATCGGCACCGGTCTCCGCCCGATGATGCCCGAGGGCGTCGAGCGCACGGACCGCGTCTGGCACAACTCCGAGCTGCTCACCAAGGTCGACTCCCTGAACGGCGAGAGCCCCACGCGCTTCGTCGTCGTCGGCGCCGGCCAGAGCGCCGCCGAGAACGTCGCCTACCTCCACCGCCGCTTCCCCGAGGCCGAGGTGTGCGCCGTCTTCTCCCGCTACGGCTACAGCCCCGCGGACGACAGCGCCTTCGCCAACCGCATCTTCGACCCGGCCGCCGTCGACGAGTACTTCACGGCGCCCGGAGACGTGAAGCGGAAGCTCATGGACTACCACGGCAACACCAACTACTCGGTCGTCGACATCGACCTGATCGACGACCTGTACCGCCAGGCGTACCAGGAGAAGGTCCTCGGCACCGAGCGCCTGCGGTTCATCAACGTCTCCCGGCTCACCGGCGTCGAGGACGACGGGAAGAAGGTCCGCGCCTTCGTCACCTCCCTGGTCACCGGGGAGGAGACGGTCCTGGACGCCGACGTCGTCGTGTACGCCACCGGCTACAGCCCCGCCGACCCCGTCGGACTGCTCGGCCCGGTCGCCGACCACTGCCGGCGCGACGAGGAGGGCCGCGTCCTCGCCGAGCGCGACTACCGGCTGACGACCGACGCCGAACTGCGCTGCGGCATCTACCTCCAGGGCGGCACCGAGCACACCCACGGCATCACCTCCTCCCTGCTCTCCAACACCGCGATCCGGGTCGGCGAGATCCTCGACTCCATCCTCGACCGGGGCCGCACGCCCGCGCCGGGCGAGCCCCGGCCGGTCGCCGACGGCATCGGCTCGGCCCGCTAGCACCCCCCCCGCACCACCGGGGCACGCCCCACCGCGAGAACCCTCGAAAGGAACGTCTGTGTTCACTGGTACGCGTCCCGCCCCGCCGCGGTTCGTCGGACAACTGCCGTACGTGGCCGTCGCGACGGTCGCGGCTCTCGCCCTGTCGGCGTGCGGTGGTGGTTCGGAGAAGGCGGAGTCGAAGCCCGCTGCCACGTCGGCCGGCGGCGAGGCGCCGTCCGCCTTCCCCGTGACGGTGGAGCACAAGTACGGCAGCACGACGATCGACAAGGAGCCGAAGCGGGTCGTCACGCTGGGCCTGTCGGACCAGGACGCGGTGCTGGCGCTCGGGGTGAAGCCGGTCGGGGCGGTCGACTGGTTCAAGGAGGACCCGTACGGCAAGTGGCCGTGGACGAAGGACAAGTGGGGGGCCGACAAGCCGCAGATCGTCGGCGAGCGGGACGAGTACAACGTCGAGAAGATCGCGGCGCTCAAGCCGGATCTCGTCATCGCGCAGTACTCGGGCATGAAGAAGGAGCAGTACGACACGCTGTCGAAGTTCACGAAGGTCGTCGCGCAGCCCAAGGGCGTGCCGGACTACGGTGCTTCGTGGCAGGTGATGACACGTCAGATCGGTAAGTCGCTGGGCAGGGCGGACGAGACCGAGAAGCTGATCGAGGGCATCGACGCCCGGTTCGAGGCGGCGCGGGAGAAGCACCCGGAGTGGGCGTCGAAGACGCTCGCGGTCGCGGACAGCTTCGAGGCGGGCAAGTACTCGGCGTTCACGAAGACCGATCCGAAGTCGATCTTCTTCCAGGAGCTCGGGTTCAAGCTGAAGCCTGAGATCGACACGCTGGCCAAGCCGGGCTGGAACGTGGCGGAGCTGAGCGCGGAGAAGCTGAACGTCCTTGACGTGGACCGGCTGGTCTGGGTGACCTCCAGCACCGACGCCAACACCCGCATCAAGGCCGAGCCGCTGTACAAGAAGCTGAAGGTCAACCAGGACAAGCGCGACCTGTTCGTGCCGTACCAGGACCCGGACATCGGCGCCGCGTTTTCCTTCAACACCGTCCTGTCGATCCCGTACGCCATCGACGAGATCGAACCCCTCCTGTCGGCCGTCAAGTAGCACCTCCACCGCCGAGGCGGAGCGGGGGAGGACGTCACCGTCCGGCACGTCGTGCCGGCGCGGGGCGGCCTCCCCCGCGGCCGGTCCTCCGTCCCGCCCATCGCCGCAGCACCCCAGGGAAAGGCCACCACGCACGATGTTTGACGTCGAGTCGGACCCGACGCCCGCACCCGGTACGCCCCTGACCGGCGGGCAGACCGGCATCTGGCTGGCCCAGCAGATCGAGCCGGGAACCTCCGCCTACAACATCGTCTTCGCCCTGGACCTGCGCGGCGACATCGACCTGGACCGCCTCGGCGCGGCCGTGCGGCGTACCGTCGCCGAGGCCGAGAGCCTCCACGTGCGCTTCGCGCCCGGCGAGGACGGCACGCCCCGCCAGACGCCCGTCCCCACCGCCTTCGACGTGCCCGTCGTCGACCTGCGCGAAGCCGCGGACCCCGAGGAGGCCGCCACCGCCTGGATCACCGCCGACCGCGACCGGCCCGTCGACCTGGACGCCGGAGGGCCGCTCTTCGCCCAGGCCCTCCTCCGCCTCGCCGACGACCGCGTGTGGTGGCACCAGCGCTACCACCACCTCCTCGTGGACGGCATGGGCGTCGCGCTGATCTCCCGCCGCGCGGGCGAGCTCTACACCCTCGGCGAGCAGGCCCCCGAGACCCCCGACTGGTCCCTGGCCCGCCTGGTGGACGCCGACCACGCCCACCGTGCCTCCGACCACTACGCGACCGAGCGCGCCTGGTGGCGGGAGCGCATGGCCGGCCGCACCGAACCGGCCCGCCTGGTCGAGCGGGCCCCCTCGCTCACCACCCGGCGGCTGCGGCGCTCCGTGGAACTGTCCGCCGAGGAGACCGCGCGGCTCCACCGGGCCGCCGCCCACGCGGACACCCGCGCCTCGCGCGTCCTGCTCGCGGCCGTCGCCGCCTACCTGCACCGGGTGACCGGGGAGCGGGACCTCGTCCTCGGCCTGCCCATCGCCGCCCGGCAGGACGAGGCCGCGGCCACCGTCCCCGGCATGGTCTCCAACATCGTCCCGCTGCGCCTGACCGTCCGGCCCGCCACCACCGCGACCGCCCTCGTGGCCCACGTCCGCGACGCCGTCGCCGAGACGGTCGAGCACGGCCGCTACCGCGCCGAGGACCTGGCCAAGGACCTCGGACTCGTCGACGGCGTCGCCGAACTCGTCGGCCCCACCGTCAACATCCTGCCCCGCTCCGACGACCTGCGCTTCGCCGGCCTCACGGCCGGGCTCCGGCCCGAGTGGCTCGGCCCGGTCAGCGACCTCGCCTTCAGCTTCGGCGAGATCCCGGGAGGCAGCGGCACCTCCGTCCACCTGGACGCCGACGCCGCCGTCTGCGACGAGGAGACCCTGCGCGCGCACGAGACGCGCTTCCTCGCCCTCCTGCACGCCTTCACCGAGGACCCGGACCGCCCCGTCGGCCACCTGGACCTGGTCACGGAGAGCGAACGCGCCCTCCTGCTCGACGAGTTCGGCGTGTCACCCCGCGACACGGCCGAACTGTCGTGGCCCGCCGCCTTCGAGGCGCGGGTGGACCGCACGCCGGACGCCGTCGCCCTCGTCTGCGAGCAGCGGGAGCTGACGTACGCGGAACTCGACGCCGCCGCGAACCGGCTCGCCCGCCACCTGAGGGACCTCGGCACCCGCGCCGAGGACGTCGTGGCCGTCGCCCTGCCGCGCTCCCCGGAACTCGTCGTCGCCCTGCTCGCCGTGATGAAGGCCGGCGCCGCCTACCTGCCGCTGGACGCCGACCACCCGCAGGACCGCATCGCCTACATGCTGGACGACGCCGGGGCCCGTACCGTCGTCACCACCACCGGGCTCGCCGCCGACCTGCCCCGGCTGCCGGACGTCACCCACCTCCTCCTCGACGCCCCCGCCACCGCGGACGCCCTCGCGCGCCTCGACGCCGGCCGCCCCGGCGTGCCCGTCGCCCTGGACCAGGCCGCGTACGTCATCTACACCTCCGGCTCCACGGGCCGCCCCAAGGGCGTCGTCGTCCCGCACGACGGCGTCGGCAGCCTCATCGCCACCGCCACCGACCGCATCGGCATCACCGCCGAGAGCCGCGTCGTCCAGTTCGCCTCCGTCGGCTTCGACGTGACCGTCTGGGACCTCATCATGTCCCTGTGCGTCGGCGGCCGGATCATCGTCGTCCCCGCCGAACGCCGCGTCGCGGGACCCGCCCTCACCGACTACATCGCCCGCCACCGGGCCACGCACATGATCCTGCCCCCGTCGCTGGTCTCCGCGCTGCCCCCGGAGTGCGAACTCCCCGACGGCGCCGTCCTGATCGTGGGCACCGAGGCCGTCCCCGGCGAGCTGATCGCCCGCTGGTCCGGCCGGGTCCGGGTGGTCGTCGCGTACGGGCTCACCGAGGCGAGCGTCAACTCCACCCTGTGGCCCGCCGAGCCCGACCGGCCCGGCGCCGCGCCCATCGGCCGCCCCGACCCCAACACCCGCGCCTACGTCCTCGACACCGCCCTGCGGCCCGTCCCCGTCGGCACCGAGGGCGAGCTGTACGTCGCCGGACGCGGCCTCGCCCGCGGCTACCTCGGCCGGCACGGGCTCACGGCGGAACGATTCGTCGCCGACCCGTACGGCGCACCCGGCAGCCGCATGTACCGCACCGGCGACCGCGTCCGCTGGGGCGCCGACGGCAACCTGGAGTTTCTCGGCCGCGCCGACGGCCAGATCAAGATCCGCGGCCACCGGATCGAACCGGGCGAGGTCGAGAGCGCCTTCATGGCCTGCCCCGGCATCGCTCAGGCCGCCGTCCTCGCCCGCGAGGACCACCGGGGCGTCAAGCGCCTCGTCGCCTACCTGGTGGGCGACGACGGCACGGACACCGAGACCGCCGTCTCCGCCGCCCGCGCCCGGATCGCCGACACCCTGCCCGACGCCATGAACCCGTCCGCGGTCGTCGTGCTCGAAGGACCGCTGCCCCTCACCCCCAACGGCAAGCTCGACCGCCGCGCCCTGCCCGAGCCCCGCTGGACCGCCGTCAGCGGCACCGACGCGCCCACCGGCCCGGTCGAGACCACCCTGGCCGGCCTGGTCGCCGAGGTCCTCGGCCTGCCCTCGGTCGGCGTCCACGACAGCTTCTTCGAGCTCGGCGGCGACAGCATCGTCGCCATCCAGCTCGTGAACCGCGCCCGCGAGGCGGGCCTCGCCCTCACCCCCCGCGCGGTGTTCCGGCACCGCACGGTCGCCGCGCTCGCCCGCGTCGCGGACCAGGCCGCCCCGGCCGCCGCCCCCGCCGCCGTCGCCGCCCTGGACGAGACGGCGCTCCCCGTCTCCCCGCTCCAGGAGGGCTTCTACTTCCACGCCGCCTTCGACGAGGAGGCCGCCGACCTCTACGTCGTCCAGGAACTCCTCGACCTCGAAGGCCCCGTCGACGCCGACCGGCTGCGCGGCTCCCTCCAGCTGATGCTCGACCGCCACGCCCTGCTGCGCGCCTCCTACCGGCAGCTGCCCGGCGGCGAGGTCGTCCAGCGGCTCGCCGACCACGTCACGCTGCCCTGGCGGCAGGCCGACACCGCCGACACCGCCCTCGCCGAGATCCTCGCCGCCGACCGGGCCGAGCCCTTCGACCTGGCTCGACCGCCGCTGATGCGGGCCACCCTGATCCGCGACGGCGGGCGCCCTCGCCTCCTGCTCACCCTGCACCACATCATCGCCGACGGCTGGTCCGTCGCCCTCCTCCTGCGCGAACTGACCACCGCCGCCACGGGCGGTGCCCTGCCCGAGCCCGTCGACCCCCGCCCCTACCTGGCGTGGCTGGCCGCCCGGGACCGGGACGCCGCCCGGGACGCCTGGCGCGACGCCCTGGCAGGACTGGACGAGCCCACCCGGCTCGCCGCGCCCGCCGGCGCCACCGGCACCGACCGGACCCCCGCCCGCCCCGAACACGTCGACACCCGGCTGCCCGAGGGCTTCACCGCCGACCTCCACGCCTTCGCCCGCACCCACGGCCTCACCCTCGGCACCGTCCTGAACGGCGCCTGGGCGCTGCTCCTCGGCGCCCTCACCGGCCGCAGGGACGTCGTCTTCGGCACCACCGTGTCCGGACGGACCACCGAGGTCCCCGGCGTCGACTCCGCCGTCGGCCTCTTCATCAATACCGTCCCGGTCCGCGTGACCCTGCGCCCCGACGAACCCCTCGGCGCCCTGCTGGCCCGCGTGCAGGACGAGCACGCCGCCCTCCTCGACCACCACCACCTCGGCCTCGCCGACATCCAGCGGCTCGCCGGCGGCGGCGAGCTCTTCGACACGCTCGTGGTCGTCGAGAACTACCCCGCGGGCGACCCCGCCGCCCGACCGGAACCGGGAGCGCTGCGCGTCACCGGCACCGAGGTCCACGACGCCGTGCACTACCCCCTCGCCCTCGTCGTCGAACCGGGCGACGGCCTGCTGCTCCGCTTCAAGCACGACGCCACCCGTCTCGACGGCCTCACCGTGGCCGTCCTCGCCACCCGGTTCACCGCACTGCTGCGCACCCTGCTGACGGAGCCCGGCCGGACCGTCGCCCGCACCGACGTGCTCTCCGACCGCGAACGCGGCCACCTCGCCGCGTCGAACGCCACCGCGCACCCCGTCCCCGACGCCACCCTCGTCTCCCTGATCGCCGAGCGGACCGCACGCACCCCGGACGCCCCCGCCGTCGTCTTCGAGGACACCACCCTCAGCTACGCCGAACTCGACCGGCGCGCCGGGGCGCTGGCCCGCCGGCTGCGCGCCCGGGGCGCGGGACCCGAGACGTACGTGGCGGTCGCCGTGCCCCGTTCCGCCGAGCTGATGGTCGCCCTCCTCGGCGTCCTCAAGGCCGGCGCCGCCTACCTTCCCGTCGACCTCGACTACCCGGCCGACCGCGTCGCGTACATGCTCGCCGACTCCGGCGCCCGCACCGTCGTGACCACCGCCGCCGGGGCCGCCCGGCTGCCCCGCGCGGACGGCCTCGACCTCCTCGTGCTCGACCCGGCGGACCCCGACGACGACCCGGCCGTGTCCGACGGTGCCGCACCGGCCGTGTCCGACGGGCCCGCACCGGCCGCCGGACCCGACCACCCCGCGTACCTCATCTACACCTCCGGCTCCACCGGCCGCCCCAAGGGCGTCGCCGTCACCCACCGGGCCATCGTCAACCGGCTCGCCTGGATGCAGGACGCCTACGGGCTCGCCGCCGACGACCGGGTGCTCCAGAAGACCCCGTCCAGCTTCGACGTGTCGGTCTGGGAGTTCTTCTGGGCCCTGACCGCCGGCGCCACCGTCGTCCTCGCCCGCCCGGACGGCCACCGCGACCCCGCCTACCTCGCCGAGCTGATCCGCACGCGACGGATCACCACGCTCCACTTCGTCCCGTCGATGCTCGCCGTCTTCACCCAGGTCGTGGCGGGCGCCGGAACCGCGCCCGACTGGGCGGCGAGCCTGCGGCGCGTCTTCTGCAGCGGCGAGGCGCTCACCGGCGCCGAGGCCGCGCGCTGGCGGGAGCTCA
This sequence comes from Streptomyces sp. NPDC085460, assembly GCF_044541975.1. Lineage (NCBI taxonomy): Bacteria > Bacillati > Actinomycetota > Actinomycetes > Kitasatosporales > Streptomycetaceae > Streptomyces > Streptomyces sp. NPDC085460. Next base: position 632,516 of record NZ_JBITTO010000001.1, read on the forward strand.
CCGCGGGCTCCGCGCACGGGCCCGTGCCGCTGCACAACCTGTACGGCCCCACCGAGGCGGCCGTCGACGTCACGTACCACCCGTACGAGGGCGGCGCCGAGTTCACCGTCCCCATCGGGCGGCCCGTCTGGAACACCCGCCTGTACGTCCTCGACCCCTTCCTGCGCCCGGTGCCCGACGGCGTCCCCGGCGAGCTCCACCTCGCCGGCGTCCAGCTGGCCCGCGGCTACCACGGCCGGGCCGCCCTGACCGCCGAACGGTTCGTCGCCGACCCGTACGGCCCGCCCGGCACCCGCATGTACCGCACCGGCGACCTGGTGCGCCGCCGCGCCGACGGCGCCGTCGAGTACCTCGGCCGCACCGACCGCCAGGTCAAGATCCGCGGCAACCGCGTCGAACTCGGCGAGATCGAGGCCGCCCTCGCCGCCCGGCCCGGCGTCGCCCGCGCCGCCGTGATCGTCCGCGACGACACCCTCCTCGGCTACGCCGTCCCGGCCCCCGGCGCGGCGCCGGACGGAGCGGCCCTGCTCGCCGCCCTCGCCGAGGCGCTGCCCGCCGCCCTCGTACCCGGCGCCGTCACGATCCTCGACGAGCTGCCGCTCACGCCCAGCGGAAAACTCGACCAGAACGCCCTGCCGTCGCCCGAGCACACGCCCAGGGCCGACGGCCGCGCGCCCCGCGACGAGCGGGAGACCGCGCTCTGCGAGATCTTCACCGAGGTCCTCGGCATCGAGTCCATCGGCGCCGACGACGACTTCTTCATGCTCGGCGGCGACAGCCTCACCTCCATCGCCGTCGCCACCCGGGCCCGTGAAAGGGGACTGACCATCAGCCCGCGCGATGTCTTCGAGCACCGCACGCCCGCCGCGCTCGCCGCGACGGCCGCCGACGTGCCGGACGAGCCCACCGCCGCACCGGCCCCCGAGGCGCCCGCCGCCGTGACCGTGTCGGCCGCCGACGCCGGCCAGGCCGCCGCCGCCCTCCAGGCGATGCTCGCGGCACAGGCCGCCTCCGGCGCGGCCGTCGACCCGGCCCTGAAGGCCCTCCTCGACCAGCTGACCACGGCCGCCCCGGACGCGCAGCGGGCCCCCGCCCCCCTGGGCGGACTCGTCCTCACCCCGGAGGAGACCGCCCGCGTCGAGGGCGCCGCCGGACTCCCCGTCGCCGAGGTGTGGCCGCTCTCCCCGCTCCAGGAGGGCATGTACTTCCACGCCACCTACGACTCCGGCGACGCCCTCGACGTCTACCTCTCCCAGGAGACCCTGGACTTCGACCACGAGCTCGACGCCGACCGGCTGCGCGCCGCCTGCCGCGCCCTGCTCGCCCGCAACACCAGCCTGCGGGCCGGCTTCACCAGCGACGGCCTGCCCCGCCCCGTGCAGTTCATCGCCGACGGCCCCGAGATCCCCCTCACCGTGACCGACCTGACCGGCCTGGCCCCCGGCGAGCGGGACGACCGGGTCGCCGCACTCCTCGCCGCCGACCGCAGGCAGCGCTTCGACCTGTCCGCGCCGCCGCTCTGCCGCCTCCGGCTGATCCGCCTCGGCGACGGCCGCGACCGGCTCGTCGTCACCCACCACCTCATCCTCTGGGACGGCTGGTCCGCCTGGCTGTTCCTGGAGGAGCTGTTCACGCTGTACGAGCGGGGCGGCGACGTCACCGGACTGCCCGCCCCGGGCTCGTACCGCGACTACCTCGCCTGGCTGGACCGGCAGGACACCCCCCGCGCGGTCGCCGCCTGGCGCGACTCCCTCGCCGGCTTCGACGAGCCGACGCTCGTCGCCCCCACCGGCCGCGACGCCGGCCCCGTCATCCCGGCCGACCACCACGCCGTCCTGTCCCGCGAGTCCAGCGACCGGCTGCGCGCCCTCGCCCGCCGGCACGGCCTCACCCTCAACACCCTGCTCAACACCGCCTGGGGCCTGGTCCTCTCCGCGATGACCGGACGCGGCGACGTCGCCTTCGGCACCGCGGTCGCCGGACGGCCCGCCGACGTGCCCAACGCCGCCGGCATCATCGGCATGTTCCTCAACACCGTGCCCGCCCGGATCGCCTTCGTCCCGGACGAGCCCCTGCTCGACCTGCTGCGGCGCACCCAGACCGAGCGCGCCGCCGTCATGCCGTACGAGTACGTGGGCCTCGGCACGATCCAGCAGGAGACCGGCCACCGCCGCCTGTTCGACACCCTGTTCGTGCTCCGCTCCGCCGACGGCGAGGACCGGGCCGCCGAACTGCGCCGCCGCCACGGCATCACCGAGGTGGCGAACGTGGACGGCACCCACTTCCCCCTCACCCTGATCGTCACCCCCGAGACCCGGCTGCGGGTCACCCTGGCGGCCCGCCCCGACCTCTTCGACGCCGAGGCGTCCGCCACCATCCTGAACCGCTTCACGACCGTCCTGGAACGCCTCGGCGCCCTCCTCGACGCCCCCGGCGCCACCCCGGCCAGGACCGTCGGCGTGGACCTGCTGCTGCCCCCGGAGCGCGCCGCCCTGACCGCGGCCTGGGACGACACCCGGGGCCCCGTGCCGAACGAGACCATCGCCGACATGCTGACCGCCCAGGTCGCCCGCACCCCGGACGCGGTGGCGCTGGTCTTCGGCGAGCGCGCCCTCACCTACGCCGAACTGGACGCGCGCATCAACCGGATCGCCCGGCTGCTGCTCGCCCGCGGCGCCGGACCCGAGAAGGCCGTGGCGCTCGCGCTGCCCCGCTCCCTCGACATGGTCGCGGCCCTCTTCGCCGTCCTGCGCACCGGCGCCGCCTACCTGCCGCTCGACCTGGACCACCCGGCCGACCGGCTGCGCATGATGGTCGAGGACACCGGCCCCCTCTGCCTCGTCTCCACCGCGGCCGTCGCCCCGACCCTGCGCGGACCCGACGGCCCCGCCGCGCCCGAACTCCTCCTCGACGACGAGGCCGTGGCCCGAGAGCTGGCCGCCCTGCCCGGCGACGACATCACCGACGCCGAACGCCCCGCGTTCGCGCACGACGTCCCCGGCCGCCTGGAGCACCCCGCGTACGTCATCTACACCTCCGGCTCCACCGGCCGGCCCAAGGGCGTCGTCACCCCCTACCGGGGCCTGACGAACATGCAGCTCAACCACCAGAAGGAGATCTTCGACCCCGCGATCGCCTCGGCCGGCGGCCGGCGCCTGCGCATCGCGCACACGGTCTCCTTCGCCTTCGACATGTCGTGGGAGGAGCTGCTCTGGCTCGTCGAGGGCCACGAGGTCCACGTCTGCGACGAGGACCTCCGGCGGGACGCGGAGGCCCTGGTCGCCTACTGCGACGCCCACCGCGTCGACGTCGTCAACGTGACCCCCACCTACGCCCAGCTCCTCATCGAGCAGGGACTGCTCGACCACGACGAGGCGGCCGGCAGGCACCGGCCCGCCCTGGTCCTGCTCGGCGGCGAGGCCGTCCCCGACTCCGTCTGGGACCGGCTGCGCCGCACCGAGGGCACCTACGGGTACAACCTGTACGGGCCGACCGAGTACACCATCAACACGCTCGGCGGTTCGACGGCGGACAGCGCGACCTCCACGGTAGGCGTGCCGATCCGCAACACCCGGGGCCACGTCCTCGACGCCATGCTCCGGCCCGTCCCGCCCGGCACCCCCGGCGAGCTGTACATCGCCGGCACCGGCCTCGCCCGCGGCTACCACGACCGGCCGGGACTGACCGCCGAGCGGTTCGTCGCCGACCCGTACGGCGAGCCCGGCGAGCGCATGTACCGCACCGGCGACCTCGTCCGGCAGCGCCCCGACGGACTCCTCGACTTCCTCGGCCGCACCGACGACCAGGTCAAGATCCGCGGCTACCGCGTCGAGCTCGGCGAGATCGAGGGGGCGCTCGCCGCGCACCCGGCGGTCGCGCACGCCGCCGTCGTCGTCGACGAGTCCACCGGCGTCAAGCGCCTGGTCGGCTACGTCGTCCCCGAGCCGGGAACAGGATCCGGCACCGCGTCCGGCACCGCGCTCGGTACCGCGTCCGGATCCGCGTCTTCCGGAATCCCGTCCGGCACCGCGTCCTCCGGCACCCCGTCCGGCTCCGCGTCCGGTTCCGGCACCCCCTCCGGCGACGACCTCGTCCAGCGGCTGCGCGACCACCTGAAGGCCGGCCTGCCGGACTACATGGTCCCGTCCGCGCTCGTCACCGTCCCCACCCTGCCCCTCACCGTCAACGGCAAGCTCGACGTCCGCGCCCTGCCCGCCCCGGACTTCGCCGCCACCGCCGTCAGCCGCCCGCCGCGCAACCCCCGCGAGGAGACGCTGTGCGGCCTCTTCGCCGAGGCCCTGGGCCTGCCCGAGGGCAGCGTCGGCATCGACAGCGACTTCTTCGAGCTCGGCGGCCACTCGCTCCTCGCCACCCGTCTCGTCAGCCGCGCCCGGACCGCGCTCGACGCGGAACTCGCCATCCGCGACCTCTTCGAGGCGCCCACCGTCGCCGAACTGATCGAACGGGCCGACCGCGCGGGCGGAGCGGTCCGCCCCGCCCTCACGGCCGGCGAGCGCCCCGACGAGCTGCCGCTCTCCCACGCCCAGCAGCGGCTGTGGATGATCCAGCAGATCGAGTGCACCTCCGCCGCGTACAACTTCCCGCTGGTCATGCGCGCCCGGGGCGCCCTCGACACCGACGCCTGGCGCGCCGCGCTCACCGACGTGACGAGCCGCCACGAGCCGCTGCGCACGCTCTTCCCCACCACCCCCGACGGCCAGGTCGTCCAGCGGGTGCTGCCCGCCGGCGAGGCACGGCCGGTGGTGGACCTGGTGCGCGCCACGGAGGACGAGCTGCCCGGCCTCGTCGCCGCGGCCGTCAGCCGGCCCTTCGACCTCGCCGCCGAACTCCCGCTGCGGGCCACCGTCGTGGAGCTCGCGCCCGAGGACCACGTCCTCGTCCTGCTGCTGCACCACATCACCACCGACGAGTGGTCGGACCGCCCGTTCCTGCGGGACCTCGCCGCCGCCTACGCGGCGCGCACCCAGGGACACGCCCCCGCGTGGGAGCCGCTGCCGGTGCAGTACGCCGACTACGCCCTCTGGCAGCGGCGACTCCTCGGCGACCCGGCGGACGGCGAAGGACTCGCGGCCCGGCAGCTGGCGTACTGGCGGACCACGCTCGCCGGCGCCCCCGAGGAACTGGAACTGCCCACCGACCGCCCCCGGCCGGCCCGCCCCGCTTTCACCGGCGCCGAGCTGGACATCGCCTTCGACGCCGACACCCACGAGGGCCTCAGGCGGCTCGCCCGGGAGACCGGCGCCAGCATGTTCATGGTCGTGCACGCGGCCGTCGCCGCCCTGCTGCACCGCATGGGCGCCGGCACCGACATCCCGCTCGGCTCGCCCATCGCCGGCCGGACCGACGCGGCCCTCGACGACCTCGTCGGCTTCTTCGTCAACACCCTGGTGCTGCGCACCGACCTCAGCGGCGACCCCGGCTTCACCGAGCTCCTCGCCCGGGTCCGCGAGACCGACCTCGCCGCGTTCTCCCACGCGGACGTGCCCTTCGAGTCCGTCGTCGAGACGCTCAACCCCACCCGCTCCCTCGCCCGCAACCCGCTCTTCCAGGTCATGGTCGGCTACCACGCCAGGACCGGCGCGGAGACGGCCCTGCCCGGCCTGGCCGTGGAGTACGTGCCCTTCCGGATCCGCTCGGCCAAGTTCGACCTCGTGTTCAGCTTCACCGAGCACACCCCCGCCGACGGCGCCACCGGCTCCCTGACCTGCCGCCTCGAGTACGCCACCGAGCTCTTCGACCAGGAGACCGCCGAGGAGCTCGGAGCCCGGCTCCGCCGCCTCGTCTCCACCGTCGTCGCCGCCCCCGCACAGCCCCTGTCCCGGGCGGAGATCCTCACCGGCGACGAGCGGCGCCTCGTCCTGGACGGCTTCAACGGAGCACCGCGCGAGGTCGACGAGGACACCTTCCCCGGCCTGTTCGCCCGGCGCCTCGCCGAACGGCCCGACGCCGTCGCCGTCGTCGACCGCGCCCGCTCCGTCACGTACGCGCAGCTCGACGCCCGCTCCGACCGCCTCGCCCGGCTGCTCGCCGCACACGGCGTCGGCGCCGAGAGCGTCGTCGGCGTGGCGGTGCCCCGGTCCGTGGACATGGTCGCCACCGTCCTCGCCGTCCTGAAGCTGGGCGCCGCGTTCCTCCCGCTCGACCTCGCGCACCCGGCCGACCGCCTCGCGTACATGATCGAGGACTCGCGGGCCGGCCTCGTGGTCGGCACCGAACCGGTCGCCGGGAAGATCCCCGACGTACCCGGCGTCCCCGCCGTGCTCCTCGACGCGCCCGGCACCGCCGCCGAGCTCGACGCGCTCCCCGACGGGCCCCCGGAGACCGGCGGGATCGCCCTCGACCAGGCCGCGTACGTGATCTACACCTCCGGCTCCACCGGCCGCCCCAAGGGCGTGGTCGTGCCCCACGAGGGCATCTCCAGCCTGGTCGCCACCGCCGTCGACCGGATGGGCCTGCGCCCCGACAGCCGCGTGCTCCAGTTCGCCTCCATCGGCTTCGACGTCTTCGCCTTCGAACTGGCGATGGCGCTGTGCCACGGCGGCCGGCTCGTCCTCATCACCGACGAGGCACGGGTCGCCGGACCGGCGCTCACCGACTTCCTCGCGGACCAGCGCGTCACCCACATGATCCTCCCGCCGTCCCTCGTCTCGGCGCTGCCGCCCGGCTGCGCCCTCCCCGAGGGCTCGACCGTCCTCGTCGGCACCGAGACCGTGCCGCCGGACCTGTTCGAGCGGTTCGGCGCCACCGCCCACCTGATCTGCGCCTACGGCCTCACCGAGGCGACGGTCAACTCCACGCTGTGGCCCGCCCACGAGCACGGCGGCACCCCGGCGGGACGGGTCCCGATCGGCCGCCCCGACCCCAACACCCGCGCCTACGTGCTCGACGACCGGCTGCGGCCCGTGCCCCCCGGCGTGGTGGGCGAGCTGTACGTCGCCGGGCGCGGCCTCGCCCGCGGCTACCTCGGCAAGCCGGGACTCACCTCGGAGCGGTTCGTCGCCGACCCGTACGGAGATCCGGGCAGCCGGATGTACCGCACCGGCGACCGGGCCCGCTGGCGCCGCGACGGCAACCTCGACTTCCTCGGCCGGGTCGACACCCAGGTCAAGGTCCGCGGCTTCCGCATCGAGCTCGGCGAGATCGAGGCCGCCCTCGCCGGACACCCCGCCGTCGCCCAGGCCGCCGTCCTGCCCGACCGCGACGGCGACATCGTCCGCCTGATCGGCTACGCGGTCCCCGAGTCCGGCGCGCTCGACCCGCAGGAGCTGCGCGCCCACGTCGCCGGGCTGCTGCCCGAGTACATGGTCCCCGCGCTCGTGGTGCCGCTCGACGGCCCGCTGCCGCTGACCCCCAACGGCAAGCTGGACCGCAAGGCGCTGCCCGCGCCCGACTGGTCCGCGATGACCGGCGACGTCCGCCCGGCCACCGAGTCCCAGGCCCGCCTCGCCGCGCTGTTCCGCGAGATCCTCCGGCTCGACACCGTCGGCGTGCACGACGACTTCTTCGCCCTCGGCGGCCACTCCATGGCCGCGATGCGGCTCCTCGGCCGCATCCGCGCCGAGTTCGGCGTCGAACTCGGCATCCGGGACGTCTTCGACGCGCTGACCGTCGCCCGCCTCGCGGCCAGGCTCGACGGCGCGGCGACCGCCCGCCCGCCGCTGCGCCCCGCCGCACACGGGGACGAGCCGCTGCCGCTCGCACCCGGCCAGCGCCCCAGGTGGCAGGCGTACCGCAGCCGCCCCGGCTTCGACCACGCCCTGGTCCTGCGCGCCCCGGACGGCTTCGACGAGACGGCGCTCGCCGCCGCCCTCGACGACGTGACGGCCCGCCACGAGCCGCTGCGCACGGCCTTCGAGGAGCGCGACGGCGTCGTGTACCAGCGGCCGGCCCCGGCCCCCGCCCTGACCACCGAGTCCTCCGCCGACCCGGAGAACCGCCTGCGCGAGCTGGCCGCCGAGGCGCCCGACCTGACGCGGGAGGCCCCGCTGCGGGCCCGCCTGCTGACCGGCCCCGACGGCCGCCAGTCCCTGCTGCTCGCCCTGCACTACCTCGCCGTCGACGAATGGTCCGTGGTCCCCCTCGTCCGCGACCTCACCACGGCCTACACCGCGCGCACCCGGGGCCTCGCCCCCGCCTGGGAGCCGCTGCCCGTCTCGTACGCCGACTACACCCGCTGGGCCCACGACGTCCTGGGCGACCCCACGGACCCCGACAGCCGCGGCGGGCGGCAGCTCGCCCACTGGCGGGAGACGCTCAGGGACGTCCCGGCCCGGCTCACCCTCCCGGCCACGGGCGCCCGCCCGGCCGCCGCCGACCCGGCGCTCCGGCCCGCGGAGCACGTCGCGTTCGTGCTCGACGAGCAGCTGCACGCGGCCGTGGACGAGCTCGCCAGGGCCACCGGCACCAGCATGTTCATGGTGCTGCACTCGGCCCTCGCCACCCTGCTCACCGCGCACGGCGCGGGCACCGACCTGCCCATCGGCACGATGGTCGCGGGACGCTCCGACGACCAGCTCGCCGACCTCGTCGGCAGCTTCCTCAACACGGTCGTGCTGCGCACCGACACCGCGGGCGACCCGGCCTTCACCGAGCTGCTGACCCGGGTGCGGGAGACCACGCTCGCCGCCCTCGACCGGCAGGAGGTCCCGTACGACGACGTCGCCCGCGCGTCGGGCCTCCCCGTCGAGGGACCGCAGGTCATGGTCGTCCACCACGAGCAGGCCGACCTGGACCTCCTGGAGGGCGGCGTGGGCACGCTCGACGTGGTGCCGACCGGCTGGTCCCGCGCCGAGCTGACCCTCGGCTTCCACGAACCGCGCGGCGACGGCCCCGTGCACTGCGCCCTCATCCACGCCACCGACCTGCTCGGCACCGCCGGCGCCCGGCGGCTCGCCGACGAACTCCAGGAGCTGCTGCGCACCGCGGCGGCCCGTCCGGAACAGCCGCTGTCCGCACTGTTCACCGCACCGTCCCCGAGGAGTGACCACGCATGACGACCAACCCGTTCGAGGACCCGCAGGGCACCTTCCTGGTCCTGGTCAACGACGAGAACCAGCACTCGGTCTGGCCGTCCTTCGCCGAGGTCCCCGCCGGCTGGCGCACGGTCGCGGGACCGGACACCCGCGAGGCGTGCCTCGGGTACGTGGAGGAGCACTGGACCGACCTGCGCCCCGCGAGCCTGGCCGCCCGACAGGACTGACCGGCCGACAGGACTGACCGGCCGGCCGGAGTGACCAGCCGGCGGGAGACCGCCCGGCTGGGACGACCGGCCACGCCCGACGACGACCGCGGCCCGCGGAGGGAGACCTCCGCGGGCCGCGGTCGTGCGTCACGGGCCGCCGTGAACGGCCCGTGACGCGGGGCGCCTAGAGCGCGGAGCCGGCCTCCGACCGCTCGGCGGGGCCGGGCGCGGGTACGTCACCGGTGGCGCCGTCCGCCGTCCGCGCATTCCGCGACGACGGGACGTCCGCCTCCTGGCGGCTGTCCGACCACGCGGTCCAGAGTTCGGCGTAGCGGCCGCCGGCGGTGACGAGTTCGGTGTGGGTGCCGGTCTCGACGACGCGGCCGCCGTCGAGGACGACGACGCGGTCGGCGGCTGCCGCCTGGGGGAGGCGGTGGGCGACGACGATGCCGGTACGGCCTTCCAGGGCGCGGTCGGCGGCTTGCTCCAGGACGCGGGCGCCGGCGCTGCCGGCGTCGGCGGTGGCCTCGTCCAGGATGGCGATCGGCGGATCCGCGAGCACCAGCCGCGCCAGCGCCACGTGCTGGGCCTGCGCGACCGTCAGCCGGTGTCCGCCCTCGCCGACGACGGTGTCCGGTCCTTCGGGCAGTGCCTCGGCCCATTCCAGGGCCCCCACCGTGGCGAGCGCGCCCCGCAGTTCCTCGTCGGTGGCGTCGGGTTTGGCGAGGCGGAGGTCGGCGGTGAGGGGGCCGGCGAAGACGTGCACCTCTTGGCTGATGAGGGTGACGGCGTTGCGGATGCCTTCGGGGCCGAGTTCGCGGGTGTCGGTGTCGCCGAGGGCGATGGTTCCGGTGGTGGGGGTGTGGATGCCGGCGATGACCTTGGCGAGGGTGGTCTTTCCGGCGCCGCTGGCGCCGACGAGTGCGACGCGTTCTCCGCTGCGGATGTCGAGGGTGATGTCGGACAGCACCGGGCGGCCGTCGGTGTAGGCGTGGCCGAGTCCGGTGACCTTGACGGCGCCGTCGACGGGTGTGCCGGCGTTCTTGGGGGTGTGTTCGGCGGGGAGGTTGGCGACGCCGATGAGGCGGGCGAAGCTGGCGCCGGCGGACTGGGCGTCGTCGATGAGGTAGAGGGCGGCGTTGACGGGGTTGAAGAGGCTGTGGAAGTAGAGGGCGGCGGCGGTGGCGGTGCCGATGGTGACGGCGTTGTTCTGGACGAGGAGGAAGCCGGTGGCGAGCATGGCGGCGAGGCCGATGAACTCGGCGAGGTTGAGGCGGGAGAAGAAGCCGGTGACGATGTGCAGTCCGCGCAGGGCGACGTCGCGGGCGGCTGCGGACCGGTCTTCGAGGAGGGTGGTGTGGGGGTGGTTGAGGCGGAAGGCGCGGACGGTGCGGACGCCGCCGATGCTGTCGAGGAGTTGGTGCTGGAGGGCGCCGGTGGCGATGCGGTGGGTGGCGTAGACGGGGGCGGCGCGGCGGAGGTACCAGCGGACGGAGAGGATCTGGACGGGGACGGCGAGGAGTGCGGCGAGGAGGAAGCGCCAGTCGAGGAGGGCGAGTCCGGCGAGGGTGAGGACGATGGTGAGCGTGGAGCGGGTGAACTCGGGCAGGGCCTGCCGGACTGATTTGGCGATCATGGAGACGTCGCTGGTGACGCGGGAGACGAGGTCCCCGGACCCGGCCGCTTCCACCCGTTCCAGGGGAAGGCGGAGGGCCCGCTCGATGAACCGCTCGCGGACGGTGGCGAGGACCGTCTCGCCGAGCCGGGCGACCAGCACCCCGCCGACCACGGCGGCGGCGCCGCGCGCGAGGGCGACGACGACGAGGAGGACCAGCGGGACGGTGAGGGCACGGGGCCCTTCGCTGTCGATCACGAGGTCGACGATGTGGCCGAGCAGGGGAGCGGTCAGCAGGCCGATGGCGGTCCCGGCGACGAGGACGAGGGCGGCGGCGACGGCCAGGAGCCGGTGACCGCGCAGGATCACGCGCAGCGCGGCCACGCACTCGGCGCCCTTGGCTGTCGGGAGGAGCACGCGACCCGGCTGGTTCGTGCTGGTTCCGCTCATGTCGGTCTCCGTCGGTGTGTCGCCGGTCGGGCGCGTGGTCTCCGTGGCGTGCGCGCGGTCGTCGTGCACGGCGGTCATGCGAGCACCGCCTTGCGGTAGGTCTCGTTCGCGGTGACGAGTTCGGCGTGCGGGCCCTCGGCCGACACGGTCCCTCCGTCGAGGACGACGACCCGGTCCGTCACCGCGAGCAGCGCCGGACTGGTCGTGATGAGGACGGTGGTCAGGCCGCGGCGGCTCTCCCGCAGGCGGGCGGCGATCCGGGACTCGGTGACGGTGTCGACGGCCGTGGTCGGGTCGTGCAGGACGAGGACGGGGCTGTCGGCGGCGAGCGCGCGGGCGAGCGCGACACGCTGGCGCTGCCCGCCGGAGAGGGACCGGCCGCGCTCGGCGAGCACCGTGTCCCCGCCGTCCGGCAGCAGCCGGGTCACCTCGTCCGCCGTCGAGGCGGCCAGGGCCGCCTCGACCGACCCGGGCCCCGCGGCGCCCGCCCGCACGTTGTCCAGGAGGCTGCTCTCGAAGAGGTCGGCGTCGTGGGGGGAGACGAGGACGGCGCGGCGCAGGAGGTCGGGGTCGAGGTCGGTGAGGGGGGTGCCGTCGAGTTCGACGCGGCCTTCGGTGGGGTCGGTCTCGCGGGCGAGGGCGAGGAGGAGGTCGTGGGCGGCGGCCGGGTCGCGGGTCACGATGCCGGTGAGGCTGCCGGCCGGGAGGTCGAGGTCGATGCCGTGCAGGTCGCCCAGGTGGACGTTCCGCAGCCGGACGTGCCCGGCGGCGGAGCCGGGTGCCTGGGTGCCGCCGGGGACGGCGGTGGGGGAGGCGAGGACGTCGGCGATGCGTCGGGCGGAGGCGCGGGCCTGGGCGAACTCGGCGTTGGCGTAGGCGAGGAGCTGGAAGGGGGCGATGAGGAACTGGGCGAGTCCGACGGCGGCGACCAGGTCGCCGACGCTGATGGAGCCGTCCATGGCGAGGTAGGCGCCGACGATGCCGATGACGGCGATGAAGACGCCGGTCAGGGCGAGAAGGGCGCCTTCGTGGCCGGCGCGGCTGCGGGCGGCGCGCAGGGCGGCGGCGAGGGAGTCCTGGCTGGTGGTGCGGTAGCGGTCCACGGCGGCGGACTCGGCGCCCATGCCCTTGAGGACACGCAGTCCGGAGACCAGGTCGGCGGCGACGCCGGAGGCGTGGGCGGCGGATTCCTGTTCGGTCTCGCTGCGCTGTTCGAGGGGGCGGCTGATGCGGTGGCCGAGCCAAAGGAGCGGGGGAATGCCGAGCAGGACGAGCAGACCGAGGGGGACGGAGATCCTCAGCAGCGCGACCGCGCTGACCACCAGCGCCGCGATCGCCGCACAGCCGTAGGGGAGCACGGTGGCGACCGAGCCGACGCGGCGGGCGTCGTTGGTGGCGACGCTGGTGAGCGCGCCCGGCAGCCGGTTCGCGTCCGCCCCGCCCCGGGGGTCGAGGACCCGGGCGCCGAGTTCGAGGCGCAGCAGGTGCGCGGCGTGCTCGCCCGCGCCCTCGGCGATCCGGGCACTCGTCCGGTAACAGGTGGACAGGACGAGGAAGAGAACGCCCAACAGCAGGAGCCAGCGCAGCAGCGCCTGCGTGGAGCCGGTGGCGAACGCCGAGTCGATCGCGGCGCCGATGACCACGGGGACCAGCGCCTCGCACGCTTGGTGGGTCATGCCGAGCGCGGACGCCGAGACGACTCTTCGGCGCTGGCCTCGGATCGCCCCGCGGAGGACGAGTCCTCCGGTCGGTCCTCCAACGAGCATGTGACCCTCCATCCGGAGTCGCGGAAAGTTAGGTAAGGCTATCCTGCATATCGAACGCGTTCTGCGGGGTCGGACGTTTCCGCGGGTGAGGGCGCCGCCGTGCCATCTCGCCTCACTCGCGGGCGCGTTGACCCGCTCACCACGTTCGGTTAGCCTCGCCTAAGTTACAAGTCTCATGGGCGTCGAGTCGCCACCTCGTCCCCGGAGTGCTCGAACGATCGCGGTACGCGCGCACCGCCGTCAGGGGGAATGGTCTTTGCCGGTCGAAACCCGGGCGGTGTCCGACAAGGAAGCCGCCCCCGCAACCGTGCCCAAGCCGCGCGGCACCTCCACCGCCCTGCGGGGCGCGGGACTCCTCGTCGTCCTCGCCGCACTGGTGCTCGTGGGTCTGCTGAGCGTGTGGACGGGCACGAGGGGGATCCCGTTCACCGCCACATGGAGCGCGTTGTGGAACCCCGACGGATCCGAGACCTCGGTGATCATCCATGACTACCGCATCCCCAGGACCCTGCTCGGACTCCTCGTCGGCGCGGCCCTCGGCCTCTCCGGCGCCCTGATGCAGGCACTGACCCGCAATCCGCTCGCGGAGCCCGGACTGCTGGGCATCAGCCTCGGCTCGTCCGCAGGGGTCGTCGTCGCCATCGCCTTCCTCGGCGTCGGATCCGTCCTCGGGTACGTGTGGTTCGCCTTCCTCGGCGCGGCCATCACCTCGGTGGTCGTGTACCTGCTGGGGTCGTCAGGCCGCCAGATCGCGACCCCCGACCGTCTGGTGGTCGCCGGCGCCGCCGTGACGGCGGTCCTCTACGCCTTCAACTCGGCCGTCCTGCTGCTGAACCCCCGCGCCTTCGACCAGTTCCGCTTCTGGACCGTCGGCTCGCTCGCCGGCCGCTACCTCGACGTCGTCCACGTGATCCTGCCGTTCGTCGCCGTGGGCCTGGTGATCGCGCTGCTCCTCGGCCCCTCGCTCAACGCCCTCGCGCTGGGCGACCAGATGGGGCGGGCACTCGGCGTCAACGTCCACCGGACCCGGATCCTCGGCGCCGTCGGCGTGATGCTGCTGTGCGGCGCCGCCACCGCCGCCGCCGGACCCATCGCCTTCGTCGGACTCGTCGTCCCGCACATCGCGCGCTTCGTCGTCGGCCCGGACCAGCGGTGGGTGCTCGCGTACTCGATGCTGCTCGCCCCCGTCCTGCTCATCGGGGCCGACGTCCTCGGCCGGGTCATGGGCGCCCCCGGCGAGGTCCAGGTCGGCATCGTCACCGCGTTCCTCGGCGCGCCCGTGTTCCTCGCGCTGTGCCGTCGCCGAAAGCTGGTCATGCTGTGAGCGCCCTCCACGACACCCGCACCGCCGCTCCGGACTCCCCGGAGGCGGCCGGCCGGAAGGTCCACCGGCCGCGCGTGATCACCGGCAGCGTCCTGCGCGCCGGCGGATGGTCGGTACGGGTCCGGGGCCGGGCCCTGATCGTGACGGCCGCCCTCCTCGCCGTCCTCGTCGCCGTCACGCTCGTCACCCTCACCACCGGCGACTACGAACTGACCGTCGCCGAGGTCGTCCGGGCACTCGCCGGGCAGGACTCGGGCGGCGCCGACTTCATCGTCAACACCCTCCGCCTGCCCCGGCTGCTCACCGCCCTCGCCGTCGGCGCGGCCCTCGCCGTCAGCGGCGCGCTGCTCACCAGCCTGACCGGGAACGCCCTCGGCAGCCCGGACATCATCGGCTTCACCAACGGCTCCGCCGTCGGCGCGCTCGTCGTCATCATCCTGATGCACGGCAGCATGACCCAGATCGCGACCGGCGCCCTCATCGGCGGCCTCGCCACCGCCGCCGCCGTCCACCTCCTGATGCTGGGCCGGGGACTGCACGGCTTCCGGCTCATCGTCACCGGCATCGGGGTCAGCGCCCTGCTCCTCGCCGTCAACTCGTACCTGATCACCCGGGCGACCTTCCAGGAAGCCATCGAAGCCCAGGCGTGGCTGATCGGCAGCCTCGGCAACCGCGGCTGGACCCACGCCAACGCCATCCTCCTCGCCTGCGCGGTCCTCCTCCCGCCGGCCTTCCTCCTGGCCCGCCGGCTCTCCATGGTCGAGATGGGCGACCTCACCGCCACCGCCCTCGGCGTGAACGTCCACCGCACCCGCGCCGCCCTCCTCGTCATCAGCGTCGCCCTGGCCGCCTTCGCCACCGCCGTCACCGGCCCCATCTGGTTCATCGCCCTGGCCGCCCCCCAGCTCGCCCGGCGCCTGACCCGTACCGCCGGCCCCGCCCTGCTGCCCGCCGCGCTCCTCGGCGCGCTGCTGCTGGCCGGCAGCGACCTCGCCGCCCAGCGCCTCTTCGCCCCCTCCCTCCTGCCCGTCGGCACGGCGACCGGCACCATCGGCGGGCTGTACCTGATCTGGCTGTTGATCACCGAGTCGCGAAAGAGCCGCGCATGACCGCACCGCACACCCCCGCCCCCCGGCTGCGCGCCGAGGACCTGACGCTCGCCTACGACGGGCGGACGGTCGCCACCCACCTCGGCGTGGACATCCCCGACCACTCCTTCACCGTGATCATCGGGCCGAACGCCTGCGGCAAGTCCACCCTCCTCAAAGCCCTCGCCCGGATGCTCAAGCCCCGCCACGGACAGGTCTACCTCGACGGCGCGGCCATCGCCTCCTACCGCTCGCGCGAGGTCGCCCGCCGCGTCGGACTCCTCCCGCAGACCTCCACCGCCCCCGGCGGCATCACCGTCGGCGACCTCGTCGCCCGCGGCCGCTACCCCCACCAGGGACTCCTCAAGCAGTGGTCCGCCGACGACGAGACGGCCGTCGTCGAGGCCATGCGGCAGACCGGCGTCCTCGAACTCGCCGACCGGCCCGTCGACGACCTCTCCGGCGGCCAGCGCCAGCGCGTCTGGCTCTCCATGGTCCTCGCCCAGCAGACCGACCTCCTGCTGCTCGACGAGCCGACCACCTTCCTCGACATCGCCCACCAGGTCGACGTCCTCGACCTCTGCGCCGAACTCCACGCCCGCAAGGGCCACACCGTCGTCGCCGTCCTGCACGACCTCAACCAGGCGTGCCGCTACGCCACCCACCTCATCGTCATGCGCCCCGGCGGCACCATCGCCGCCGAAGGCGCCCCCGCCGACGTCATGACCGCCGAACTCGTCGAGGACGTCTTCGGCCTGCCCTGCCGCATCATCGACGACCCCGAGACCGGCACCCCCCTCATGGTCCCCGCCGCACCCCGGCGGTTCACCCCCGAGGACGGCGAGGACCGCGGCCGGGCACCCGAGTCCGTGATGGCCGAACCCCGTTAGGACGGACAGCCCATGATGCTCTGTACCAGGCTGACGAACGCGAACATCCTCACCATGGACCCGGACCATCCGGTCGCGCACGACCTGGGCATCTGGCGGGGCCGTATCGTCGGCGTGGACGAGGCCGTGACCGCGCTGCCCGCCAGGGACGTCGTCGACCTCCAGGGGGCCACCGTGCTCCCGGGGTTCATCGACAGCCACGTGCACCTGTCCTGGGCCGGCCTCAAGGCACGTACACCCAGCATCACCGGCCTCACCCGCGTCGAGGACGTGCTGCGCGCCGTGGAGGACGCGGCCACCCGCGCCGCCGGACCCGGGACCTGGGTCAGCATCGGCGGCTACGACCAGCGGCCCCTCGGCCGGCACCTGACCGCCGCCGAGCTCGACCGGGTCGCCCACGGCCGCCGGATCTTCCTCATGCACGACTCCGGCCACGCCTGCGTGGTCAACACTGCGGTCCTCGACCTGCTCCCGGCCGACGTCCCCCACCAGGACGGCCTCCTCGTCGAGAGCGCCATGGGCGCCGTACGGAAACTGCGCCTGCCCTACTCCCAGACCGAACTCGCCGACGCCATCGAACACGCCGGCCGCGCCTGCCTCGCCGAGGGCATCACGGCCTGCGCCGAAGCCGGCATCGGCGGCGGGCTGCTCGGCCACAGCCCCGTCGAACTCGGCGCGTACCAACTCCTCCGCGACGAGGGCCGGCTGCCCCTGCGGGTCCAGCTCATGCCGGGCGGCGACACCCTGAAACCGGCCGGCGCCCACCGCCACGACGGCATACCCCGCGCGCTCGACCTCGGCCTGCGCACCGGCTTCGGCGACGACTGGCTCTCCGTCGGGGCGCTCAAGATCTACACCGACGGCGGGATGATGGCGCGGACCGCCGCCCTCACCGAACCGTACGAGGGAACGGACCACACCGGGCAGCTCCAGGACGACCCCGAACGGCTCACCGACCTCATCGTGGACGGCCACCTCGCCGGCTGGCAGCTCGCCGTCCACGCCATCGGCGACCGCGCGGCCGACCTCGCCCTCGACGCCCTGGAGCGGGCGCAGCGGGCACGACCCCGCCCCGACGCCCGCCACCGCATCGAGCACGCCGGGCTGATCCGCCCCGACCAGCTCCCGCGCTTCGCCCGGCTCGGCGTCAGCGCGGTCGTCCAGCCCAACTTCCTGCGCTACTTCGGCGACGACTACGCCACTGTCATGGGCGAGCGGCGGGCCCCCTGGATGTACCGGGGCCGCGGCTTCCTCGACCACGGAGTGACCCTCGTCGGCAGCTCCGACCGGCCCGTCACGGACGGCTCCCCGCTGCGCGCCATCCAGTTCATGGTCGAGCGCGCCTCCGTCTCCGGCCGCCTGATCGGACCGGACGAGGCCATCACCGTGGACGAGGCGCTGCGCGCCTACACCGTCGCCGGCGCCCACGCCTGCCGATGGGAGGACAGCGCGGGCGTCCTCGCCCCGGGCATGCGCGCCGACCTCGTCGTCCTCGGCGACGACCCCCGGCGGGTCGACCCCTCCCGGATCGGCTCCATCGACGTCGTGTCGACGATCGTCGACGGACACGAGGCGACGGGCGAGGCCAAGCTGTGAGCGGCCCCGGCAGCGCACCGGACCGGTTCGCCGAACTGTGGCAGGCGCCCGCCACGCCGCCGCGCTGGGTCATCTGGCGGATGGGCGGGGACGAGTCGATGGTCTTCGACCGGGAGTCCAACCTCCCGGTCGACGTGGACGACCGGTACCTCCCGGACGTCCTGCGCCGCATGCGGACGGCCGGAGCACCGGAGACGGACGACTACCCCGGCGGCCCCTGCGGGTGACGGCCGGCCCGCGACACGGGCCGAGGGCACCGGCCGCCCGGACTTCCGCCGTGCGCGGGACCTCCTGGGCCGGGCGCCGGGCGGGACGCCGGGCCGGACGCCGGGGCGCCCCGCCGGACGGATCGTCGGGCGGGGCGCCGGGGGTGTGGCAGGCGGGTGAGGGAGACGGGCGCGGGAGGCGGGCGCGGGAGGCGGGTCGCGTCGGCGGGCCGCACCGCAAGGCCCTCCGGCGCGGCGTACGTCAGCTGCCGCCGTCCGCCGCACCGCACGGCCCTCCGGCGCCGTGTACGTCAGCTGCCGCCGTCCGCCGAGGCGTCGAGGATCCGGGGCAGCGCCGACAGGAGCGCCTCGGCCTGCTCCTCCTCCAGGGTCAGGGCGGGTGCCAGCCGGACGACGGCGGGTCCCGCCGCGTTCACCAGGAAGCCGGCGTCCTGCGCCGCCCGCTGGAACCGCGCGGCGACCGGCTCGCGGAGGACGACCCCCAGGAGCAGCCCCGCCCCCCGCACCTCACGGACGAGGGGATGCCCCAGCGCCTCGACGCCGCCCCGCAGCCGAGCGCCCACCCGCGCGACCCGGGGAAGCAGCCCTTCCTTCTCGATGGTCTCCAGCACGGCGAGCCCGGCGGCGCACGCCACGGGGTTGCCGCCGAAGGTGGAGCCGTGCTGACCGGGGGTCAGCAGGGAGGCCGCCGCGCCGAAGGCGACCGTCGCGCCGATCGGCAGACCGCCGCCGAGCCCCTTCGCCAGGACGACCACGTCGGGATCCACACCCCGCTCCGCCTGGTGCGCGAACCACCGGCCGGTACGCCCGATCCCGGTCTGCACCTCGTCGAGGACGAGGAGGCTGCCCGCGGCGCGGGTGATCTCGCGGGCGGCCCGCAGATACCCCTCGGGCGCCGGGACGACCCCGCCCTCGCCCTGGACGGGTTCGAGCACGAGGGCCGCCGTCCGCTCCGTGACGGCCGCGCGGAGCGCCGCCACGTCGCCGAAGGGCACGTGCGTCACCTCGCCTGGCAGGGGCAGGAAGGGCCCGCGCTTGGCCGGCTGGCCGGTGAGCGCGAGGGCGCCCATGGTGCGCCCGTGGAATCCGCCCTCGGCCGCGACCAGGTGGGGTCGCCCCGTCCTGCGGGCGAGCTTGAACGCGGCCTCGACCGCCTCGGTCCCCGAGTTCGCGAGGAACACCCGCCCGTCGCGCTCCGGACCGCCCAGCAGTTCCAGGAGCTTCTCCGCGAGCGCGACCGGCGGCTCGGCGACGAACAGGTTCGACACGTGCCCCAGGCGGGCGGCCTGGTCGCGGACGGCCGCGACGAACGCCGGGTGGGCGTGGCCGAGGGCGTTGACGGCGATCCCGCCGGTGAAGTCCGTGTACGCGCGCCCGGACTCGTCCCACACCGTGCTGCCCTCGCCCCGGACGAGAGCCAGCGGGGGAGTGCCGTAGGTGTCCATCATCGCCGCGCGCCACCGTTCGGCGAGCGGCGGGCGCGTGCTGTCGGGGCTCATGCGCGGTCCTCCTCGGCGCGGGGGCCCTCCGGCCCGGTCGTGTCGTCCGGCACCACCGTGGTGCCGGGGCCGTGCTCGGACGCGAGGCCGCGCAGCAGCGCGTGCGGCACCCGGCCGTCGACGACCTGGGCCCGGCCGACGCCCGCCCGTACGGCCCGCAGACAGCCCTCCATCTTCGGCAGCATGCCGCTCGCGAGGCCCGGGAGCAGGAGGGCCAGTTCGGCGGCGGTCAGGCGCGGGATCACCTCGGTGCTGTGCGGCCAGTCCGCGTACAGGCCCTGGACGTCGGTGAGCACCACGAGCCGGTCGGCGCCGAGCGCGACGGCGAGCGCCGAGGCGGCGAGGTCGGCGTTGACGTTGTAGACCTGGCGGTCGTCCCCGCGCGCGATCGGGGAGACGACCGGGATGCGGCCCTCGTCCAGTAAGGCCCTGACGGTGTCAGGTGCCACGGACACGACCTCGCCCACGAGCCCGATGTCCACGAGGCGCCCGTCGACCTCGGCCCGGCGCCGCACGGCGGTGAGCGTGTGCGCGTCCTCCCCCGACAGGCCCACGGCCAGCGGGCCGTGGGCGTTGAGCGCGCCGACCAGCTCGCGCTGGATGCGGCCGGTCAGGACCATACGGACCACGTCCATGGTCTCCGGCGTCGTCACCCGCAGGCCCGCCTCGAAGCGGGTCTCCAGGCCGAGCCGGTCGAGCATGGCACTGATCTGGGGGCCGCCCCCGTGCACCACGACCGGCCGCACCCCGGCCCGCCACAGCTCCACGACGTCGCGGGCGAACGCCTCCAGGAGCGCCCCGTCCACCATGGCGTTGCCGCCGAACTTCACGACGACCGTGCGGCCCCCGAGCTCCTCGCGCCAGGGCGCCGCCCCGGTCGGCGGCGCCGCCTGCGCGACCGGTCGCGCGACTGTCGTACGCATCTGTGTCCCCCTCGCGCTCACGAGCTGTAGGCGCTGTTCTCGTGGACGTACTCGGCCGTGAGGTCGTTGGTCCAGACGACCGCCGACGCGTCGCCGGCGCGCAGGTCGACGGTGACGGTGATCCGGCGGCCGGAGAGGACCGCCTTCTCGCGGGGCTCGCCCGCCGCGCCGTCCCGGCACACCCAGACGCCGTTGATCGCCACGTCGAGCCGGTCGGGGTCGAAGACGGCGTCGGTGGTGCCGATCGCCGAGAGCACCCGGCCCCAGTTGGGGTCCTCCCCGTGCAGGGCGCACTTGAGGAGGTTGTTCCGGGCCACGGAGCGGCCGACGGTGACGGCGTCGTGTTCCGTGGCCGCGCCGACCACCTCGATCTCGATCTCCTTCGACGCCCCTTCGGCGTCGGCGACGAGCTGCCGTGCGAGGTCGGCGCAGACGGCGTGCACGGCGCCGGTGAACTCGCCGGCGTCCGGGGCCTCGCCCGAGGCGCCGGAGGCGAGCAGCAGGACGGTGTCGTTGGTGGACATGCAGCCGTCCGAGTCCACGCGGTCGAAGGTGGTGCGGACGGCGGAGCGCAGCGCGGAGTCGAGCAGCGCGTCGTCCGCGTCGGCGTCCGTGGTGAGGACGACGAGCATGGTGGCGAGTCCGGGGGCGAGCATGCCCGCGCCCTTCGCCATGCCGCCGACCGTCCACCCGGACCGCGCGACGGCGGCGGTCTTGTGCACCGAGTCCGTCGTCATGATGGCCCGGGCGGCGTCCCCGCCGCCGGTGGGCGACAGCGCGTCCGCCGCGGTGCCTATGCCCGTCTCGACGCGGTCCATGGGGAGCCGGACGCCGATCAGGCCGGTGGAGCAGACGGCGACCTCGTGCGGGCTCACGCCCACCGCGTCCGCCGTGCGTTCCGCCATGGTCCTGGTGTCGTGGGCGCCCGCCTCGCCGGTGCAGGCGTTGGCCCCGCCGGAGTTGAGGACGACGGCGGAGACCCGCCGGCCGGCGAGGACGCGCCGGGACCAGCGGACCGGCGCCGCCTGCACCCGGTTCGAGGTGAACACGCCGGCGGCGGCGCGGGACGGTCCCCGGTTCACCACCAGGGCGAGATCGGGGCTCGGCGACTCCTTGATCCCGGCGGTCACGCCGCTCGCGAGGAACCCCTGGGCAGCGGTCACGGTCACGGTGCCACTCCGTTCGTCGTGGTGAGGTGCCCGTTCACGGAGCGACTCCGTCCGTGGGCAGGCCCAGCCGCTCGGGCAGGCCGAGGGCGACGTTCATGCACTGCACCGCGCCGCCGGCGGTGCCCTTGGTCAGGTTGTCGATCGCGCTCACACAGACGAGGCGGCGGGCCTCGGGGTCCACGGCCACCTGTAGCTGGGCGGTGTTGGAGCCGAGGACCGAGGCGGTGGAGGGCCAGCGGCCGGGCGGGAGCACCCGGACGAACGGCTCGTCGGCGTAGACGGCCTCGTAGACCGCGCGCACCTCCTCCTCGCTCCGGTCCGCGGTGCCGGGCCGGAGCCTGGCCGAGCAGGTGGCGAGGATGCCGCGGGGCATGGGGGCGAGCGTGGGCGTGAAGGACACGGTCACGTGCTCGCCGGCCACCAGGGAGAGGTTCTGGGTGAGTTCGGGGGTGTGCCGGTGGCCGCCGCCGACCCCGTACGGCGTCATCGACCCCATCACCTCGGCGCCGAGCAGATGGGGGCGGAGCGCCCGCCCGGCGCCCGAGGTGCCGCTGGCCGCGACGATCACGGCCTCGGGCTCCACCAGGTGGTGCGTGTAGGCGGGGAGCAGGGCCAGGGTGACCGCGGTGGGGAAGCAGCCGGGCACGGCGATACGGGTGGCGCCCTTGAGTTCGTCGCGGGCGCCCGGGAGTTCGGGGAGCCCGTACGGCCAGGTGCCCGCGTGCGCGGAGCCGTAGAACCGCTCCCAGGCGGCCGGGTCGCGCAGCCGGAAGTCGGCGCCGCAGTCGATGACGAGGGTTCCGGGTGACAACTCGGCTGCCAGGGAGGCCGATTGGCCGTGCGGCAGGGCGAGGAAGACCACGTCGTGCCCGGAGAGGTTCTCCGCCGTGGTGTCCTTCAGGACCCGGTCGGCAAGGCTGTTCGCTTGCGGGTGTGCCTCCCCGAGTGTCCGGCCCGCGCTGCTGTGCGCGGTGACGGCGCCGATCTCCACCTCGGGGTGCGAGGTGAGCAGACGCAGGATCTCTCCGCCGGCGTAGCCACTGGCTCCGGCCACCGCGACCCGTAGGGCCATGTTCTTCCGTCTCCTGTTGTCGAGGTGCGGTTGGAAGGGGGCGTCGTCACGCGTCGCGCGGGACCCGGCCGAGCAGCAGGTCGCGCAGGAGGGCGTCGGTCGTGCAGACCACACCGCTGCGCGCGGCCCACCGCAGGGCCATGGCGTGCTCCTCGGCGGAGAAGTCGGCGACGGCGTCGGCGACGACGAAGGGCTGTATGTCGTTCATGAAGGCGTCCGCCGCGGTCAGCAGGACGCCGAGGTGGGCGTAGACCCCGCAGACGATCAGCTGGTCGCGGCCCTCCTCGCGGAGGACGCGGCCGAGATGGCTGCGGAGGAAGGCGTTGGGGCGGAGGTTGGGCAGCACGTGCTCGCCGGTGCGGGGGACGAGGGGGGCCACGAACGCGGACTCCTCGGGGTCGTCCCCGATGCCCGGGCCCCACACGTCGGCCACGAGACCGCGCCGGCCGGGTGACTGTCCCGCCGGTTCGGCGGTGAAGACGACCGGCATGCCGAGCGTGCCCGCCAGCTCCCGCAGCGCGGCGATGTTCTGGACCAGTTCCACCACGGGCGACCGGCCCGCGGGGAAGGCCCGGACGAAGTGGTGCTGCATGTCGTGGACGAGGAGCGCGGCCCGCGCGGGGTCGACGGTCCAGGAGGCGCACGAGCGGGGGAGGGCGGCCCGGTCGGGCATGGGATAGGACTCGATGACAGGCAAGCCCATGATGGGTCCCTCCCCGGCGAACCGGCTCGCGAGCGAGCCTGCGGAACTGTACTGGTCTGGGTGGCCGGCGCACGCGGTGCGCCGGCCGTGGAGCGGACGAGGTGGTGTCGTCCCGTCAGGGGTGGGAGCGGGTGGGGGAGTGGTGGCGGCACGGGCACGGCTCGGAGAGCAGCTGCCGGATCCGCTCGCCCGCCTCGGCGGCGTCGCGGGCGGGTGCCGGGAAGAGCAGGCGGAGGTCGCAGTGACCGCCGGGGTACTCGCAGCGGAGGGTGATCGAGCGACTGTCCAGGGCGTACGGGACGGCCCGGACGACGCCCGCGGGCACCCGGTGGCCGGCCAGGTTCAGGAGCTGTCGCGCGGTGTCGCCGTGCGCGTCCACGAGATGCGTGAGGAGGGCGGCCTCCTCGACGGCGAGGGGGTCGGCCGCGGCCCGGGCGAGTTCCTCCGGTGAGACGTCCACCGTGCCCCCCGGAGTGCCCAGCCGGACGTGGAGGGTGTCGAGGCGCAGGGCGCCGCCGTCGGCCGGGGTGAGACGGCCGACGACGGTCACCCGCGCCCGGACGCGGCCGCGGACCGCGGTCGGGGCGATGTCGGTGAACTCCAGGACGGCCGCCTGCCCGGCGCCGGGCGTCTCGTCGGGGTGCGGGGCGGGCGAGGTGGCGTCCTGGAGGCGGAGCGTGATGTCGCCGTCGGGACCGACGGTGTGCAGGCCGATCAGGTCGTACTCCTGCCCGGCGGTCCTGAGGGACAGCGAGACCGCGCGCGCCAGGACGGTGCGCACGTGCTCCGCCGCGCTCGGCCCGGTGGGGGCGACGGTGCCATGCGTGCTCAACGGGACTCCCTGCGGACAAGTCGAATCGGTGACCTCGGTCCTGCGGCCGTACCGCGCCGCCGAATTGAGGTAAGGCTAACCTTAGTTTCCGCCCGTCGGCTGCCTAGGGGTGACGGGGGAAGGTGACGTACATCACATGCGGGTGCGTTCTGTACGCCCCTACGGGCGGGCGCCCTTGACGACGAGTCAGGCGAACAGCCGGGAGTGGGACGCCCGGCGCGCGGTCGTCAGCAGGGCCCGCACACGGGGGCCGACCTGCTCGACGTCGGCGAGCGGGGTGGGGAACGGCAGCCGTACGTCGTGCTGGCCGGCGGCGCGTTCGAGGCGGAGCGTGAGTCCGTAGCGGTCGATCGCGAGCGGCAGGGCGCGGACGAGGTCGCGCTTGAGGTGCGAGGACGCGAGGCGGAGCAGCCGGGTGACCAGGTCGGGGTGGTCGGCGACGAGGTGGTGCAGCATCGCCGCCTCGCATCCCGCGAGCGGGTCCGGGGCCGCCGCCGTCAACTGGCTCAGCGGGACGTAGGTGCGCCCCTCGGCGTCCTCGATGACCGCCTGGCCGAGGAACACGCACGTGCTCGCGTCCGACTCCGCGCCGTAGGCGGAGGCGACGAGGCCCGTGAGGGTCACGCGGGCACGGACCCGGTCGCGTACGGGTGTGGGGGCGATGTCGGTGAGCTCGACGCGGATCGGGATGCGGGGCGCCCCGCGCCGGTCCAGGTCCTCGGTGGGCTCGTGGAGGTGGACGCGGCCCATCGCGGGGGTGCCGTCGGCGGTGTGGATCTCGTGCCGGTGGCCGTCGGTCACCACGGTCATGGAGCGGGCCACCGCGATGATCGACCGCATCCGCTCGGCGGGGGTCGGCCGGGTGGCGCGGGCAGTACGAAGCCGCATGGGCGCTCCAGGGGAGTGGGGGCGATACCAACTTAGGTAAGCCTAACTTAACCCATGGGCTCCGTGTCTCGGCCGGGTCATGTCATCGCCCGGGCGACGGCATGACCCGGCCGACGTCAGCGTCCGGCGAGCACCCCCAGCAGCCGCTCGACCTCGGTGGCCACGGTCTGGCGGGCCGGGCCCAGGTACGTGCGGGGGTCGGCGACGCCGGGGGCCTCCGCCAGGCGTTCCCGGATCGTCCGGGTGAAGAGCCGGTTCAGGTGGGTGGAGATGTTCACCTTCGTCATCCCGGCGGCGACGGCCTTCACCAGATCCTCGTCGCCGACGCCCGAGGAGCCGTGCAGGACGAGGGGTATGCCGAGGGCGTCCCGGAGGCGGGTGATGAGGTCGAGGTCGAGGACCGCGTCGCGGGTGAGCATCGCGTGCGAGCTGCCCACGGCGACGGCCAGCGCGTCGACGGCCGTCGCGGCGGCGAAGGCGCGGGCCTCCTCGGGGTCCGTGCGGACGCCGGGGGCGTGGGCGCCGTCCTTGCCGCCGACCTCGCCGAGTTCGGCCTCCACCCAGACGCCGGCCCGGTGGCAGTGGTCGGTGATCTCACGGGTGGCGGCGAGATTGGCCTCGTACGGCAGCCGGGACGCGTCGAACATCACCGAGGAGAAGCCGAGTGCGACGGCCTCGTGGACGAGCTCGGCCGTCTCGGCGTGGTCCAGGTGCACGGCGACGGGTGCGGAGGAGGCGGCGGCGAGCGACAGGGACGCGGCCGCGATCGGGGCGAGGGCGCCGTGGTAGCGGACGGTGTTCTCGCTGATCTGCAGGATGACGGGGAGCTCGGCGCGTTCGGCTCCGGCGACGATGGCCTCGGCGTGCTCGATCTGTACGACGTTGAAGGCGCCGACGCCGCGGTGGCCGGCGGACGCGGGGCCGATGATGGCACCGGTGGGTGCGAGGGGCATGGGGGTTCTCCACAGGGCGGTGGGGCGCCGTCCGTGAACGGCGGGGCCGGCGGCGGGTCGGTCGTCCGTGGCGGGAGCCTCCGCCGGGGGAGTGTGCACAGCGGGGTCGTCCACGGCAGGGGCCGGGAAGACGCCTCCGCCCCCGCCGGCTCGGGGTACGTGCCGCGTTACGCGGGGGAGTCCTGGAGGATGACCGAGCGCGTCAGGTTCCGCGGCGTGTCCGGGTTCTGACCGCTCGTCAGGGCCAGGTGCACGGCCAGCCGCTGGGCGATCACCAGGTCGGCGAGGGGGTCGAGCCCGTCGCCCGTGCCGCCGGAGGCCGAGACGAAGTGGCCGCCGACGCGGGCGACGTCGTCGGCGAGCCCCTGCGGCGCGGCGCCGAAGAGCCAGGTGACGCGCCCGGGGCCGGTGACGCTGATGGGGCCGTGCCGGTACTCCATGGCCGGGTACGCCTCCGTCCACGCGCCGGCCGCCTCGCGCATCTTCAGGGCGGCTTCCTGGGCGAGCCCGTAGGTCCAGCCGGTGCCGAGGAAGGTGACCTGCTCGGCACCGGTCAGCTCCGGCCCGAGGGGCACGTCGAGGGCCCGCCGGGCGTCCCGTACCGCCCCGGCGACCGGACCGGTCCCCGGGGGCGGGGCGCCCTCCGTCTCCAGGTGGGCGCGGAGCAGGACCAGCACCGTGGTGGCGAACCGCGTCTGGACCACGGACTCCTCGTCGGCGAAGTCGAGCACCACCACCGCGTCGGCGGCGGTCATGACGGGGGTGTCCGGATCCGCCGTGATCGCGCTCGTGGGCGCGGTCCCCCGTACCCGGCCGAGCAGGTCGAGGACCTCGGTGGTCGTGCCGGACCGGCTGATCGCGAGGATCCGGTCGTACCGGCGCCCGTGCGGGAACTCGGAGGCGGCGAAGGCGTCGGTCTCGCCGTGGCCCGCCGCCTCGCGCAGCCGCGCGTAGGCGTGCGCCATGAACCAGGACGTGCCGCAGCCCACCACGGCCACGCGCTCGCCCCGCCGGGGCAGCGCGGGGGCGTGGCCGGAGACGGATTCGACGGTCCGCTGCCAGACCGCCGGCTGGGACTCGATCTCGATGGACGTGCGGCAGGTTTCGAAGGTGGTCACGCGGGTTCCTTCTTCTCAAGGGCCCTCGACGGAGGAGCCGAGCCGCTCTCATGGTGTGTTATGAGCACACCGCAAGTCAATACTTGCTCGTAACTCCATGCTTTCACGCATTAATGAGCAGCCCCATTCCGGGCCTCTCCGCTCTCCGCCTCCAGGGGCAGGCGTTCGGCGCGTACCTCCCGCCGGAACCGCTCGTACACCCCCGCGTCGACGTCTCCCGCCACCGGGCACGGCACCGCCGCGGCCGACAGGGCCACGGCCTCCCGCAGGATGGCGTCCCAGGGGGCGCCGGATGCCAGACCCGCCGCCAGCGCGGCCACGCACGCGTCGCCCGCCCCGGTGGGGTTGCCGGAGAGCCGCTCCGGGGGCCGCGCCACCCAGGCCCCCTCCGGCGTGACCGCGTACAGCCCCTCGGGTCCTGCGGACGCGACCACCGCGCGGGCCCCGCGGGCGCGTACCGCGACGGCCGCCGCGGCCGGGTCGGACAGACCGGTGGCCGCGGCGAGTTCGTCCGCGTTGGGCTTGACGACGTCGGGGCGGGCCCCCAGGGCGCCGGTCAGCGCGGGACCGCTGGTGTCGAGCACGGTGGCCGCGCCGGCCTCCGCCGCCGCGCGGATCAGCCGCGCGTACGCGTCGCGGGGCAGGCCCGGCGGGACGCTGCCGCTCAGCACCACCACGCGGACGCCGGGGAGCAGGGCCGCGAAGTGGCGCCGGAAGGCGTGCCACTCGGCTGCGGTGACCCGGGGGCCCCGCCCGTTGAAGACGGTGGCGTCGCCGTCCTCGCGGGAGACGACCGTGAGGGTGCGCCGCGACTCCCCGGCCACCTCGGCGAACGCGTCCCGGACGCCGGCGGAGCGGATCCCGTCCCGGATCAGGCGGCCGGTGGTCCCGCCCGCGAGGCCGGTGGCGATCGGGGCGTGCCCCAGGAAGGCCAGTACGCGGGCCACGTTGACGCCCTTGCCGCCCGCGCGTTCGCGGGCGGCGTCGACGCGGTGCGAGGAGCGCGGTGTCAGGCGTTCGACGTGCCAGGTGACGTCCAGGGCGGCGTTGAGCGTGACGGTGAGGATCACGACGCCACCGCCCCGGCCGGAGCGGGCCCGGTGGGGAGCGCGGGGGGTGAGGGGCGGGAGCTGCGCGTCATGACGATCTCACCATCGTGTGCGTGAATCTGCGTGTTTACCGCTCATATCAAGCTTGATGGAACACCAAGTCTGATCGAAGTATCGGCCGTGGAGGGCCGCGGAGTCCAGAGGAGGGGTGCCCGGGCGCCCCTGGCGTGCGCGGACCGGCCGCTCGCGGGGTGCGCGAAGGCTGCGCGGTTACGATCGCCTGCGTGCATCCCGTGAGGGAGCGAACGAGTCCGGGACCCAGAAGGATGTGGCGCGTGTCCAAGCAGGAGCGATGGAGCAAGCTGCTGGAGCTGCTCGCGGCCGACGGCAGACTCGACGTCGAGGAGGCGGCCGTCGCGGTCGCCGTGTCGCCCGCCACCATCCGGCGCGACCTCGACGAGCTGGCCGAGCAGAAGCTCCTGGTCCGGACGCGCGGCGGAGCGATGGCGCACGGCGTCTCGTACGAGCTGCCGCTGCGCTACAAGTCCTCGCGGCGCACCTCCGAGAAGCAGCGGATCGCGAAGGCGGTGGTCGAGCTGCTCGCGGAGGGCGACGTCGTCGGGCTCAACGGGGGCACGACCACGACGGAGGTGGCCCGGGCCCTGGCGCTGCGCGCGGGCAACGGCACGGGGGACCGGTACGAGACCCCGGCGGGTCCGCAGTACACCGTGGTGACCAACGCGCTCAACATCGCCGGTGAGCTGGCGGTGCGTCCGCAGTTCAAGATCGTCGTGACCGGTGGCGTGGCCCGCCCGCAGACGTACGAACTGGTGGGTCCGCTCACCGAGGGCGTGCTGAACCAGGTGGTCCTGGACATCGCGGTGCTCGGAGTCGACGGCGTGGACCCGCGGCTCGGGGTGATGACCCGGCACGAGGACGAGGCCGGCATCAGCCGGCTCTTCGCCGAGCGGGCCCGGAAGGTCGTCCTCGCGACGGACTCGACCAAGGTGGGGCAGCGGGCCTTCGCCCGCATCTGCGGTCTCGACCGCGTCGACGTGCTGGTCACCGACGCGGGCCTGGCCCCGGACATGGCCGCGCGGTTCGCCGAGGCGGGGATCGAGGTCGTCACCGTCTGACCCCACCGCCGAGCGGCCCGCCTCGGCGAACCGCGCGGCGGCGGCGGACGCACGGGGGCCCCGGGTGTCCCCGGGGCCCCGTCAGTCAGCCGGCCAGTCAGCCGGCCGGCCAGTCAGTCGGCCTCGGTCACGGCGCGAGGGCCATGGCGAAGAGGTGGATGCCCGCGTTCGCCGGCAGGACGACGAACGAGACCTGCTTGGCGGGGTCGAGGGCGATCGCGTGGGCGAACACCCGGTACGCGATGCCCGCGTTGCCGTAGCCGTTCGGCCGGTTGCGCCCGTCGCTCGACGCCACGAGGGTCGCCCCGTGGGCGTTCGCCGGGTCGAAGGACCAGTTCGGGAACCCGAACGTGCCCGTGGTCGTGGTGCCGTCCGTGTAGTGCACGGTGGCGCTTCCGGTCGCGCCGCTGCCCACGCCCGATCCGAGGAACACGAGCTTGCCGCCCGCGCCGGAGAGGGTCACGGCCTGGCCGGAGGCGGCGACGTTGTCCTTGCTGCCGGGGGCGACGTCCGGCCAGGTCAGGCGGGCGCCGAGGGCCTCGACGGCGGCACCCCTGGTGAGGCCGGCGGCGGCCAGCTTCTGTGCGGAGAAGCTGTTGCCCTCGCCGTCGTAGTCGCCCGGCGCGGGGTTCGCCTCGTCCGTGACGGCGACGTTGTTGTACGCGGCGGCGAGGGACGCCACCGGCGTGCCGCTGAGCTCGGTACGGGTGCCCGTGGCGGTACCGAGGCCGTCCCCGCCCCGATACGTCGCCGTCGCCGTGAAGGTGCGGACGGTGAAGCCCGGACGGCGCTCGGGCACCTGCACGCGGAAGGTGGCCCGGGCGGTCGCCCCGGCCGCGAAGGTGCCCTCCACGGTCTGCGACGACGGCTGCACCGCCCAGCCCACCGGCCCGGCGAAGGACACCTTCAGCGACCGCATCCGGTCGGGCCCGGCGTTCCTCACGGTGACCTGCACGGTCGAGATGGCGGGTCCGTCGAGGTCGACGGCGGAGACGGCGACCTCCGTCCTCGGCGCCGCCGTGCCCGCCGGCGCTCCGGACGCGGCGTGTGCGGAGGCGGTGGCGGGGGAGAGGGCCACGACGGCGGTCACGGCCGCGGCGAGGGTTCTGAGGGCGCTGCCCCAGTGGCGCGGGTGTCTCATGTCTGCTGCTCCTGGTGAGTGGGATCGCTCGGTCGGCGCGTCAGGCGACGGGCGGCATGTCGGAGGGCCGGGAGTCGAGGCCCGTGCGCAGGTTGACCCAGTCGCCGCGGGTGAAGTCCGGTACGGCCACGGGCCGGCCGTCCTTCGCCAGGGACATGACACTCAGAGGGACGGGTGCGCACCAGGCCGCGGAGTCGTAGACGTCGATGTCGGGGGCGAGGCCGGCCCGCATCTGCTGGACGGTGCGCCACTGGAGAACGTAGTCCATGCCCCCGTGGCCGCCGTTGTTCGCGGCGTCGTCGCCGATCTTCTTCCACAGCCAGTGGTCGAACTCCTTGCGGTACGACCCGAAGTCCCGCCAGGCGTGCCCGCCGTGGTCGGGCTCCACGTAGATCCGTCCGCCGCCGGACGACACCACGCCCGCGTAGTCCTCGAAGATGCCCCGGCTGCCGGCGAGGGTGTTGATGCGGCTGTACGGCCGGGGCGAGCTGACGTCGTGCTCGGCCCGGATGACACGGCCCTGGGCCGTGTCGATGAGGCAGGTGACGAGGTCGCCGTTGACGTAGGTCTCCTTCCAGGAGGGGTGCGAGCGGTCGACGAACCGGGCCCGGTAGTCGGCGAGGCCCCTGGGCGCGGTGGCGGTGGCGCGCAGGGTCGTCATCCGGTCCCCGCGGTTGATGTCCATCGCGGCGGCGATCGGCGCGAGGCCGTGCATGGCGTAGAAGGAGGCGGTGCTGCGGGTGTGCCAGAGCCGCCGCCAGCTGTCCGTGTAGTACGTGTCGGAGAACAGCAGCGCCCGCAGGTCGTGCAGGTAGCCGCCGTGGCCGTTGGTGATGTCGCCGAACATGCCCTCGTGCGCCATCTTCAGCATGGCCAGCTCGTTCCGGCCGTAGCTGCAGTTCTCCGCGAGCATCAGGTGCCTGCGGGTGCGCTCGGAGGTGTCGACGAGGTCCCACAGCTCGTCGAGCCCGGTGGCGATGGGCAGTTCGACGATGACGTGCTTGCCGGCCAGGAGCGCGGCCCTGCCCTGCTCGTAGTGGAACTCCCAGGGCGTGGCGATGTAGACCAGGTCCACGTCGTCCCGCTTCAGGAGCTGCTCGAACGAGGCCGCCGAGCCGCCGAGTTCGGCCGGGCGGGGCTTGCCCTGGGCGACGAGCTGGTCGGCGGTCCGCTTGACCCGGTCGGCGCGGATGTCGCACACGGCGGTCACGGTGCAGCCCGGCACCGCGGCCCAGCCCAGGGTCATGCCGCCGCCCCGGTTGCCGAGGCCGATGACGCCGACGCGGACGGTGGGGTACGTGTCGTACGCGACGCCGATCATGGACTTCTGGCCGGGCCGGCGGCGGGGCGTGCCGCCGCCCGGCGGGGCCGCGGCGGCTTCCGGCAGCGTCGCGCCGAGCCCGGCCATGGCGGCTCCGGTGGCGACCGCACCTCCCATCAGTGAACGGCGCGAGAGCGAAGGGAACTTGGGCATGGCGCTCCTCGGTGCGAAGGCGGGCTGTATGGGGCACGACTCTGGCGGCGCCCACGCTGCGTGTCAATAGATGCTCGGAATGACGACTTCTCGGATAGCTTCGATCACTCCATCTGCATGAATCGCGCATTCTCTGGGCAGGTTCCGCGCGGGAGCGAAGGCCCTGCTCGCCGTGTCCGGGAGGGGCGGCAGGTGGATGCGGTCGGACCATAATGAGGAAGGAGCAAGGGGTGTGTGGCCCCGACGGTGAGAGGGGAGGGGCCTGTGGTGACCCAGTGGCGACCGGTGCGGCAGTCGCGGACGCACGAGCTGGTCCTGGAGGCCATCGAGCGGCAGCTGCTGGCCGGAGAGCTCAAGGCGGGGGACCGCCTGCCGCCGGAGCGTGAACTCGCGGCGGCCCTCGGTGTCAGCCGCTCGGCGCTGCGCGAGGCGCTGCGGGTGCTTGAGACGATCGGGGTGCTCGTCGCCCAGGTCGGACGCGGGCCGGACGCGGGCGCCCGGATCGTCCGCGAGCCGGACGACGCCCTCGGGAGGGTCCTCCGGCTGCACCTGGCCCTCGGCAGCTACGGCCTGGAGGACGTCCTGGAGGCCCGCGTCGTCCTGGAGCGGTCCAGCGTCGAGGCGGCGGCGCGGGCCGGGCGGACCGAGGACTTCGAGGCGGCGGAGGAACTGCTGGCCCGGATGGCGGGGGCGGAGTCCGACGCGGAGCTGTTCAACGAGCTCGACACCGCCTTCCACGTCCTGCTCGCCCGCTGCTCGGGCAACCACCTGGTGTCCACGCTCACCGCCGCCGTACGGGAGTCCGTGCGCGCGCTCATCCTCGACGCCGAACGGAACCTCGACGACTGGCCGGCCACCGCCCGGCAGCTCAACGCGGACCACGCGGAGCTGCTGCGCCTGATCGGCGCGGGCGAGGGCGGCGCGGCGGCCGAGCTCGTCGAGCGGCACATCCGGGGCTTCCACGGCGCCTTCGTCTCGACCCGCCCGGAGGACCCGGCCCGCTGACGGCCGGCGGGGGCCGACGGTCGTACCGGGCCGGCCTCCGGTCGGCGGCGGCGTCCGGTCGGCGGCGGCCTCAGATCGGCGGCGGCGTCCGATCGGCGTGCGCGAGAAAGGTCCGACCATATTGTGGTCAGGTCTTGGCGCCCCTCGGTCGACCCGCGTATGGTCGGACCACTGAAGCGCCCCCGGCCCCGGAGGAAGTCATGCGCGTCGGCCTCTTCGCCACCTGTCTCGGGGACACCCTGTTCCCCGACGCGGTCCGGGCGACCGCCCTGCTCCTCGCCCGCCTCGGCCACGAGGTCGTCTTCCCGCCTGACCAGACCTGCTGCGGGCAGATGCACGTCAACACCGGCTACCAGCGCGAGCCCGTCCCCCTCGTGCGGAACTTCGCCGAGCAGTTCGGCGACCCGTCCATCGACGCCGTCGTCATGCCCTCCGGCTCCTGCGCCGGCTGCGTGCGCCACCAGCACCCCCTGGTGGCCGACCGGTACGGCGACGCGGCGCTGCGTTCCGGTGTCGCGGTCGTGAAGGCCAAGACGTACGAACTCTCGGAGTTCCTGGTCGACGTCCTCGACGCCACCGACGTCGGCGCCTACTTCCCGCACCGCGTCACCTACCACCCGACCTGCCACTCCCTGCGGATGCTGGGCGTCGGCGACAAGCCGCTGCGACTGCTGCGCGCGGTGGAGGGCATCGACCTCGTCGCCCTCCCCGAGGAGGACGCCTGCTGCGGCTTCGGCGGCACCTTCGCCGTCAAGAACGCCGCCACGTCCACCGCCATGCTCCGCGACAAGCTCGACCACATCGCGTCGACCGGCGCCGCCGTCTGCACCGCCGGCGACTCCTCCTGCCTCATGCACATCGGCGGCGGACTCTCCCGGATCCGCTCCGGCACCCGCACGCTCCACCTCGCCGAGATCCTCGCCGCCACCCGTACCGCGCCGTACGCACCGCTGGAGACGCCCCGATGAGCAGCACCTTCCTCGGCATGCCCGCGCCCCCGCCCCGCTCCCCGTACGGGGAGGGAAACCTGCGGGGCGAGCGGAAGTTCCCCGAGGCCGCCGCGCACGAGCTGGACAACGACCAGCTGCGCGGAAACCTCCACCGCGCCACCCGCACCATCCGCGCCAAGCGGCTCGCGGTCACCGCCGAACTCCCCGACTGGGAGGAGCTGCGGGCCGCCGGCGCCGCCGTCAAGAACGAGGCGATGAGCCGGCTCCCGGAACTCCTGGAGCAACTGGAGGCGAAGGTCACCGAAGCCGGCGGCACCGTGCACTGGGCCCGGGACGCGGCCGAGGCGAACGCCCTCGTGACCGAACTGGTCGCGGCCACCGGCAGCCGCGAGGTGATCAAGGTCAAGTCCATGGCCACCCAGGAGATCGGGCTCAACGAACACCTGGAGAGCCAGGGCGTCACCGCCCACGAGACCGACCTCGCCGAACTCATCGTGCAGCTCGCCGACGACCGGCCCTCCCACATCCTGGTCCCCGCCATCCACCGCAACCGCGAGGAGATCCGCCGGATCTTCCTCGAACGGATCCCCGGCGTCGACCCCGGCCTCGGCTCCGTCCCCGCCGAACTGGCCGCCGCCGCGCGGGCGTACCTGCGCGAGAAGTTCATGACGGTCCCCGTCGCCGTCTCGGGCGCCAACTTCGGCATCGCCGAGACCGGGACCCTGTCGGTGGTCGAGTCCGAGGGCAACGGCCGCATGTGCCTGACCCTCCCCCGGACCCTCATCACCGTCATGGGCATCGAGAAGGTCCTGCCCCGCTACGCCGACCTGGAGGTCTTCCTCCAGCTGCTGCCCCGCTCGTCGACCGGCGAGCGGATGAACCCGTACACCACCCTGTGGACCGGGGTCACCCCGGGCGACGGACCGCAGGACTTCCACCTCGTCCTCCTCGACAACGGCCGCACCGCCGCCCTCGCCGACCCGATCGGCCGCGAGGCCCTCAACTGCATCCGCTGCTCGGCCTGTCTGAACGTCTGCCCGGTCTACGAGCGGGTCGGCGGCCACGCGTACGGCTCCACCTACCCCGGGCCCATCGGCGCCGTCCTCACCCCGCAGCTCGCCGGCACCCACGCGGCGAAGAACGACCCCAACGCCTCGCTCCCGTACGCCTCGACCCTCTGCGGCGCCTGCTACGACGCCTGCCCCGTCAAGATCGACATCCCCTCGCTGCTCGTGGAACTCCGCCACCAGACCACCGAGCGCACCGGCAACAGCGCGGAACGCCTCGCCATGAGGGCCGCCGCCGCCGTGATGGGCCGCCCGAAGGTCTACGCCACGGCGCAGCGGGCCGCCGCGCTCGGCCGGATCGCGGCGGGCCGGGACGGGAAGATCTCCCACCTGCCGCCCCCGTTCTCCGGCTGGACCGACAGCCGCGACGTCCCCGCACCGCCCCGCCGGACCTTCCGCGCCTGGTACGCCTCCGAGGAGGGCCGCGAGGCCCTGGCGGCCGCGTCCGCCGAGCACCGCGACCCGGCCGCCGGCCACCGTGACCCGGCCGCGGAGCACAAAGCCCCGGCCGCCGAACGCAGCGCCCCGGCCGCCGAGCGCCGTGCGCCCGCCGACGCCCCCGAGGAGGAGCGATGAACGCCCGCGAGACCGTCCTCGGCCGGGTGCGGGACGCGCTCGCGCTCGCCCCCCGCCCCGCCGTCACCGTGCCCCGCGACTACCGGCGCGGGCGCGAACTGCCCGACGCGGACCGTCTCGCCCTCCTTGTCGACCGTCTCGTGGACTACAAGGCGCGGGTCCGCACCTGCACGGGCGCCGAGACCTCGGCGACCCTCGCCGAGCTGCTCACCGACCTCGGCGCCCGCCGGGTCGGCGTCCCCTCCGGCCTCGACCGCGCCTGGCTCGCCGCCTGGACCGGCGAGCTCGTCGAGGACCGCCCCGACGCGCCGGCCCCGTCCCTGGCGGACCTCGACGCCGTGGTGACGGCCTCCGCGGTGACCTGCGCCGAGACCGGCACGATCTTCCTCGACGGCTCCCCGGACCAGGGCCGCCGGGCGCTCACCCTCGTCCCCGACGTCCACGTCTGCGTCGTGGACCTCTCGCAGGTCACCGCAGGGATCCCCGAAGCCCTGGAACGTCTGACGCCCGAGCGTCCGACCACCTTGGTCAGCGGTCCGTCGGCCACCTCCGACATCGAACTCGAACGCGTCGAGGGCGTCCACGGCCCCCGCACCCTCGTCGTCGTCATCCGAACCGACCACTGAGCCCGGCGAGCGCCGAGGGGGTGAGGACCCGGTCCGGATGACCCTGGCCGACGAGCCGGCCGTCCCGGAGCAGGAGGCAGGCGTCCGCCGTGCGGGCGGCCTCCAGGTCGTGGGTGGCCTGGACGACCGTGACCCCGTCGGCGGCGAGTGACGTCAGCAGCGCCCCGATCCGGTCCCTCGCCCCGGGGTCGAGACCGGTGGTCGGCTCGTCCAGGAGCAGCAGGTCCGAGCCCTGGGCCAGGCCCTGGGCGATGAGGGCGCGCTGGCGCTGCCCGCCCGACAGCTCGCCCAGCTGTCGTGCGGCGAGGTCCCGGATGTCGAGGCGGTCGAGCGCCGCGTCCACGGCCGCGTGGTCCTGGCGGGTCAGCCGCCGCCACGGTCCGCGTTCCCCCCACCGCCCCATCTCCACGGTCTGCCGGACGGTGAGCGGCAGCGTGTCGCCGGTGGCTCCGCGCTGCGGGACGAAGGCGGGCGGCCGGTCTCCGGTGCGTCGGAGCGTGCCGGACGTCGGATGGATCACACCGGCGAGGACGCCGAGCAGCGTCGACTTGCCGCTGCCGTTCGGGCCGACGAGCGCCGTCGTGGCCAACTCCGGTATCTCGGCGGTCATTTCACGCAGCACGGGGCGCCCGGGATAGCCGGCGCACAGCGCGGAGAGGTGCAGGTGGGCGGGCCGGTCGTGGGGGGCGGCGGTCGAGTGGGGCGGTTTGTTGAACATGATTTTCATTGTAGTGTCCTCGCTCATGGAATGGTTGACGGCCCCGTTCGAGGTCACCTTCGTGCAGCGGGCCCTATGGGCCGGAATGCTCGTCTCCGCGATCTGCGCGCCCGCGGGCACCTGGGTGGTGCTGAGGGGGATGGCCTTCCTCGGCGACGCCATGTCCCACGGACTGCTGCCGGGTGTCGCCCTGGCCGCGCTCCTCGGCGGGAACCTGATGGTGGGCGCGGTGGTGAGCGCCGTCGTCATGACGGCCGGCGTCACCGCCCTCGGCCGTACGCCGAGGATCTCCCAGGACACCGGCATAGGGCTGCTGTTCGTCGGCATGCTCTCGCTCGGAGTGATCATCGTGTCGCGCTCGGAGTCCTTCGCCGTCGACCTCACCGGATTCCTCTTCGGTGACGTCCTCGCGGTCCGGGAGCGGGATCTCCTCGTCCTCGCGGTGGCGTTGTCCGTGGCGCTGGCCGTCTCGGTCCTCGGCCACCGTGCCTTCCTGGCCCTGGCGTTCGACGCGCGCAAGGCCACGACCCTGGGGCTGCGGCCGCGCCTGGCCCATGCCCTGCTCCTGGGCCTGCTCGGACTGGCGATCGTCGCCTCGTTCCACATCGTGGGCACGCTGCTCGTCCTCGGCCTGCTGATCGCACCGCCGGCCGCGGCGCTGCCCTGGGCCCGCAGCGTCCGTGGGGTCATGGCGCTCGCCGCGCTGCTGGGAGCCCTGGCCACGTTCGGCGGCCTGTTGCTGTCCTGGCACCTGAGCACGGCCGCCGGCGCCACGGTCGCCGCCCTCGCGGTCGCCTTCTTCTTCCTCTCCCACGCGCTCTCCGGCCTGCGGCACCGCCGCACGCGCCGGGACCCCGCCCCCACCCCCGCTCCCGCCCCCACCCCCGCTTCCGTCCCCGCAGTCGACTGAGAGAAGTCCGAGGCGATCGCCATGCCCCTCCGCAGAAACGTCACACCATGGGCTTCGGCCGCACTGGCGCTCACCGCGCTGCTCGCCGCCGGCTGCGCGGGAAGCGCGGGAAGCACGGCAGACGACGGCCGGCCCGCGGCCCGTACTTCCCTCGACACCTCCCCCGACCTGTCCGCCGGGACTCCGCACGGATACGTCGAGGGAGCCCAGGAGGCCGCCGGACAGCAGTCCCGGCTCCTGCTGAACGACCCCGGCACCGGCAGCGGCAGGGTCCTCGACCTCATCACCGGCGAAACGCACGAGACGACCCCGGTGACGGGCGCCGTACGCCTCGGCACGGACGGCAGGTTCGGCTACCTCCACACGGCCGGAGGCACCCGCGTGATCGACGGCGGCGCCTGGACGGTGGACCACGGGGACCACGTCCACTACTACAGCGCGGCGGTACGCGACGTCGGCGAACTGCCCGCGGGCGCCCGCGCGCAGGTGCGCGCCGACGCCACCGTGACCGCGGTGACCGACGAGAAGGGGCGGGCCGCCCTCTACGAGCGGACCGACCTGGAGCGGGGCGGGATCGGGCCCGCGCGGACCCTGCCCGGCACCTACACCGGCGCCGTCGTGCCGTACGGGGAGCACCTCCTCGCGTTCGCGGACGAGGGCGGCGGGCCCGAGCTCGTCGTCCTCGACCGCGAGGGCGAGCGCGTCGCCGCCCCCGGCGTGGCGTGCGAGCAGCCGCGCGGCGACGCCGTCACCCGGCGCGGCGTGGTCTTCGGCTGTGCCGACGGCGCCCTGCTGGTCCGCGCGGCGGACGGCGCCGACGGCGCGTTCACCGCCGAGCCGATTCCCTACGGAAGGGAGGTCCCCGCCCGGGAACGGGCCACCTCCTTCCGCCACCGGCCCGGCAGCGACACCCTCACCGCCGTCGCCGGGGGCGACGCCGTCTGGGTGCTCGACGTCGCCGCGCGGACGTGGACCCGGGTGGACACCGGACCCGTCGTCGCGGCCAACACCGCCGGCGAGGGCTCCCCGCTGCTCGTCCTGGAGACCGACGGCGCGCTGCACGGCTACGACATCGCGACCGGGAAGCGGACCGCGCGGACCCGCCCGCTCCTGTCCACCGGTGAACGGACCGACACCGGCGAGCGAACCGACACCGGCACGCGGACCGACACCGGCGAGCGGACCGGCACCGGCGCCGCCGTGATCGAGGTCGACCGCAGCCGCGCCTACCTCAACGACCCTGCAGGCAAGAGAGTGTTCGAGATCGACTACGCCGACGACCTGCGCCTCGCGCGCACCTTCGACCTGGACATCGCGCCCGTGCTCATGGCGGAGACCGGCCGATGACCCGGACCGCCGCCGTACGGCGCGCGAGGATCGGCGTCGCCCGCCTGCGCGGCTTCGTCGCGGGCCTGCTCGCCCTCGCCACCGCCGCCACCGCGACCGCCTGCACCGCCTCCGGAGACGACCGGCCCGGCATCGTCGTCACGACC
The DNA here is from genome assembly GCF_044541975.1 of Streptomyces sp. NPDC085460. Taxonomy (NCBI): domain Bacteria; kingdom Bacillati; phylum Actinomycetota; class Actinomycetes; order Kitasatosporales; family Streptomycetaceae; genus Streptomyces; species Streptomyces sp. NPDC085460. The sequence continues at coordinate 671,976 of NZ_JBITTO010000001.1, forward strand.
AACATCCTCGGCGACGTCACCCGGGAGATCGTCGGCGCCGAAGCCGACGTCACCGTCCTGATGAAGCCCAACGCCGACCCGCACTCCTTCGGTCTCTCGGCGGTGCAGGCCGCCGAGCTGGAGCAGGCCGACCTGATCGTCTACAACGGCCTGGAGCTGGAGGAGAACGTGCTGCGGCACGTGCACGCCGCCCGCGAGTCCGGCGTCGCCGCCTTCGCGGCGGGCGAGGCGGCCGACCCGCTCACCTTCCGCACCACCGCCGAGGGCGGACCCGGCGGCGAGGCGGGGCGGCCCGACCCGCACTTCTGGACCGACCCCGACCGGATGCGCGAGGTCACCGGCCTCATAGCCGACCAGGTCGTCGAGCACGTCGACGGCGTGGACGCCGGCGCGATCCGCGCCAACGCCGACCGCTACACGGCGCAGCTCACCGCTCTCACCGCCTGGATGGAGCAGTCCTTCGACCGCATCCCCGAGGACAGGAAGGCGCTGGTCACCAACCATCACGTCTTCGGCTACCTCGCCGAGCGCTTCGGCTTCCGCGTGATCGGCGCGGTCGTCCCCAGCGGCACCACGCTCGCCTCACCCAGCTCCTCCGACCTCCGCTCCCTCACCGAGGCGATGGAGGACGCCGGGGTGCGCACCGTCTTCGCCGACTCCTCCCAGCCGCGACGCCTCGCCGAGGTCCTGCGCACGGAGCTGGGCGACGGGGTCCGGGTCGTCGACCTCTACTCGGAGTCGCTCACCGCCGAGGGCGAGGGCGCCGACACCTACCTGCGGATGATGCGCGCCAACACCACCGCCATGACCGACGGCCTGACCGGCGACTGAGCCCCGCGCGCCCCGCCCCTCACCCGTCACCCCCTCACCCGTCACCCCCTCACCCGTCACCCCCTCACCCGTCACCCCCTTGATCACCCCCGCACCGCCGTCACCGGACGGCACGGAAAGGAACACCCCGATGAAGAACCCGGTCAAGTCCTCGACGAGCACCTCGACGAGCACCTCGACGACGCACTCCGCGCCGCGGAACAGAGCCCTCGCGGGCATGGCACTCGCCCTCGCCGTCTCCACGGTCCTCACCGCCTGCGGCGGAAAGGACTCCCCGTCCGCCACCGCCACCGCCGACGCCAAGGCCGGAGCCACGGCCGGCGCCAAGCCCGCCGCCGCGGTCGAGAACCCCCTCGTCGCCACCTTCGACGGCGGCCTCTACGTCCTGGACGCCACGACCCTCAAGCCGGCCGGGACCATCGAGCTGCCCGGCTTCAACCGGGTCAACCCGGCGGGGGACAAGGACCACGTCATCGTCTCCACCGACAGCGGCTTCCGCGTCCTGAACGCCACCGGGCGGACCCTCACCGGCATCGCGTACGAGGGCCCCAAGCCCGGCCACGTCGTCCGCCACGCCGGCAAGACCGTGCTGTTCACCGACGGAACCGGCCGGGTCGACGTCTTCGACCCCGCCGACCTGGCCTCCGGCAGGAAGCCCGAGGGCCGCACGTACACCTCCGCCGCGCCGCACCACGGTGTGGCCATAGAACTGGCCGACGGCCGGCTCCTCAGCACCCTGGGCACCGAGGAGAAGCGCACCGGCGCGCTGGTGCTCGACAAGAACGGCAAGGAGATCGCGCGCAGCGAGCAGTGCCCCGGCGTCCACGGCGAGGCGGCGGCCGAGAACGAGGCCGTCGGCGTCGGCTGCGAGGACGGCATCCTGATCTACCGGGACGGCGAGTTCACCAAGATCGACTCTCCCGACGCCTACGGCCGCATCGGCAACCAGGCGGGCAGCGACAACTCGCCGATCCTGCTGGGCGACTACAAGACCGACCCCGAAGCGGAGCTGGAGCGGCCCACCCGCGTCTCCCTCATCGACACCGAGCGGAAGAAGATCCGCCTGGTCGACCTGGGCACCAGCTACTCCTTCCGCTCCCTCGCCCGAGGGCCGCACGGCGAGGCCCTGGTGCTCGGCACGAACGGCGCGCTCCACGTCATCGACCCCGCCTCCGGCGAGATCCGGAAGAAGATCCCCGTCGTCGGCGAGTGGCGCGAGCCGCTGGACTGGCAGCAGCCCCGCCCCACCCTGTTCGTCCGCGATCACACCGCGTACGTCTCCGAGCCCGGCAAGAAGGCCCTGCACGCCGTCGACCTGGAGACCGGCGAGAAGACCGCCTCCGTCACGCTCCCGAAGGGCACGAACGAACTGTCGGGCGTCGTCGCCGGACACTGACCCCGCACCCCCGCGAGGGTGGGGCGACGGTCACCCCCGCATTCCCGCGGAGGTGACGCTCACCCCTGGCCGGGGACGACGGGATAGGGGACGAAGGTGCTGCTGTTCTCGTCCACGGCCAGGGACCGGCCGAGCGGCGGCACGGCCCGCTGGGGGCAGTCGAGGCGTTCGCAGAGCCGGCAGCCCATGCCGATGGGGGTGGCGGCCGACGTGTTGTCCAGGTCGAGGCCGTCGGAGTAGACGAGCCGGTGGGCGTGGCGGAGTTCGCAGCCCAGGCCGATGGCGAAGGTCTTCCCCGGCTCGCCCCAGCCGCCCCGGTGGCGCGTGACGGCCCGCGCGGTCCAGAGGTGGCGCTGCCCGTCGGGCATCGCCGCGATCTGGACGTGGATGCGGCCGGGCGCGGCGAACGCCTCGTACACGTTCCACAGGGGGCAGGTGCCGCCGGCGCGGGAGAAGTGGAAGCCGGTGGCCGACTGCCGCTTGGACATGTTCCCGGCGCGGTCGACGCGGACGAAGGAGAAGGGGACGCCGCGCAGCCGGGGGCGTTGCAGGGTGCTGAGACGGTGGCAGACCGTCTCGTAGCCGAGGCCGAAACGGTCGGTGAGCCGCTCGATGTCGTAGCGGACCTCCTCGGCGGCCGTGTGGAAGGCGGCGTAGGGAAGGATCAGCGCGGCGGCGAAGTAGTTCGCGATGCCGATGCGGGCGAGCCGGTGCGCGGGGGAGCCGGGCTCGAAGTCCTCCCCGGCGAGCCGGTCGAGCTCGTCGTCGTATTCGAGCAGGGCGAGCTGGGTGGCCATCCGGAACGCCTGCTGGCCCGGCCGCAGCCGGCCGGACAGGTGCAGCACCCGGCTCGCGGAGTCGTAGTGGTGCAGCCGGTCGGAGTCGGCCGCGAGCCGGATCCCGTGCCGCTCGGCGAGCCGTCGGGTGAGGCACCGCAGGACGTCTCCGGGGCGGATCCCGATCTCGCGCGCGAGCTCCTCGGCGGCGAGGTCGGTGTCGTGGAGGTAGTTCTGCCGGCGGTAGAAGAACTCCCGGATCTCCTCGTGCGGGGAGCGGGGTGCGGCGGCGCCCGCGTCGTTCCGGCCGTCGGCCGCGTCGGCGAGCCGCTCGGCGAGCTGATGGCTGCGCCGGCCGAGGTCGAGGAGGACGGACGCGACGGCCGGCATCCGCTGTGCCAGTTCGGCCAGGTCCGTGGCCGAGACCCGGGCGGCGGCGACCTCCCCGGCGAGCGCCTCGCGCAGGTCGGCGACGAGCCGGCTGGTGTCGCGCTCCGAGAAGAAGCCGGGGTCGACGCCGAACGCCTCGGTGAGCCTCAGCAGCACCGGGACGGTCAGCGGACGCGAGTCGTGCTCCATCTGGTTCAGATAGCTGGGGGAGATCCCGAGCACCCGGGCCAGTTCGGCCTGGCTCATCCGCCGCTCCTCGCGCAGCCGGCGCAGCCGTGCCCCCGCGTACGTCTTGCCCATCCGTACCCCTCCGCCCTCGGATCCCGCGCTCCAGGTCCCGTGCTCCGCTCGCGCCGGGCTTCAGCGTACGCGCGAATCCGTCTCCGCCAAGCTTTGCAAACTTCGCAGAACCGGGCCGGAAGATTCGCAGAACTTGGCGAACGGCACTCCTTGATGGCACTGGGTGCCAGTGAAACAGTCGTCCTGCGGCCCGCCGGACCCCGGCGACCGAGACGAACGATCCGGGCACGATTCATGCCCTGACGTCGGAGATCCCGGCAGTTCGGCTCGGTCGTCCGCGTGATTGCTCTGATCCGCTTCCCGCGGGGCCGGCGGCCGCGACCCATCAAACCCAGGCACATAGTGCCACCTGCTCGTCTGTGCGGACGAGAGCGTTGGCAGATCGAACGACTCAGGGAGACGGTGACAGTCATGACGGACATCACGACGCAGGCGGCGCGGGAGCTGGAGCGGCGCTGGGCGACGGAGCCGCGCTGGCAGGGGATCGAGCGCACGTACAGCGCCGAGGACGTGGTGCGGCTCTCCGGGAGCGTCCGTGAGGAGCACACGCTGGCCCGGCGCGGTGCCGAGCGGCTGTGGCGGCAGCTGCACGAGCTGGACTACGTCCACGCGCTGGGCGCCCTGACCGGTGGCCAGGCGGTCCAGCAGGTGCGGGCCGGGCTCCAGGCGATCTACCTCTCCGGCTGGCAGGTGGCCGCGGACGCCAACCAGGCCGGGCACACGTACCCGGACCAGAGCCTCTACCCGGTCAACTCCGTGCCGCAGGTGGTGCGCCGGATCAACAACGCGCTGCTGCGGGCCGACCAGATCGCCACCGCCGAGGGCGGCGCGGACACCACCGACTGGCTGGCGCCGATCGTCGCCGACGCCGAGGCCGGCTTCGGCGGCCCGCTGAACGCCTTCGAGCTGACGAAGGCGATGATCGCGGCCGGCGCGGCGGGCATCCACTACGAGGACCAGCTGGCCTCCGAGAAGAAGTGCGGCCACCTCGGCGGCAAGGTCCTCGTGCCGACCGCCCAGCACATCCGCACCCTGAACGCGGCCCGGCTCGCCGCCGACATCGCCGACGTCCCCACCCTGATCGTCGCCCGCACCGACGCGCTCGCCGCCACCCTGCTGACCAGCGACATCGACGAGCGCGACGCGCCGTTCGTCACCGGCGAGCGGACCTCCGAGGGCTTCTACCACGTCCAGAACGGCATGGGCCCGGTGATCGCCCGCGGCCTCGCCTACGCCCCGTACGCCGACCTGATCTGGGTCGAGACCGGCACCCCGGACCTCGGCCAGGCCCGCGAGTTCGCCGAGGCCCTGCACGCCCGCTACCCGGGCAAGATGCTGGCGTACAACTGCTCGCCGTCCTTCAACTGGAAGGCGGCCCTGGACGACGACCAGATCGCCAAGTTCCAGCGTGAACTCGGCGCCATGGGCTACAAGTTCCAGTTCATCACCCTGGCCGGCTTCCACTCCCTCAACCACGGCATGTTCGACCTGGCCCGCGGCTACGCCGAGCACGGCATGACCGCCTACGTCGACCTCCAGGAGCGCGAGTTCGCCGCGCAGGCACAGGGCTTCACCGCCGTCAAGCACCAGCGCGAGGTCGGCACCGGCTACTTCGACCTCGTCTCCACCGCCGTCAACCCCGCCTCCTCCACCACCGCGCTCACCGGCTCCACCGAGGAGGAGCAGTTCCACTAGGACGCCTCCGCCCCGCCGGCCGCCGCCCGGCCGCGGGCCCGTGAACAGTGGGGGCCGGACGACCGTCTCCGTACGGCCCCCACTCCACCCTCGTCAGGAGACCCCATGTCCACCACCGTCACCACCCGCCAGGTCCGGGTCCTCGCCGCGCCGGGCCACCGCCACGACGAGATCCTCACGCCGGAGGCCCTCGACTTCATCGGCCGGCTCGACGCGGCCTTCGCCCCCCGCCGCGAGGCCCTCCTCAAGGAGCGGGGCCGCCGCAGGGACCGCCTGGTCTCGGGGACCCCGCTGGACTTCTCCGTCGCCACCTCCGCCATCCGGGCGGACCCCGACTGGCGCGTCGCGCCCCCGGCTCCCGGACTCACCGACCGCCGCGTCGAGATCACCGGACCGCCGGACCGGCGCATGACCGTGAACGCGCTCAACTCCGGCGCCCGCGTCTGGATGGCGGACTTCGAGGACGCGACCGCGCCCACCTGGGAGAACGTGATCGGCGGCCAGCTGAACCTGCTCGACGCGATCGAACGGCGGATCGACTTCACCACGCCCGAGGGCAAGGAGTACCGCCTCGGCGACACCCCGGCGACCATCGTCGTCCGGCCCCGGGGCTGGCACCTGCTCGAAGAGCACCTGGAGATCGACGGCCGGCCCGTACCGGCGTCCCTCGTCGACTTCGGCCTGTACTTCTTCCACTGCGCCCAGCGGCAGATCGACGCCGGACACGGACCGTACTTCTACCTCCCCAAGCTGGAGAACGCGGGCGAGGCACGGCTCTGGAACGACATCTTCGTCCTCGCCCAGGACCTCCTCGGCATCCCGCGCGGCACCGTCCGCGCCACCGTCCTCATCGAGACGATCACCGCCGCCTTCGAGATGGAGGAGATCCTCTACCAGCTCCGCGAGCACAGCTCCGGACTCAACGCCGGCCGCTGGGACTACCTCTTCAGCCTCATCAAGACCTTCGGCCACCGCACCGACTTCCGGCTCCCCGACCGCGCCCAGGTCACCATGACCGCCCCCTTCATGCGGGCGTACACCGAACTCCTGGTCCGCACCTGCCACAAGCGCGGCGCCCACGCCATCGGCGGCATGGCCGCCCACGTCCCCAGCAAGGACCCCGAGGCCAACACGGCGGCCCTGGCGAAGGTCCGGCTCGACAAGGAACGCGAGGCAGAGGACGGCTTCGACGGCTCCTGGGTCGCCCACCCGGCGCTCGTGCCCGTCTGCCGCGAGGTCTTCGACGGCGTCCTCGGCGCGCACCCCCACCAGCTCGACCGGACCCGCGACGACGTCACGGTCACCGCCGCCGACCTCCTCTCCGTCCGGCGGACCAGCGCCCCGCCCACGGCGGACGGCGTCCGCGCCAACGTCGCCGTCGCCCTGCGGTACTTCGACGCCTGGCTGCGCGGCCACGGAGCCGTCGCCCTCTACGGACTGATGGAGGACGCCGCCACCGCCGAGATCGCCCGGACCCAGCTGTGGCAGTGGCTGCGGCACCGGACCGTCGACCGGGACGACCTGCTCGCGGTCATCCGCGAGGAGTGCGCGGCCTTCGAGAAGGAACAGCCCGACGCCCTCGTCACCGAGGCCAGGGCCGTCCTGGAGCGCGTCGCCCTCGGCCGGGACCTGCCCGCCTTCTTCACCCCCGACGCCTACACGCGCCACCTGGTCCGCCGCCAGGAGGCCCGCGCATGACCACGATCGACAGGGTCGGCATCGTCGGCGGCGGCCAGATGGGCGCCGGCATCGCCGAGGTGTGCGCCAGGGCGGGACTCGACACCGTGGTCTGCGAGGCCGACGCCACCGCCGCCCGCGCGGCGCGGGAACGCGTCGCCGGCTCCCTGGAGCGCGCCGTCCGGCGCGGCGGCCTCGACCGGCTCGCCGCGGAGGACGCCCTGGCCCGCCTGGTCTTCACCGGCGACCTGGACGACCTCGCGGACCGCCGGCTCGTCATCGAGGCCGTGACGGAGGACGCCGACGCCAAGATCGCCGTCCTCGGCGCCCTCGACAAGATCGTCGCCGATCCGGAGGCGATCCTCGCGACCAACACCTCGTCCCTGCCCGTGATGCGGCTGGGCATGGCCACCGGCCGCGCGGACCGGGTCGTCGGCCTCCACTTCTTCAACCCGGTCCCCGTCCTGCCGCTGGTGGAGCTCGTCTCCTCCCTGCACACCTCGCCGCACACCGTGGCCACGGTGGAGGCGTTCGCCCGCGACACCCTGGGCAAGACACCGATCCACTCGCGGGACCGGGCCGGATTCGTCGTCAACGCCCTCCTGATCCCGTACGTGCTCTCCGCGATCCGCATGGCCGAGTCCGGCTTCGCCACCGCGGCGGACATCGACGCCGGGATGGAGCTGGGCTGCGCCCACCCGATGGGCCCCCTGAGGCTGGCCGACCTCATCGGCCTCGACACCGTCGCCGCCATCGCGGAGTCGCTGTACGAGGAATTCAAGGAACCCCTGTACGCCACACCCCCGCTCCTGTCGCGGATGGTGCAGGCGGGCCTGCTCGGCCGCAAGGCCGGCAGCGGGTTCCACACCTACGGCCGGGACCAGGGACCCCGGCGCCGCCCACCGGGCTGAGGGGCCCGGTGGCCTGTGGAGGAGAGGGTGCGGCGGAGCTGTCTCCGCCGCACCCTTTCGCGCTGCGGGGGAGCCGGCGCCGACCGGCTCCCCGAGCCGCCGGTGGCGGCCGGGAGCCGGGGCGCCCGTGCGGCCTCAGCCGTTGTCGGCCGGCAGGTCCTCGCGTACGGCGCGGGCGGCCGCGACGAGGTTCTCCAGGGAGGCGCGGGTCTCGGTCCAGCCGCGGGTCTTCAGGCCGCAGTCCGGGTTGACCCAGAGCCGCTCCGCGGGGATGGCCCGCAGCCCGGTGCGCAGCAGCCCCGCGACCTCCTCCGCGTCCGGGACGCGCGGGGAGTGGATGTCCCAGACGCCGGGCCCGGCCTCGCGGGGGTAGCCGTGGGCGGCGAGTTCACGGGCGACCTGCATGTGCGACCGGGTGGCCTCCAGGCTGATGACGTCGGCGTCGAGGTCGTCGATGGCCTGGACGATGTCGCCGAACTCGGCGTAGCACATGTGGGTGTGGATCTGGGTGTCCGGCCGGACCCCGCCGGTGGTGAGCCGGAACGACTCGGTCGCCCAGGCGAGGTACCCGGGGTGGTCGGCGGCCCGCAGGGGAAGCGTCTCGCGCAGGGCGGGCTCGTCGACCTGGATGACCGAAGTGCCCGCGGCCTCCAGGTCGTTCACCTCGTCGCGCAGGGCGAGGGCGACCTGGCGGGCGGTGTCGCCGAGCGGCTGGTCGTCGCGGACGAAGGACCAGGCCAGCATGGTGACCGGGCCGGTCAGCATGCCCTTGACCGGCTTGGCGGTCTGCGCCTGGGCGTAGGTGGTCCAGCGGACCGTCATCGGCTCGGGGCGCGAGATGTCGCCGGCCAGGACCGGCGGCCGGACGTAGCGGGTGCCGTACGACTGCACCCAGCCGTGCTGGGTGGCCACGTAGCCGTCCAGCTGCTCGGCGAAGTACTGCACCATGTCGTTGCGTTCGGGCTCGCCGTGGACCAGGACGTCGATCCCGGTCTTCTCCTGGAAGGAGAGGACCTCGCGGATCTCGTCCCTGACGCGCTCCTCGTACGACGCGGTGTCGATCCGGCCGGCGCGCAGGTCGGCGCGGGCGACGCGGAGCTCGTCGGTCTGGGGGAAGGAGCCGATGGTGGTGGTCGGCAGCAGCGGCAGGCCGAGATGCGCGCGCTGGGCGGCGGCGCGCTCGGCGTACGGCTGGGAGCGCCGGCCGTCCGTGTCGGTGACGGCCTCGACCCGGGCGCGTACGGCCGGGACGCGGGTGATCGGGGACTCGGCCCGGGAGGCGAGATCGGCCCGGTTGGCGGCCAGTTCGGCGGCGATGGCGTCGGTGCCCTGGGCGAGGCCGCGTGCGAGGGTGGCGATCTCCGCGGTCTTCTGCCGGGCGAAGGCGAGCCAGCGCCGGACCTGGGGGTCGATGTCGTTCTCGGCGGTCGCGTCGAGCGGGACGTGCAGGAGCGAGCAGGACGCCGCCACGTCGACGCGGTCGGCGAGACCGAGCAGGGTGGCGAGGGTGGCCAGGGACTTCTGGTAGTCGTTGATCCAGATGTTGCGGCCGTTGACGATGCCCGCGACCAGGCGCTTGCCAGGCAGTCCGCCGACCGCGGCGAGGTCGTCGAGGTTGGCGGCGGCGCGCTCGGTGAAGTCGAGGGCGAGGCCCTCCACGGGGGCTGAGGCGAGCACCTGGAGCGCGTCGCCGAGCCGGTCGAAGTAGGAGGCGACGAGCAGCTTGGGCCGGTCGGTGAGCGTGCCGAGATCGCGGTAGGCGCGGGCGGCGGCGTTCAGCTCGGCCGGAGTGCGGTCCTGGACGAGGGCGGGCTCGTCCAGCTGAACCCACTCGGCGCCCGCCGCGCGCAGGTCGGCGAGGACCTCGGCGTAGACGGGCAGCAGCCGGTCCAGGAGGGTCAGCGGGTCGAAGCCGGCGGCGACGCCGGGCGCGGGCTTGGCCAGCAGGAGGTAGGTGACCGGGCCGACGAGCACCGGGCGCGCCGCGTGCCCCAGGGCCAGGGCCTCCTTCAGCTCGGCGACCTGCCGGGAGGAGTCGGCGGTGAAGACGGTGTCGGGGCCGAGTTCGGGGACGAGGTAGTGGTAGTTGGTGTCGAACCACTTCGTCATCTCCAGGGGCGCCACGTCCTGCGTGCCCCGGGCCATGGCGAAGTAGCCGTCCAGGGCGTCGGCGGCCACGGCCTCCCGGTGCCGGGCGGGGATGGCGCCGACCATGACGCTGGTGTCCAGGACGTGGTCGTAGGACGAGAAGTCGCCGGTGGGCACCTCGGTGATGCCGGCGTCGGCCAGCTGCCGCCAGTTCGACCTGCGCAGCTCGGCGGCGGTGGCCCGGAGGGCGTCGGCGGTGACGCGGCCCTTCCAGTACCCCTCGATCGCCCTCTTCAGCTCACGGTTCGGACCCTGGCGGGGGTAGCCGTACACGGTGGCTCGAACTGCCGCGGTCGCGGGCTTCGCTGTCACGGAACTCTCCTTCGCGAGTTTGTGTCCGGAACATCCCGGCGGGGGACGCGGACGCGAAGGAATACGACGGAACGCGCGGCTCACGCCGCGGTGGAACACCGCACGTGCCGCTCGCCGTGTACGCCGACCCGCCCACGAGGTCACCGGAATGGCCGTGCGCGGAGTACGTCCGCGTACGGGCAACGGGCAGGTCTTCGGACTCGCGGGCACACCGGCCTCTGACGAGGCAGGCACCTACTGGCCGTCGCTTCCCAGGACCGTTCTCCGGTCCCAGTGCGTATGACGGCGGTCGTTCCCGCTCACCGCTGCGGGGCAGTCCCGGATTCCCACCGGGTTCCCTCTTACGACGTTCCCGCCTGGATGACGGGACGAACCAGCTGCGGACGCCACCCTAGCCGCGCACGAGCCCAGCGGTGACGAGATCCCACCATGCGGACGTCACCATGAGAACCGTCCCGGACCCGCACCACGTGGAGAGGGACCTCGCGGCACAGGCGCTGGTGATCCGGCTGGGTTCCGGCCGGCGGTTCACCGCCTACGCCGACGTCGAGCTGATCGACGCGCTCACGAAGGACCGGCCCGGCGCGCGTCGGTTCGTCGTCAACACCCTCGGGCCGCCGGCCGAAGTCGGCACAGCCCTGCGGCAGGCACGGCATCTCCGTACCGCAGTCGGAAAGGGAATCGTCAGCTCAGCAGCGCTCGGAGCCTGCGCCGGTCGGGCTTTCCCACGGACGTGTGGGGGATGTCGGCCAGCAGGTGGACCACGGTCGGTGCGTACTGGTCGCCTTTGCGGGCGGTGACGAAGGCATGGATCTCGTCGTGGGTGATGTCGTGGTCCCGGGCGGGCACCACGGCGGCGTGCACGTGCTCGGTCGCATCCTGGTCGGGCACGCTGAAGACGGCGCACTGGGCGACGGCCGGATGGGTCAGGAGCACCGCTTCGACCTCGCTCGGGTAGATGCCCCCGCCCGCCACCTTGATCATGTCGTTGCACCGGTCGACGAGGAAGAGATAACCGCTCTCGTCGAGGTATCCGACGTCGCCGGTCCGCACCCAGCCGTCCCGCATGACCTCCGCCGTGAGCTCCGGCTGCTTCCAGTAGCCGGACATCATCCCCGGGGAGCGGGCGACGATCTCCCCCTGCGTCCCCGCGGGTACGGGTTCACCGCGCTCGTCGCGGATGGTGAGCTCGACGCCGGCCATGGGTCGACCGACGGTGATCTGACCGTGGCGCCCGACCACCCTGTGTTCCTCAGGGCTCACCTCGGTGAGTCCGAGGGTTTCGCTCTGCCCGTACCAGCTGTGGAGCACGGGCCCGAAGACCTCCTCCGCCTGTCGCAGTCTCGCCGGTGCGGCCGGACTGCCCCCGTAGGTGATCCGTTCGACGCAGGACACGTCGGTCGTAGGGAGGGCGGGATGGTCGAGCAACCGGTTCAGGAGGGGTGGCAGGAGCCACGTGTGGGTGATGCGCTCGCGCTCGATCGCGGAGAGGACGGCGCCGGGTTCGAACGCGTGCTGCATCACCACCGCTCCGCCCTGAAGCAGCGTCAGGTCGGCGCAGAGCCCGGCGACATGGGAGAGGGGGGTGCAGGCGAGGAAGCGGGGTGGGTCGCCCGCGTCGACCCGGAGGTTCGTCAGACAGCTGCGGTACTGGCCGTGCGTCACCTGGATGGCCTTCGGAACGCCCGTGGTACCGCTGGTGTGGCGGATGCACCAGTCGTCCTCGGGGCCGGCCCCCATGAAGAGGGGCACTGGAGCCAGACGGCTGCTTTCGGCGATGATGTCGGCGAGGTCCCGGCCGCGTGGCCCCGGACCGAGCGTCGCCACGGCCGATGCGGGCACGAGGGACAGGAGCCGCTCCATGTCCGCGTGACGGACTGAGTCCACGAGCAGGAGTCGGGGTTCGACACTGTGGACGATGTGCGCGAGGGAGTCGGGCGGCAGCATGTCGTAGAGGTAGACCAGACGGGCGCCGGCCAGGGTGGCGGCGTGGCGTGCGGCCAGCGCTTCCGCGCTGTTGCCGGTGAGGAGCGCGACGGTCGAGCCCGGACCGATACCGCGTACGGCCAGGGAACGGGCCAGTCGGATGGTCGTCTCCCGGAGTTCGGCCGCGGAGACGGGCATGCGGTCCGCGGTGATCACCACGGGGCGATCGGGATGCTCGCCCAGCACGTCGAGGAGCGTCTCGGCGTAGCTGACGAAGCGGGTGCCGTCGGGCGATGCCGTGTCCCAGGTCGCGGACATGTCCTGCTCCCGTGTGTCGGTGAAGCGGTCGTGGCTCCGGCGGGGGCCGGAGGCCGCACGCTGGCAACGAATCGGGACGGTGTCCGTGGCGGTTCGTGCCGCTGCCACATGCGCCCAGGCCGTGACCCGATCGTGTGGTGGTGGGCAGCGGACAAGATCCATCAAGTGGGTGACTCGTTGATCGCGGTAAGCGTTTCCCGTCTTTGGAGCCTTCTCGTATGCCTGTTGACCAGGTGCATCGTTTCGCCTTCTCCGGCTTCGGCTACCAGTGCCGAGTGGTGGAGAACCCGGCGCCCCGCACGGAACCGATCGTCGTGATCGGCGGCGCCTTCCAGAACATGTACTCCTACCGCCGCCTCGAACGGCCTTGGGCCGAAGCGGCCACCCTGGTCAGCGTCGACCTCCCGGGTTCGGGCGGGGCCGACGCGCTGCCGGCCTCCTACGGATTCGACTTCCTCACCGATGTCCTGACGGACCTGTTGGAACGCCTCGGCCTCGGCAGGGTGAACCTGTACGCGGTCTCCTACGGTGTGCCCGTCGTCTACCGACTGGCCCAGGAGCACCCGCGGCACGTCGCCCGTCTCGTCCTCACGGGAGCCGCTCCGATCTATCCTCCCGAGGGGCTCGCGAGCCTCGAAGCGATGGTCGAAGCGCTTGCGTCCGGCGACGCCGACGGCTACGCCCGCCGCAGTGTCGACGCGCTCATGGCCCCCGCCGACCGGCCGGTACGCAACCGGGCCGCCGTCACCCGGCTCCTCGCCCGAGACATGGCAGCCGTCCAGGGGAACGGATTCCAACGGCATGACGCGTCGACCCGCCGGGTCATCGACTGGCAGGGCCTGCCCGCCGGCGGCCTCACCGGCATTCCCACCCTGTGCTTCACCGGCGAACACGACACGCTCACCCGTCCCGACCTCGGCCGTGACGTCGCGGCCGGCATCGAGGACAGCGTCTTCACCCTCGTCCGTGAAACGGACCACCTTTCCGCCCTGGAGCGGCACCGAGAGGTCTCGGAACTCCTGCTGCGCTTTTTCACCGACCAGCCGCTCGACACCCTGGACTTCCTCACCCCTCTCGAACGTCCCTCCCGCGCCCGACGCGACGTCCCGGTGGGCGCGGCTCCAGGTGGTCACTGACCGGAGCCGGGAACTTCGCGGGACAACTCTCAGGTGACGGCGAATCCGATGCTGATGGCGTTGGCGGCCAGGAACACGACTGTGGTCGATACCGACGCGACCGTGTTCGTCCGTCGTGCCGAGGCATCCGCCGCACCAGGCCCGGCATCCCCGAGTACTGGGTCCTGCCCGGCGGCGGCGTCGAACAGGGCGACGCGTCCCGGGAGGCCGCCCTCCACCGGGAGATCCACGAGGAGATCGCGGGGAAGGCGGACATCGTCCGCCTCCTCCACACGAGGGAGACCGACGACGAGCGCCAGCTCTTCCACCTCGCCCGGATCGCGACGTGGTCCTTCGACGACCGCACCGGCCCCGAGTTCAGCGCCGAAGGCCGCGGCGAGTACGCGCTGGAGGAGGTCCCGCTGACCCCGGAGGGGCTCGACGGCATCGCCTCAAGCCCGAGGCGTCGCCCACCCCTCGTCGAAGTCCTCGGAATGGTGGCGTACCTCCGCCTCATCCCCCGGCTCCTGCCCACGCGAGAACAGGCCGCGAGCCTGTACGCCTCACCCTGACCCGCCGCTGCCGGCCGATGCGCGCGTGCGCCCCCGTGGCTATGCGCGGCGGGCGAGTGCGCGGCGCATGCCGTAGACGGCGGCGCCGACGGCCAGCACGGTTGCTCCGGTGACGACGGAGGACAGCGGAAGGGCGAAGGCGAGAACCAGGCAGCCGGCCAGACCGACCGCGGGAACGACGGGGGACGGGCGGCCCTCGGCGGGGGCGAGCGTCCAGGCGGAGGCGTTGGCGATCGCGTAGTAGGCGAGGACGCCGAAGGAGGAGAAACCGATCGCCGCGCGGACGTCCGCGGTCGCGGCGGCCGCCGCGACGACGGCCCCGACGACGAGCTCGGCCCGGTGCGGGACCTTGAACCGGGGGTGCACGGCCGCCAGCCCGTGGGGCAGGTGGTGGTCGCGGGCCATGGCGAAGGTGGTGCGGGAGACCCCGAGGACGAGGGCGAGCAGCGAGCCGAGGGCCGCGACCGCGGCGCCGGCCCGTACGACGGGGACGAGCCACTCCGCTCCCGCCGCCCGGGCCGCGTCCGTCAGCGGTGCTCCGGCCGCCGCCAGGCCGTCGGGACCGAGCACCAGCAGGACGGACACGGCGACGGCGGCGTACACGACGAGGGTGATGCCGAGCGCGACCGGGATGGCGCGCGGGATGGTCCGGGCCGGGTCGCGGACCTCCTCGCCCAGGGTGGCGATTCGGGCGTAGCCGGCGAACGCGAAGAACAGCAGCCCCGCCGCCTGCAGCACCCCGCCGGGCGTGGCCTCCGAGCCGACGTCCAGTCGCGCCGCGTCCGTGGAACCCGAGGTCAGGGAGGCGACCACGACGGCGGCGAGGACCGTCAGGACCACGGCCACGATGATCCGCGTCAGCAGGGCTGACTTCCGCACTCCGGCGTAGTTGACCGCTGTGAGCGCCACGACCGCGGCGACGGCGACCGCGTGGGCCTGCCCGGGCCGGACGTAGGCGCCGACGGTGAGGGCCATGGCCGCGCAGGAGGCGGTCTTGCCGACCACGAACGCCCACCCGGCGAGGTAGCCCCAGAAGTCGCCGAGCCGCTCGCGTCCATAGACGTAGGTGCCGCCGGAGGCCGGGTAGAGGGCGGCGAGCCGGGCGGAGGAGGTCGCGTTGCAGGAGGCGACGACCGCGGCGAGGGCGATCAGCAGGCCGGAGCCGGCGGCGCGCGCCGCCGGGGCCAGGGACGCGAAGATCCCGGCACCGATCATCGACCCCAGCCCGATCAGCACCGCGTCCGACACCCCCAGGCGCCGATGGAGTTCGTCCGGTGTCCCGGGCGCGGGTGTGCTGCTCAACGTCGTCTCTCCTCGGTCGGTACCGGCCGCCCGTCCGTCGCGCGCGGCCGAAGCGGACGCTAGGGCACCGACCTGAACACGTCAGAACGCTCCGGCCCGGACAGGCTCACGCCAGCGCCTGGAGCCCGTACATCGCGCCGACGCCGCCGGCGAGCACGCCGAGCAGCAGGCGCAGGGCTCGCTCGGGGAGCCGGGGCTGGAGGCGGGCGCCGAGGTAGCCGCCCACGAGGCCGCCCATTCCGCACGCGAGGCCGAGCCACCAGTCGGGGGCGACATGGCCCGAGGCGGCCAGGGACAACAGGGCGTAGGCGGCGGCTCCCACGAGGGACGTGGCGAAGGTGGCCGAGAGCGCGGCGGGTGCCACCCGGGCCATGGGCAGGCCCCGGGCGGCGAGGACCGGCCCGAGGAGGGACCCTCCGCCGATCCCGTAGATCCCGCCGACCACTCCCACGCCGACGGCGAGGACCGTCAGCACGGCCGGCGAGGGCTCCGCGTCCACGAGCGGCCGGTGGCGGGCCGGGGCGAGGGTCCGTACGCACAGCCACACCCCTAGCGGCAGCAGCAGGACGGCGAGCAGGAGCCGGAAAGCACCCGGCCCCGGGAGAGCGAAGACGCGGATCGCGGCGCCGAGGACCACACCAGGCAGCGTGCCGGCGACGAGGCGCCGGGCCAGCCCGCCCCGCAGAGCACCGTCATGGCGGTACCGCCACAGCGCGCCCGGCCCGGCCACCACGTTGAACAGCAGGTTCGTCGGTGTGACCGCGGGACTCGGCACGCCGAGGACGCTGAGGTGGAACGGCAGCAGGAACACCGCCCCCGACACCCCCACCGGGGCGGTCACCACCGAGATCAGCAGTCCGGCCGCCATACCGGCCCACGCGGTCCACTCCACAGCGCTCCCCACCCGTCGCTCGTGCCCGGTCAGTATCGGTGGACCGAGCCGGCGGAGCCCCGGTCCGTCACACGATGTTCATGAGCCGGAGCCGGGCTCCGAGGGGCGGGAGGCCCGGATATCACACCAGCTCACGCGGATGGACGGCGAACGCGTCCGTAGGAGGGGGAAACGCGGCGGGGCGGGGAGCGTGTGCGCACCACCGGCGCGTCCTTCGGTGGACGGCGGCCTTGGATGGCCGCCCTTTCGTACGATCACGTTCTGTTCCACATTCCTTCGCGGGGCCGGGCGGTTGTCGTCGCATGCGCGGGGACGTTCGAGAGGAGGCGCGGCCGGTGCATGCGTGGCTCTCCGAGCGCCGTCGGTCCGCGGTGAGCACGGTCGTCGGGGTCTGTGTCGCCGTGCTCCTCGGCCTGCTGGGGGTTCTCGCGCCGGGGTCCGTGTCCGCCTCCAGTGCCGATCTGGGCGTGGTGGCTCTGTTCGCCTACCTGATCTGCTACCTGGTGGTCACGCTGAGAGCCTTCTCGGCCGCGCCGCCGGAACGGATCCGCTTCTGGGCCAGGAGGGAGGAGCGGGGGACGGTGCTGCAGCGCTACCTTCTGGGGACCGCGCCGGGCCCCGGGGTGTCGGTCCTCATCGCGTCGGCGGCGCTCGTGGTGTCGGCGGTGTGGCGTCCCGGGCATCTGGGTTCCGCCTTCCCGGCGACCGCGCGGGTTCTGATGGCGCTCGGTCTCGTCGTCGTCGCCTGGATCTGCGTTCTGGTCGCCTTCGCGGTCGCGTTCCATGCCGACAACCTCGTGGAGGACGAGACGGCGCTGGACTTCCCGGGCGGGGAGACGGCGGCTTGGGCCGACTACGTGTACTTCGCCCTGTCGGTCATGACGACGTTCGGGACGACGGACGTCACGGTGATGTCGCGGGAGATGCGCCGGACGGTGGCGGCCAACGCGGCCATCGCGTTCGTCTTCAACACGGTGATCGTGGCCGGCATGGTCGCGGCGCTGGACGGCGGGCGGAGCGGCTGACGGGTGCCGGCGGTCCTCGGGTGACGGTGGGGCGGTGACCGGTTCGTCCGCGGGTGCGGAGCGAACCCGCCACCGCCCCCGCCGCTCAGGGGGTGAGCACCAGGCGGATCGGGTCCCCGATCTTCTTCTCCAGCCGAGCCACGGCCTCCGCGGCTTCCGCCAGCGGGACGTGGGCGCTGACGGAGGGGCCGAGGTCGATCCGTCCGGCGGCGGCCAGGCCGACGAGCTGTTCCACGTGCTCCGGCTCGGAGCCGTAGTGGCCGCGGACCTGGTTGACGTTGAAGCAGAATCCGATGCTGTCGGCGATCGCGACCGGCTCCGGGGTGAGTCCGGCGAGGACGAGCGAACCGAACGGACCGAGGACCGACGCGGCCTGGGCGCGGGCGGCGCCCACGCCGGCGAAGTCGAACGCGACGTCGAGGCCGCGCCCGGCCGTCGCCTCCCGCACCGCCTCCGCGAAGTCAGGGGCGAGGGGGTCGAGGGCGACGTCCGCGCCGAAGAGGAGGGCCCGCTCGCGGGCCGAGGGCAGCGGGTCGATCGCGAGGATCGGGGCCGCGCCGACCATCCGGGCGAGCCGCACGGCGTGGGCGCCGAGGCCGCCCGCGCCCCAGATGCCGACCGACTGGGCGGGGCGGACCGCGCCGGTGCCCACGATCGCGGCGTACGGGGTGGAGACCGCGTCGGGGATGATCGCGGCCTGGTCGAAGGGCAGGCCGTCCGGGATGGGCAGCAGCGTGCCCTCGCGGGCGATCGCGTACTGTGCCCAGCCGCCGTCGTAGTCGAGGCCGCGGGTGATCGGCCGGTGGCACGTCATCCGGCGCAGGCAGCCGCCGCAGTCGCCGCACGCCTCGCCGGCCTGGAGAACCACGCGCTGCCCGGGCGTCCAGTCGCCCTTCACGTCCGGGCCGAGGGTGTGGACGACACCGGCGACCTCGTGGCCGAGGGTGACGGCGCCCGCCTTCGTGACGGCGTCGGTGGGGAAGAAGGGGCTCAGGCTGCCGTCGATCAGATGGATGTCGGACAGGCAGACGCCGGCGGCCCGCACCTCCACGAGGACCTCGCCCGGGCCGGGGGCCGGGACCGGGACCTCTTCGACGGCGAAGGTACGGGTGTCCAGGCGCAGCCGCCCGGCCAGCATGGTGTTCATGCGGAAACCTCGATGTGTTCGGTGGAGGAAGCGCGCGCATAGCTCAGGCGCTCGACATGGTCGACTGACCATGTCGCTTAACCGTGTCCAGTGACGGTGTCATCTGTCAAGCCGCTCCCGCCGGACGTTCGCGGCATGCTCCGAGTTCCGCTCTGCGACTGTGTCGTTCAGTACAGTCGCCCGACATGTTCACCTGACAAAGTCGCGTGTATGTTGGCTGGTGACTGCTGGAGTGCAACGAAAGGCACGCTCATGACTCAGGTGTCCGTAGGCGCGGCGCGGGCGATCCCCGAGCGCCCCCCGCTGCCCCTCGTAGGCCACGCGTTCAACGTTCCGGCGGGCGCGGACTTCCTGGCCTACCTGCTGAAGGAGTTCAGGGAATTCGGGCCCGTGTACCGGCTGCGGCTCTTCGGGAGGGACACCGTCATGGTCGGCGGCCTGGACCTCGTGACCGAGTTGTCGGACGAGACCCGCTTCCGCAAGCACGTGCACACCGACCTGGTCGAGGTCCGGGCTCTGGCCGGGGACGGTCTGTTCACCGCCTACAACCACGAGCCGAACTGGCGCAAGGCCCACGACATCCTGATGCCCGCGTTCTCACTCGGCTCGATGCGCAGCTACCACGCCCCCATGCTCCAGGTCGCCCGGTCGCTGATCGGCAAGTGGGACCGTCTGGCCGGGGTGCAGTCGGTGGACGTGCCCGACGAGATGACCCGGCTGACCTTCGACACGATCGGCCTGTGCGGCTTCGGCTACGACTTCGAGTCCTTCCGCCGCGACGACCTGCACCCGTTCGTCGAGGCGATGTCCCGGGCCCTCGTCTTCGCCCAGGAGAAGGGCGAGTCCATCCCGGGCTCCGAACTCTTCAAGAGGAAGAAGGTCGAGCAGTTCCGCGCGGACATCGACCTGATGACGGACCTCGTCGACGACGTGATCAGGGAGCGCCGTGCCTCCGGCGACACCGGCACGGACGACCTGATGGGGCTGATGCTGCACACGAAGGACCCCGTCACCGGCGAGCTCCTGGACGACGTCAACATCCGGCACCAGGTGATCACCTTCCTGATCGCCGGCCACGAGACCACCAGCAGTGCGCTCTCCTTCGCGCTGTACTACCTGACCAAGCACCCGGAGGTGCTCGCCCGGGCCCAGGCCGAGGTGGACGCCCTGTGGGGCGACACCGAGTCCCCGGACCCCCAGTACGGCGACATCGGCAAGCTCACCTACATCCGCCAGGTGCTCAACGAGAGCCTGCGGCTGTGGCCGACGGCGCCCGCGTACGCCGTCGAGCCGATCGAGGACACCGTCATCGGCGGCAAGTACCCCGTGCGCAAGGGTGAATCGCTGATGGTGATCGCCTCGGCGCTGCACCGCGACGCGGCCTGGGGGGAGAACGTCGAGCTGTTCGATCCCGAGCGCTTCACTCCCGAGCGGGAGGCGGCCCGTTCGGTGCACGCCTTCAAGCCGTTCGGCAGCGGCGAACGGGCCTGCATCGGGCGGCAGTTCGCTCTGCACGAGGCCACCCTGCTGCTCGGCCTGCTGGTGCACCGCTACCGCCTGATCGACCACACCGACTACCAGATGAAGATCAAGTCGACGCTGACGATCAAGCCCGACGGCTTCAGCCTGAGGCTCGCCCGCCGCACCAGCGACGAACGGCGCCTGCCCGCCGCCGCGGCGGCGGTCCCCGCCGAGGGCCGGACCGCGGCCGTGACGCGCCGGGCGAGCGGCACCGCGCTGACGCTGCTCCACGGCTCCAACCTCGGCACCTGCGCCGGCATCGCCCGCGACCTCGGCACGGACGGCGAGGAGCACGGCTTCGCCCCGACCGTCTCCCCCCTCGACGCGTACACGGAGCGGCTGGCCGGCTCCAAGGGACCGGTCGTCATCGTCGCCGCCTCCTACAACGGTCGCCCGACCGACGACGCCGCCGGGTTCGTCGCCTCCCTGGAGAACCTCGCCCCCGGCTCGCTCACCGGGCTGCGCTACGCCGTCCTCGGCGTCGGCGACCGCAACTGGGCCGCCACGTACCAGCGGATCCCCACCCTGATCGACGAGCGCCTGACCGCCGCCGGCGCCGTCCCGCTCCTGGAGCGCGGCAGCGCCGACGCCTCCGGCGACTTCGGCGGAGTGGTCGACCAGTGGACGGAAGACCTGTGGAAGGCGCTCCTGGAGGAGTACGGCGAGGCGACCGCCGGTGAAGCGGTCGGCCCCGCGCCCGAGGCGGAAGGGGAAGGACTCTACGAGCTGGAGGACACCTCGGAGTCGGTCCTCGGAGGTCTCGCCGAGCGCCACGGCGTCCAGCCGATGGAGGTCCTCGAAGCGTACGAACTCGTCGACACCGACCACGAACTGGGCCGCTCCAAGCGGTTCCTGCGGCTCCGGCTGCCCGAGGGCGTCACCTACCGCACCGCCGACCACCTCGCCGTCCTGCCCAGCAACCCCGAGGACCTCGTCCGGCGCGTAGCCGACCGCTTCGGCCTCGACCTGGACCGCACCGTCCGGCTGCGCGCCCGCCGCCGGAGCCGGGGCGCCCTGCCCGTCGACCGGCCGCTGACCCTGCGCCGCCTGCTCACCGACTTCGTCGAGCTCCAGGACGCGGCCACCCAGGAGCAGGTCGCCGTGCTCGCCGAGCACACCGACTGCCCGCCCGAGAAGCAGCCGCTCACCGCCCTCGCCACCGCCGATCCCGAGACCTTCCGGGAGCAGGTGACCGTCACGGGCCTCAGCGTCCTGGACCTCCTGGAGCGCTACCGCGCGTGCGAGCCGCCCTTCGAGCGCTTCCTGGAGCTGCTGCCGGTCCTGCGTCCCCGGCACTACTCGATCTCGTCGTCCGCCGCGGCCCGGCCCGGCGAGGCCGACCTGATGGTGTCGCTGCTCGCGGCGCCCCACAGGGCGGGCGAGGGCACCTTCCGGGGCATCGCCTCGCACTTCCTGCAGACCGTGGACGCGGGCGACGTGATCCAGGCCCGGGTCCTGCCGTGCAGCGAGTCCTTCCGCCTCCCCGAGGACACCTCCGTGCCGGTGATCCTGGTCAGCGCGGGCACCGGACTCGCGCCCTTCCGCGGCGCGGTCCTGGACCGCCACCACACGGGCTCGACCGGCACCCTGCTCTGCTACTTCGGCTGCGACCACCCCGACGTGGACTTCCTGCACCGGGAGGAGTTCGAGGCGGCCGAGGCAGCCGGTGCCGTCAGCATGCGCCCCACCTTCATGCACGCGCCCGAGGACGGCGCCCGCTTCGTGCAGGAGCGCATCGCCCGCGAGAGCGAGGAGGTGTGGTCGGTCCTGGAAGCCGGCGGACGCGTCTACATCTGCGGCGACGGCCGCCGCATGGCCCCCGCCGTACGGGAGGCGTTCATGGCGATCTACCGCGAGCAGACCGGTGAGAGCGACGAGCGGGCCGAGGCGTGGCTCGCCGCGCTCGTAGGATCCGGACGCTACGTCGAGGACGTCTGGGCCGGCTGATCCTCACACGGAAACGGTGGTGGGCGCACCTGGAAAGGTGCGCCCACCACCGTTCTCGCGTCGTGTCAGGCCGTCGGTACGTCAGGGGTCATCGGTACGTCAGGCAGATCGAGGTCCCCCTTGGCCAGCGCCACGGTGGCGCCCACCAGTGCCCTGAGTCCCGTCCGCTCGGTGGCCTCGTCCGGCAGGCACTGGAGGACCTGCATGGTGAGGCCGTCGAAGCCGGAGAGGAAGAACCGGGCCACCGTCTCGGGGGACTCGGCCAGTTCCTGCCCCGCCCTCTCGGCCGTCTCCGTGATCACCTGCGCGGTCACCTCTATGACCCGCCGGTAGTGGCTCTGCCGGGCCTCGTTGAGGCCGGGCACGCGCAGGGCGAACATGGTCAGCTCGCTGAGCAGCTGGTGGTGCGACGTCGGCTCGCGCACGGTGCCCCACAGGGCGCCCGCCAGGGCGCTGAAGGTCTCCTCGAAGCCCGCGTCCTCCGGCGCCGCCCGCCGCACCTGCGCGACCAGCTCGTCGGTGATCTGGTCCATGACGGCTCGGTACAGGTCCTCCTTCGTGCCGAAGGTGTAGTGGACGGTGGCCTGAGCGACGCCGAGCTCCGCGGCGATGGCGCGGGTGCTCCCCGCGGCGACGCCCTCCCGGGTCATGAGGTCGATGGCCGCCTTGATCAACTGGGGGCGGCGCTCCGCCGCGGAAACATGAGCCATAGGCCCACTATATCGACTTAGTCGATCGATCAAGTCGGCCTGGAGCAGGCGTTATGTCACTGCGGCCGTCGACGCTCTGTCTCCGGGGAGAGCCTGCTCGGCCCAGATGACCTTTCCCTCGCGACCGTGCCGCGTCCCCCAGCGCTCCGCGCACTGGGCCACGAGGAGCAGGCCGCGGCCGCCTTCGTCGTACATCCGGGCACGGCGCAGATGCGGGGCGGTGCTGCTGGCGTCGGAGACCTCGCAGGTGAGCGTCGACTGGAGGATCAGTCGCAGCTGGATCGGGCTCTTGCCGTAGCGGATCGCGTTCGTGACCAGTTCGCTGACGACCAACTCCGTGGTGAAGGACAGTTCCTCCACCCCCCAGGCCGTCAGGACGTCGGAGGCGAAGCGTCGGGCCCCGGACACGGCCGCCGGATCGGGCGGGAGGTCCATCGTGGCCACGTGGTCCGGGTCGAGGGCACGGGTCCGGGCGACGAGCAGGGCGACGTCGTCGGCGGGGCGGCCGGGCAGCAGTGCGGCCAGGAGCCGGTCGCAGATCTCCTCCAGTGAGTCCGGTGCCGAGGTGAGGACGTCGTGCAGAGTGGCGAGTCCTCGGTCCACGTCACGCGTGCGGCCGGCGATCAGCCCGTCGGTGTGCAGGACCAGCAGGCTGTCCTCCGGCAGCTCGAACTCCGCGGTTTCGAAGGGGAGTCCACCCAGGCCGAGAGGAGGTCCGATCGGTACCTCCGGCAAACCCTCGCTGATCTTCGAGGGGGTGACGACGGTCGGCGGGACATGGCCGGCACTGGCCAGCGAGCACCTGCGCGAGACGGGGTCGTAGATCGCGTACAGGCAGGTGGCGCTGGTCTCGCCCTCGTCCGGCGACTCCTCGCGCTGCATGCGGATGACCACGTCGTCCAGATGGGTGAGGAGTTCGTCGGGCATGAGGTCGATGTCGGCGAAGGCGCGGACGGCCGTGCGGAGCCGGCCCATGGTGGCGGCGGCGTGCAGGCCGTGACCGACCACGTCGCCGACGACCAGCGCGACGCGGGCCCCGGACAGGGGAATGACGTCGTACCAGTCGCCGCCCACGCCGGCGCGGGATCCGGCGGGCAGGTAGCGCGAGGCGGTTTCGACGGCCGCGTGTTGCACCGTGTTCCGGGGCAGCAGGGTCCGCTGGAGGGCGAGCGCGGTGGAACGCTCCTGGGTGTACCGGCGGGCGTTGTCGATGGACACCGCCGCCCTGGAGACGATCTCCTGCGCCAGCAGGAGGTCGTCGTCGTCGAAGGGGGCCGAGGTGCGGTGGCGTACGAACTGCACCAGGCCGAGGATCTCCCCGCGGGCGTGCAGAGGCACGAGGAGTACGGAGTGGAGACCGAGGTCGCGCAGCACTCGGCCGTGGGACTCCGACGGCGCCACCCACGGGGGCAGCTCGGTCCCCGCGATGTGGTGCAGGACGGACCGTCCGGTGGTCAGTGCGCGAACCGGTTCGGAGCCGTCGGGGTAGGTGTGGGTTCCACCGACGCGGAGCGGGGACTCCGGACAGTCGTCGAGGACGGAGCGCTGGGCGACGCGGCGCTGTGTCAGGGCCTCCGGCGGACCGGTGCCGGTCTCGTCGAGTGCGGAGTCGAGGAGGTCGACGGTGACGAGGTCGGCGAAGTCCTCGGTGCAGACCTCCGTCAGCTCCTCCGCGGTGCGGGAGATGTCGAGCGTGGTCCCGATCCGCTTGCTCGCCCTGTCGGTGAGGGCGAGCCGACGCCGCAGCAGACGGTCGCGTTCCTCCTGGTAGGCGGCGACGACCTCTTCCGAGGACCGGTCCACGTAGTCGAAACCGATTCCGACCAGCCTCACCGTGGCCTGGTTGATCATGTGCCAGTCGTCGGTGAGGCGGGGAGCTTCGGCCTGGAGCTGTTCGAGCAGGCTGAGATGGCCGAGGCGGTAGGCACGGAGGAGCCGGCTCACCGGGATCCCCCGGCGGGCGTAGAGGCGGGCGATGTCCAAGGCGGCCGGAGGAGCTTCCGGCGCGCTCGCGCCGGGGCGGGCCTCCAGGAGTTCCAGGAGGGCGGTGACGTGCTGGGCCGTCTCCTCCAGGGTCAGGTCCTCGATGTCCGCGTTCTCCCACAGCTCGGGGAACTCGCCGTTCAGGCGCTGGAGCAGCAGGGCGGCCAGCTTCTTCACCTGTGGTCTGAGGTGGCGGGCCAGCTGACCAAGGAACGCATCGACACCGGTTCCCATAGTGCGAATGTAAGGGAAAGCCATGACGTGCGCTCCTCGGACGGCTGCGGCGGCCTCTGATCGACCCGGACCTCAGAGACCGAGGTGGTCGCCCAGGTCGGCGTAGTCGACCTGCCACAGGCCGGGGGAGCCCGTGGGGTACTGGGAGCGGAAGCCGAGCATGCGCTGGACGCGCGGCGAGAGCGTCTTGGCGAGCTCCCTGTCGACGAGGAAGGGGTACGCCTCCTCGCCGGTGAGGAAGCCCGCGTTGAACGCGAAGGCGAGGCCACGCCGGTACTCGTCGCCGGTCCGGTTCGCCCCGCCGCCGTGCGCGGTCTTGCCGCTGAAGAGAAGGACGTCCCCGGCGTTCATGACGGCGGGGATCGTCTGCTCGGGGGTCCCGCGGTCCTCGTAGTCGCTCCAGTGGTTGCTTCCGGGGATGACGCGGGTGGCGCCGTTCTCCTCCGTGAAGTCGGTCAGGGCGACCAGGAAGTTGATGGTGACCTCCGGCCCGCCGGGCCCCATGCCGATGAACGGGAACCAGTTCTCCAGGTCGCGGTGGAGCATCTGCGCCTTGTTGCCGGGGCCGATCTCGATCACCTGGGCGGTGGTCATCCAGTACGTGCCCGACTCCTGGAGGAAGACCAGGTCGCTGATCTCGTGGACCAGGGGGTGGTCGATGATCTCGCTGCGGAACGTGGCGCTGTGCGTCACCAGGTTCGTGAGGCGCTTGGTGTTGCTGCCGTGGAACGCGGCCACGATCTCGTCCTCGTGGGTGGACCCCGGGGCGAGCGCCCGCAGCGGCTGTTCGATCTCGGTGTTGAAGCGGACGATCTGCTCCTGTGTCAGGAAGCCCTTGATGATGACGCCGCCGTCACGGGTCACGATCTCGAGGATCTCCTCCGCCGGCGTGTCGTTCGCCACGGACGTCAGCGCCTGGGTCTTCTTCTGGGTCGTCATGCGTGTCCTCTTCCTCGATCCGAAGCGCGGTTGATCAGGTGGGCTCGAAGGTCAGGCGTTTCCGCGTTGTTCCTGTGGTGGTCGTCTCACTGTCGCCAGCCGGTACCGCGGGCGAGAACGACAGCGGGCACCTGCTTCGCCCGGGCCCGGTGCACGATGCACCGTCCGGTCGCGGGCACGGCGGAGCTATCCGCTCACGGCGTCCTTGCCGGAATCGATGCGAGCTGCGGGGGCGCTACGGGCGGAAACAGGTCCCGACGCCGTGTGCCGGCGGTGTGTGGTCCGCTCCCAGGGACGCGTGCTGCCGAGCCATCCGAGGAGGAAGGCCGCCGGTACGGAGATCAGGCCGGGGGTGTGGAGCGGGAACAGGTTGAAGTCCTGCTCCGGCAGCAGCGCGTATCTCGTCCCGGACACGGCGGGGGAGGCGAGGGTCAGGAGGGAGCACAGGGACAGCCCTCCGTAGACGAGCCACAGCAGCCCGTGGCGGTTGAAGCCGGTCCACAGGAACGAGTAGACGACCGCGGGGAACACACATGTGGCCGCGAGGCTCAGCGAGAAGGCGAGGAGGAACTCGATGGGATAGCGGTGTACAGCGGTGGTGAGGAGGAGACTCACGACGCAGAGCACGACGACGGACAGCCGCAGGACCGCCGGCTCTCCGATCCCGATCCGGGCACGGCCCTTCCGCCCGAGCAGGTCGCGGGTCACGGAGACGGCGGCGGCGAAGGTCACGCTCGCCACGGCCGTGAGCACGGCGAGGAAGGCGACACAGGCCACGAGGGTGATGAGCACGACCCGGCCGGTGGAGTGGTGGGGGAGCACCTCCGACGCCAGGAGGATCGGGGCTCCCTGCCCCTTCGCGTCGACCGCTCCGATCCGTCCGCTGCCCACCACCGCGGCCGCGGCGAAGCCGGTCGTGATCAGCAGCAGGTAGAAGAGGCCGGTCAGCCCGACGGCGACGCTCAGCGAGCGCCGGGCGGCGGGCACGTCCCGGCCCGCGCTGACGCGGAGGATCAGGTGGGGCATCATCGCGGTTCCGAGGATGACGACGATGTGGTCACTGAGCGTGCCGAGCGATCCGCCTCCGGCGGAGTGTGCCCACAGCCCGGGGCTGAGGTATCCGCCCGGTGACACGCTCTTGTCCATGGCGGCCGACAGCAGGGATCCGGGACTCCAGTCGAAGGAGCGGAGCGCCAGCAGCGTCACCGCGGCGAGCGTCACCAGGGCCACGGGCACTTTGGCGACCTGCACGAAACTGGTGCCGCGCAGATCGGCCACCCCCGCGAAGCACGTGACCAGGAATCCCATCAGCACCGTGCACACCACCTGGGCCCCCTCGCTCGGCATGCCGATCAGAAGGGCGGTGGTGATGCCGCCGGCCCGTAGTTGCACCATGAGCAGGGGCACGGCGATGCACAGTGTCACCACGGCACCCGCGATCCGTACTCCCGGCCCCTCGGCGCGCAGGGAGAACAGCTCGCCCAGGGTGTAGCGGCGGGTCGCGCGCATCCTGGGGGCGAGGAGCAGGAAGACGCCGAGCGCGAGGGCGCTGTCGACGGCGGTCGAGACTCCGTCGTAGCCGAAGAGGGCGATGGCTCCCGGCAGCGAGACCAGGATGATGACCGTGATCTGTTCTCCCGCCATCGCGACGCCGTTGAAGACGGGCGGGAGGGACCGGCCGGCGACGTAGAGGCGTTCCGGGTCGTCGTCCTGCGTGGCGAGCGTGAAGACCCACAGCAGGCAGAGGCCGATGAAGACGAGGAAGGCGCTGATGACCGCGCCCCTCGCGGCGGTGCCGATGAGATCGGGCGAGCCGACGCTCAGGAGGTGCGTCGTCACCACGCGCCCCCGGCCGAACGCGCAGCGGTGGTCGCCGAGGCCGGTTCGAAGGAGGACGCGGCCCGCTTCTCGTACCACCAGGTCCCGCCGACGAGGACGACCAGCTGGGTGAGTGCCCACGTGATGCCGAGCGTGAGACGTCCGTACACGGAGATCTCTCCGAGAGTCGTGGAGCAGGAGAGCAGGACGCCGACGGCGAGCGGCAGCGCGTTGAGGGTGACCAGCATCCGTGTGTCGCGGGGGGAATGCCGGGAGGAATCGGAGGGCACGGGACCTCTCTCTGGAAGGACAGGGAAGACGGACTCGGCGCGAGGGCGCGCGGGACGGCGGCGTGACGTCGGAGCACGACGGCCCGGTCGTGGTGGGGCCGGTGAAGAGCCTCGTACCGCGGGCGTCGGACGTCAGCGGCGGCTGGTCGCGGTCAGGCCGGCGTAGTGCCCGGCCCGCTCCAGGAGCCGGGGGACACCCGTTTCGAGCGACGGTCCGAAGACCGTGTCATGCGGACGCTCGCCCCGCTGCCAACGGGTGTAGATGGCCTCGCAGAAGATCGCCGCCTTCCAGAGGGCGAGGGTCTGGTACCAGGGCAGCGGGGTGAGATCGAGGCCCGTGCGGCGCTGATAGCGCTCTGCCAGCTGACACCGGGTGAGGTAGCCGGGTGAACGGGTCACCTTGGTGAGTTCGAGCGGGGTGGCGGGGCTGCCGGCCTCGGACCAGGTGGCGGTGAGGTAGCCCAGGTCCGCGAGCGGGTCGCCGAGCGTGGCCATCTCCCAGTCGAGGATCGCGAGGACCTCGGCCGGGGCCTGCGGGGCGAACATGAGGTTGCCCATGCGGTAGTCGCCGTGCACCACCGAGGCCGACTGGCTCGTCGGCAGGTTCTGGGCGAGCCAGTCCGCGACGCGCTCCACCGCGGGCAGGCTGCGGGTGGTGTTGACCTCCCACAGGCCGCGGAAGCGTTCGACCTGGCGTCGCAGGTACCCCTCGGGGCGGCCCAGGGAGGCGAGTTCCCCCCGGGTGACGTCGAGGCTGTGCAGGGTGACGAGGGTGTCGACGACCGCCTCGCTGGTGGCCCTGCGCTGTTCGGCGGGGGAGAGGTGGGCCGGGATCGTGTCGGTGACGACCGTCCCGTCAAGCCGGCCCATGAGGTAGAACGGCACGCCCAGGACGCCTTCGTCCTCGCAGACCGCGATGATCTCCGGCACCGGCACCCCGTGCCCGTGGAGGAGCTTCTGGATGCGGGCCTCGCGCACCATGTCGTGCGTCGACTTCGGCAGCGGCGGGCGCGGGCCGCGGCGCAGGACGACGCACTCGCCGCCGCGTTCGATCAGGTAGGTGACGTTGGACTGGCCGTCGCCGATGCGCTGCCACGCGAGCGGCCCGCTGCCGATGCCGTGGGCGTCGAGGAAGCCGGTGACAGCGTCGAGGACCAGGAGCGGAGGGCTGTCGAGACGACGGGCCCGCTCGCGGCTCGCGACGACCTCCACGCCGTCGGGGACGGTGTGCATCACGTGCCCCCGTCCCGGCCGACGACGGCGTCGCCCAGGTAGCTCTCGCCGGCCCGGACCGCGGCGCTGCGGTCTGCCGACGCCCGACGGGCGATGGCCCACCGGTGGGTCTCGTTGGAACCGTCGTAGATGCGGAACGGGCGTACCTCGTTCAGGTACTGCGCCAGCGGGAGCCCGTCGGAGACGCCGTCCCCGCCGCAGATCTGGATCGCGCGGTCGATGACCCGGTGGATCGCCTCGGAGCAGTGGACCTTGGCGACCGAGGACATCGCCGAGCCCGTCTTCGGGTCGCGGTGCAGCAGGTTGGCGGTTTTGGTGATGATCGCGTCGGAGGTCTCGATGTCGATGACGGACTCGGCGATCAGGTGCTGCGCCAGGCCGAGCGTGTCGATCGGACCGCCGAACAGCTCCCGCTTCCCGGCCCGGTCGAGCGCGATGTCGTGGGCCCTGCGGGCCAGTCCCAGCCACCGCATGCAGTGCGTGAGCCGGGCGGGGCCGAGCCGCACCTGCGCGTACCGGAAGCCGAGTCCGACCTCGCCGAGGACCGCGTCGTCGGGGACGAAGCAGTTCTCCAGGTGCAGGTGCGGGTGGCCGCCGTCGATGGCGCGGTCGACGGTGTGGATCGCCTCGCCGATCCGGATCCCGGGGTTGGTCAGGTCGACGAGGAACATGGTGGCCCCCTCGGGGGAGCCGTCGACGGCCGGGGTGCGGGCCATGACGATGCAGAACGCGGCGCCGACGGCTCCGCTGGTGAACCGCTTGTGGCCGTCGATGATCCAGCCGCCGTCGGCGCGTACGGCGGTGGTCCGTAGCGCGGCCGGGTCGGATCCCGCTCCGGGATGGGGCTCGGTCATGCCGAAGCAGGACCGGACGTCCCCCGCCGCCAGAGGCGCGAGATACAGCTTCTTCTGCTCCTCGGTGGCGATGAGGTGGAGCATGTGCATGTTGCCCTCGTCGGGGGCCATGCAGTTGAGCACGCTGGGGCCGATCGGCGAGTAGCCGGCCTCCTGGAGGATCGGTGACCAGTGTTCGATGGGCAGGCCCTGCCCGCCGTACTCCTTCGGCACGAGCGGCGCGAAGACACCGGCCTCCTTCGCGGCGGTCTGGAGCCGGTCGCGGGTGGCCTGGTCGAGGCGTCCGCCGGGGGCGGGTTCGGCGTCGACGACGGTCTCGCGGATGAACCGGCGCGTGCGCTCACGCAGCTCCGCCAGCTCCGGCGGAAGGTCAGGGGTGGTCATGGCTGTCCTTTGTGGGAGGGGCGAGGTCGTTACGCGGTGCCGCCGGCGACCGTGAGGCCGCCGTCGACGGTGAGGACGTGGCCGGTGACCCAGGAGGCGTCCTCCGAGGCCAGGTACGCCACGGCGGAGGCGATGTCGGACGGCACGCCCAGGCGCCGCAGGGGGTAGTCGGCGGCCACCTCTGCCTCCCTGCCGTCGTACAGGGCTTCGGCGAACCGCGTCTTCACCACGGCGGGGGCGACGGCGTTGACCCGTATCTCGGGGCCGAGCTCGACGGCCAGGGTCCGGGTCAGGTGGGAGACGGCGGCCTTGCTCACGCCGTAGAGGCCGATGCCGGGGGAGGGAGTGTCGCCGGTGACGGAGGAGAGGTTCACGACGGTGCCCCGACGTCCGGTGAAACCGAGCTTCGGATGGGCCACGGCGTCCTGTACCCAGGCGAGGGTGGCCAGGACGTTGACCTCCAGCACCTTGCGGGCGACGTCGAGGTCCAGGCCGACGACGGGGCCGTAGGCAGGGTTGATGCCCGCGTTGTTCACGAGAATGTCCAGCCCGCCGAACTCGCGCGCCACGGTGTCCAGGACCTCGCGGCGGTGGTCGGGATCGTCCGCCCGGCCGGCGACGGTGACGACGCTGCCCGGGGAAAGCGTGGCGGCGGCCTCTTCGAGCGGGCCGGCCTTGCGCGCGGTCAGGCACACGCGCGCCCCTTCGGCGACGAGGCGTTCGGCGACGGCGAGACCGATGCCCCGGCTCGCCCCGGTGATGACGGCGGTGCGTCCGGAGAAACGATTCTGGCTCATGGATCAGTCCTTCGAAGGGGATACCGCTCCGGCGTCGCGGAGCTCGGCGCGCCGGATCTTGCCGCTCTGGGTCTTGGGCAGGTCGGACAGGAAACGGATCGCGCGTGGACACTTGTAGGCCGCCAGCCGCTCACGCGTGAACGCGATCAGCTCGTCCGCCGTGGCGTTCCGGCCCGTCTTGAGGGAGACGTAGGCGACGACGGTCTCGCCGCGGTACGCGTCCGGCCGGCCGACGACCGCGGCTTCGAGGACCGACGGATGCTCGTACAGCGCGTCCTCGACCTCGCGCGGCCAGACCTTGTACCCGGACACGTTGATCTGGTCCTTGAGCCGGTCCACCAGGTAGACCCAGCCCTCCTCGTCGATCACCGCGACGTCACCGGTACGCAGCCGGCCCTCCGGCATCGTCCGACGGGTGGCCTCGGGCTTGCCCCAGTACCCGGGCACCACCTGCGGCCCGCTCAACTCCAGCTCACCCTGCTCACCGGGGGGCACCGGGTCGCCGTGCAGTCCCACGACGCGCGCGGTGACATGCGGCAGCGGCTTGCCGACGGACAGCGTCCCGCTCGGCAGGTGCACCGGCGCCCGCGAACCCGGCGGCACGGCGATGACGGCGGACGTCGTCTCGGTCATCCCGTAGCCGTTGTGGAGGTAGACGCCGAACCGCTCCCGGAACCGCTCGACGGTCGCCGGCGGGATCGGCGCGCCCCCGGAGTACAGGGCCTTCGCCGTCGCGAAGTGCTCCGGTCCGGCCTGCGGCAGCTCGTAGATCGCGTTGTACGCGGTGATGGAGCCGATCGTGTAGGTCACCCCCTGCTCGGCGAAGGTCTCCAGGGCGACCTCGGGGTGGAACCGGCCCGCCAGGACGAGCGTGGTGTCGGTGAGCAGGGAGATCGTCGCGTTGACCACCGCCCCGGTGATGTGGAACAGCGGGGCCATGGCGAACACGACGTCCCCGTCGCCCACACCCATCCACGACGCGCAGGTCCCCACCACGCTCAGCACGTTGCCGTGGGTGTTCATGGCACCCTTCGGCGGCCCCGTCGTCCCCGAGGTGTACGTCAGGAACGCGACGTCGTCACGGGTCAGTTCCCTGGCGGAGGGACCGCGGCCCTCGAACTCGCCGATCAGCGCCACCAGGTCGCCGTCCGGCGCGGGCGCCAGACGTTCCGCCGTCGCGAAGACCCGCGGATCGTTCCGCGACTGGTAGTCCAGCGCCGACGTGCTGACCAGCCACCGCACCGAACTCCCCGCCAGCGTGCCGAGCGTCTCGTGGACGTCCTCGTCCGCGCAGACGACGCCGACGGTCCCGGAGTCCTCCACGATCCGGCGGAGTTCCCGGCCCCGGTACATCGGGTTGAGTCCCAGCGCCGTGGCCCCCAGCTTCCACAGGGCCAGCAGCACCAGCGCGTACTGCGGAACGTTCTGCAGGTACACCCCGACGCGGTCGCCCCGGCCGGTCCCGCGGGCCTCGAACGCGGCGGCCAGGGCGTCCGACGCCGCGTCCACCTCCCGCGCGGTCAGGGCGCCGTCGAAGAAGCGGAGCGCGATGCCCTCCGGGTTCTTCGCCACGCGTGCCTTCCAGGCGGCCACGAGCGAGCCGGGAACCGTGCCCGGACCCGTACCGGATCCGTCGAGGAACACGTCCCGCTGCCGGCCCTCATTCACTGTCATCTGCCGTCCTTCCCACCCATGTCGGCGCGCGGCGCGCCGGTCACGTGAGCTCGCGCTTGAGGATCTTTCCGGTGGACGTCATCGGCAGCGTCGGCACGATCTCCACGATGCGCGGGTACTTGTAGCCGGCCATCTGCTCCTTGCCCCAGGCGACCAGCTCGTCGGGGCGGGCCTCGGCGCCGCGTTCGAGGATCACGAACGCCTTGATCTCCTCGCCGTGGCTCTCGTGCGGCACGCCGACGACGGCGGCCAGGCTGACCGCCGGGTGCGTCATCAGGACCTCCTCGATCTCGCGCGGGTAGACGTTGAAGCCACCGCGGATGATCAGATCCCTTGCTCGGTCGACGATGTAGTAGAAGCCGTCCTTGTCCCTGCGGGCCAGGTCGCCGGTGCGGAACCAGCCGTCCCTGACGGCGTCGGCGGTGGCCTCGGGGCGGCCGTGGTAGCCCTTCATCACGTTGTGGCCCTTGACCGCGATCTCCCCGATGGCGCTGCCCGTGCCGTCGTCCTCGACCTCCGACCAGTCCGCGTCGACGAGCTTGACCTCGACGCCCCAGATCGGCACGCCGATCGACCCGGGACGGGGCTCCCGCGCCGGATCGCTGAAGGTCACCACCGGCGAGGTCTCGGAGAGGCCGTAGCCCTCCAGGACCTGGACGCCCAGCCGCTGCCTGACCTGCTTGACGATCTCCGCGGGGAGCGAGGCGCCGCCGGAGACGCCGACGCGCAGGTTCCTCGCGATGCGCTCGACGTCGACGTCGTCGGTGAGCGCCTGCAACAGGCCCCACCACATGGTGGGGACGCCCGCGAAGAAGGTGATGTCCTCCTCCTGCATCAGGGACACCGCCTGCCGGGCGTCGAACCGCGGCAGCAGCACCAGTGTGCTCGCCGTCGAGAAGCCGGCGTTCAACTGCACGGTCGCGCCGAAGGAGTGGAACAGCGGCAGCACGACCAGATGGGTGTCCAGGGCCGGCCGGTTCTCCAACAGCCGGTTGACCGCGAGGGCGTTGAGCACCAGGTTGGCGTGGCTGAGTTCGGCGCCCTTCGCCTGCCCCGTCGTACCGCTCGTGTAGAGCAGCACGGCCGGGTCGTCCCCCGACGTTCCGATGCTGTCGAACGTCGCCGCGGTTCCCCGCAGCGCGGCGCCCATGGTCTCGACGCCCTCGATCGGGCTCTCCGCCGCGGGATCGGCGGTGATGAGGAAGAAGTGCTCGCAGCCCGGGGTCCCGGCGAACCCGGCGTGGCCCTCCGCACCCATCGGCAGGCCCTCGCCGCCCTCGAAGCAGAAGTACGCCTTCGCCTCCGAGTCGGCGAGATGGTAGGCGACCTCCCGGCCCTTGAGCAGGATGTTGAGCGGTACGACGACGGCGCCGGCCTTGAGGATCCCGTAGTAGACGATCGGGAACCAGGGCACGTTCGGACAACTGAGCGCGACCTTGTCGCCGGGCCAGATGCCGCGGTCGACCAAGAGGTTGGCGACCTGATTGGCGGCGGCGTCGATCTGGGCGTAGGTGAGACGCGTCGTGCCGAGGACGACCGCGTCCCGGTCCGGGTGCGTGCGGGCGGAGTCCTCGAGCAGGACCGAGAGGTTCAGCATGGTGCCATTTCCGGAAAGGTGGACCGGGCCAGGCCGCGGAGGAACAGAACACGCGGCCTGGCCCGGAGCGGGTGGGGGTTACGCGTGGCTCGACGCGGACGTCACAGCGTCCGCAGGAGCCGGTCGAGGGCCTCGGCCGTCGCCTCGACGTCGGCGGTGGTGTGCGCCGTGCTGAGGAAGACCTTGCCGGACGGCATGAAAAGGAAGCCCTGCCGCAGCATCCCTTCGAGGATCACCGCCCAGAGCCCGCTCGTTCCGTGAAGCCCCGTGGCGCCCCCGGCGGGGACGTACTGGAGGAGCGAGCCGACCCGGTTGAAGCTGCCGAAGTCGGGCGACGAACCGAGAACGGCGCCGACGACGGCTTCGAACTCGGACGAGATCCGTTCGAGTTGCTCGTAGACCGAGGGATCGGCCAGGACGCGCATCGTCGCCGCGACGGCCGCCAGCGCGATCGGGTTGGCGTTGAAGGTCCCGGCGTGCACGACGCCGGAGGTCACCTGATCGACCAGCTCCGCCCGGCCGACGACGGCGCTCTGGGTGAAGCCTCCGGCCATCGCCTTCCCGAAGACGGACAGGTCGGGCAGCACGCCGTACTTCTCGGCCGCCCCGCCCCGGGCGATCCGGAACCCGGCGATCACCTCGTCGAAGACGAGGACGACGCCGTGCCGGTCGCAGAGGGTCCGCAGCGTCGACAGGAACTGCGGTGTGGGCGCTTCCACGCCGGCGTTGCTCATCACCGGGTCGACGAGCACGGCCGCGATGTCGCGCTCGACGGCCTCGCCCAGCAGACGCTCGGCCAGCCGTACGTCGTTGAAGCGCGCCACGACCAGGTCGTCGAGGACGCTGGCCGACTGTCCCGCCCCACCGGGGGTGGCGGGGCGGTCGCAGTCGTCCTCGGACATCCCGGCGTACACGGTGTCGTGCCAACCGTGGTAGCTCTTGGCGAACTTGAGGACGCGGCGCCGCCCGGTGGCGGCGCGCGCGAGGCGCAGCGCCACCTGCACCGCCTCGGTCCCCGTGTTGCTCCACAGCAGTCGCTCGCCGTGCGGCACCGCTGCGAGGACCGCTTCCGCCGCGAGGTACTCCAGCGGGTGGCCGGTGCCGACGACCTGCATCTTCGTCGCGACCTCGGACACCGCCGACAGCACGCGCGGGTCACCGTGACCGAGGACGAGCGGCCCCCAGGCCATCACGTAGTCGACGTACCGGTCGCCGTCCAGGTCCCAGACGTGTGCGCCCCGCGCCTCGCGCACGAAGAGCGGATGGGGTGGCATCGCGGCGCGCAGGCCCGACCCCACGCCCCCGCCGACGCTGCGGAGGGTTCGCTCGAAGGCCGAGCGGGATGATTCCAGGGCCATGAGATCGCCCCTCCCTTTCAGTACGTGATCACCGAGCGGATGCCGATGCCGCGCTTCATCTGGTCGAACGCCTCGTTGACGTCCTTCAGACCGATCACGCTCGTCACCAGGGAGTCGAGATCGATGCGGTCGTTCATGTAGTGGTCGATCAGCAGCGGGAAGTCGGAATCCGGCGTGCTGGAGCCGTAGTTCGAACCGATGAGCGAGAGCTCCTGGTCGGACATGACGAAGGGGTCGATGGAGACCTTCAGGCCGTCCGCCACCTGCCCGGCGACCACCGCCGTGCCGCCCCGGGCCAGGACCTCGTAGGCCGCCTCGATGGTGCGGGGCAGTCCGATGGCCTCGATGGCGATCTCCACACCGCGTCCGTCGGTGAGCTGTCGCACCCGGTCCGCGAAGTCCTCGCGGCCGTTGTTGATCAGGTCGGTCGCGCCGAAGACGCGCGCCTGCTCCAGCTTCTCGTCGGAGATGTCCGCGGCGATGATCTTCCGCGCGCCGGCGAGCCGGGCCCCCTGGATCGCGTTCAGGCCGACGCCGCCGCAGCCGAGGACCAGCACGGTGTCGCTCGGCCGCACGTCGGCGGTGTTGACGGCGGCGCCCACACCGGTCGTGACGGCGCATCCGACCAGAGCCGCCTGCGGGAACGGGGCGTCGTCCCGGATGGCGATCGCTCCCGATTCGGGCACGAGGGCGTACTGACCGAACGTTCCCAGGCCCGCGAAGCTGAGGATGTCGTCCCCGTCGGCGGACGTGATCCGGGGCCGGCCGTCGAACGACAGGTGGTTCGCCGAGTGCTGCCTGACCATGTCGCAGAGGACGGGCCTGCCGCTGACGCAGTAGCGGCAGCGGCGACAGGAGGGCGTCCAGGACAGCACGACGTGGTCGCCCTTCTTCAGCGTCGTGACGCCCGCGCCGACACTCTCGACGGTTCCGGCTCCCTCATGGCCGAGGATCATCGGCGAAGGAACCTGCCATTCGCCCAGGAGGACGTGGAGGTCGCTGTGGCACACCCCGCTCGCCCGGAGCCGCACGAGCACCTCGCCGGGCGGAGGCGTCGAGGGGATCGCCACCCGCTCGATGGTCAGCGGTTCGTTCGGCGTCCTGAAGACGGCGGCGTCGAACTCGATCGTCATGAAAGTCTTCCTTCCGTGTGGGGGGCGATCACGTCCGAGCGGTACGGATGAGCTTCTTGTTGGCGAACTCGTCGATGCCCGGCCGGCCGAGCTCGCGGCCGAAGCCGGACAACTTGACGCCCCCGAAGGGCAGTTCCGCGCCGTCGAGGCCGACGCCGTTGATGAAGACCATGCCGGCCTCGATCCTGTCGGCGACGCGCAGCGCCTGCTCGGCGTCCGTCGTGAACACATAGGAGCCAAGGCCGTACGGGGTGTCGTTCGCCAGCTCGACGGCCTCGTCCTCGGAGGCGACGCGGTAGACGGTCGCGACAGGGCCGAAGAGCTCCTCGGTGGCCGACGGCGACGCCGGGGAGAGGCCGGTCAGCACGCCGGGCGGGAAGTACGCCCCTTCGCGCTGCCGCGCGGAGACGAAGGTCGCCCCCTCGGCGACGGCGCGCCCGACCTGCTCCTCGACGTACTCGGCGGCGGCGACCGAGGAGAGCGGCGCCAGGTCGTCGGTCAGCGCGAGCACCTTCTCGGTGAACCTGTCGAGGAAGGCGTCGTAGACGTCCTCGGCGACGATGAAGCGCTTCCCGGCGTTGCACGCCTGCCCGGCGTTCTCGAACCGCGCCTCGACCGCCGCCTGGACCGTGGCGTCGAGGTCGTCGGTCGACAGCACGATGAAGGGGTCCGAGCCGCCCAGTTCGAGCACCACCTTCTTGAGGCTGCGCCCGGCCTTCTCCGCGACCTCCGCGCCGGCCCGCTCCGAACCGGTGAAGGAGACGCCCCGCACGCGGGGGTCGGCGATGGCGCGGCCGATCTGCTCCCCGGTGGCGTGGACGTTGACGTAGCAGCCCTGGGGGAAGCCCGCGTCCGTGAACAGCTGCTGGAGAGCCGCGGACGACTCCGGACACTGCGACGCGTGCTTGAGCACGATGGTGTTGCCCAGCGCGAGGTTGGGCGCGGCGAACCGGGCCACCTGGTAGTACGGGTAGTTCCAGGGCATGATTCCTAGCAGCACGCCGACCGGCTGGCGGCGGACGAAGGCGGTGCCCTCTCCCTCCAGGAGCTCGATCGGTTCGTCGGTGAGGAACTTCTCCGCGTTCTCGGCGTAGTACCGGTAGATCGAGGCGCTGAACTCGACCTCCCCGACGGCCTCGTCCACCGGCTTGCCCATCTCCCGGTGGATGATCTCGGCGAGCTGCCGGCCGCGCTCGTCGTGCAGGGTGGCGACGGTGTGCAACAGCTGGGCGCGCTGTGCCACGGAGGTCTGCCCCGACCAGTGCGCGTATGCCTGTGCCGCCGCGTCGATCGCCGCGTCGACGGTCTCGTCCGTCGCGGTGGGGTACTCCTTGACCAGCTTGCCGGTGGCAGGGTCGACCACCGCGTACACGTGTCGCTTCGCCATACTGACTCCTTCGTCGTGATGCGGTTTCATGCGGGGGCCCCGGCCGTGCGGGCCGGGTTCGAGTCCAGGGCCGCGTCGCGGTCGTGCAGCGCGCGGTAGGCGCGGAAGTAGACGAATCCCTGGGTGCCCCAGGTCGCCAGCGCGGCGGTGTAGAAGATCGTGCGGTTCGCGTCGTCGAACGGCAGCGGGAAGAAGTCGTACGTGATCGCGATGGTGGTCCCGGCGGCCGTGACCAGTCCGGTCCAGACCGCCGGCCACTTCGCGCCCGCCTTCCAGAGGCGCTTGGCGAAGTACCCGAGGAAGACCGCCGTGAGGAGGTTGACGACGACGTAGAACACGGAGACCCAGAACGCACCGCGGTCGGTGTCGAGATCCGCGCCGTGGAAGGGGCGGAGGAACAGGGCGGCCACGATCGCGACCCCGAACACGGTCACGTCGACGCCGCGGCTCGGCTTGTAGCGATGGGTGACCTTCATCAGGCCCAGGACCAGGATGAGGGTGATGCCGACCGACCTGGAGAACGCGTCGAAGAAGTACGCCAGGTCGTACAGGACGCTGTCGCTCTCGGCCCCGAGCAGCGACCAGAGCAGGAAGTTGGTGCCCGACGTGGCGACGACCATCCATTCGAGGCCCAGGAGGTAGTTGCCGTAGCGGCGGATGAATTTCCAGCCGTAGAAGTAACCGGCGAAGATCATCCACAGGTCGGCCAGCAGGAACAGCGTCTCCTTCATCGGGACGCCCCCTCTCGGACGTCGCGGGACAGCAGGGTGAGGACGCTCTCGGCGGTGCGCTGGCCCGTCAGGACCGCGCCGTTCATGGTTCCGGCCCATTCGCCGGCGGTTTCGGAGCCCGCCCAGTGGACGCGCCCGTGGGGCTCGCTCAGCGCCTTGCCGAAGCTCGTGGTCGCGTAAGGAGCGACGGCGGGATTGGGGCCGCCCGGGGCGAAGGGCTCCGCTCCCCAGCAGTGGTCCACGTAGTCGATCGGCGTGAGCGCCTGCGGACCGTAGAGGTCGGCGAGCTGCCGGACCACCCGGTCGCGCCGCGTCTCGGGGCCGAAGCCGTCGAAGACGCGCGGATCGCAGAAGGCCATCAGGACGCCCGGTCCGCCGGGGGCGGGGGACACGTCGAAGGTGATGAACACGGTCCCGGTGTCGGTCACCGCCTCCCCGGAACAGCCGTCGGTCCGCCAGAACGGCCTCTCGTAGGCCACGAACGCCTTGCTCAGCACGCCCATGCGCCAGGTCCGCGTGAGCCCTTCGCCCCGTTCGGACAGGGCGGGCTCGAAGGCGATGGCGGCGCGGTGCGCCGGCGAGGCCGTGACGATCGCGTACCGGGCCCGGATCTCGCCGGAGTCGGTGCGGACGGTGACGCCGTCGTCGTCCTGTGCGATGCGGCGCACCGGTGTCTCCAGGCGCACGCGGTCACCGAGCCGCTCCGCCACCCGCTGGGCGATCTCCTGGGTGGTCTCGACGATCCGGTCCTGCTGCTGGCCGCCCTCGACGTCCAGCATGTGGTCGAGCCCGCCCGCCGAACGGATGTAGCGCAGTGCG
Source organism: Streptomyces sp. NPDC085460 (assembly GCF_044541975.1). Taxonomy (NCBI): domain Bacteria; kingdom Bacillati; phylum Actinomycetota; class Actinomycetes; order Kitasatosporales; family Streptomycetaceae; genus Streptomyces; species Streptomyces sp. NPDC085460. The sequence goes on from NZ_JBITTO010000001.1 coordinate 712,118, forward strand.
TGCAGCAAGGACACGTCTCCCGGGGTGCAGCCCCACTGCACCTTGCTGATGACGGTCATCAGCGCGCGGGTGCCGGGCAGCGCGTTCTTCCGGTCGAGCCACTCGCCGAACGAGACGGCGTCGAGCCGGCCGGCCCCCGGCGTCTCCCACGCCGCGTCCACGTCGACGGTCGCGACCAGCTTGTTCACCGCCGCCTGCATGCGCGCCATGTCCACCAGGGCCGCGGGGGAGACCTTGGGAATGGTGCCGCTGTAGGTGCGGCGCCGGCCCGCCATCCACAGCACGTTGCGGCCCTGGGCGAACTGGTCGGTGGTGGTACACCCCACCCGGCTCGCGAGGTCCCGGACGGCGGTGTGGCGCCGGGCCACCCACGTCGCCCCGAGGTCGACCTTCACGCCCGCCACCTCGCCGGAGAGCGAGCGGCCTCCGACCCGGTCGCGGCCTTCCACGACCAGAACCGACCGCCCCGTGCTCACCAGTCGCTCCGCCGCGCTCAGACCGGCGAAACCGGCACCGACGACCACGACGTCGACCGTGGTGCTCCCGGAGCGGGGCTCACGAGATCCGGACATGACTGCCTCCTTCACCCACGCGGGTCGCGTGCTGCGCGATGTAGGTCGTGACGGGGCCGACGAGGGACTCGGGGAGGTGATGGCCCATGCCGGGGATGACCACGTGCTGGGCCGAGCGGATCGCCTTGACCGTCGCGGCGCCGCCGCTCGGGCTCACCAGCGGGTCCCGGTCGCCGTGGATGACCAGCGTCGGGGCGGTGATCCGGCTCAGCTGGGCCGTCCGGTCCCCGGAGCGCTGGATGGCCTGGATCTGGCGCGCCGTGCCGGCCGCCGGGTCGCCGCCGCTGCGGTCCCAGCCGCGCGCCGCGACGGCCGCCTCGGCCGCGTCGTCGATGGGGTGAGCCGTTCCCGCGATGTGACGGGTGAGCCTCAGGTGGGCACGGACCGCCGCGGTTCTGTTCCTCGCCGGCGGCGCGGCGAGGAGCCGGATCGTCGACAGCGTCGGCTGACCGACCTCGCGCGCCCCGGTCGTGGAGTAGAGGGAGGCCAGCGACAGGACCCGCTCGGGCGCCGTGGCCGCGATCGTCTGCGCGATCATCCCGCCCATCGACCGCCCGACCAGGTGCACCCGCGCGATCCCGAGATGGTCGAGTACACCGACGGCGTCCTGGGCCATGTCGGCCAGCGCGTACGCGTCGCCGCGCGGACGCGCGGCGATCTGACGCCAGAGCCCGGGAGGGGGCGAGGCGACGAACGTCGACTGGCCGGCGTCACGGTTGTCGATCGCGACGACCCGGAAACCGTGGGCGACGAGCGAGCCGACGAACGAGTCGGTCCAGAAGGTGAGGTCCTCGCCCAGTCCCGCGATGAGCAGCATCACGGGGTCGTCCTTGTCGCCGTGGTCCCGGAAGCAGATCGTCATCCCGGACGGCAGGGTCGCGTACTGGTCGGCGCTCTCGACGGCGCTCGTCTCAGGCACGGGTGGCTCGCCTCCCGCCGGGTGCCGGCGCGGCCGCCCGGCGGGCGCCGAACCGGAGGTTCTCGTCGGCCACCGGGCCGCGCAGCGCCCTGGCGTCCTCGGGGTAGGACATCGCCATCCGCCAGGGCTTCTCGGGGCCCTGCTTGGGCAGGAGCTTCTCGCCGCGCTTGGCGTACCCGGCCTGGAGGTCCATGACGGGCCTGCGGTCCGTTCCCGGCGGCGCGACCGGAACCACCGTGTCGTATCCGCGGGCGTCCATGTGCCTGACCAGGTCGATGAAGTAACGGCACATCAGGCTCACCTTGAGCGTCCAGGACGAGGTGGTGTAGCCGATCGCCATCGCCCAGTTCGGCATCCCGCTCAGCAGCATGCCGCGGTAACAGAGCGCGTCCGCGATGTCGACCTGGTGCCCGTCGACCACGAGGGGCATGCCGTCGAAGAGCCGCAGGTTCAGCCCCGTCGCGGTGACGATGATGTCGGCTTCCAGCTCCTCACCCGACGCCAGGACGATTCCGCGCTTGCTGAACCGCGCCACCGCGTCGGTGACGACGGAGGCCCTTCCGTCCTTGATCGCGTCGAAGAAGTCGCCGTTCGGTGCCACGCACACCCGCTGGTCCCACGGGTCGTACGGCGGGTTGAAGTGCTTGTCGACGTCGAATCCCCGGGGAAGGCGCTTGACGTTCTCGCGCCGGATGAAGGCCCGTCCTGCCTTGGGGAAGGTCCGCAGGCCCTTCACGACGGCGTGCTCGGTCCAGATGTTCTTGAACCGCGTCACGGCGTACCCGCGTTTTTCCCCGAGCAGCTTCGTGAGCGCCAGGGCGACCTTGTCGACGCGGGGGAGCGCCATGACGTAGGTGGGGGTGCGCTGCAGCATCGTCACGTGCCGGGCGGCGCCCGCCCCGGTGGTCATGGCCGGCACCAGCGTGATCGCGGTCGCGCCGCTGCCGATGACGACGACCTTCTTGTCGCCGTAGTCGAGTCCCTCGGGCCAGTGCTGCGGATGGACGATCCGGCCCTCGAAGTCGTCCCGTCCCTGGAACTCCGGGGAGAACCCCTCGTCGTACCGGTAGTAGCCGGTGGCGGCGAAGACCCATCCCGCGTGGATCGTCCTGGTCCGGGTCGCTCCCGTGGCGGGGTCCGACGTCTGGACGGTGAGGGTCCACCGTGAGTCCGCCGTGGACCACTCCGCGCGGACGACCCGGTGGCCGAGCCTGAGGACGCGCTCCAGGCCGTTCTCCTCGACGGTCTCGTGGAGGTACTCCTTGATGAGGGGAGCGTCGGCGATCGCGGCTTCGTGGCGCCAGGGCTTGAACGCGTATCCGAACGTGTGGAGGTCGGAGTCCGAGCGGATGCCGGGATAGCGGAACAGGTCCCATGTGCCTCCGATGTCGTCGCGCGCTTCCAGTACGGCGAGCGACTTGTCGGGCAGCTCCCGGCTGACATAGGTGGCCGCGCCGATTCCGGAGATCCCGGCTCCGATGATCACCACGTCGAACTCCTCGACGGCGTCCAACACCTCAGCTGTCATGGCGTTTCCTCGCTGTTCCTGTGGCGGTTGCCTCACTGTCGCCAGCCAGGACCGCCCGCGAGAACGACAGCGGGCACCTCCTTCGCCAGGGCTCGGTGCACGATGCACAGGCGGACCGGGCCGTTGCGCCCCTGCGGGTGCGGGTGCGGGAGCGGGCTGGTGGAGGTTTGCCCCCGCTGTTTAGTGGTACTAAACAGCGGGACCCACAGGTCTCTCGAGCTGCGGGGGATCGCCGCCGTCGCTTCCACGAGCGCCGCCGTCGCTTTCACGATCGCGGCCGTCGCTCCCACGATCGCGGCCGTCGCTCCCACGATCGCCGCCGTCACTCCCGCGATCGCGGCCCGGCGGAAGCGGCCGACGACCCGGAACCCGCACGGGCCCCACCCATGACGAGCCGGTACCGGCCCGTGAGCCGAAAGGTGATCGCGATGACCGACCTCTCCAAGACAGGGCACGCCGAAGCACCCGGCGGTGAAGCGGGATCGGGCAACCCGCTCCACCGTGGGCTCGGCGTGTCGCAGATCGTTTTCATGGTCGTCGCCGCTGCGGCGCCGCTCGGCCTCGTGGCCGGCGGGGTGCCGCTCGCCTTCGCCGTGAGCGGCAGCCCGGGGATGCCGCTGTACTTCGCGCTGTCCACCGTGCTGCTGCTGGTCTTCGCGGTCGGCTTCACCCTGATGGCCGGACGGGTACGCGACGCGGGCGCCTTCTACGCCTACGTCCAGGCGGGGCTCGGCCGCATACCCGGCCTCTCGGCAGCGACCCTCGCACTCTTCTCCTACACGCTGCTTCTCGTCGGGGTGAACGCCTATGTCGGGGTCGCGACGAGCAACGTCATCGAGCGGTACGCCGACGTTGGCTCCCCGTGGTGGGCCTGGGCGCTCATCTCGCTCGGCGTCATCGCCTTCCTCGGCTACCGCGACATCGAGCTGAGCGCCAAGGTGCTCGGTGCCGTGCTGGTGCTGGAATCCCTGCTGCTCCTGGTCCTGGACCTCGGCATCGTGGGCCACGGCGGCGCCCACGGACTGACGGCCGAGCCGGTGTCGCCCTCGATCGTGGGCACCGGCTCCCTGGGCCTCGGCGTCATGTTCGCCCTCTTCGGGTTCATCGGCTTCGAGGCGACGGCCGTGTTCCGCCAGGAGGCGAAGGACCCCGACGTCACGGTCCCGCGGGCGACATACGTCGCGATCCTGGTGATCGGAGCCTTCTACTCGTTCACCGTGTGGGCGATCGTGGTGGGTTCCGGCGTCGACGCCGTGGTCGGAGCCGCGCAGGCCGACCCCGAGGGCCTGGTCCTCACGCTGACGCGGAGCTACGTCGGGTCCGTCTGGGCCGACGCCATGCAACTCCTGCTGATCACCAGCCAGTTCGCTTGCGTACTGGCCTTCCACAACGTCGTGACGCGCTACCAGTTCGCGCTGTCCCGGGCCGGCGCGCTTCCGGCGCCGCTGGGCGTCGTCCACGCCCGGCACCGCGCCCCGTCGGCGTCCTCGGCCGTCGCCTCGGCGGTCGCGTTCGTCACCACGCTCGTCGTCGCCTCGCTCGGCCTCGACCCGATCGGGGACCTCTACGCCTGGTTCTCCGGCGCCGCCACGCTCGGCATCGTCCTGCTGATGGCGGCCACCAGCCTCGCCGTCATCGGCTTCTTCCGGCGCGCCGAAGGGCGGCGGCCGGTGTGGCGTACGGTCGTGGCCCCGGCCGTCGCCTTCCTCGGCCTGGCCTGCGTGGTCTGCCTGATGGTCGCCAACTTCCCGCTCCTCGTCGGCACCACCACGGGCGCCTGGGTGATCGGCGGCCTCGTCGCCCTCTCGGCCGTGGCCGGCGCGGTGCAGGCCCTCGTCCTGCGAGCGCGCCGACCGGCTGTCTACGCACGACTCTGAGCGACGTGCCGGTCAGCTCATGAGCGCGAGGGCGCGGCCGGCCTGTGCACCGTGCACCGCCCCCGGAGGAAGCCGGTGCCCGGTGTCGTTCTCACCACGACCGTGGCCTGTGACCGTGGGGTACGAGGCAACCGCCACCGGCGAAGTCCTGTTTCGTCGAGCACCGTGTCGTGGGCGGGCCGACCGAGGCGCCCAGGGGAGTGACGTTGAAGAATCGAACTGTCGTGGTGGGGCTCGGTGCCACGGGACGGGCCATCGCCTCTTCCTTGCTGCGACGCGCGGACATGGAGATCGTGGGAGCGGCGGACCGGGACCCCCGCGTGGTCGGTCACGACCTCGGAGTGCTCCTCGACGGCCCCGCGAACGGTGTCGTCGTCGTGAGCGACCCCGCCGAGCTGCCCGCCGCCGACCTCGCGATCGTGGCGACCGTCTCGGATCTGGACAGGGCGGCCGGCGTCCTGCTGCCGCTGCTGGAGCGTTCGTACAACGTCCTGAGCATCTGCGAAGAGCTGGCCCACCCCTGGCGGAGCCACCCCGATCTGGCGCGGCGGCTCGACGACACGGCGAAGGCGCACGGCGTGACCGTCCTGGGCGGCGGGGCGAACCCGGGCGTCCTGATGGACACCCTTCCTCTCCTCCTGACCGCACTGACCCAGCGTGTGGAGAGCGTACGGATCCGCCGGCGGACGAACATGTCACGCTACGGTGCCATCCTGTCGAAGTTCGGCCTCGGTCTGACCACGCGCGAGTTCGCGACGGCTCGCAGCCGGGGCGAGGTCGTCGGGCACCACGGCTTCGAGCAGGCCATCGGGGCGCTCGCGGCAGGGCTCGGATGGGAACTCGACTCGGTGGACGTGGGAGAGGTCGAACCCTCTGTCGTGACGACCTCACCGCGCGTCGGCGACCACCTGCGTATCGAACCGGGGCAGATCGCGGCGGTCACGCACGCCGCCCGGGGCGTGCTCAAGGGCGACGTGGTGATCGATCTGGAGATCACGTTCGGGTTCTTCGAGCCGGCCGACGAGGTGGCCGCGGGCGACGACTACCGGATCGTCGGAGAGGAGCAGATCGTCGACCTCCGTTCCTCCGTGGGCTTCGATTCCTTCCTCAGCACCGTCGCGGCGGCGGTCAACGCCTCCACCGCGGTCGTCGAGGCGCGTCCCGGACTCCTGTCGATGGGGGACCTGCCCGCCCGTTCGGTCGCGGCCAAGGGAGAGCGGCGAGCGGACCGGGCCTCGCTCGGGGCCACGACTTCGCAGGACTGAGAGAGCACGAAGTGGGGCGGACGCCCCACCTGAAAGGAGACCGGGACAGCATGAGGACCGACAGCACGAAGTACACCGGCTTCACCGGCTGGATCGACCCGCCGGACGACGTGCGGCCCGCGCTGGACGGAGATCTCACCTGCGACATCGCCGTCATCGGCGGCGGCATGGGTGGCATGGCGGCCGCTCTGCGCCTCGCGGAGCGCGACCAGGACGTGGTCCTGCTGGAGGCCGAGTTCTGCGGCTACGGCTCGGCCTCGCGCAACGGAGGCCAGATCGCCGGGGCGCCGGGTGGCGACCTGCGGATGCTCAGCCTCCAGTCCCCGAAGAAGATGCCGGTCATGGCCAGACTGGCGGAGCACGCGGGCCGCTACGTGGAAGACCTCATCAAGAGGCACGACATCGACTGCGACTACGTGGCGAACGGCCTGGTGTGGGGTGCGGTCTCACCCCTCATGATGCTCAGGGTACGGACCCAGGCGGCGATCCTGCGCGCCTTCGGCGGGGGCGGGACCGTCGGCAGCAGGGAGGAACTCGGCCTCCCCGCCGGCTTCGTGGGCGGGATGCGGGAATCCATCGGCGGGATGCTGAACCCGGGCAAGCTCGCCCGTGGTGTGCGCCGCGCACTGCTCGCCTCCTCGGCCACTGTCTTCGAGCGGACGCGGGTGAGCGATGTCCGGCGCGCGGGCGGCATCGTCGAGATCACGACACCGCACGGCACCGTGCGGGCCGGCAAGGTGCTGCTCGCGACCAGCGTCTACGGCGGCGAGTGGGACATCACGCCCAAGAACCTCGCGACGCCGCTGTACGTCATCGAGATCGAGTCGGAACCCATCGCGCCGGAGCGGCTCGCCGCGCTGGACTGGACCAGTCGGTCCGGCATCATCACCCAGCACCAGTTGATGACCCACTACCGGCTCACCGAGCGCAACACCATCGTCTGCGGGGTCCGCAAGGCACAGCGGGGCCAGACCTACCCGCTCCCGGACCGGGTCCCGGACCCCGCTGTCGTGCGGGACATGGGGAAGGATCTGGCCAACCGGTTCCCGTCGCTGTCCGACGTGGCCATCGAACGGGCCTGGGGCGGTTGGATCGGCATCAGCCCGGACTGGCTGTCGGTCGCCGGGCAGGTGGGCGACAACGTCTTCTACGCGATGGCCTGCAACGGCCACGGTCTCTGCCAGGTGCCGTACGTGACCCATCAGCTCGCCGACTACATCGTCGACGGCGAGATGCCGGAGGACCTCGCCGGCATCTGGTCGGACGCCTCGACGTACTCGCCGGCGATGTCGCTGCTGATGCGGCCGTTCGTCCTCCGGGCCATCTGGGGGCTGGACCGGTTCAACGACTTCTTCAACGGCAGCAGGACACGGGCCCGGCGGGCGCTCCGCCGTGGCAGGCGAGGGGGTTCCTGAGGCACTCCAGACGCGGGCCCGGCACGCGACGACAGGATCTAGGCGGGCCCTCGCGCGGCGCGCGGCAGAGGAGGCGACAGGACCCAGAGGACCTCGCTCACCGTCGTCCCCGGATTGTCGAACTGGTGAAGCGTCCGGCCGGAGAACGAGGTGGACGCCCCTGCCGACAGCATCCGGGTCTCGCCCCCGACGATCAGACGGGTCGAACCGCTCAGCCCCATCGCGAAGATCGCGGCGGTGTCGAGCCGATAGGGGCCGCCGGTGCCCCCGCCCGGCTCGATCACGGAACGGAAGACCTGGAACGCCGTGGCGCCGGCGGGCGTGAGCAGGTACTCGGCCACGCCCTCACCACCCATGCCGATCCGGCTTCCGCCGTCCACGACCTGCTCGTCGGGGTACGCGAACAGCTCCCCGACCCCGATCCGCAGCACCTCGCAGACGCGCAGCAACGTCGGGACGGACACGCTGGTGAGCCCACGCTCCAACTGGCTCAGAAAGCCCTTGGTGACCTCTGCCCGGTGCGCGACCTCCGTCAACGACAAGCCGCGGTCGAGCCTGATCTTCCGCAGCTGCGCGCCGGTGGACGCTTCGAGGGCGGCGGCGCCCCGTTCCGCTCCGCCCGCTGTCCCGCCGTCACCGATGGACACGCTGTGCTCACCGCCCGTCCCGAGGCCGAGGTCGTGTGCCTGTCAGGTGACGGGCCGACCCGGACGAGTCCTCTCCGTGGGCACGAGGCTAAGGCATGCGCGCCAGGGGCGATCGGTGCGCCCCTGCGGAGGGGGAGGGGGCGATGGCGTTGCCCCCCTTGCGGCGCCGGTGAGGGCGTGATAAATCTGCCGCCGTTTAGTGGTAGTAAACAGCAGTCGAGGGCCCGCGCCCCCGTCGGCGGTCAGGTCGCCGACGAGCCCTTCACCTGCCGGTGAAACGGCATGTCAGGAGCCTCGGCTCCCCGAGAGCAGAGGGACACTGAGAACATGGAAGAGCTGTGGCCCCCGCCCTCGCGTGAGGTCGCCGACGCGATCAGGTCCCTGTGCCAGCGCCTGCTGACGGAAACGGACGCCCTGATCGACACCTTCGCAAGGCCCTCTCTCGTCGCCCAGAACGATCCCGCTCTCCTCGCGGACGCGTCGCTGGTCGAGGAGGATCGCGCGCTCAACCGCTCCGAGGTGGTCCAATGGCTGACCGCGAACGTCCAGCAACCGGGGCGGAGGGTAGAGCCCTACGTCAGTCCGAGGACCACGGCGTACATCAACGATCTCGTCTCCCGGGGCATCGCGCCCGACTTCGCCGTCGCCTGGCGTGTGGCCCTGGGCATCGGCTGGCGGCGATGGCTGGAGGAATGCGTGGCGGACTGCGCGGACCCCGACCTCCTCGTGGGGGTCCTGGACGTGACGGCGCAGTCGCTGGTGCAGTACGCCCTCGACTCCGTCGCGGCCCTGCGGCAAGCCGGCCTGGCCGCGGCGATGGGGAACACGGATGCCGAGGGGATCGCACTGATCCAGCTGATCGCCAGTGGGGCGCCGATGGCGGAGGACCTCGCCGAAGGACGCCTGCGCTACCGGATGGCGCGGTGGCACGTGGGCCTCGTCCTCTGGGTCGACGATCCCCAGGAGGCCGACGCCCTGGACGAGGCGATCGCCGCCGTCCGCTGCTCCGCCGGAGGCCGCAGCGCCCTGGTGGCGCGCGCCAGCGCCACGTCGCGGTGGATCTGGCTCTCGGGGGAAACCGTCCCGGACCTGCACCACGTGGAGAAGGACCTCGCGGCGACCGACGCGGTCCGCGCGGCGGTGGGAAAGCCGGGACGCGGTCTCGAAGGATTCCGCGCCGGCCACCAGGACGCCCTCGCGGCGCAGGCGCTGGTGATCCGGCTGGGTTCCGGCCGGCGGTTCACCGCCTACGCCGACGTCGAGCTGATCGACGCGCTCACGAAGGACCGGCCCGGCGCGCGTCGGTTCGTCGTCAACACCCTCGGGCCGCTGGCCGAAGCCGACACAGCCCTGCGGCAGGCCCTGCTCACCTACGTGCAGTGCGGCTTCAGCACGACCCGGGCGGCCGCCGACCTCTACGCGCACCGCAACACCGTCGAACGGCGCGTCTCACGCGCCAACGAGCTCTCCACCGTCAAGGTGGAGGACAACCCGACCCACGTGGCGGCCGCGCTCCTGGTGCTGGACATCGCCCCTGACATCGTGACGATCGCCCCGAGCTGAACTCACGAGGCACGGGCCGCTGCCGGCCCAGGCGAAGCGATGTTCCTCACCAACATCGTCCGGCGCGTGCCGATGTAGAGTCGCGAGCGCCCTTGACCTGCACAAAGCGGGCAGGGAGCCGTCTCAGAGGAGTTCACAGTGCTGCGTACTCTGTTCAAGTCCAAGATCTGACTATTTGGCGTCGCCGCAGGTCAGGGGCATCATGTGCCCCCCTCAGGTCAGCAAACGGTCAGCATGCGTCCGCATGGTGTCTGCGCTTGCTGACCTGCGACCCGCAGCGCGGCGCCTGAGCAGGTTCTTGGGCTGGAACGGATGGTGCGTCACATGGCCCGACAGCTCGCCCGCGGCATGGGGTCCTTCTTCAAGGACTGCGGCTGCGCGAAGCCGACCCGCTGCCCTCACCCGTACTCGATCCGCTTCCGGGACGCCCTCGGCAAGCAGCGCGAGGAATCCGGCTATGCCACGCAGGACGACGCGATCGAGCGTCTCACACAGTTGTACGCGGAGAAGAAGACGACGGCGCCGTCGGTGGCGGCGGCGCGTCGTGAGCTGGGGCAGCTGACGGTGGAGGAGTACGCGAAGCAGTGGCGGCCCCGGCAGCGCCGGATGACGGACTACTCCACGGGAGAGCATGTCGACAGCTCGATCAACGTGCACATCGTCCCGCGCCTGGGAGCGCGGAAGCTGAACTCGGTTACCCCGATGGTGGTCGAGCGCTTCCTGGACGAGATGGAGAGCGACGGGGTCGGCCGGGGGAATCAGGTGAACATCTTCCGGATCCTCAAGACCATCCTGCGCGACGCCTATGCCAAGGGGGCCATGGCGGACGACCCGGTGAAAGGGGTCCAGGAACCTGAATACGTTCGGGGAACGGTCGTCATCCCGTCCCTCGCCTATGTGAAACAGGCGCTGGCTGTTGCCGATGGGGACCTGGCGTTGGAGATCGTCATGATGACGGGGTGCGGCCTGCGGAACGGCGAGGCGCGAGCGGTGAACATCAACAACGTCGTGGCCCCGGACGTCTACCGGGTGCGTGAGCAGATCCACTCCAACACGCTGAGGCCGGCGAAGCTGAAGCACCGCCGGGCGGGGGAGTTCCGTGAGGTACCTCTGTCTCGGTCGGTGCGGGAGGCGATCGAGCGCTATGAGGCCAAGCACGGCACCACGCCGGACGGCTACCTGCTGCGTGGCCCGGGCGGCTACTTCACCGAAGGCATGGAGCGGCGGCGAGTGAAGAGGCTGTTCAAGAATCTTCCGCCGGAGGAAGGTGTCGGCATGTACGGCTTCCGGCACTACTTCGCCTCGAACGCTCTCGGCGGTGGCATCCCCATCACCGACGTCGCGGAATGGATGGGCCACAAGTCCATCGAGGAGACGTACCGGACCTACCGGCACCTGATGCCGGGCAGCATCACCAAGGCCGCCCGGATCCTGGAAGCCGGCCTCTGGGAAGCGGCCTGATTTCCGGATTCGAGGGACGGCTGGTCGGCGCTGAAGCCTCAGCGCAGCCGATCAACAACCGGACCGCGGGTCCTGTCGCAGCTCCACCAGCATCAGCGCGACCGCGATGCTTGTCGGATCGTGGTCGAGCGGCCTCGGCAGCATTGTGCGGGCCTTGGTGAGACGTCGGTCAATGGTGTTGCGGTGTGCGAACAACCGGTCGGCGGTGTTCGAAATGCTGTACCCCTCCGCGACGTAGGTACGAACCGTGCGCTGCAGGACCGGGTCGGCCGTCGCCAGATCGCCGAGAGTGCCGGCTACGAAGTGCTCGGCCTGGCTCAGGTCGGCCGTGAGCAGGTCGACGAGATGTACGTCCTCGTAGCGGACGACCTGCCGCGGCGATCCGATCCGGGCCAGAAGGCGCTGTGCGGCGGCGGCATCCAGATGGCTCTGCCGGAAACCCGGGAGATCTGCTGCGGGCCGACCGCGGCGATCGAGTCGTCGATGTAGGTCGTCAGCGAGTTGGCGGACACCTCGAGCAGCTCGCGCAGCTCGTCGCGGTCCGTGGTGGCGGCGAAGCACTCCTCGACCCACAACCCCCACCCCACCCGCTGGGCGGCGCGCCAGGACCCGAGCTCGTTCACGTCCATCCCGCGCAGCACAAGGTCCCGGGCAAAGATCAGCATCTCGCTGCCCTTGGCCGGAGTCACCCGGCGCCCCGGCTCCTGCAGGTTGGACGCCAGCCAGTGCGTCATGTTGGCCTTGTCGAGGCGCCAGTCCGCTCCCGACAGCACGGGATCGTCGACGTACTCGCGCTGCCGCGTCTCACGTTGCGAGGCCCGCCACAACTGGTCGGCGACCTCGTCCGACACCGGCAGCTGGCTTTCGGCGATTTGTCGGATCAGCTCGCACACCCGGTCGGACGGGTTCGGCCACAACATCTGCATGCACCGCCATCGTAGGCGTGGAACGGGACTCTGGGGCAGAGTGCCTCGTCCACCACGGTGCCGCGCAAGGTGCAGAGTGCACCGAGTCCGCCTCGATCCTGCACCGACGTGCCCTGGGAAGACGCCGGTCCCAGCGGCCACTGTCGACGCGGCAGGGAACGAGTTCGGTCCTGTCGGCCGATGTGCGACCGAGGAGCGCGATGACGAGCACCAGCGATCGGACCCGAGTATCACTCCGCGCAACCAGGACCCGCTGAATCCCACCGCCTCCGGGCACCTCGGCATCGTGCAGCGGGTGGTGATCACCGGCTGGCAACGGTCACGGGGCACCGACGCCTTACATCGCCGCGTCGGTCATGGCCGGATTGCTGTCTGGCACCAGCCCGTCGCGCCCGCACTCGCCTCCATCGGAGTCGTCGTGACCCAAGTTCCGGCAACGCCGACCGCACGCACTGCGCTCCGCCAAGAACCACCTGAGGTGTACGCCCGCATCGGCCGCCGGTGACGAGCGACGCGGCACATCGTCGAAAGGAATGAATTCATGGACAGCACGAAGAGGTACGACGTCGTGGTCATCGGCTGTGGGCTGATGGGAGCCGCGCTCGCGAGAACCCTCGCCAGGCAGGGCTATTCGGTGGCCGCGTGGAACCGCTCGCCGGAACGAGCTCTCGCGCTTGCCGACTCGGGGGTCTCTCCTGTGGCTTCCCTCGACGAAGCGGTGCAGGCGTCGCGGATCTCCGTCGCCTGCACCGACAGCTACGAGAGCACGAGAGCGGCTCTCCAGCCAGTCACCGACTGGGACGCCACCACGTTGGTCAATCTGGTCAGCGGATCGCCCGACGAAGCCGAGGACATGGCGCGATGGGCTGGCGAGCGAGGCGCTGCCTACCTCGACGGGTTCATCGCCTGCTACCCCAACGACATCGGCTCTTCCCGCGGCATGGTCGTCGTGTCCGGCCCTGCCGCACTCTGGGAGGAGCACAAGGACATCTTCGTGAGCCTCGGCGGCGCGTCACAGCACGTCTCCGACGAGGTGCGCGGCGCCGGCGTGCTGGGGGCGGGCATGCTTGGCGCGTTCTTCATCGCTGCGCTGAGCGCCTACGTCGAGGCGGCGGCCTATGCGATCGAACAGGGGTTGTCCCCGCAGGCGTTGGCTTCGACGGCAGCGCAGGCAATCGCCCTGCTCGAGGCAGTGACGGCGGAGATGGCGACTGCGATCGCGCACGACGCCCACGAGACAGATCAAGCGACGGTGAAGACCTTCGGCGAGGCCGCCCGGGCCACGCTGACCGCACTGCGTGCCGCGGGACACTCTGGTCGCCTGATCGGGGCGGCTGTTGAGAATCTCGACCTCGCCGAGCGGGCGGGGCTCGCCGAACTCGCGTTCTCCGCACAGAGCCTGATCCTCACCAGGCAAGACGCCAAGTGACAGATCGTCAGGCTCGTGCCCGTCCAGTGCTGTTACCGAGGCGTCCACGCACAGCGGCGCGTCGATGTGGTGCACGGTGCACCGCGGACACCCGCATGTCGGTCGGCACTGTCGTAGCCGCGGCGAGGCCATGCCGCGCACCTTGAGACCCACCTCACACGTCGGCGCGACCGGATCAGCCGGAGGCGACGGCGCCCCAGTTCGAACGGGAGTGAATCACCATGGCAGGAACGAACGACACAGCGCTCAGCGCAGGAACAGGCGTTGCAGCCCAGGCTTCGAGCAAGCGGGGCCCGCTGATCAGCGTCGCCGCGCTGCTGTGCACGGTGACCATCGCGGTCAACTTCATGCTGGGGCCTCTGCTGCCTCTGATGCAGAGCCATTTCGCCGTCGGCGTCTCGGCGGCGACCTGGGTCCTCACCGCGATGCTCCTGGGCAGCGGCGCCGGCTTCGTGCTCATTCCGCGCCTGCAGGACATCGTCGACGACCGCACGATGCTGCTGTGGTCCGGCGTCATCCTCACGGCGGGCGCGCTGATCCCCGCCATCGGTGACACGTACCCGGCGCTGATCGTCGGGTCGGCCCTGCTCGGCTTCGGCAGCGCGGCACAGATGCTCCCGGTCGGCTTCCTGCGCCGCCACCTCTCCGGCGGCTCGGTGGCCACCGCGGTCAGCGTCCTGATCATCTCCACCGGAACCGGGGTCGTGGCCGGCATGGTGGGCGGCGGCCTGTCCGTGAAGTACCTGTCGTTGTCGACGTTCTTCTACATTCTGGCAGCGGCGTTCGTGGTGACCACGGCGGCACTTCTCGCGGTCGTTCCGCGCTCGCGCCCCGCTTCCTCGGCGCGGATCGGCGTGTGGGGAACGGTGTGGATGATCGCCTGGGTGACCCTGGTGCTGCTCGCGATGGCGCAGATCAGCGTCTGGGGCAACGTGTGTTACCTGCTCCTTGCCGTCGGAGTCGTCGCCGGTGTCGCCTGGGTTCCGGCACAGCGCCAGTCGACCGCCCCGGTCTTCGACCTCGCGATGCTGAAGCGGCCGTACGCCACGACAGCCTGCGTGGCCTCCTATCTGTTCGGCGCTGTCGATGCGGCCTTCGTGCTGCTGGTCACCTACTACACCCAGACCCCGGTCGAGGTCGGATACGGCCTCGGCACCGACGCGCTCGGGACGAGCCTCCTCCTGCTGCCGTTCGCGCTGACCATGTTCATCAGCGGCAAGGCGGCGGAACGCATGGTGCAGCAGGGGCGCCCTGGCGTCATCCTGGCCGCCGGCGCGGCACTGTGCGGCCTCGGACTCGTGTGGCTCGCGTTCGCCCACGACCACACGTGGCAGTACCTCGTCGGCTCGGCCCTCGTCGGTCTCGGAAGCCGCGCCGGCTACAGCGGCTCGTTCGCGATCCCGCAGCTGGTGGTGGACGAGGACCAGGCCGGGATGGCCGCCGGCATCCCGGCAACGGTGATGATGATCGGCGCCGCTTTCGGCGCCGCCGTCACGACGATCGTCCTGTCCCTCGCCTCCATCCCCGAGATCCCCGGAGTGCCGGAGCCCCACCTCTACACCTGGGGATACCTCGTCGTCGCCGTCTTCCCGGTCGGCATTCTTGCCGCGACATCCGTGTCCTCCGCCCGCCACCCGGGCGCGTTCAAAGCCCTGATGGCGCAGGCGTAAGCCACCCCGACGACGGCATGGACACACCCCGGCCGGCGTGGTCGTCAGCCCGTGAATCCGCACACCGACGCAGTGATCTCGATGCGGATGTCGTCCGCCTGTGCGCCGGGGCGTGTACGTCGCCGACCCCGGACCGCCGCGCGGCATCACCGCCCGGGGCATGCCCGATCAGCGTCTTCCATCGGCCGCCACGCACGACGGACGGCGCACCCTGCACTCTCAACCACCAGAAAGGCGGTCTTGTCAACGGCGACACCCCAGCCGACTTCTGACGAAGGACCACCCCGATGCACACCGCCACACAGCCGAAGCCTTCGAGCTTCCAGTACCTCATCGGCGGTGAGAACACGGACCTCACAGGGCTCTTCCCCCGCTGGACACCGAACGACCGGTTCGGCATCCTCATCGACCGTCCGCTGGGCGCACTCGGTGCCAGTCTGCTGATCCAGGCCGCCATCGCGGCGTTCTACGACGTGCGACCGGGTTGCGTGCAGGCCGCTGATGTCGTATTCCGCTCGCTCGAACGGCGGGTCGAAGAGAACGCCGGGTTAACGCTGAACCCTCTGGCCGGCGCGCAGCAGGTGTTGGCACTTGGCGTGGAGGAGTTGGCTGGAATCAGGGTCGGCTTCGACCGCCCCGAGGGCACCTCCCGCTGGGTCGAGCGGGTCAGAGCGGGCGCGGGCGAGGTGCCCGAGTAGAAGAGTGCCGAGCCTGCCCGCGCGCGTGCCCAGCCGGGGGGTGCCGACAGCGCCATACGCACGGAGAGCTTCCGGCCGCTGTCGGTGGACGGGGCACTGGCGTGTATCGCGGGACTGGCCTGACCCGGCTCGCGGCGTCCTTCCTCCTGGACGTAGCGGTACGCACCCGGGGTGTGGTGCGCGACCGGGCGGCCCTCCGACCGGCTGCTTCAGGAACGGGCCCAGGTGTGCCCTGGTCACCCATCTCGTTCAGCCGTACCTGGTGGCCGACCTGGCCGATTCTTTCGCCCTGTGCAGGTGCCGACAGACTGCCGACGTCCCGGGGGTGCGGTCGGGTGTCGCGTATATCCGTCCTCCAGCGTGCCTGGGTGTCCGGGCGTAGCCTGAATTTCAGACATCCGCGTACTGGGCAGAGGTGCAGGGTGGCGATCCAGGCATCACACGAGGCAGGTCGTCGGAACCCCTTCGACACGACCACCGCAGCCGTGGTCGTGGTGGACGCGCACGGGCGCTTGACCGGCTGGAATCCGGCAGCCCGCGAT
The DNA here is from genome assembly GCF_044541975.1 of Streptomyces sp. NPDC085460. NCBI lineage: Bacteria > Bacillati > Actinomycetota > Actinomycetes > Kitasatosporales > Streptomycetaceae > Streptomyces > Streptomyces sp. NPDC085460. The sequence goes on from NZ_JBITTO010000001.1 coordinate 728,630, forward strand.
CTGTTCGGTGCAGACGCCCCGAACGTGCTCGGCCGCCCCGTGAACGAGGTAATGCGCGACGTCCGGTCCCAGGGGGAAGTGCTACAGCCCTTCAAGGCCGCGGGAGCACCAGGGGCGTCCGCGGGAGGCTGGATCGAGAACCGTACCGTTCGGCGCCCCGACGGATCGTCGGTGGAGACGGTCCTGCGTGTCTTCCCGGTGGAGCAGGACCCGGAAGGGCCCGCCTGGGTCGTGATGGCGGTGGCCGGCGACCGTTATCGGGAGTGGATGACGGACCAGTCGATGCTGTCGGGGCTCTTCACGCAGTTTCCGGTGGCGCTGACTGTCTACGGAAGGGATGCCCGCCTGAGGTGGGTCAACGATGCGGTGCGGAAGGCAATGGGCTGGCACGCCGGTGCGTGGGTGGGACAGGCCATCAGTGCGCTGTTCCCGCACGGCGCGGTCCTGTCCCCTCCGGGTTACCACGCCATGGAGGAAGTGCTGGAGGAGGTGTTGCGTAGCGGAGAGCCGGTACTGGACATCCATTGGCGGGGACAAATTCCCGAGGGCTCGGCGCATTATCGGGTCTTCTCGTGCTCGTACTTCCGGCTGCAGGACGACGCGGGTCACCCTCTGGGTGTCTGCGAGACGGCCGTCGAGATCACGGAACGCTACGAGGCACAGGCCCGCCTGGCATTGCTCAGCCGGGCAAGCGGCATCGGTACGACGCTCGACGTCCGGCAGACGGCGGAGGAACTCGCGGAGCTCGTGGTTCCGGATCTGGCCGACTCTGTACGAGTCGAGGTAGCGGAGTCGGTCCTGGCCGGCGAGGCGGCCCCGCTCGCTGCTTCGGGCGCACCGGGGGGCCTGCGCCTCATGGCGGAGCGCACCACGAGCGATCCGTCCATCGCGCAAGGTGATCAGGTACTGGGTGTGATCGGCAGTCGATCGACGAGCGCGAACCACCTGCTGGCTCCGCCTCTGCTCCTCGGTGACACACTGCTCGGCCAGGTCACCCTCCTTCGGCAGCCGCCCCGCGCGCCCTTCAATGAGGCAGACCGCGCGCTTGCCGAAGAACTGGCGTCGCGCACTGCGGTGTGCGTGGACAATGCGCGCCGCTACATCCGCGAGCGCGCCACCGCGCTGAAACTGCAGCACGAACTCCTCCCGCAAGCCCTTCCGCAACCGAACGGAATCGGCTTCGCGCACCGCTACGTCCCCGCCACCGGCCCTCTGGGCGTGGGGGGCGACTGGTACGACGTGATTCCGCTGTCCGGCGCCCGGGTCGGACTGGTGGTCGGCGACGTGGTGGGGCGCGGAGTGGACGCCGCTGCCACCATGGGGCGATTGCGTACGAGCGTGAGGGCGCTGGCAGCCCTGGACCTGCCGCCGGACGAACTCCTCACTCGGCTGGACGACCTGGTGGGACAGGCGCGGATCGGAATCCACCGGACGCCCGGCGACGAGCGGGATGACAGAGCGCTGGGGGCGACCTGCCTGTACGCCGTGTACGACCCCACGTCCCGCACGTGCGCCATGGCCAGTGCGGGCCATCTCCCGCCGGTTGCCACTGGGCGGGGGCCAGGGGCCCGGCAGGCTGAACCGCTCGAGGTGCCCACAGGCCCCCCGCTGGGCATCGGTGGCCTGCCTTTCGAAAGCGTGGAGTTCGAGTTCGCCGAGGGGACGCTGCTCGCCCTGTTCACCGACGGAATGGTCGAAGCGCGCAGTCGGGACGTGGACGAGGGAATGGCGGACCTGTGCCGGGTCCTGGAGGCCTCGACGGGCTCCTTGCAAGGAACGTGCGACGAGGTCGTCTCGCTGCGTTCCCAGGGATCCGCAGAGGATGATGCCGCACTGCTGTTGGTGCGCCTGCACGCCCTCTCCGAAGCCAGCATGGCATCCTGGCATGTCCCCTCGGACCCGGCAGAAGTGGCCGCAGCCCGCGCACATGTCCGGAAGAAGCTGCAGGAGTGGGGGCTGGACGATGCCGCGTTCGTCGCGGAACTGGTCGTCAGCGAACTCGTCACCAACGCGATCCGCTACGGCAGCCCCCCTGTCCGTCTGCGCCTGCTCCGTGACGTCGACCGAACGCTGATCTGCGAAGTCTCGGACGGGGGCCACACCTCTCCGCATCTGCGCCGCGCCGGCAACGAGGACGAAGGAGGCCGAGGGTTGTTCCTCGTGGCTCAGCTGACCCGCATGTGGGGCACGCGGTACGGCCGCCAGGGCAAGACGATCTGGGCCGAGACCGGACCGGGTCAGGAAGTACCACTGGAGTTGTATTCGATGGAGTGACGGGGTGCTGCCGTCACTACCCGTGGACACGTACGCCGTGGCGCCGGTCCGCCCGCACGCTGCTCGGCCTTGGGTCGCGTCCGCCCCCGTGGCCGGGGCGAAGCTCTTCACCAGCCTGGCTGATCGCAGGTTCACCTTCGATCAGGGGAGTCCTATACTGCCACTCGAAAGCAAGCGCTTAGTCAGTCGGGAGGAGTATCCATGCCTGAGGTCGTCATCGTGGCGGCTGCCTTCTCGCCGATCGACAGGGCCACATGTCCGAACGCGTCCGGCTTCACCACGGCCTGCGCCGCCCCGCGTACCGGGGGCGCTCCGGCCGACGTCGCCATCACGATGGGCCAGACCGCGCAGGGGGCACTGCGGTGACGGCACGCGTGGACGCGGTGGTCTTCGACTACGGAGGTGTCCTCACCAATCCCGTTCGCGACTCGATCGCGGCATGGATCGAAGCCGACGGCATCGATCCGGATTCGTTCTCGCGCACGCTCAAGGCCTGGCTGTCCCGGCGCGCGCAGGACGGCACCCCTATCCACCGGCTGGAGACCGGTGAGCTGACCGTCGAGGACTTCGACACCCTGATCGCCGCAGAGCTGGAAACGGTGGACGGCCGCGCGGTCGACCCAGTAGGCCTGCTGGCCCGGCTGTTCGCCGGGTTGCGCCCCGACCAAGCGATGTTCGAGCTGGCCGGCGAGCTGCGCGGCCTCGGCATCCGCGTGGCCCTGCTGTCCAACAGCTGGGGCGACATCTACCCGCGCGAACTGATCGACCCCGTCTGCGATCCCGTGGTGATCTCCGGTGAGGTCGGCCTGCGCAAGCCGCTGGCCCCCATCTACCGTCTCACTCTGGACCGGCTCGGTATGCCAGCACACCAAGCGCTCTTCGTCGACGACGCGGAGCCGAACGTGCTCGGCGCGCGCGCGGTCGGCATGCAGGCGCTGCTGCACACCGACGCGGAGACGACCCGCGCCACGCTCGCCGGCCTGATCCCGGGCCTGTCCCGCCGGCCGGTCTGAGCCGCACGCCGGCGCCGCCCTCGGGCTCAGCCACTGACGATCGAACTTCTTGGCGCGGCGGTGGCAGCGGGGTCACCCGCGATGCCCGCCCGGGCATCGCGGTCCACTCACGCGCCGTTCGCGAGTGCGCGCAACCCGGCGGCGGCCAGGGGGCCCGGGGCCTGGCCGACGGCGTCGAAGCCGTCGCCTCGGGTCAGGCCCTGGAGGTGGCGGGCGTGAATGCCCTCCGCGATGACCGCGATCTTGAAGTATCCGAGTCCCAGGTAGAAGTCCAGGCGGCCCAGGTCGCGCCCGCTCGCCTCCGCGTAACGGGCGGCGAGTTCGCGCCTCGTGGGCAGGCGCTCGCTGGTCGACGCTGCCGCGCCGCCCAGCACCGGGGCGAAAGCCGGATCGGTGTACACGAGATGCAGCCCCAGGTCGGCCAGGGGATCCCCGAGTGTCGCCATCTCCCAGTCCACGAGCGCCCGCACTTCCGACGGGTCGTGCGGGGCGAGGATGGCGTTGTCGATGCGGAAGTCGCCGTGCACGATCGACGCCCCGGCCTCGGGTGGGCAGGCGGCGGCGAGCCGTGCGTGCAAGGTGTCGATGTCGGGGAGGTCACGGGTTCGGACCCGGGTCCACTGGTCGTACCAGCGCTCGATCTGCCGGGAGAGATAGCCCTCGGGACGGCCGAACCCCGTGAGCCCCACGGCGCCGGGGTCGACGGCGTGCAGGCCGGCGAGGACGTCGACCAGGGCGTGGGCACAGGCGGTGATCTGCTGGTCCGTCAGCGTGTGAAGCTGCTCGGGGGTGCGGATGACCCTTCCCCCGACGTACTCGACCAGAGAGAACGGCGCACCCATGACGGATGCGTCGCCGCAGGCAACCGCACGGGGCACCGGAACGCCGCTGTCGGCGAGCGCGGAGATCACCTGGAACTCGCGCCCCATGTCGTGTGCGGAGGGGGTGAGGCCGCCCAGGGGCGGGCGGCGCAGGACCCAGACGGCGTGGCCGTCCGTGAGCCGGTAGGTGAGGTTGGAGCGACCTCCCTGGATCAAGGAGGCCGAGAGGGCGCCGCGAAAGCCGGGGACGTGGTCGTGGAAGAAGGAGTTCAGGGCGGCCAGGTCGAGGCCGTCCACAGTGCTCCGGGCTGCTGCGCTCAAGACGCACCGCCCTGGCTGCCGGTCCCGGTCTCGTACCGGCGTACGACCCGGCGGGCGATGGCCCAGCGGTGCGTCTCGGAGGGGCCGTCGTAGATGCGGAACGGCCGCACCTCCCGCAAGAAGCGTCCGAGCAGCGCGTCCCCGGACACCCCGAGGGAACCGCAGATCTGCAGCGATCGGTCGACCACACGCCAGATGGCCTCGGAGCTGAACGTTTTTGCGATGGAGGTCAACTGCGCGGCCGAGCCGCCCTGGTCGAGTTCCCAGCACGCCTGCAGGATCAGACCGCGCGTGGCAGCGATGTCGATCTCGTTGTCGGCGATCATCTGCTGGACCATGCCGAGATCGGCCAGCCGAGAACCGAAGAGCTCCCGCTCCGCGGCACGGGCCACCGCGATGTCCTGCGCGTGGCGGGCGATCCCCAGCCAGCGCATGCAGTGCGTCATCCGGGCCGGTCCCAGCCGGACCTGGGCATACCGGAAGCCCTCGTCCACCTCCCCCAGGACGGCGTCCGCAGGGACGAGACAGCCGTCGAAGAGCAGCTCGATGTGGCCGCCGAAGAGGCTCTCGTCGAGAGTCTCGATGTGCCGGACGGTCTTCATCCCCGGGTTGTCGGAGTCGACGAGGAACATGGTCGCACCGCCACGGTCGCCCGGTTCGCCAGAGGTCCTGGCCATGACTATCGCGAAGCCGGCACCATCGGCACCGGTGATGAACCACTTGCGGCCGTCGATGCGCCAGCCGCCGGGGACGCGTTCGGCTCGCGTCGTCAGCGCGTTCGGGTCGGATCCGGCGCCGGGGGCCGGCTCGGTCATCGCGAAGCACGACCGGATTTCCCCGGTGGCGAGCGGCCGCAAATAGCGCTCGCGCTGCTCGGCGGTCGCGACGGCCTCCAGCAGGTGCATATTGCCCTCGTCGGGGGCGGCGATGTTCAGCGCCAGCGGGCCGAGCAGCGAGTAGCCCGCTTCTTCGAACACCGCCGCCCTGCCACGCATGTCCAGACCGTGACCGCCGAGTTCGGCGGCGACGTGGGGCGCGAAGACCCCGGCCTCTTTCGCAGCGCGCTGCAGTTCCAGCCGTATCGACTCGGTGTGGACGACGCCCTTGTGTTGTTTCTCGAGGGGCAGCACAGTCTCGCGGATGAAGCGTGCGGTGCGCTGGGCGAGCTCCGCGACGCTGGGGTCGGGCGAAAAGTCGACAGTCATGAATACCTCAGTGGCTTACGAGTGTTGTGTCGTGTAAGGGGTGCTGGGAGACGGACCTGGGGCGGCACAGCCCGACGTTCGCCGTGCCGCCCCCGGGCGGTTGATGGCCTTCGGCCTCACCGGATCAGCATCCTGATGCGCCTATCAGAGGCCGTTCGGGTACTCGCGGTACCAGTCGGCCGGCGTGAGCGCGTAGAACGCGGACGTCCCGGCTACACCCTCGTAGACGACCTCGGCCCCCCTCGGAATGGTCACCACATCGCCGGGGCGAGCTTCGACCACCTCGTCGCCGAAGGTGAGCCTGAGGATGCCGGTGACAACGCAGAGGATCTCCTCGTACGGCAGCTTCCAGGGCGCGGTCGCTCCACCCTTGTCGAAGCGGGCGAACCCGCCGCCGAGCTGGGACAGGCCCTTGCGCTGAGTACGCATCTCGACGGTCATCGGACCGTTCTCGATGACGTACTTCTCGACGCGCGGCGCGAGCTGGGGCTTCAGTTCTTCACTCATCTCATTCTCCTTGCTGTGCGATCGGGTTGCTCACCGCTGCTCTGCGATTCGGTTGCTCACTGCGCGATCCAGCCGCCGTCGACGATCATCGACTGGCCGGTCATGAAGTCGGAGGCCCGGGACGCGAGGAACACGGCCGCGCCCACGAAGTCGGTGGTCTGTCCCCAGCGACCCAGCGGCGTCCGCTGGACGACCCAGCGGCTGGAGGCCTCGTCGTTGTACGCGCCGGCGGTCATGTCCGTGACCACGAAGCCGGGGCACAGGGCATTCACCTGGACGCCCTTGCGCGCCCACTCCAGGGCGAGGGCCTTCGTCAGGCCTACGAGGGCGTGCTTGGACATGATGTACGCGGTGTTGTCGCGGATGCCGACGCTGCCGAGGATCGAGGCGATGTTGATCACCTTTCCGTAGCCGCCGGAGTTCTGGAGGTGCGGCCCCGCGGCCTGGCAGAGCAGGAACACCGACCGGCTGTTGAGGTCGGTGATCCGCTGCCAGGTCTCGCGGGAGGTGTCCTCGATCGGGGAGTCGTGGTCGTCAGCGGCGTTGTTGACGAGGACGTCGATCCCGCCGAGGTCCTCCGCGACTGAATCGACGGTCGCGGTGATGGACGCGGGGTCGGACAGATCCGTGGGATAGACGAAGGCGTTGCCGCCGGCGGCCTCGATGAGAGCCTTCGTCTTCTTCAGTCCGTCCTCGCTCCGCGCGACGCACGCGACCGTGGCACCGAACGAGGCGAATCCGACGGCCAGTTGTTGTCCGAGGCCCTTGGACGCTCCGGTCACAAGGATCCGTCGACCCGTGAGGTCGAATATTGCGGGGCCGATCTCGTCAGGCTGCAGGGCGTTGCTGACAGGCATTGATCTCGCTCCTTCTCGTGGGGGGGGGTGGTCAGGTGCGTGCGAAGGACTGCGCGCCGGATTCGGCATCGGCGCCCAGCTCCGCCTCGATCGCGGCCCCGATCTCCAGGTCGATCGTGGCCTCGAAGCTCGCCTGCAAGCCCCGGTTGACCAGGTTCTTGGCGGCGCCGACCGCCCAGGCGGACTGTTCGCCGAGCACCTGGACCGCACTGTTCACAGCGATCTCCAGGCCGGCTTCGGGAACTGCTTCCGTGGCCAGACCCCATGACGCGGCCTCCGCACCGCTCAGGGGCCGCCCCATCAACAGGAGAGACTTGGCGCGTACCGGTCCGACGGTCTTGGGCAGCAGGTTGGTGAAACCGTTGGTGACGACGCGCCCGACCGACGCCTCGGTGAACTGGAAGACACACTCCTCGGCGGCGATCACGATGTCACCGCTGAGCGCGATCTCGGCCCCGCCGCCGATCGCGTAGCCGTGCACCTGCGTGACGATCGGCACCCTGCACTCACGCATCGCGTGTGCCACGCGCTGCATGCGCTGGGCCACGGCTCGGGCGCTGACGGTGTTGAGGGGTCCCTGAGCGGCGGCGTGCTTGAGGTCGTGTCCACTGCAGAAGGCACGTCCGGCGCCGCGGATGATGACGGCGACGGTATCCTGCTCGACCGTCCGAAGCTGGTCGACGAGCCCGTCGAGCATGTCGTCGCTGAGCGCGTTGAGCCGCTCCGGCCGGTTCAGGGTGAGGGCCAGCACTCCCTCGGCGCTCTCCGCTATCAGGTCACGTGCGGTCATGAGGTGGCTCCTGTCTTGAGGTGATCGACGAGGCGGGTGCCCCAGATCGAGTCGATGAGGCGGGCGGCGTTTGTGCGCGTGTACTTGTCGTACGACTCTTCGCCCAGCTGGAGGTGGTCGAGTTCGGCGATCAGCCGTTCGTGCCGGATCATGGGCCAGTCGCTGGCCAGGAGGACCTGGTCGGAGATCATGGTGTTCATCCAGTGGGCGACTGGCTCCCAGCCGCCCTTCGGTCCGACCATCCGCTTCGGGGCCACGGCCCCGAAGTCGGCGTAGACGTTGCGGTGTTTCCACAGCACGGCCAACGTCTCCGTGACCCACGGCCAGCCGCCGTGGTTCGCGACGATCACGAGTCCCGGGTAGGCGCACGCGATCTCGCACAGCGCCGCCGGATGCCCGAACGAAATCGGCCCAGTCTCACTGAAGTTGATGCCACTGTGCACCGTGACGGGGTGCCCGTTCTCCTGGCAGTACTTCAGCAGTGGTGCCGCTACGGGATCGTGCGCGGCCACCTTGAGGAAACCGGGCTGGAAGTTCCAGCCGCGGAGCCCCAGATCGTCATGGGCGTGCTTCAGGATCTCGAGCGCGTTGGGAAGTCGGGGGTCGGTGGTCGCGATGCCGGCCACCAGACGATCGGGGTGTGCCGTGACGGCACGGTGGACCTGCTCGTTGACGGCGACGGGGTCGCCTTCTTCCCACTCCGCCTGCATGACGCCGATGACGTCGTGCTTCTCCATTTCGTCGATCAGGTGGGGCAGGGACCGACCGCCCGTGAACTCGTTTCCGTAGACACGGGTATAGCCCTCGCTGTCCGTGCCCTCGAGGTCGACGCTCGTCGCGTCGTCTGCGGGTCGGATTCGAAAGTCAACATAGCGCGCGTTCATTACGGGCTCATTTCATCTCGCGTCAGTGTCGAAATAGGTGTTGAGGATTTCCCTTGGATCCAGTTCCTGCGCCGCACCGGCAAACCCGACACGGCCGTTGACGAGGACGTAGGCCCGTTCCGCGAGGGCCAGTGCGACGGCCGCGTCCTGTTCGACCAGAACGACGGTGAGGCCGCCGGCGGCAATGCGGGCGATCATGTCCGCGACGATGCCCGCGATCCGCGGCGAGAGGCCGAGGGTCGGCTCGTCGAGCAGAAGCAGGTCGGGCTCACGCATCAAGGCGCGGCCGATCGCGACCATTTGCTGTTCGCCTCCGCTGAGGGTTCCGGCCGCTTGTCGGCGCCGTTCCGCGACCCTCGGAAACATGTCGAATATCTCGGCCAACTTGTCCTTGTTCGGCCGAGGATCACGCAGGCCATAGGCACCGAGGAGCAAGTTCTCCTCGACAGTCATCTGCCCGAAGAGCTTCCGGCCCTCCGGGCTCATCGCCACCCCGGGCCGGATGATGCCCGTCCGACCCTTCACCTCGGTTCCGGCCGAGTCGACGACGCGCCCAGCGGTCGGCTTGAGAACGCCCGCGATGACGTTGAGTGCGGTCGTCTTCCCTGCGCCGTTCGCGCCGAGGACGGCCGTTGTCGCCCCGGCCACGACATCGAGGTCGATGCCATCGAGGGCGGGACCCTGTCCATAGGAGACCGTGATGCCACGCAGACTGATCGCGTTACTCGCCATGACCGGAAGCTGCCTTTCCCTGTCCGACGTACGCCTCGACCACGGCTGGGTTCGCCGCCACCTCGGCCGGGTCGCCCAAGGCGATGACGCGCCCGAAGTCGAGCGCCAGGAATCGGTCGCAGATCTCGAGCATCACGTTGATCCGGTGCTCGATCAGAATGACCGTGATGGGGAACCGGGCCCGGACGGCTTCCAACGCCGAGAGCATGTCCGCGACTTCGGTATCGGACAGACCGGCCAGGGGTTCGTCGAGGCACAGGACATTCGGGTTGGTTGCCAGAGCGATGGCAACACCGAGGCGTCGACGTGCTCCGTACGGAAGTGATCCGGCCGGCGTGTTGTCCCACTGGCCGAGGCCGACGAGATGAGTGAGTGCACGGGCCTGTGCGAGGTCCGCCGTCGACGCCGCGATCGGCTGGAACGCGGTCGACAGCGCCGACCTCCTCTCGCTCCTGATTCCGACGACGACGTTCTCGACCACCGAGAGCGAGTCGAATGCGGCAGCGCCCTGGAAGGTGCGGGTCAGCCCTGCGGCGACGCGCTTGTGCGGCGGGATCCCGGAGAGAGAGCGCCCGGAGAGGACGACCTCTCCCGAGGTCGGTGTCCGGAAGCCGCTGAGCACGTTGAACAAGGTGGTCTTTCCGGCGCCGTTCGGCCCGATGATGCCGAGGATCTCGCCCGCCACCACGGTGAATTCCACGTCCGTGAGCGCCTTGACTCCACCGAAGTCCTGGCTGACACCGGTGACCGTGAGGACTGGACCGTTCGTCGCCGGCAGTGAGGTGAGCGGGGGCAGATCGGCGGATGCCGGCAGTTCGTCGCTCACGTTGTTTCGCCGGGCTGCGGATCCGGCGCCGAACCGCTCGATGACGGAGGTAACGACACCCCGCGGCAACACCATGAGGATGCCCAGCGTCACCGCGGCCACGACGATGCCGACGTAGGCATCGGACCAGCGGACGGCGACGGGAAGCGCGCCCAGGATCAGCGTTCCCACCACGGCGCCGGACACGTAACGGCGTCCGCCGAGGATGACGTAGGTGAGCACGTAGATCGAGAGCCACATGCTGAAGGTGGCTGGGGCGATGAACGCCATGTATGAGGCGAACAGCCCGCCTGCGACACCCGCGACGAACGCTCCGAGCACGAACGCCGAGAGCTTGCGCCGGAACGTGGCGACACCGGCCGCCGCCGCGAGGTCCGCCGCATCGCCGATGGCCCGCAGCTCCAACCCCCAACGGGATCGGTCGAGAGCGGTGAACACCACGACGACCAGGAGGCCGAACGCGAGGCAGACGAAGTAGAAGTCGTCGACGGTGCTCACACCGTCCGGCTGAGGGATGCCGACGATCCCGCTGAATCCGCCCGTCAGTCCCTTGAAGTACTGGAGCAGCGAGGTGACGACGATGAGGAAGCCGAAGGTCATCAGGAAGAAGTAGGAGCCGGTGGTCCTCAGGCTCGGAATCCCGATGATCAACGAAGCGAGAGCGGCCACGAGTCCGGCTGCCGGCAGGGCCTGCCAGACGTTCCAGCCGTACTCGGTGGCGAGGGTGGCGACGGTGTACGCGCCGAGCGCATAAAAGCTTCCGTGGCAGAAAGAGGCCTCGCCCGCCACGAGCAGCGGACGGAGGGTCACGGCGAGCACGATCGACAGCGACGTGATCACGCCGACGTGGAGGTAGTAGCCGGACTGCGTGAGCCCGAAGAGCACCGCGGCGACGCCGAACACCGCCATGACCGCCGTCGAGGGCCGCGCCCACACGGATCCGGGAAGGGAGGAATGGAGGTTACTCATGGCCGAACAACCCCTTGGGCCGGAGCGTCAGGACGACGAGGACGAGCGCGAAGCTCATCCAGACGGAGGCCTGCGGAGTCCAGTAGGTGGAGACGCCGCTCTGGACGATGCCGATGACCAGCGAGGCGATCAGCGCACCGCCGACGCTGCCCATGCCGCCGAGGATGATGGCGACGAACCCGAGCAGCAGGGGCGCCTCCCCCATGCTGGGAAGAAGGACCTGTTCAGGTGCGACGAGGGCGCCTGCCGATCCCGCGAGTGCACCGCCCAGACCGAAGGTGAGCGTGCTGAGGCGGCTGGGCCCGATGCCTTGGAGCCGCGCGGCGGACGGGTCCTGCTGCACAGCGCGCATCGCACGTCCGAACGGGGTTCGGTAGACGAGGAAACCGAGCGCGAGGACGAGGACGACGGCCGCACCGATGATGAAGAGTCGCTGGCCCTGCATCGTCAGACCGGCGAAGGTGACGGTCACGTCGTCCAACGGTCCGCGGACTCCGCGGGATGCTCCTCCGAAGACCAGGAAGGCGAGGTTCTGGAGAAGAAGCGTCAGGGCTATCGCCGCGATCGCTCCCTCGAGACTCATGCCGTGGAATCGTCTGAACACCAGCAGGTCGAGTCCGATGGCCACCGCCGCGATGACGAGTGCGGCAAGAACGATGGCGACGAGGTAGGGAACGGACAGCCTTACCGTGAACAGATAGGTCGCGTAGGCGCCGAGCATGAACAGCACCCCGTGGGCGAAGTTCACGACGCGAAGAATTCCGAAGACCAGCGTCAGACCGACGGCGACAAGCGCGAGCGCCGCGCCGGCCGAGACGCCGTTGAAGAGAACCTGTGCCACTTCCATACCTCGTCCGCCTTATCTCAGGAGCCCGAAGCGACCAGTTCGGCCCTGCCGGACCTGACCTCGGAGACGGCGTACGGCAGCTCCATGATCCGATCGATGCCGTACCTGTCGGCACCGCCGTAGGAGACTTCGCCGAGGATGCCGTCGACCTTCTGTGCCGGCAGGGCGTCCGCGACCTTGGCGGGGTCCAGGGTCTGGGCGTCGTTGACGGCTGCGGCGAGCAGCAGCAGGTTGTCGTACGCGACGGCCGTCCACCCGTCGACCTGCCCCGTCTTCTTCCGCACCGAGGCAGCCCACGCCTTGCCTTCGGGCGTCAGGGCGACCTGGGCCTCCAGCGCCGGCGCGGACAGGGAACCCTCGAGGTCGCGTGCGCTGACTGTCTTGAGCAGAGTGCCGAGAATGAGCGTGTCGGAGAAGGCGAAGATGCCCTTGTACCCCAACTGGCGTGCCTGCTTGATCGCGACTGCCTGCTGACTCGGCGGCAGCGGGCCGAAGTCGATGATGCCGGCGGTCTTGGCGACCTTCGACATCACGGGGGCGAAGTCGGTGACATCACGGGCGACGAGCTCGGTGTGCGCCTCGAAGCCCAGGTCTTCACCGATCTTGACGGCATCAGGGCCCAGGCCCTGGCCCAGGTCGTCGTCCGGGTACACAAGGACGAGGTTGCCTGCGGACCCACCCTCGGACCGGTGGTGCTCGAGGATGGCCTTCAGGCTCTCGCGCGTGTCGTAGAGAGGGCGGAACGTCTTCGGCTGGTCCTTGCCGATGAAGCCGTCGCCGGCCGCCGTGGCGAAGATGAGCGCGTTCTCCTTGTTCACCAGGGGCTGGACGGCGGGCACGATGCCGCCTCCCATGACCTCCAGATAGCGCACGCCGTCGAGGTCGAGTGCCTGACGGCTGACGGTGACGGCCTTCGTCGGGTCGTACGCCGAGTCGTACTCCTTGATCTTGAACGTGACCGGCTTGCCGTCGATCTTGGCGATCCCGTTCTTGTTCACGTACTCGACCGCCGTCTGGAGAGAGGCCCGCTCGGCCACGCCGAAGGAAGCGGCCGATCCCGAGAATGAACTGACGAGACCGATCGTGAGCACATGGCTGCCATCACTGCCGCCTCCGCCTCCACAGGCGGTCAGCGCCAGCGCCGTGACCAGAGCGACGGCTGCCGCCTTCCATCTCTTCTTCGCGGTGTTCCGCATCGTTGGTATTCCCTTCTTCTCGTACCGGCTGCGGCCTGGGCCAGGCCCTAGGAGTTGATCTGCTTGCGCAATTCGAACTTCTGGATTTTTCCGGTGGGTGTGACGGGAAACTCGGTGACAAAGTGCACGTGGTCGGGCACCAGGAACTTCGGCGCGCGCTCGGCCACGTGCGCCCTGATCTCGTCCGCTGTGACCCGGTGTCCGGGAGCGGTCTGGACGAATGCCGCGATCTCCTGCTCGGAGAAGTCGGAGGCGACACCGACCACGGCACACTCCAGAACCGCCGGGTGGGAACGGATTTCGCGCTCCACCTCGAAGGACGAGATGTTCTCGCCACGCTTGCGCAGCGCGTCCTTGGTCCTGTCGACGAAATGGAGGTTCCCCCGGGCGTCCTGCCTGACGATGTCCCCGGTGTGCAGCCAGCCGTCCCGCAGAGCGGTCTGGGTGGCTTCCGCGTTGCCGTGGTAGCGACGCAGGACCAGGCCGTCCTCGTCGGTGGCGAGGAGCATTTCGCCGGGCGCGCCCGGCCGGACGTCGTACCCCTGGTCGTCGACGAGCCGGATGCGGTACCCGGGGCGCAGCCTGCCAAGGCCGGTCCGCAGGCTCGCGTCCCAGGACGAAGCGATGGGGACGTTCGCCTCGGTCGACCCGAAACAGGTGGTGACGCGGACGTCGAAGCGCGAACGGAACTCGTCGACGCCCTCGATCAGCGGCACCATCAGAACACGGTCGAGCGGGTTCTCCGCGTCGTCGGGCTGTACCGGCTGGTTGAGCACGAACTGGGCCATGGCCCCCAGCAGGAACGTCGCGGTGACGCCGTGCGCCCGGACGTCGCTCCAGAAGGAGCCGATGCTGAAGCGTTTGACCAGGACGGTGCACGCGCCCCGCTGCAAGGCGCTGTAGACGACCCCCCATCGTCCGGCGATGTGGAAGAGCGGCAGCGGAGCGTAGTAGACGTCCCCGGGAGCGAGATCCAGCAGGTCGGCCACCGCGGAGGCGTACTCGTAGGCGTGACGTTCGGCGATGACCGCGCCCTTGGACAGCCCTGTCGTCCCGGACGTGTACATCACTGCCGTATCGGCCAGTTCATCCCGGCGGACCACTTCACCACGGCCGACGGTGTCCGGCAGCGGGCGCACCGTGGCACCGGCCTCGGCCTCCCGCGCGTCGACCACCAGGATCGCTGCCAGCGCCTCGCTGCCGGCCGCGGCGAGCCGGTCCGTGTATGGCGACTCGGTGATGACCGTACGGGCGCCGGAGTCGCGCACGATGTGGGCGAGTGTCTCGCCGATGTAGGCCGTGTTCACGGGGACTTCCACAAAGCCGCCCAGTGCGAGCGCGAGCCAGGTGATGACCGACTGCTCGGAGTTGCCGAGCATCACCAGGACCGGTTCGCCTGCGGGGAGTCCCTGCTCCTGCAGCACACCCAGGCGGCCGAGCGCGGCGTTCCTGAGTTCCGAGAAGGTGAGGGTCGTGCCGTCGAAGACGAGTGCTGGCTCCTCCGGCCAGGCCGCCACCGCGTGGTCGAGGGCGGCGTGGATCGTCCTGTGTGTTGCGCTTTCCAAAGGGGGTGCCTCACTTACCTGTTCCGGCAAGGACCGGATGGACCGCGCTCTGCCCGCGAACGGCGGGGCTAAAGCTCGATTGCGAGATCGAATGCCGCATGCACAGCTCCCTCGATGCGATGCGGGTGGAGAACGTCGCCGACGGCACGGACGTCGAGCGACGCGGGCAGGTCCTCGAAGAGTTCGGCGCGTGGTTCGGTCCAGGTGTGCACGACGTGGTCCGCGGCGATCGAGATGTCCTGGCGCGCCTGCTCGACCGGCCGGCCCTGCGCGTCCACGTCGCGGTACGTCATCGTGGCGAGGCCCCCGACTCCACAGTGGAGGACACCCTCCGCGACGTCGTACGCGCGGACCCGCGTCGAGCAACGGATCGTGACGCCGGCTGCTGCCAGCCTCGTCAGGAAGTCGTGGCGGACCTCTGGTTCGACCAGCTCCCCGGGCCCAGGGCGCGTGGTCAACAACTGGACGTCGCACCCCCGGGCCGCGGCCGCAAGCGCAGCCGACATACCCGAGGTCCGATCGGACTCGTCGACCACGACGACCCTGCCGGAGAGCTTCGGCCGGCCCGCGACCACGTCCGCCGCGGCGAGGAGTCGCCGGTCGTCCCGTGGTGCCCACTGCGGCAACGTCTCGGACGCACCCGTGGCCAAGACCACGACGTCCGGCTTCAGGGCAACGACGTCCGAGGCCTCGGCGGTCCTGCGCAACCGCACGTCGACGCCGAGCCGACGCACCTCGTTGCCCAGCCAGTCCACCGCGTCGACCAGACCGTCACGTCCGTCCGTCTTGGCGGCGACACGTACGACCCCGCCCAGCTCCGGACGCTCGTCGAACAGGGTCACCCGATGCCCCCGCAAGGCGCTGACGCGTGCGGTCTCGAGCCCGGCCGGGCCACCGCCGACCACGACTACACTGCGGCTCATCGGCGCCGGAGTGGTTTCTAGGTCGCGCACCAGGCGCTCGCGCCCCGTCACCGGGTTGTAGACGCACTTCACGTTGCGGTGTCGCTCCAGCTCGCCCAGACACATCTGTATGCATCCGATGCACGGACGGATCTCGTCGGTCCGTCCCTCCCTCACCTTGTTGACCAGGTGGGGATCGGCGATGTGCGCCCGCGTCATCCCGACGAAGTCCGCGTCGCCGTCCTCGATGGCCTGAGCCGCCATCGACGGATCGGTGATCCGGCCGACCGCGCACACCGGCACGTCCACCCGCTCCCGCACCTTCCGCGCGTAGTGCAGGTAACAGCCGCGCGGGGCGGCCATGGTGGGAACCACGGAGCCGTCGAAGTTCGCCGAGACGTTGATCGCGTCGACCAGTCCCGTCTCGGTGATGCGCTGGTCGATCTCCAGCCAGGCTTCCTGGCTGAGCGAACCGGGCACCTCGTCGGCCCCGTTGACACGAACCACGAGGATCGCGTCGCCGATCGCCTCGCGCACCGTTTCCAGGATCTCCCGGCAGAACCGGAACCTGCGCTCGTCGTCACCGCCGTACTCGTCCTCCCGCAGGTTTGTCAGCGGGGAGAGGAACTCGTTGATCAGCAGGCCGTGCCCGGCCGAGATCTCGACGCCGTCCATGCCTCCGCGGACGGACCGCCGCGCGGCCGCCGCGAACGCCTCGACGATCGTGTGCACTTCGGCACGGCTCATGGCGTGCGGCATGCTCCCCCACGAGTGATGGGAGACTTGCGAGGGCGCCCAGGCCGGCCCGGTGGCGCCATCCGTGCGGGCTCCCATGTGCCCAAGCTGCGTCAGGATGAGGCCGCCGTGCTCGTGGACGGCAGCGCTGAGCCGCTCGTAGCGCGGCACGACCCGGTCGTCGAAGTTGTGGTAGATCCCGTAGGGCGTGGGCGAGCTGGGATGAACGGCGGCCAGGCCCATGGTGATCATGGCCGCCCCGCCCCGGGCGCGCTCGACGTGATAGGCGACGTCATCGTCGTTCGGCAGGGACGCGGCGTCGATGTTGTGCGTCGCGTGCGCGGTCACCACGACCCGGTTCCGCAACGTTCGCTTGCCGAGGGTCAGGGGTTGCAGCAGCGCGGCGAGGCTGCCCCCATCGCGGGTTTCGCGGATGCTCACTTGATCTCCATGGTTGAGGGGACCTGTCGCCGGACAGGCGAAGGTGCGCGCTGCGCACGGTGGTGCGTCTCGCACGTCGCGCCACACCTCGCCGGCCTCGGAACCCTCGGAACGGTGAAGTAACGCGGGTCAGTAGGTGATGACGGTCCGGCCGCCCTCGCCCTTGCCCATCGCGGCGAAGGACTCGTTGATCTCGTGGATCGACACGGTGCGGCCGACCAGCTGGTCCAGGTCGAGCTTGCCCTGCATGTACAGGTCCACCAGGCGCGGGAAGTCCAGCGCGGGGTGGCAGCTTCCGTAGTTGCTGCCGATCAGCGACTTCTCGCGGTCCGACATGACCATGGGGTCGATCTCGATCGTCACGCCCTCGGCCGACTGCCCCACCACCACGGCGGTGCCCCCCGGACGGATGAGTTCGTAGGCGAGCTCGATGGTGGGCTTCAGGCCGATAGCCTCGAAGGCCCAGTCGACGCCGGCCTCACCCACGAGTTCGCGGACTGCCTCGGCTAGGTCCGTCTGGCGGGAGTTGATCACTGTCGTGGCGCCAAGGGACCGGGCGCGCTCCAGTGACCCGTCGTTGACGTCCACGGCGATGATCTGGCCGGCCGAGACCAGGCGGGCGCCCATGATGACCGAGAGGCCGACGCCGCCGCAGCCGATGACGAGCACCGTGTCGCCCGGCTTCACGCCCGCGGTGTTGACGACCGCGCCGACACCGGTGGTCACGGCGCAGCCGACCAGCGCCGCCTTGTCCAGCGGCGCGTCCTTGCGGACGGGGATGGCGCTGGTCTCCCGGACGACCACGTGGTCGGCGAACGCCCCCGTGGCGAGGTAGCTGGGCACGGGTTCGCCGTTGCGGGACATGCGCGACGTGCCGTCGAACATGACGTTCTCGTAGGCGGTCTCCGTGACCTTCGGACACAGCGCGGGCCGACCGGAGTTGCAGTACGTGCAGGCACCGCAGTACGGCACCCACGACAGCACGACATGGTCGCCGACCGACACGGTCGTCACACCCGGGCCCACTTTCTCGACGACCCCGGCGCCTTCGTGGCCGAGCACCACCGGGCCCTCGGACGACCACTCGCCCTTGACCACGTGGTAGTCGCTGTGACAGAGGCCGCTGGCGGCCAGCTTGACGAGGACCTCACCCTCCTTCGGGTCCTCGAGGTCGAGCTCCTCGACCGTCATCGGCTTCCCGACGGATTCGAACACTGCGGCGGTGACCTTCATGGCACGTCCTTTCGTGAGAACCAGGTTGAGTGGTGGCCGGGCGGTGAGCGGCCGGGACCGGGTCAGTCGCGGGCGGCGCCCATCGCCAACATCACGTGCTTGGTGCGGGTGTAGTCGTCGAGCGCGTAGGTGCCGTTGTCCCGGCCGTAGCCGGAGTGGCCGAAGCCCACCCAGGGCATCTCGGTGGCCACCGCGAGGTGGGAGTTCGCCCAGACAGTGCCGAAGTCGAGTTGCTCGACGGCGCGCAGCATGCGGCCAGGGTCGGCGGTCCACACGGAAGCGGCGAGCCCGTACACGACGTCATTGGCCTTGGCGATCGCTTCGGACTCGGTGGCGAACTTCTCCACGGAGATGACCGGACCGAACACCTCTTCCCGGGCCATCTCGGAGCCTGCGGCGACGTCGGTGATGACGGTCGGCGGGTAGAAGAACCCGGCGCGGTCCGGGACTTGACCACCGGTGAGAACCTTGGCGCCGTCACGCCGGGCCCGGTCGACCATGGCGGCGATGCGGTCGCGCTGCGCGGCGCTGATCACAGGTCCGAGCTCAATGGACCCTCCTTCGGCGGGGTCACCGATCGTCAGGGCCTCCGCCGCGCGGACGAGCTTCGCGACGAACTCGTCGTGGACGTCCTCGTGACAGATGACCCGAGTGGCCGCGCCGCACTCCTGGCCGGCGTTGACGTAGCCCGCCACGGCCACGGTCTCCACCGCGGAGTCGAGGTCGGCGTCGTCGAAGATGACGACCGGCGCCTTGCCGCCCAGCTCCAGATGCACCCGCTTGACCGTGGCTGCCGCGGCTTCCGCGACGCTCTGGCCGGAGCGAACGCCTCCGGTGAGCGCCATCATGTCGATGCCGGGGTGGTGGCTCATGGCATCGCCGACGATCGACCCGGTGCCCAGGACGACGTTGAGCACGCCGGCAGGGAGGATGTCGGCGGCGAGCTCCATCAGGACGAGGGTGGTCAGAGGCGTCAGCTGGGAAGGCTTCAGCACCATCGTGTTGCCTGCCGCCAGCACGGGGGCGATCTTCCAGGCGGCCATCATCAGCGGGTAGTTCCACGGGGCGATGGCACCGACGACGCCGACCGGTTCACGCCGGATGTACGAGAGGTGCCCCTCGACGTATTGCCCGGCCGCCGGGGCCTGCGCCGTGCGGGCCGCGCCCGCCATGAAGCGCAGTGAGTCCGAGACGACCGGGATCTCGTCGCTCGCGGCGGCCAGTGGCTTGCCGCCGTTGATCGCTTCGATCGCGGCGAGCAGATCGACGTTGGCGTCGACCACGTCGGCCAGCGCGTGAAGCACCTCCGCGCGGTCCGCGGGCGTACGGCCGGCCCAGCCGGGCAGAGCCCGTCGCGCCGCGGCCACCGCCGCGTCGACGTGCGCGGGGGTGCCGCTGGGGATGGTGCCCAGTGAGGCCTCATTGGCGGGGTTGACCAGTGCGATGGTGCCGGCGTCGCCGCCGGCCGCGGTGAACGCGCCGTCGATGAAATGTGCCCTCGGCACCCGTGCGATGCGGTCCGCGGCCTCGGTCAGAGTGTCCTTGGTGATCATGGTGTCCGACTCCTAGCTGTCGACAGATGCGGTTTCGGTAGGGGCGGTCGGTACGGAGTTCCGAGCGGCATCGCCGCGTTCGGCGACTTCGAGTGCGTCGCCGGAGGGGGCGGTCGAGCCTCGCCAGGGGCGAGCCATGGCCATGTAGAGCGCACCGCTGACCAGGACCACGCCGAGGCCGATCAGAACGCTCCAGCGGTCGACGAAGGCCAGCGAGGCGTCACCGGGCCGAATCAGGACGAGCATCGCGGAGACGCCGAAGAGCAGCGCGGCGATGTTGACGGTCAGACCGGCCCGTCCGAGGCTCCACGGGCCGCCGGGCCGCCAGCCCTTGAGCCGCATCCGCAGGGCGGCGAGGACGACCATCTGGAAGCACAGGTAGATGCCGCACACCGCGAAGGCTGTGACACGGGGCAGGCTGTCGGGTTGCGCGAGCACCCAGACGCAGAGGACGGTCGGGGCCGCGCACGACACCACCATGGCGGCGCGTGGGGAGCCTTGTCCGGTCAGCGTCGACAGCTTCCTGCTGCCGGGCAGCATGCCGTCCCGGGCGAAGGCGAAGACCAGCCGACTCAGCGCGGCCTCCAGCGACAGCGCGCACGAGATGAATGCGGTCAGCGCCACCACCAGGAAGATCTTGGTGCCCACCGGTCCGACGGTGTCCCGCAGGATCGCCGAGACGGGATCCGCGACCTCGCCGTTGACGATGGCCGGCAGGCTCGGGGCCGCCAGGATGAAGCCGATGAACGCCAGACCCGCCGAGAACAGCCCGGTCACGACGGTCAGGATCATCGCCTTCGGAATGGCACGGCCCGGGTTCTTCACCTCTTCCGCGACGTCCCCGCAGGCTTCGAACCCGTAGAAGAGGAACAGCCCGGTGAGCGCGGCCAGGAGGAACGTCTCGTAGTACGGTGCGTCGCCGCCGGCGCCCATCGCGTCGAAGAAGACGCCGAACGAATTGCGCCGCTCGAAGATCAGCAGGTAGAGGCCGCAGAACACCACACCCACGATCTCCGCGTAGAAGCCGATGCGGACGACGGTACCGAGTGTCCGGGTGCCGCTGAGGTTGAACACCATCGCCAGGAGCAGCAGACCGACGGCTATCAAGAAGGTCTGGACGGGGGTGGGCGTGAAGCCGAAGAGGCTGCCGACGAACGGGACGGCGTAGTGGACCAACGCTGTGATCGTGACAATCAGCGCGCACAGGTAGATCCATGCGGCGAGCCAGGCGTAACGCGGCCCCCACAGCCGACGGGCCCACGGGTAGATGCCGCCGGTGATCGGAAACTGGGAGACGATCTCTCCGAACACGAGGGCCACGAGCAGCTGGCCGGCGGCCACGATGGGCAGCCACCAGATCGACGGCGGTCCGGCCGTGGTCAGCCCCAGCGGCATCAGGGCGGCCACAGCACCCAGCGGCGACAGGTAGGTGAAGCCCAGGGAGAGTGTCTCCACGACGCCCATGGAGCGGGTGAACTGCCCTGAATCAAAGGCACGTTCAGACGCACCGGGCGATGACGTGGAAGGGGTCACCAGAAGGTCTCCTCAGCATGTTCGGTGGCCGGTTCGGCCGTACGGCGGTAGGTCGCCGTCGGCACCGGGATTCGGCTTGCGCATCGGTCGGGCATGGCCGTGAAGGCCGGCGTGCCGGTCGCGGTCAGCCCGACTTCGCGTTCCACTCGTGGTCTGCCGACAGGCTCGACGGAAGCCCGAGCAGCGCCTGCGCTGCCTGTCGTCCGATGGCCGGCGCCAGCTGTATCCCGGAGGCGCCCGCGCCGACAGCGTTGATGACGTTCTCGCGTGCCGGATGGCGACCGACCACGGGCAGTCCGTCGCGGGTCATCGCGCAGACGCCGGCCCAGGTTCTGCCGACGGTCGCTTCGTCGGCGCCCTTCACGCGCTGTGAGAGGAGTTCGATTACGAGCGTCGTGACTTCCTCGTCGAGCGGCTTGGGCCGCAGACTGGGCGTTGCTTCCTTGAGGTTGCCGTCCTCGCTGTGCAGACCGGCGATGAGTTGGGTGGCGCCCTCCTGGCGGAAGTACACCCCCGGCACGCCCGATCCCGGGATGTAGTCCATGACGAAGGGCAGCGAACGGATGGGCCATTCCTTCAAGTTCGCCACGACGACGCCGTACAGCTGGTTCGACACTGCTACCGGGGCGTCGAGGAGAGCGGCGATCTCCGGTGCCCACGGCCCTGCCGCGTTCACGACCCAGTCCGCGTCCAGTCGATGGGTGGCCGTCGTCAGGGTCCACGCGCCCGAATCGGCCCGGTCAGCTGCGACAAGAGGCGACGACGAGAGCACGCGCACGCCTGCGGCTCGTAGCCGCGCGGTCATCCTCGCGCAGAATTCGTATGCGTCGATGTATCCGTCGGAACGGCCGATGAGACCACCGACAAGGTCATCGCCCGTTATCAGGTCCGGCCACGAGGAAGCGATCCGGTCTCGGTCCAGGATTTCGGCGTCGACGATGCCGAAATCCTGCTGGAGTGCGCGCGACTCATGGAAGCCGGCCATGTCCTCTTCGGTCCGCGCCAGTCGGAGATATCCCGAACGCGTGAAGGAAAGACCTGTCTCCCCGCTGAAGGCATCGAAGAACCGGCGGCCGTACGCCCTGACCTCGATGGCGTCGGCGGTCGAGAACTGCGTCTCCACCATTCCGACGGAGAGACCCGAGGTGCCCTCGCCCGGGTGGGCCATGTCCAGCACCGTGATATCGAGCGGCGACGGCGCGAGTTCCACGAGGTGCCATGCGGTGCTCAGGCCCAGGACCCCCGCACCGACGATGACGACTTTCTGGGTTATCGGCATGACGCGACCTCGCGAACTGCCGTAAGTGCATGACGGTAAATCAACGTACGTTCCTTGCCCGTTCGCCCTGCGGGGGCTCTCGCTGATGCAGAATTCACGCAGGCGGCCCGCGCCCGAACCGACACCCTTCGCGTCGGGACGCAATGCTCAGAGACGGCCTGACGCCGGGGCCAGTCCCTCCGGGGACACCGCCTGGGCGATGGCCGCCGCAACTCGCTCGATGGCCGTCCGGCTGGTCCGGCTGAGAGCCGTGAGCTGGATGAAGCCGTGCACGAGCCCGCCTTCGCGGAAGACGCGGGTCGGTACCCCGTTCTCTAGGAGCCCGGCGGCGTAATCGAGCGCCTCGTCCCGCAGCGGATCGAATCCGGCGACCGACACCACCGCGGGCGGCAGGCCGTCCAGGTTCCCGAGCAGCGGGGAGACCCGCGGATCCCGCACATCGGTACCGGCCGGCAGGTAGTTGCTGCTGAACCACTTGATCTGCTTGGCCGAGAGAGCCGGGGAACCGGCGAACTCGTGGTGCGAGGACCGCTTGGCCGACAGGTCCACGACCGGGTACATCAGGACCTGCAGACAGGGCTGGACATCGCGGCCGCGCAGCTGCTGGCACAGCACCGCGGAAAGGTTGGCACCGGCGCTGTCCCCGGCGACGACGATCCGGCGCGGATCGAGACCCCACTGCTCCGCGCGATCGACGGCGTAGTCCCATGCGGTCAACGCGTCATCGTGCGCGGCCGGGAACGGATGCTCCGGAGCGAGCCGGTACTCGACGGAGAGCACGTCGACGCCGGCTTTGAGAGCCAGCAGCTTCGCCGGAGCGTCGTAGTCGGCTCGACTGTGGACAACGAACCCGCCGCCGTGGAAGAACAGGAGGAGACCCCGCGACGCGGATCCGGCCCGGTAGCGCGTGGCCCGCAGTCCGCCGGGCAGCCGGAGCTCCTCCTCGACCGCGAAGGACGGCATCCGGTCGGCGAACACCCGGCACTCCGCTGCGACCACCTCGCGCGCACGCACCGGGTCGAGGTCGCTGTAGTCGTCCCCCTTTTCGGTCATCTGCATCAGGAGGGCGATCTCAGGCGCCATCTCCTCGCCGTCGGCATTGACGGGCACGTCCGCCAGCCGGCGGAGGATCGGCTGGGGAAGGCGACAGGCGAGGATGCCCATCGCCCGCTGGATCCGCTCCGCCAGGGTGAGCTTGGCAGGGGCCGAGGTCATCGTGTCCCTCCCTGCTGCTGAGAGGCGGTGGTCTGCAGCTTCCCGTACCCGGACCGCCCCGGCGCCGAGGTCCTGGCGCTGAACTGCAGATGCCTGTCGAACAGGGCGCCCTTGAGGAGCTTGGCATCCTGGCTGTACGAGGTCAGCATCCGCCAGGGCAGCCCGGTGCCCTGGCGCGGGAGCGTGTCCATGGACCTCGCGACATAGCCGGCGGTGAGATCGAGCAGCGGCCGCGTGGGCATGCCCGCGTCGGGCACCGGGACGGCGATCTCGTGTCCGTGGGCGTCCATGTACGTGATCAGGTCGCAGATGTAGCGGCTTGTGAGGCCCACCTTCAGAGTCCACGACGACGACTTGGTGTATCCGAGTGCCACGACCCAGTTGGGCACGCCGGAGAGCAGCATCCCCCGGTACGTCACGGTGTCGGCGAGCACAACCGGCTTTCCGTCCACGCTCTGCTGGACTCCGCCGAAGAACCGCATGTTCAGACCGGTCGCCGTCACGATGACATCGGCCTTCAGCTGGCGTCCCGAGGCCAGCAGGATGCCGTCCTTCGTGAAGCGCACGATCCGGTCCGTGACAACGGATGCCTTCCCGTCGCTGATCGCCTGGAAGAAATCGCCGTCCGGGGTGGCACACAGTCGCTGGTCCCACGGGTCGTACGGCGGATTGAAGTGGGTGTCGACGTCGAAGCCGGCCGGGAGGGCCTTCTTGGTGTAGTAGCGGATCAAGGCCCGACCGAATCGCGGAAACGTCTGCACCAGCTTCACGAAGCCCTGGTCGCGCCAGACGTTCTTGCGCCTCGTCAGCGCGTATCCGCGCTCGGGGCCGAACAGTTTCGTCAGCTGCAGCGACAGCGTGTCGACCCGCGGCAGCGCCATGATGTAACTCGGCGTGCGCTGGAGCATCGTGACATGGCGCGCCGCGCCGGGCCCCGCCGTCATGGCCGGCAGGAGGGTGACCGCCGTCGCGCCACTGCCGATGACGACCACGTTCTTGCCGGAGTAGTCGTAGTTCTCCGGCCAGTGCTGCGGATGAACGATGTCACCCGTGAACTCGTCGCGGCCCTCGAACTGGGGCGTGAACCCCTCGTCGTAGCGGTAGTAGCCGGTGGCGCCGTACACCCAACGAGCCTTCATCGTCAGCTCGCTGACCGCCTCGCCGCCAGTGACCCGCACCGTCAAGGTCCACAGAGCCTCATCGCTCGACCAGTCCGCCGACACGACCTCGTGCCGGAGCCGGATGAGCCTCTCCAGGCCGTACTCCTCGACGGTTTCCCGCAGGTAGTCACGAATCAGGTGCCCGTCGGCGATCGCGGATTCGTGGCGCCACGGCTTGAACTCGTATCCGTAGGTGTGCAGATCGGAATCGGACCGGATGCCGGGGTACCGGAAGAGATCCCACGTGCCTCCGATGCTTTCACGCCCCTCGAGCACCGCGATCTTCTTGCTCGGGAACTCCTTCGTCAGGTAGCAGGCGGCTCCGATTCCCGAAATACCCGCCCCGATGACGACGACGTCAAAACACTCTGCCGAAACGGTAGAGGTATCCATGCCACCACTCCCTCGCATCTGTGGTTCAGCGGCTGGACTTCATGGTGCCTAGGTTTGGTGTGGCGCTATACACACTGAACGCGCGAGTTGTGGCTGAGCGTGGTGCACGTTGCACACTGCCGGTGTCTGAGCGTCGAATGGGGGACGAATTCTGAGCGACGCCGATCAACGCATCGGCCCCGCCGGCCGGTGCGGGCGGGGCCTCCGAGGGTGGGGCAGAACCCCCGGGTCAGTCGCTCGGCTGCTGGTCCTGCTGGAGCTCCAAGAGCATCAGGGCCGCGTCGACCCCGGTCGGGTCCTGATCGAGAGGTCGCGGCAGCATGGCCTTCGCGCGGGCCAGCCGGCGGTCGACCGTGTTCCGGTGCGCGAACATCCGGTCCGCGGTACTCGAGATGTTGAACCGCTCACTCACATACATGCGGACGGTGCGCTGAATGACCGGGTCGGCTGTCGCGAGCTCTCCCAGCGTGGTCGCGACGAACTGCTCCGCCTTGGCGAGATCGGCGGTCAGCAGATCGACGAGGTAGGCGTCCTCGTAGCGCACGACGACATGCGGAGACCGCAGCCGCGCAAGCAGTCGCTGTGCCGCGACGGCGTCCAGATGACTGGTTCGGAACCCCTCGACGTCCGGCGCCGGCCGTCCGAGCGCCACCCTGACGCCCGGGGTCTTGGCGAGGATCTTCTGGAGCCCCGCTACCGGCGGAACGCCCCTGACTGGCATCCACAACCATTGGGAAGAGGTACTGACCACGAGCGTCAGACGACGCGTGGCACCGCACGCCCGCATGACGTGCTCAGCCGCTTCCTCCAGGTGGGGTGCACGCTCTTCGGCATCGGCCCACACGATGGCCGCGACGTGATGTCCGGTCAAGGCGTAACCGAGCTGCTCCTCCGCTCGTACGCGGCTGATGGGGGCGCCCTCCAGGAGGAGCTGCGCGGTGGCGAACCGCTGGGTGTGAGCACCGCGCCCCAGCTCCGACCGAACGTCGTCGGTGTATGCCGCCACGGCGGCGATCGAGTCGTCGACGAACGTGGTCATCGAGTTGCCGGACACTTCAACCAGTTCACGCAACTCGCCCTGGTCCGTGGTCGCGGCGAAGCAGGCCTCGATCCACCACTGCCATCCGACCCGCTGCGCCGCCCTCCACGACCCGAGGTCGTCGATGTCCATGCCGCGCAGCACAAGGTCCCGGGCGTAGATGTACATCTCCTGGTCCCGGGACGGCTCCACTCGACGGCCCGGATCGTGCAGGTTCGACACGAGCCAGTGCGTCATGTTCGCCTTGTTGAGGCGCCGGTCCGCTTCCGCCAGTACGGGATCTTCCACGAATCCCCGCTCGCGTGTCCCCCGCTGCGAAGCGGCCCACAGCCTGTCCAGGAGGTCTTCCGACAGAGGCAGCATCTGTTCGGCAATCGCTCGGATCAGCTCGGACACCCGTGCGGATGGAGCTGGCCACAACTCTTCCATAGCATGCACAGCGTACTCCCGGCGACCAAGTGCGGTGTAGCGCCGAGCTGAGGCGGCCGGCCGCAGGCCATCCGGGCGGCCAGGGCTGCCCGAGGGGCGCGCGCCCGCATCCTTCCGGATATTTTTCGGAATGGGAACCGGCGTCGACTCGGTCCTTGGCCGACTGTTCCCCGGTTCAGGTCCCGGATGAGGAGCAGGCCGGCTTGCTGCTCCTTAATCGCGACGAGGTATACCGACGAGTAGGATCCCGCGTGGCCACGGGCTCAGCCACCTCAGCCTGCTCCCGCCGGCGCGAGCCGAGACCACCCGCCTGACCAGCGAGTGGCCTTCTAGGTGCCGTCCGCTGGCACCAAGGTCGTTCGACAGGCCGTAGGGGGATCCGTGATCCTCCTGACCACTGCATGGCGTGCGCCAGCAACCACACTTGAGATGCACGCTGCCGCAAGGCCCTGTTCGGGCTCGTGGTCCGTTCCCGACCCTTTCACCCGCATTCGCTCGCCCGACACCCGGCGCATCACACCACGCCCCGGGTGGCGGCGGATGCGAGCGGCCGCCCTCGCGCCAAAGTGAGGAATGCCGCTCACGACGATCCGCGGCAAGGTTGCGGTGAGCACAGCGGTCTGCCCCCTGCCGTACCTCAGCAGGGCGCGCGCAGCCGCCTTGACGTGTCGTCTCTCGTCGTCGGCCCGGTCATCCGTCGCCCCCTCCGGAACGTCTGCACGGCGACAGGTCACGCGCCACCACGCCCCAGCCACCCACCTCACCGTCCGGAGGTTTCCGTGCGCTCCTACACTCCTGCTCCGTCCGGCCGACCACCTACGCTCCACCTCTCGGCCGATGCCCCGCAACAAGAACGCTTCTCCTAACTCCGCGAGGCCGCGCACCGCGGCGACCGCGCCTTCCTTGTGCTGAACGCGGTTCCTCTCGCTGTCGGCACCGTGCTGTCGTCGTTCACGGACGTGCCGTCGGTGCCTGTGTACGGGAAGCTCACGCTGGGCGTGGTGTGGGGCTTCCTCCAAGGCACCCTCCTCGTCGTCACCGCCTGGCTGTACGAGGACCGGTCCGCGCGTCTGCGCGATCCCCTCGAGCAGTTCCTGACCTCATGCCTTCCTCGGGTCGAGACGCCCGTTACTCCTCCGTCCAACGAGCCGTGGCGGTGAAGCGGTGAACCTGCACATGCTCAGCTCCGGACCGGTGGAACCGATCGGTTCGGACACCCAGGGCCCTGTGATCATCGCCTTCCTGGTATTCATCGGTATTTCCCTCCTGTGGGTTCTGACGCTCGCCACACAGGAGGACAACCCGGAAAGGCTCTACACAGCGGACCGGTCGCTCTCACCGGTCTTCAACGGGATCGCCATGGCGGGCGAGCAGATCACTGTCATCAGCCTGTTGGCAGTCCCCGGAGGCATCGCCCTTTTCGGCTACGACGCGTTCACCGTCGCCATTGACTACGTCGTGGCGCTGGCCGTACTGCTCCTCCTTGCCCAGAAGATCCGCAACAGCGGCCTGTACACCCTCGGCG
Source organism: Streptomyces sp. NPDC085460 (assembly GCF_044541975.1). NCBI lineage: Bacteria > Bacillati > Actinomycetota > Actinomycetes > Kitasatosporales > Streptomycetaceae > Streptomyces > Streptomyces sp. NPDC085460. Next base: position 756,874 of record NZ_JBITTO010000001.1, read on the forward strand.
ATCTCTTCACCGTGCGCGTCTCAGGTCCGGGGCTGCGCATCGCCGGGGCCGTGGTGACACTGGTCATCGCCATTCCCCTCCTCATGGTGCAGCTGAGGGCGACCGGCATCGTCACGGCCCTCCTGATGGGCATTTCGAGCGACGAGGCTCAGGTCCTCTGCACGGTGGTGATGGGCTGCCTCGTCGCCGCCTTCGCCGCGGTGGCAGATCTGAGAGGCACCAGCTTCATGCAGGTCGTCAAGGTACCGCTCACCCTGGTGACGCTCGCCGTGGTCACGTTGCTGGCGGTGAATAAATTCGGGTGGGAGCCCGGGAGTCTGCTCGACGCCGCGGTGGCCAACAGCCGGGAGCCGGACGCATACCTGAGCCGTGGGCTCTGGACACAGCCAGAGCCTCGGCCCTCTCAGCACGATCAGCGACCACCTCGTGATGATCCTCGGTACGGCCGTGGTGCCTCACCTCCTGCTGCGTATCAGTACCTCCCTGACCGGGCGCAGCGCACGCCGATCCATGAGCATCGCTGCGGGGCTGAACGGCGCGTTCTTCCTGCTCCTGACCACGACGGGTTTCGCGGCGGCGGCCGTGGTGGGAAGCAAGAACATCGAGGCCGTCGATGCCAATGGGCAGTCGTCCCCGATTCTGCTCGCTGCGGGCCTGCTGTCCGACAACTCGGCGGCGAAGGTCACGCTCATCACCATCATGGCCTGCGTCGCCTTCCTCGCCGCCCTCACGACCGTGACCAGCGTTACCTTCGCCGCCGCCGTGTCCATCGCCCACGATGTGTTCGCTCGAGGCAAGCGCCGGCACACCGACATCGGAGAAGTGCGGGCGCTGCGTCTAGCAGTGGTCCTCCTATGCATGGGGGGGCCTATCGCTCGCCGCTGCGACCCATCGGTACCCAATCGAATTCCTGGTCGTCTTCTCGCTGGGCGTCGCCGCATCATGCGTCTTCCCCGTACTGATCTACTCCTTCTTCTGGTCCGGATTCCGTCGCCGAGGGCTCCTGTGGTCCGTATACGGGGGACTTCTGATCTGCGTCGTCCTCACCTTTTTCTCCCCCGTCGTCTCCGGAACCGAATACGCACTTTGGCCGGGAGTGGATTTCTATTGGTTTCCCCTGAACAATCCGGGCGTGATCTCCGTACCGGTCGCATTCCTCCTCGGGTGGTACGGCAGCATCACCTCGCCAAAAAATAATGACAGCGACTTCGGGCGCTTCGAGTGCAGGATCCTGACGGGAAGAAGTCCGGATTGAGCGGAGCCGGCTACGGCGTCCTCCGAGCCCCCCGGTTGCGTCGCCGCCCGTCGGGCGAGGGGACGGCAGGATGCCTCGCCGCTCTACCACCGGTTTTCAGCCATGCGAGGGGCGAAGAGATGCTCTGCGACTCCTCCCATGTGCACTGTGCACCACGATCCGCGCGAACTGGAGGTGAACTGATGTGGTACGGCGCGGCCCGCAGGGAGCAAACTAGAGATCCAGGTCACAGGCGCCGGACGTATGAACGCTCGGTTTCAGCCACCGAGGGACCGCCCTCGACTGGAATCGCGCCTACGAGAGGCTCAGCGGTCCCTGCTGAACACAATCGTCCCGCGCCCCGGCAACGAAAAAGGTATGGAATGACCATCTCAGAGGTTTCTCTGCGCCGGATCCCGGCCTCCGCACCGGCCGATGAGATCCTGGCCGTCTTCCACGAGGACGGTGGCGTCATCATCGAAGGACTCCTCACGCCGGAGCAGGTCGAGCGGTTCAATCGCGAGATCGAGCAGCCTCTTCAAGAACTGGCCGCCGGCTCCAAGCACGAGGACGAGTTCGTCGCCGAGTTCCACGGCAAGAACACCAAGCGGCTCACGAACCTGGTCACGCGCAGCGAGACGTTCCGCCGTGAGGTCATCGATCACGACCTGGTGCACGCCCTCGCCGACGCCGTCTACCTGGAGGAGTCGGGCACCTACTGGATGACCACTGCGCAGGTCATCGAGATCGGGCCCGGTAACGCGGCGCAGGTTCTCCACCGAGACCTGGAGAACTACTTCCCATTCGTCGGCATGGGGCCGGCAGGCCCGGAAGTCACCGTCAACTTCCTGATCGCCCTGACCGACTTCTCCGAGGAGAACGGGGCCACCCGGGTCATCCCAGGAAGCAACCACTGGGAGGACTTCGAGGATCGCGGGGCTCCCGAGCAGACGATCCCAGCTCTGATGCGTGCGGGCGACGCGCTCTTCTTCAGCGGGAAGACCGTGCACGGCGGTGGCGCAAACGTCACGTCCGACGAGTACCGACGGGCGGTAGGTTTCGCCCTCAATCCCGGTTACCTGGTCGGCGAGGAGGCTCACCCCTTCTTGATCGACCTCGACCTGGCCAAGACTCTCTCGCCGCGGGTGCAGCGCCTGACCGGGTTCCGCTCGCAGTACCCGAAGGGCTCCCCGGGGCTGTGGCAGGTCGACTACAGCGAGCTCGCAGAGCACCTCGGGCTGTGATGCCCCTCTACCGAAGGACGCTGAATCGACGACGGCGACACGCAGGTGAGCCCGCCTGACGACGGACATCTGTGACATCAGGGGTCCTGCGGGGTGCACCCGCCGACGCCCCGACTCCATTACGGCGGCCCCAGAGACACCCTCTGTCCGCCGCACCTGCACCCGCACCCGCAAGAAGGAATCATGCTCAATCTCGCCTCGCTCCTCGAAGACAGCGCCCGCTGCCACCCCACCCGCGACGCACTGGTCCTCGGCGACACCCGGCTCACCTACGCCCAGGTGGAGAGCGCCGCCAACCAGGTCGCGAACCTCCTGGTCGAGCGCGGCGTCAGTCCCGGCGACAAAGTGGCCCTCAGCTGCCCGAACCTGCCGTACTTCCCGATCGTCTATTACGGCATCCTGAAGGCCGGCGCGGTCGTGGTGCCGCTCAACGTGCTGCTCAAGGGCCGTGAGGTCGCGTACCACCTCGCCGACTCCGAGGCGAAGGCGTACTTCTGCTTCCAGGGCACTCCGGAACTGCCGATCGGCGCCGAAGGCTTCGCCGGCTTCGAGCAGGCCACCGAATGCGAGCACTTCTTCCTGATCACCGCCGACCCGGCCGCGGCCAGCCCGATCGAGGGCGCGGAAACCCTGGGGGCGGCTCTGGGCGGCCAGGCACCCACTTTCGACAGCGCCGTCACCTCGAGCGACGACACCGCGGTCATCCTGTACACGAGTGGCACGACAGGCCAGGCCAAGGGCGCCGAGCTCAGCCACGCCAACCTCGTGCTCAACGCGCTCAGCTGCAACGGTCTGTTCGGCAACCGGCCCGCGACTGACACGCACCTGCTCACTCTGCCGCTGTTCCACACCTTCGGCGCCACCGTGCAGATGAACGCGGGCTTCTCGATGGCCGCCACGCTCGTACTGCTGCCGCGCTTCGACGCCGCACAGGCGGTCGCGCTCATGGAGAAGGAGGACATCACCTTCTTCGCCGGAGTGCCCACCATGTGGTGGGGCCTGCTCGGCGCGCTCACCGAGGACATCGACGTGGACCGGATCGCCCGCAACCTCCGGGTCGGAGTGTCCGGAGGCGCTGCCCTGCCGCTGGAGATCATCAGCCAGGTCAAGAAGCGGTTCGGAATCCAGATCCTGGAGGGGTACGGCCTGTCGGAGACCTCGCCTGTCACGACGTTCTCCGACCCGCAGCGCGAGCCGCGGCCGGGCTCGATCGGCATCCCGATCTGGGGGGTGCAGTGCAAGCTGGTCGACCGTGACTGGAACGAGGTCACCGAGGTCGGCTCGGTCGGCGAGATCGCGATCAAGGGCCACAACATCATGAAGGGCTACTACAACCGCCCCGAGGTCACCGCGGAGGCCATGCGGGACGGCTGGTTCCGCTCCGGTGATCTGGCCAGGAAGGACGAGGACGGCTTCTACTACATCGTCGACCGCACCAAGGACATGATCATCCGCGGCGGCTTCAACGTGTACCCACGCGAAGTCGAGGAGGTTCTGATGACCCACCCCGACATCTCGCTGGCGGCGGTGATCGGCGTACCCCACGACAGTCATGGCGAGGAGATCAAGGCTTTCGTGATCCGCAACGCCGGCGCCGACCTCAGCGAGGCCGAGCTGGTCGACTGGGCGCGGCAGCAGATGGCGGCCTACAAGTACCCTCGCACCGTCGAGTTCGCCGAATCGCTCCCGATGACTGCCACCGGAAAGATCCTCAAGCGCGAACTCGGCTGACCTCTTGCGGGTCAGCCGAGCGGACGACCGGAGGAGAGCCGGCCGATCCGAGCGCGGTGACGGGGCGACGAGGCCGGAAGTCGGCCAGAGCTCGAGCGAGATCGAACGCCGCCGCTCTCTTACAAGCTTTGACGGACCAGGCAGGTGAAAGGCATCCGCCCGGTACCCACGCGACCACCACCCCAAGTCCCGCAGCCACGCGCCCATCTACGGGAAGGCGCCACCGGCCATGTCTTGTGAGCAGCGGCGTGGCGCATCGAGCGCGAGTCGCGCAGCACCGACCGGCGAGGGCCACATAGCGGTCGGCAGCCCTATGCCGCAAGGCCTCGGGGGAGCCGCGCTGCTCTCTCGCTCGCCCCACTCCTTGCCGAAGTAGCACTGTCGCCGGGGATCGACAGGCGGCAACCCGCATCACAACCTCGATCGAGAAAGCGACCGGAGCAAATGATTCAGTCGTTTGATCCAGTCATCGGACCAGAATCAAGGGAGCAGAAGATGAAGGACGGGACGTTCGACTACGACACGATCGTCATCGGCGGAGGGTTCGCCGGGGTGAGCGCGTGCCGGGATCTGTCGGATCAGGGCTACTCCGTGCTGTTGCTGGAGGCGCGCGACCGGCTGGGTGGTCGCACCTGGTCCGAGCAGCGGGCTGTGGGGGACTACGAGGGAATCGTCGAGCTGGGCGGGCAGTGGGTGTGGCCCGATCGCCAGATCAACATGATGTCCGAGATCGAGCGGTACGGGCTGACCACGACGCACAGCTCGATGCCGGAGTGCTACCCGACACTGCTGGCCGGGCAGTACAACCCGGGCCCGCTGCCGGTGCCGCTGGAGGACGTCTACGACTTCGAGAAGGCCGCCTTCAAGATGCTCACGGACGCGCACCGGATCCAGCGGGGAGTGCCGCTGGACCGCCAGAACGTCCAGGACCTGGACATCCCCTTCAATGAGTACCTCGACAACCTCGGGGTCAGTGACTCCGTCCGTGGCTTCTTCACCTTCTTCGGGACCATCCTCACCGGCCGCTATCCGGAGGAGATCTCCGCGCTTCCCCCGCTGGGGTTCATCGCGCAGATGGACCACAGCCTGATCCGTACCTGGGGCGTGCTGGACGCCTACATCGTCGAGGGCACCGGTGCGCTCATCCAGGCGATGGCCGACGACTCCGCTGGGGCCGACATCCGGCTGGAGACCCCGGTGGCGAGCGTCGAGCAGAACGAGGACGGCGTGAGGGTGACGACCGAGGCCGGCGACACCTTCACGGCGGCTACGGTCGTCGTGGCGACCCCGCTGGCCTGCTGGTCCACCATCCGTTTCGAACCGCCGCTGAGCGAGGCCAAGTTCACCACCTCGAGTGAGCGCAGCGTCGCCTACCCCGTCAAGGTGTACGCGCAGGTCAAGAACGCTCCGCGATTCCCCTACATGCTGGCGGAGGCCCCCCAGGCCAATGGTGCGGCTGTCATCTTCGGCGAGCACGATCTGGGGGAGGACGGCCAGCTCGTCGTCGGTTTCTTCATCGACCACCCGGACCGGGACGACCGCTTCGGCACCAGCTTCGCCGGTATCGAGCGGTTCGTGAAGACGATGTGCCCGGACGCCGAGCTCGTCGCCTACGAGTGTCATGACTGGGTGGGCGACCAGTGGTCCGGCCGCGGTGGCATGGCGGCGTACCCGCCTCAGCGCCTCAGCCGGTGGCACTCCGAGCTCTCCCGCCCGGAGGGCCGGGTCCACTTCGCGACCTCGGACATCGCCAGCACCTTCATGGCGTGGATGGAGGGCGCCGTCGAGATGGGCAAGAAGGCGGCGGTCGACGTGCAGCGCCGGCTTACCCGGGAGGCCATCGAGGTCAAGGTGCGCGCTCGCGCCAAGGGATCGATCGGCACCGCGGCGACGCGGCACGAGGCCTGAGTCGGATAGGCGGACGACGCAGATGTTCCCCCGTGAGGAGCTGAAGGCCGACTACACCCGCCGCGCGCTGGAAGCGCTGGACCGGGCCTGGTCGCCGGGACCGAGTGGTCCGGGGCCGAGTGGTCCGGCCGCGACCGGCCCGGCCCACGTGCTGGCCGCGGTCCTCGACCAGCAGGCGACCATCATCGGCCCGGTGCTGGCGGACCTGGGCGTGGACCCGGATGATCTTCGAGGTTCGCTATGCGTGGGCCCGGAGGACTTCCGAGGCCCTCTGGGCGACTTCGCGGGGGAGCGGCTGACGGCCGACGCCGAAACCGCCCGGCCCCAGCCCGGGCTCCTCTCGCTGCTGCGGGCTGCCGAGCACGAGGCACGTCAGCTGGGCGACGCGTTCGTGTCGGTCGAGCACCTCGTTGTCGCCCTGGCCGACCGGCGCGACCCGGTCGGTGAGTTGATGCGCGCCACGGGCGCCGACCGGACGGCGGTACTGGACTCCGTACGACGCGTGCGCGGACCATGGCAGGTCCTCGACGCCGAACCCGAGCGCACCTGCCTGGACGTCCGATGGCGGCCCGCCCGGGTGTCCAGCCAGGTGCTCCGGTTCGGCCGCGACCTGACCGAGCTCGCCTTCCGCGGCACACTCGACGCCGTGGTCGGCCGCGACACCGAGATCGCCCGTGTCGTCCAGGTGCTGTCCCGGCGGCGCAAGAACAACCCCGTGCTGATCGGCGACCCGGGGGTGGGCAAGACCGCGATTGCCGAGGGGCTCGCCCAGCGCATCGTCGCGGGCGAGGTCCCGGGAGCGCTGCAGAACCGTCGGGTGATCGCGCTGGACGTCGGTGCCCTGATCGCCGGGGCGTCGTACCGGGGGGAGTTCGAGGACCGGGTCAAGGCCGTGCTCAAGGACGTCGACGCGGCGGACGGCGGCATCATCCTGTTCATCGACGAACTGCACACGATCATCGGAGCCGGCGCCGCGGAGGGCGCCGTCGACGCCGGCAACCTCCTCAAACCGATGCTGGCCCGCGGCTCGCTGCGCACGCTCGGAGCCACCACGCGCGACGAGTACCGCAAGTACGTCGAGTCGGACGGCGCGCTGGAGCGCCGCTTCCAGCCGGTGCACGTCGAGGAACCCACGACCGACAACGCCGTCGAGATGCTCAGGGGCCTGCGGCCCAGCTACGAGGGCTACCACGACGTGCTGATCACCGATGCCGGACTTGCCGCTGCGGTGACACTCAGCAAGCGCTACATCGCGGACCGGTACCTCCCCGACAAGGCGATCGACCTCATCGACGAGGCCGCCTCGCAGCGCCGGATCGAACTCGACTCGGGCTCGCGGTGGCCCGATGCAGGCGAGTCCGCGATCGTCGACGAGGAGGATGTCGCACGCGTCGTCGCGCAGTGGACCGGCATCCCGGTCTCCCGGCTGCGCGAGGAGGAACTGGAGAAGCTCCTCCGCATGGAGGCGCGCCTCGGCGCCCGCGTCGTGGGCCAGCGGGATGCGATCGCCAGTGTCTCGGCGGCGCTACGCAACGCCCGCACCGGTCTCGGGGATCCGAACCGGCCTATTGCCGCGCTCCTGTTCTGCGGACCGGTCGGCGTGGGGAAGACCCATCTCGCCCATGCACTGGCCGAGTTCATGTTCGACAGCGACGACGCGCTGATCCAGCTCGACATGTCGGAGTACGCCGAAAAGCAGTCCGTCACCCGCCTCATCGGTGCGCCACCGGGCTATGTCGGCTACGAGGAGGGCGGCCAGCTGACCGAGGCCGTTCGGCGACGCCCGTACGCGGTCGTCCTCCTGGACGACATCGAGCAGGCACACCCGGACATCCACGGACTGTTGCGCCAGGTGGTCGACCACGGATCGCTCACCGACGGCCAGGGCCGGCTGGTCAGCTTCCGCAACGTGGTACTGGTGATGACATCAGGCCTCGCCGGTCCGGACGCCGTCCGGCAGCAGTTCCGGGCCGACTTCGTGACCCGGCTCGACGACGTCGTTGAGTTCGCGACGCTTGGCCGCCGTGAGCTGGAGCAGCTTGTCGACCTGCATGTCGGCGTGGTCGCAGCCCACCTGTCGAGCCAGGGCATCTCGCTCGAACTCACCTGTCAGGCACGTGAGTTGGTCAGCGAGCTGGACGACGGCAACGACGGTGCGCGTCCACTGCTGCGGGCGATCCGGAAGCAGCTCGTCTCCGCGGTGTCGCACGAGATCCTGCAGGGCGGGGCGGGATCGGGCGACACGATCCGGTTCGACCGCGAGGGGTCGTCGCTCCGGCTCGCGGTGGTGCGGGACGCCGCGGAGGACGAGGTCCGGGCGGCGGGGCCCGGCAGCGGGCCGTCGAGTGCTCCAGTCCCGACTGGATCAACCGACTGAATCAACAGGAGGCCCGACAATTCGGTGCGGGGACACACGTCGTCCGTGTGCAGAGTGGCCTCCCACATGTTTGATGGCTCATCAGGTAAGTCAGCATTCGGTCAGCATGAGTCGCCGGGCGTTCCCGGAGGATTGCCTGAACAGCCGCCGGTGACAGCACGAAATCCCAGGTGAGGACCCGTGTCGCCCGACCGAGCGATGTTCCTCACAAACATCGTTCGGCGCGTGCCGGTGTAGAGTCGCGACTGCCCTTGACCTGCACAAAGCAGGCAGGGAGCCGTCTCAGAGGAGTTCCAAGTGCTGCGTACTCTGTTCAAGTCCAAGATCCACCGCGCCACCGTCACCCAGGCGGACCTCCACTACGTCGGGTCCGTGACCGTCGACGCCGATCTGATGGACGCGGCCGATCTGCTGCCCGGCGAGCTGGTGCACATCGTCGACATCACCAACGGTGCCCGTCTGGAGACCTACGTCATCGAGGGGGAGCGGGGCTCCGGGGTCATCGGGATCAACGGTGCCGCCGCGCGGCTCGTCCACCCCGGTGACCTGGTGATCCTCATCAGCTACGCGCAGATGGACGACGCCGAGGCGCGTGCGTACGTGCCGCGTGTCGTGCACGTCGACGCCGCGAACCGCATCGTGGAGGTGGGCGCCGACGCCTCGGCGCCCGTGCCCGGCAGCGACACCGTGCGTCCGCCGCACGCGGTGCCGGCACCCGCCTGACCGAGGGAGCGCGGGGCATGGCAGAGCGGCAGCGGCCGGCCGAGCCGGTCATCCGTGACGTCCGGGAGAAGGGGCGTCTGGAGGCGTACGTCGACGACGTCTTCGCCGGCGTGATCGTCTACTTCGCCCTCGACGAGGCGCCGCACGCCCTCGTCGCCGTCCACACGGTCGTCGACGCCGACCACGAGGGCCGGGGGATCGCGGGCGCGCTGGTCCGCGCGTTCTACGCGAACGCCGCCCGCGCCGGCGTCCCCGTGGTGCCGCTCTGCCCCTACGCCGCCCAGTGGGCCGCGCGCCACCCCGACGTCGCCCCGCCGCCGCCCCCGGAGGCGGTCCGCGCGGCCGAGCGGCAGCTGGCCGCCACCCCCGGCCTGTGGTGAGCCCGCGCCCCCGCGCGTGACCCGGAAGGCGGTGCGTGCGGGGCCGCGGTGGCGTCGCCGGTGCCACCCTGGAGGGAGGGGGATCGCGGGGGGCCGTCGACCGGGAGGTCCGTCATGACCCATCCGTACCCCGACCCGCTGCCGCCCTCGCCCATCCCGTCCCCGGAACCGTCGCCCCCGCCGGTCCCCCCGCCCAACCCGGTGCCGGCCCCGCCCGACCCGACCCCGCCCGGGCCGCCGCAGCCCGGCGGGCCCGTGCCGCCTCCGGAGCCCCAGCCGCAGCCCGGACCCGCCGGGCGCGGCACGTCAACCGCCCGGTGACGCAAGGGAGTCCACGGACCTGGCGGACTTCCGCATCCGGCTTGTCACACAGCGTACGACCCCCGTAACTTGGACCGCTGTCGCTGTGTTCTAGGGGGGCCCATGGCCGTACGCGGACGTCACCGCCGCCACCAGCCGAGCCGGATCAACCGCGCCTCGCTCACCGCCACCGTCGGAGGCGGCATCGCGCTGCCCCTCATCGGCGCCGGAGCCGCCGAAGCGGCCTCGCTCGACGTCTGGGAGAAGGTCGCCTCCTGCGAGTCCTCCTCCAACTGGCGCATCAACACCGGCAACGGCTACTTCGGCGGCCTCCAGTTCAGCCAGTCCACCTGGGAGGCGTACGGCGGCCGCGAGTTCGCGCCCCGCGCCGACCTGGCCTCCAAGGACCAGCAGATCGCCGTCGCCGAGCGGGTCCTCAAGGGCCAGGGGCCCGGCGCATGGCCCGCCTGCGGCAGCCGCGCCGGGCTGGCCCGCGGCGGCCCCGCCCCGGACGGCTCCGGGGGCGGAAGCGGCGGGAACGGCGGGAACGGCGGAAGCCGCGGGAACGACGTACGGACCGCCTCTCTGCCCGCGCAGCGCGCCCTGCCGCGGACCGAGCCCGCCGAGGCCGGTCCGACGACCGTCCCCACCGTCCGCGAGATGTACACCGTCACGCCCGGCGACTCGCTCTCCGCGATCGCCCGCGAGGAGCGGGTCGGCGGCGGCTGGAAGCGCCTGTACGAGATCAACCGCAAGGTCGTCGGGGACGATCCCGACCTCATCCTCCCCGGCCAGCGCCTGACCCTGCGGATCGCGGCCCCGCCGCGCCCGCCGGCCACCCCGAGCGCCCGCCCGACGCACCCGCAGGCGCCGCCCTCCGCGCACGTGACGAACCCGAAGCCGCCCGCCACGGCCGCCCCGAAGCCCCCGGCCGTCCGGCCCGCCGCGGAGCGTCCCGCCACGAAGCCGGCCTCCCGGCCGCAGACCAAGCCCCCGGTCGAGGCGGCCCAGGCCCCGGCCAAGCCGGCCGCGAAGCCCCAGGCCAAGCCCCAGAACCAGGCCAGGCCCCAGCCCAAGCCGCGGCCCCAGACCCAGAGCAAGCCCCAGAGCAAGCCCAAGCCCAAGCCCCAGACCCAGGCCAAGCCCCGGCCCAAGCCCCAGACCAAGCCGAAGCCCCAGGCCAAGCCCGCCGCCGCTCCCCGCGAGGACCGGTACTCCGCCCCCGTCTCCGCCGCCATCGGCACCCGCTACGGCAAGCCCGGCTCGTCCTGGTCCAGCGGCTACCACACCGGCGTCGACTTCCCCGTCCCCACCGGCACCACCGTCACGTCCGTCTCCGACGGGCGGATCGTCTCCGCGGGCTGGGCCGGCGCGTACGGCTACCAGATCGTCGTCCGCCACGACGACGGCCGCTACAGCCAGTACGCCCACCTCTCCGCCCTCTCCGTCCGCGAGGGGCAGCGGGTCTCCGGCGGTCAGCGCATCGGGCGCTCAGGTTCGACCGGCAACAGCTCGGGGCCGCATCTCCACTTCGAGGTGCGGACGGGTCCCGGGTACGGCTCCGACATCGACCCCCTCGCCTACCTCAGGGCCCGCGGCGTCTCCATCTGACGCCGAGGGCCCGCCGTCCGGCGCCGAAGGTCCGTCGTCGCCCGGGCGGGACATCCGGTCGAGGGTCAGCTCGACCAGCCCGCCCGCGGCGACCGCGCCGCAGACCAGCGCCGCCACCGTGCCCGCCGCCCCGTACCGGAACCCCTCGCCGAAGAGCGTGAGCCCGACGGTCGCGGCCACCACCGGGTTGACCACCGTCACCGTCGCGAGCGGCGCCGCGAGCCCGGCGCCCCGGTAGGACGCCTGGGACAGCAGCAGTCCGGTGACCGCGAGCGCCGACAGGACCAGCGCCGAGCCCCACTCGGCGAGCGGCGCGTCCGCCGACCACTCCTCGGCCACCGCCTTGGTGAAGACCGACGCCACCCCGAAGGCCACGCCCGCCGCCGCCGCGAGGGCCACCCCGCGCAGCACCGACCGGCCGACGAAGCGGGCGAGGAGGAACAGCGCCGCCACCACGGCGAAGGTGACCCCGGCGAGCAGCCAGCGCTGCGCCGCGTCGGGGGTACGGCCCTCCGTCCCGTCGGTCACGCTCAGCAGACCGGCCAGTCCGGCCGTGGCCATCAGCGCCCCGTGCCAGGCCCGCCGCCCGGCCCGGCGCCGTACGAACAGGGCCGCCATGGGCAGCGCGAACACGATGGTGAGGGCGCCCAGCGGCTGCACCACGCTCAGCGGCCCGTAGGCGAGGGCGACCACGTGCAGCGCCGCGCCGACTCCGTTGAGCAGCACGGCGCCCCACCACACCGGATTGCGCAGCGGGGCGTACGTCGGTCCGGCGGCGGCCGCGACCCGCTCCTGCACGATGGCCGCGCCCGCGTACGCGACCGCGGAGACCAGCGACAGGACGACGGACAGCAGCAGCGGACTCATACCCTCCACGATCCCGCGCCGGCCCGTTCCCGTCGTCAGACCAGGGAATGCCCGCGGCGGTACCACCGTCGCAGTACAGCGGGGAGCCGTACACCCTGAGGCGTACGCCATCGCAGGTCAGAACGGTGCAAACCATGCGAGAGCGCGGCGGCGGGCGGTTGCGGTCTCGCTCGCGCCCCGCGAACGGGAGCCACATCCTGAGCCAGTCACCACCTCGACCGGTCCACTTTGGCCCGGAAGATCACTGATCGTCCCCGTAAGATCACTGATCACCCCGGGATACGGTGGGCCCGCGCCGCCGGGGCCGTCCCCGCGGCGGGAGCCCGAGGGGGGAACGGTGGATCCCGAGAAGAGCCCGTACGGAGCGACCCCGGCGTACAGCCCCGCCGAGGCCGCCGAGACCGCCTCCATCGGCGGCTTCTTCGCCCTCAGGACCGCCCCGCCGCCCGCAGGCGCGGAGCGGGGCGACCACCGCCCGCTCGCCCGGCTCTACGCCGGCGAGGACCCCGACGACGACGCACCCCTCCACGCGCGCGTGGACCGCGTCGCCGCCCGGCTCGGCGCGCCCGAGCGGCGCGTCGGCGCCTCCGTCGCCCACCTCGGGCTCGCCGCCCGCCTCTGGTCCACGGCGCTCGGCCCGGCCGCCCTGTACGGCCGCTTCCCCGCCCTCGACCCCGCCGACCTGCACTGGGATCCGGCCCTCACCTCACCCGACGACCTCTGGTGGTCGGGCACCGGCACCCGCCCCGGCACCGTCGCCGCGCTCCGCGAGGCCGTCCAGGAGGCGCATCTGGTCCCCCTGCACGCGGCCTTCGCCCGTGACGGGCGGATCTCGCCCCGGCTGCTGTGGGGCAACGCGGGCTCCGCCCTCGCCGGCGCCCTACGCGAGCTGACCCGCTGGGCCCGCGCCCACGACCGGCCGGAGGCCGCCGAGCGGGCCGCCGCGCTCGTCCAGGGCCTCTTCGACCACCCCGATCTGGCCCGCACCGTCCGCGGCCCCGCGCTCCGCCGCACCAGCTGCTGCCTCTACTACCGCTGCCCATCCGGCGGCCTCTGCGGCGACTGTGTGTTCGACCACGCCCCGGGAACGGGTTTGGAGGGGCGGCCCTCGGCTCCGTAAAGTTGCCTCTTCGGACCCCCCCGGCGGCAACCCGCCCGCGAGTGATCGAGGAACGACGAAGGCCATGACGGTGACTGAAGAATTCCAGGAGTACGGGCCGGGCATCGACCCCGAGCGCCTGGCCGTCTGCCTGAGCGTGCTCGACGAGCTGGAGAAGATCGAGGTCGACCACCCCGACGCGATCGCCGTCCGCCGCGCCACCGCGGGCATCTACCGCATGGTCAAGCAGCGCCGCCGGCAGGAGCGCCGGGCCGCCAAGACCGCCCACGACCGGGCCGTCACCGAGGCCACCGCGACCGGCTCCGCCCAGCGCATCGATGACGAGACCGAGGGCATCCTGCCCTCCTCGGTCACCGAGGCCGGCCGCATCGCGGGCATACTCCAGCGCCCCCGGTCCTGCTACACCTGCAAGACCCGGTACGTCGAGGTCGACTACTTCTACCACCAGCTCTGCCAGGAGTGCGCGGCGCTCAACCGCTCCAAGCGGGACGTCCGCGCGGACCTCACCGGCAAGCGGGCCCTGCTCACCGGCGGCCGGGCCAAGATCGGCATGTACATCGCGCTGCGGCTGCTCCGCGACGGCGCGCACACCACGATCACCACCCGCTTCCCGAAGGACGCCATCCGCCGCTTCAAGGCGATGGAGGACTCGGCGGAGTGGATCCACCGCCTGGAGGTCGTCGGCATCGACCTGCGCGACCCGGGCCAGGCCGTGGCCCTCGCCGAGCAGGTCTCCGCGGCCGGCCCGCTGGACATCCTGATCAACAACGCGACCCAGACCGTGCGCCGGCTGCCCTCCGCGTACGCCGCGCTGGTCGACGGCGAGTCCGCGCCGCTGCCGGCCGGCGAGCTGCCCTCCCACCACGTCATCGGCGCCTTCAACTCCGGCGCGGTCGACGGTCTCGCCGCGCTGCCCGTCGGCACCAGCGGCCTCGACGCCCAGAAGGTCGCCGACCTCGCCCTCGTCGCGGGCAACGCCGGCCTGGAGCAGTACCAGGCGGGCACCGCGATCGACGCCGGCGGCCTCCTCCCCGACGTGGTGGAGTCCAACACCTGGGTGCAGACCATCGACCAGATCTCCCCGGTGGAGCTCCTGGAGACCCAGCTCTGCAACTACACCTCGCCGTTCATCCTGATCAGCGCCCTGCGCCCGTCGATGGCCGAGGCCGCGGCGAAGGCCGCGAGCGGCCGCTCGTACGTCGTCAACGTCTCCGCCATGGAGGGCGTGTTCTCCCGTGGCTACAAGGGCGCCGGGCACCCGAACACCAACGCGGCCAAGGCGGCCATGAACATGGTGACGCGGACCAGCGCCCAGGAGATGTTCGAGTCCGACAAGATCCTCATGACCTCGGTCGACACCGGCTGGATCACCGACGAGCGCCCGCACTTCGAGAAGCTGCGGCTCGCCGAGGCGGGCTTCCACGCCCCGCTGGACCTGGTCGACGGCGCCGCCCGCGTCTACGACCCGGTCGTGCGCGGCGAGGCCGGCGAGGACCTGTACGGCGTCTTCATGAAGGACTACGCCCCCGGCAAGTGGTAGCCGTCCCGGGACAGAGGGTGAGGACTTCACCCCCGTCCGTCGTCAAGAGCGCCTTTTCCTCCGGAAAGGGCGCTCTTTCGGTCTCCGTCACCCGAACGCGTCACACTTTTGAGCCCGGTAGAGCGCATGCGCGCTCATCTGGTTACTCTGATGTCCACGGTCGGCCACCGAAGCGACACCCGCTCCACAGCCGATCAGGGGACTGGCCACCCACCTCGGCCGCGGTCCCGCCCGAGAAACGGCGCCACCGCGACCGAACGGCCCTACGTCCTCAACTGACGCGACACAAAGGAGTGCGCGGTGACACCCGAAATGACGAAGCAGGAACCGCGACCGAAGGAACCCTCCGAGCGACCGCGGCGCAACGGCGAGCTGGGAAGCCTCGAAGTCTGGGCCAGGTCGGCCCCGATCCGCCTCGCGGGCTACGAGGACGACCTCGCGGAGCCCCACATCCTGCCGGGCATCGACTGATACCGCTGCCCTCGACACAGTGCGCCGTCCCCGGGCCCGCCCCCCGTGGCCCGTACGGCTCCGGTGCCCCCGGTCCCTCCCGGACCGGGGGCACCGTCGTGTCCGGCTCAGTCCCGCAGCCGGACCGGCGGCAGGTACACGCGCAGCAGCCGCCGCTGCCACCACGCCCCGGTCGCGCGCAGCTCGCGCCAGGTGGAGAAGCGGTACCGGTACAGCAGGGCGCGGACGTGGACCGGCGGGGCGTCCGGGAAGGGGTTGCGGGCGAGCAGCCGCAGGGTGTCCCGGTCCCCGGCGAGCAGCCGCTCCACGAAGGGCCCGAACCAGTCGCGCGCGTAGCCCGGTGAGAGCGCCGCGAACCACATGAGCCAGTCGAGCCGCAGGTGGTACGGGGCGAACTGGCGGGGGAGACGGCGGGGGTCGCCGGGCTTGCCCTTGAAGCCGTACTCCCGCCACTCCGTGTCCGGGCCCGGGTCCCGGTCGCTGGTGCCCTCCACCACGATCTCGTCGCGGACCCGGCCCACCGTGCCGAAGGCGCCGTAGGTGTTGACCAGGTGGAAGGGGTCGTAGGAGCGGTTCATGGCCTGGTGGCGGGAGAGCAGGTTGCGGACCGGGCGGTGGCTGCGGACCAGGACCAGGGCGGTGACGGCGACGACGAGGGCCGCGTACCAGAGCGGGGGGTCGGGGCGTGGAGGGGCGGCGGTGAGGGCCGAGAGGTCGAGGACGGCGGCGGCCAGCACGATGGTCAGCCAGTTGAGCCAGGCGAAGTTGCCGGAGAGGACGAGCCACAGCTGGGTGGCGATCATCAGGCCGGCCGCGATCGACGCCACCGGCTGCGGGGTGAACAGGAGGAACGGGACGCCGAGCTGGACGACGTGGTTGGCGGCGGCCTCGACGCGGTGGAGGGGGCGGGGGAGCCGGTGGAAGAACCAGCTCAGCGGGCCGGGCATCGGCTGCGTCTCGTGGTGGTGGCAGAGGCAGGTGAGCTTCCGCCAGCAGGCGTCGCCGCGGATCTTGATGAGGCCGGCGCCGAACTCGACGCGGAACAGCAGCCAGCGGAGCAGGAGGAGGACGAGGAGGGGCGGGGCGACGTCGTCGTTGCCGAGGAAGACCGCGAGGAAGCCGGTCTCCAGGAGCAGGGACTCCCAGCCGAAGCCGTACCAGGTCTGGCCCACGTTCACGATCGACAGGTAGAGGCCCCAGAGCAGCAGCCACATCAGCATGGCGACGGCGAGCGGAACCGTGTCCCCGGCCCCGGCGGCCAGCGCCGCGGCGAGCGCCGCGCCGGTCCACGCGACCCCGGCGAACAGCCGGTCCGAGTAGCGCCAGTGGAAGAGCGAGGGCGAGCGGAGCGGGGTGGTCCGGCGCAGGTACTCCGGTACGGGCAGCATGCCGCGCTCGCCGATGAGCGCCCGGAACTGCAGGGCGGCCGAGAGGAAGGCCACGCAGTACAGCACGGCCAGGCCGCGCTGGAAGACGGTCCGGCCCAGCCACAGCTCGGGCGCGGTGAACCACTCCATCGCCTCCAGTATCGGCCCGGAGGGCCCGCCGGGGCGGTCCGGCGGGCGGTCCGGCGGGGTGGGTGGCGGGGCCTCCGGGGCGGGGCGCTCCTGGGCGGGGCTTCCGGGCCCGGGCCTCCGGGCGGGGCTCAGCCGGTGCCGGCCGCGGTGGCGGTCCCGGTGCCGGCCCCGGTGGCGATCCCGGTGAGGGCGCGGCCGAGCCGGCGGGCGTAGGCGAGCTGGAGGCGGGGCACCACGGGCCCGGCGAGCCGGGTGTACCAGGCGGCGGGGCGGCTGAAGGCGGTGACCGTGAAGCGGACGGTGCCGTCGGGCTCCAGCTCGACGAGGAACGACTCCTCGCCGCACTCCGGGTGCCCGGTGAGGGTGCCGTACGCGAAGCCGGCCCGGCGCTCCTCCTCGGGCACCCAGATGACCTGGCAGGGGACGCCGTAGGCGAAGGGGCCGATGCCGAGCGCGATCTCCACGGTGACGCCCGGCGCCGCGCGGCCCGCCGCGGAGCGGACCCGGGCGCCGGTGGCGCGGTGCATCCGCCAGGTGGTGACGGCCTCGGCGGCGGCCCGGAAGGCGGCCGGGCCGTGACCGACGGGAGTGCTGTGGCGCAGGTGGTGGTAGCCGGCGGGGAGGGTGTCGGGGGTGCGGGTGGCGCCGACCTCGCGGTAGCTGAGGGCGCGGCGCGGGGTCAGGTCGCCGAGGATGCGGGTCATGCCGGGAGCTCCGTTCGCGGAAGGGTGACGGGGTGGCGGGGGGCGGTGCGGAGCCGGCGGTGGGCCAGCAGGGCGCAGACGGCGAATCCGAGCGCGTTGCCGAGGCCGTGGGTGGCGGCCATCCAGGTCAGCGTGGGGTGCGGCAGGCCGGTCGCCTCGCCCAGGGCCCACCAGAGCGCGAGCGCCATGGTGACGACGAGGACCAGGGCGGAGACGGCGAGCAGGGCGCGGGTGGCGCGGTCGGCGGCGAGTCCGCGCCGCTCGCGCAGGGTGAGGACCGCGACGGCGGCCATGCCGGCGGTCAGGACGACCGCGCCGGCCAGCTCCGTCCAGTCGTCGACGAAGTAGCCGGCCAGGACGAGCAGGGTGCCGGCGGGGACGCTGAGCGCGGCGGCCCTGGCCAGGGCGCCCCCGCCGGAGGTCCGGCAGAGCAGTCCGGCGACCAGGGCGGCGGCGAAGCCCGCGAAGTGGAAGTGCGGGACGGTCAGCGCCAGCAGGTCGAGCTCGAAGCCGAAGAGGGGGTACGCGGCCCGCTCGGCGACCAGCGCCACTCCGGCGACGGCCGGGGAGACGAGGGCCGTGAGGACCGCGATCTCGCCCGGCCGCGGGGCGCGGAGCGAGGGCCGGGTCCCGCCGGCCGGGGGCGGGGTCGTGCCGGCCGGCCTCCGGGGGAGGGTGAGGAGCAGCCGGGCCGGGGCCTGGAGGGCGAGCGCCAGGGTGGCCAGCGCGTAGCAGGCGGCGAGGGCGGTCGCGGTGCCGGAGCGGGGGAGCCAGAGCGAGACCGCGCCGGGCAGGGCGAGCAGTGGCCAGGCCCGGCGGAGCGCGTCCCAGCCGGGCGGCCGGGGCCCGTCGACGAGCGCGAGCCCGGTCGGCACCACCCAAATCATCCCGAGCGTGACGACCGGGACCACGAAGGCAGACAGTGTGCTCATGGTGTCCATCCCCCCGACTTGAACGTGTTCAACGGTGACGGGACCGAGCGTAGGGCTTCTCTTGAACGCGTTCAAGTCCGATGGGTCGGCGGCCTGGACTCCCCGCTCGGCCGGACCGTCCGGCGGCTCGGACTCCCCGCCGGGCGGGACCGTACGGACGGCCGGACACCCGTCCGGCGGATCGTCCGGCGGCCTGGACCCCCCGCCCGGCGGATCGTCCGGACGAACCGCCCGCCCGGTCGGACGCTCTCCGCTTGCGCCCCGTCACCGGCTGCGACAGAACGGGAGGAACCCATCCGAGCCGACCGGGAGAAGCAACGTGCGCCCCACGCAGCGCCGGACGCGGAGCAACGCCACCGCCGTCCGCCCCGCCCCCGGAGCCGCCCGCCACCAGGGCCGCACCGCCTTCGCCGCCACGCTCGGCGCCGCCCTGTTCCTCGCCGGCTGTTCCCCCGACGGGAGCGGTGGCGCCGCGGGCCGGGCCGCCTTCGGCGCCGCCCACGAGGTGCACCTCCAGACGGTGGCCGACCAGGGACCCGATCCCTTCACCGTCTCCACCGCACGCGGCGCCGGACTCCGCGCCCCCCGGGAAGCGGACCCGGCGGCCCGGCCCGTCAGCGCCCCCGGCATCCGCGAGGTCACCGGCTCCACCCCGGGGCTCTACGGCGGCACCCGCTCCGAGGCCAGCTGCGACGTCGAGCAGCAGGTCGCCTACCTCGCCGCCGAACCCGCCAAGCTCACCGCCTTCGCCGAAGCCGCCGGCATCCCCGAGGGCGGCGTCGCCGACTGGCTCCGCGACCTCACCCCCGTCCTGCTGCGCGCCGACACCCGCGTCACCAACCACGGCTTCCGCGACGGCAGGGCCGCCGCCTTCCAGTCCGTCCTCCAGGCCGGCACCGCCGTCCTCGTCGACCCCTACGGCACTCCCCGGGTCCGCTGCGCCTGCGGCAACCCGCTCCGCGCGCCCGTCAGCGTCTCCGGCGCCGTCCACCACGGCGACCCCTGGACCGGCTTCGACCCCGACAACGTGATCATCGTCAAGCCCACCACCACCGTCGTCGCCAGCCTGGTCATCGTGAACGTCTCCGACGACAGCTGGATCGAGCGGAAGGCGGGCAGCGACGGGGACCAGGACCGCAAGCCCGACACCGAACCCGCCTGCGACCCCGACACCTGCGCCCTCAGCGACCCCGTCACCCCCGACCCCGACCCCGACATGCCGGAGGACCCCACCTCCCGGCCGCCGACGGAGCGCCCCGCCACACCGTCCCGCCCCGCGACACCCGACGCCCCCGCCGCACCGGACACCCCGCCCGCGCCGAACACGCCCGCGGCACCGGACACCCCCGCGGCCCCCGAGGGCTCCTCCACGCCGGACGGGCCGACGGCCGAGGACACGCCCCCGGAGCCGTACACCGAACCCCCGGCCGACCCGTACACGGACCCCTACACGGACCCGTACACGAGCCCCGACCCGTACACCGACCCGTACGCCGACCCGGACGGCGACCCCTCCACCGACCCCGACGGCGGCTACCCCCTCCCCGAGGACCTGCTCCCCGTCGATCCCGGGGCCACCCAGCCCGACACCTTCCCCGGCTGAAAGATCTTCGTGGTGCGCGAGCAACCCGCTGCCTCTAGCGTGGCCCCATGAGCGTGGGCAGCGGGGGAGCGGACACGGCGGGCCGGCCGGGCACGGCGGCGCCCACGGACGGCGCGGCGGCGCCGATCCTCAGCGCGTTCGGAGCCGCCTTCCGGATGGGCGGCTTCGACTGGGACCTGACCGCCGGCACCATGGAGATGGACGAGGCCGCCCTCGCCGTCTTCGACCTCGACCCCCACGAGTACGACGGGCGCCCCGAATCGCTCGGGATCCGCGTCCTGCCCGACGAGGGCCGCCGGCTCGACACCCTCGTCGCCCAGGCCCTCAAGGAGGGCGCCGACCAGTACGGGGCCTACTTCCGCATCCGCCGCCGCGACGGCTCCCAGCAGTGGACCCACACCCAGGGCATCGTCCACCGCGACCCCACGGGCCGCCCCGTCCGGATCGTCGGCGTCCTGCGCGACGCCACCCACGAGCTCACCGAGTCCGCCGCCCGCCTCGGCCTCGACGAGGGCCGCCGGCAGCGCGCCGGGGTCGTCGAGGGCACCACCGCGGCCCTCGCCTACGCCCGCACCGTCCAGGACGTCATCGACCTCCTGAACGACTCGCACGCCCTGGAGCACTTCGGCGCCGCCAGCCTCGTCATGGGCCTGCTGGAGGCGGGCCGCATCCACCTCGTCGCCGAGGGCCCCGACGGCGCCTTCGTCCCCGGCACCCGCTTCACCCGGGTGGACGAGCCCTACCCGATGAGCGAGGTCATCCGCACCCTGCGGCCCCGCTTCATCGACACCGCCGAGGACTTCGCCGCCTCCTTCCCCGTCCTCTGGCCGCACATCAGCGGCCTCGGCATCACCGCCGCCGCCTACCTCCCGCTCATCGCCCAGGCCCGCCCCATCGGCGCCCTCGGCCTGCTCTACAGCGACCGGATCGGCTTCAGCGAGGACGAACGGACCCTCCTCGTCGCCCTCAGCAGCAGCATCGCCCAGAGCCTCCAGCGCGCCGTGCTGTACGAGCAGGAGCACGACCTCGCCGAAGGGCTCCAGCAGGCGATGCTGCCCCGCCGGATCGCCGACGCGCCCGGCGCCCAGATAGCCGTCCGCTACCGCTCCGCCCGGCTCGGCCGGGACATCGGCGGCGACTGGTACGACGTCATCCCGCTCCCCGGCGGCCGGGTCGGCGCCGTCATCGGCGACGTCCAGGGCCACGACACCCACGCCGCCGCCGTCATGGGCCAGCTGCGGATCGTGCTGCGCGCCTACGCCGCCGAGGGCCACACCCCCGCCACCGTCATGGCCCGGGCCTCCGTCTTCCTCCACGAACTCGACACCGAGCGCTTCGCCACCTGCACCTACGCCGAGGCCGACCCCGGCACCGGCGTCGTCCAGGTGGTCCGCGCCGGCCACGTCGACCCGCTGGTCCGCGAGGCGGACGGCAGCTGCCGCCGGGTGCCCGTCGAGGGCGGGCTGCCGCTCGGCCTCTCCGCCGAGTTCGGCCGCCTCGACTACCCCGTCACCACCCTCGAACTCGACCCCGGCCAGACCCTCATGCTGTACACCGACGGCCTCGTCGAGAAGCCCGGCGCCGACCTCGACGAGGGCCTGGAGTGGCTCTCCGCCCTCGTCCGGCGCGGCCCCTCCGACCTCCAGGAACTCGCCGACCTCCTCTGCGAGGTCGTCGCCGAGCGCGGCGGCGAGGACGACGTCGCGATCCTGCTGCTGCGCCGCCTCGGCGCGTACACCCCCGCGGGCGGGCGTTTCCGCCAGCACGTCGCCCAGAGCGATCCCGAGGCCCTCAGCGCCGCCCGCCACATGATCCGGGCCGCCGTCCGCGCCTGGGGCGCCGCCACCCGGGCCGACGAGATCGAACTCGTCGCCGACGAGCTCATGACCAACGCGCTCATGCACACCGACGGCGGCGCCATCGTCACCCTGCGGAAGCTGCCCGGCGCCGGACGCAGACTGCGGGTCGAGGTCGAGGACCGCTCCAGCGCCCTGCCCCGCCGCCGCGAGGCCGGGGAGGCGGGCGTCTCCGGCCGGGGCCTCCTCCTGGTCGACCAGCTCTCCGACACCTGGGGCGTCGAGTCCCGGGGCGGCGGCAAATGCGTCTGGTGCGAATTCACGTCCCCGGACTGACCCGCCTCTCGGCCCGACCTCTCCGGCCCGGCCCCTCCGCTTCCGTTTCGGCCCGCTGTCCGGCGCGCGGGCCGGGGCGGGGTGCGGCAGGGTGGGGGCATGCCCGAACTGCCCGAGGTGGAAGCGCTCCGTGTCTTTCTCGGCGAGCACCTCGTGGGCAAGGAGTTCGCCCGCGTGCTGCCCGTCGCGATCAGCGTGCTCAAGACGTACGACCCGCCGCTCGGCGTCCTCGACGGCGCCGAGGTCACCGGCGTCGACCGCCACGGCAAGTGGCTCGACATCACCGCCGCCACCGGCGAGGGACCCCTCCACCTGGTCGTCCACCTCGCCCGGGCCGGCTGGCTGCGCTGGCAGGACCCGCTGCCCTCGGGCCCGCCCAAGCCGGGCCGCGGCCCGCTCGCCCTGCGGGCCGCCCTCACCGGCGGCGACGGCTTCGACCTCACCGAGGCCGGCACCACCAAACGCCTCGCCGTCCACCTCGTCCACGACCCCCACGAGGTGCCGGGCGTCGCCCGCCTCGGCCCCGACCCGCTCGCCGAGGACTTCGGCCCGGAGGACTTCGCCGCCCTCCTCGCCGGCGAACGCCGCCAGATCAAGGGCGCCCTGCGCGACCAGAGCCTGATCGCCGGCATCGGCAACGCCTACAGCGACGAGATCCTGCACGCCGCGAGGATGTCCCCGTTCAAACCCACCGCCACCCTCACCCCCGACGAGACGACCGCCCTCTACGAGGCGATGCGGAGCACCCTCCACGACGCCGTCGCCCGCTCCCACGGCCTCGCCGCCGGCGAGCTCAAGGCCGAGAAGAAGACCGGCCTGCGCGTCCACGGCCGCACCGGCGAACCCTGCCCCGTCTGCGGCGACACCATCCGCGAGGTCAGCTTCTCCGACTCCTCCCTCCAGTACTGCCCCACCTGCCAGACCGGCGGCAAGGTCCTCGCCGACCGCCGCATGTCCCGGCTGCTCAAGTAGGCTCCCGCGCATGCTGCGCGTACTGGCCGTCGACGACGAGGAGCCCGCCCTCGGGGAACTCCTCTACCTGCTGCGCGCCGACCCCCGGGTCACGACCGCGGAGGGCGCCGGGGACGCGACCGCCGCGCTCCGCCGGATCGGGCGCGCGCTGGAGTCCGGGCCGGGCGGCGACGAGGCGATCGACGTCGTCTTCCTCGACATCCACATGCCGGGCCTCACCGGCCTCGACGTGGCCCGGCTGCTCGCCGGCTTCGCCCGCCCGCCGCTCGTCGTCTTCGTCACCGCCCACGAGGGCTTCGCGCTCCAGGCGTTCGACCTCAAGGCCGTCGACTACGTGCTCAAGCCGGTCCGGCGCGAGCGGCTGGCCGAGGCCGTGCGGCGCGTCCACGAGCTCGTGCACGCCACCGCGCCGACTCCGACCCCCGCCCCCGCCCCTGCCCCCGCCCCGGAGCAGATCCCCGTCGAGCTCGGCGGCGTCACCCGTTTCGTCGCCGTCGACGACATCGCGTACGTCGAGGCCCACGGCGACTACGCCCGCCTCCACACCGACCACGGCAGCCACCTCGTCCGCATCCCCCTCTCCACCCTGGAGGAGCGCTGGGCCGACCGGGGCTTCGTCCGCATCCACCGCAGCCACCTCGTCGCCCTCGGCCGCGTCGAGGAGCTCCGCCTCGACGGCGGCGCCACCTCCGTCCGGGTCGGCGCCACCGACCTCGCCGTCAGCCGGCGCCACGCCCGCCACCTCCGCGACCTGCTGATGCGCCGCGCCGGCGGCTGAACCGGCGGACCCCACGGGCGGGCCGGCGGCCGACCGGCGGACCCTACCGGCGACCGGCCCGTTCCGCTTACACTCCACGGGCCCACCCGCCCGTCAGAGAGCGACGCCGATGCCGGAGCACCCCGAGCCGCGCCGGCCCCGGCGCGAGACCGTCACCCACGCCGACGCCTTCGGCGACCGTCCCGGCGCCCGGCCCCGGCCCCGCCCGGCGCACCCGCCCGCCCGCTCCGAGATCGACGAGCAGACCACCCTCGGCCACACCTACGTCCGCTCCCTGATGCGCAGCCAGCTGCGCGCCGCCCTGACCGCGCTCGGCGCGCTCGCCCTGCTCGTCGGCACCCTCCCGCTGGTGCTCGCCCTGCCCGCCCCCGAGGCGCTGGTCTGGGCCGCCCTCGGCGTCGGCGTGTACCCCGTCGTCTGGGCCGTCGCCCGCTGGTACGTCCGCCGCGCCGAGCGCAACGAGCGCGACTTCACCGGCCTCGTCGAGCGCTGAGGCCGGTGGACCGCCCCGCATGAACCAGACCTACGCGGTCGCCGCCGTCACCGCCGTCGTCCTCGCCACCGTCCTCATCGGCGCCCTCGGCCTGCGCGTCTCCCGCACCACCTCCGACTTCTACGTCGCCTCCCGGACCGCCGGGCCCCGGCTCAACGCCGCCGCCATCAGCGGCGAGTACCTCTCCGCCGCCTCCTTCCTCGGCATCGCCGGACTCGTCCTCGTCCAGGGCCCCGCCATGCTCTGGTACCCGGTCGGCTACACCGCCGGCTACCTGGTGCTGCTCGTCCTCGTCGCCGCCCCGCTGCGTCGCTCCGGGGCGTACACCCTCTCCGACTTCGCCGAGGCCAGGCTGGAGTCCCCGCAGGTCCGGCGGCTCGCCAGCCTCTTCGTCGTCGGCATCGGCTGGCTCTACCTGCTGCCGCAGCTCCAGGGAGCCGGGCTGACCCTGGAGATCCTGACCGGGGCACCCGACTGGGTCGGGGGCCTCCTCGTCGCCGTCGTCGTCACCTGCACCGTCGCCGCCGGCGGCATGCGCAGCATCACCTTCGTCCAGGCGTTCCAGTACTGGCTGAAACTCACCGCCCTGCTGGTCCCGGCCTTCTTCCTGGTGACCGCCTGGTACGGCGACGGCGCGCCCCGGGCCCGCTTCGACGCGCCGGCCGTGCTCCGCGAGCACACCGTCGTCCGGGTCGCCGACACGGTACGCGTCGGGCTCGACGCCCCGCTGACGGTCACCGTCACGGGCACCGTCGACGCCGTCCGGTACGAGGAGCGGGCCGTGACCCTCGGCCCCGGCACCCACCACGTCTCCGGCGGCGCCGTGCTCGCCCTTCCGCCGGGCGCCCCGGTCCCCGAGCGGCGCGCCGACGGCACCGAGCCGCTCGGCTGGTCCCAGCCGCTCGCGGGCGGGCGCGACGGGCACCAGCTGTACGCCACGTACGGGCTGATCCTCGCCACCTTTCTCGGCACCATGGGCCTGCCGCACGTCGCCGTCCGCTTCTACACCAGCCCCAACGGCCGGGCGGCCCGCCGCACCACCCTCGTCGTCCTCGGACTTGTCGGCGTCTTCTACCTGCTGCCGGGGGTGTACGGGGCGCTCGGGCGGATCTACGCCCCCGAGCTCGCCCTTACCGGTTCCGCCGACGCCGCCGTGCTCGTCCTTCCCGACCGGATCGTCGGCGGCGCGCTCGGCGACGTCCTCGGCGCCTTCCTCGCCGGCGGCGCCTTCGCCGCCTTCCTCTCCACCGCCTCGGGGCTCACCATGTCCGTCGCCGGCGTCCTCGCCCAGGACGTGCTGCCCTCCCGCGCGGTGCGGCACTTCCGGCTGGCCACCCTGCTCGCCGGTGCCGTTCCGCTCGCGGTGGGCTTCGCCGCCTCGAAGGTGCCGGTCGCCGACGCGGTCGGGCTCGCCTTCGCCGTCTCCGCCTCCTCCTTCTGCCCGCTGCTCGTCCTCGGCATCTGGTGGCGGCGGCTGACCCCGCCGGGGGCGGCCGCGGGGCTCCTCCTCGGCGGCGGCTCCGCGCTCGCCGCGGTGATGGCCACCCGGGCCGGACTCGCCCCGGCGGGCTGGCCGCACACCCTGATGGCCTGGCCCGCCGTCTGGTCCGTCCCGCTGGGCTTCCTCACCATGGTGCTGGTCTCGCTCGCCACCCCGCGCAGCGTCCCGCCCGGCACGGCGTCGACCCTCGCCCGCCTCCACCTGCCGGAGGAGTTCACCGCCCCCGAGGCATTCACCGCCCCCGAGAAGTTCAGCGCTCCCGGGAAATCCACCGCGCCCGAGGAGTCCTCCGGCCGAGGGGAGGCCACCGGCCCGGGGGAGTCCCCCGGCCCAGGAGAGGCCACCGGCCCGGGCAAGCACACGGTCCCCGGCCCGGGCAAGCACACGGTCCCCGGCCCTGCCCCCGCCCCCGCCCAGGAGCCCCGCCGGTGAGCGGCATCGTCCTGGCCGCGGCCGGTGCCGCCGGCACCGTGCTGCTCGCCGCCGGCGTCGTCCTCGGCCGGATCACCGCCCGGCACGGCGACCGCTCCGCCGACCTCGACCTCGGCACCCCCGTCGAACGCGCCACCTTCCACACCCTGCACACCGCCTCGCTCGCCGCCCCGCCGCTGCGTGCCGGACTGACCGAGGAGACCGCCCGGAGGGCGGCCCGTCCGCTCCGCTCGCTCCTCGGGACGGAGGCGCTCTGCCTCACCGACGGTTCGGCCGTCCTCGCCTGGGACGGCCCCGGCGAGGCGCACCACCACGCGGGCGTGCCCGAGCTGGCGGCGGCGACCCTGGAGACCGGCCGCAGCCGCTCCGCGCCCACCGGGTGCGACGATCCCGGCTGCGCGCTGCGGTGGGCGGTGACCGCCCCGCTCACCGGCGAGGAGGGCGTGCTCGGCGCGCTCGTCGCCTACGGGCCCCGGGAGTCGGCGGTGCTGGTCCGGGCCGCGACCGAGGTGGCGCGCTGGGTCTCGGTCCAGCTGGAGCTGGCCGAGCTGGACCGCTCCCGGACCCGGATGGTGGAGGCGGAGATCCGCGCGCTGCGCGCCCAGATCTCCCCGCACTTCATCTTCAACTCCCTCGCCGCGATCGCCTCGTTCGTCCGGACCGACCCCGAGCGGGCCCGGGACCTGCTCCTGGAGTTCGCCGACTTCACCCGCTACTCCTTCCGCCGGCACGGCGAGTTCGCCCAGCTGGCCGATGAACTCCGGGCGATCGAGCAGTACTTGGCGCTGGCCGACGCCCGCTTCGGCGACCGGCTCAAGGTGACGCTCCAGATCGCCCCCGAGGTGCTGCCGGTCGCGCTGCCGTTCCTCTGCCTCCAGCCGCTGGTGGAGAACGCGGTCAAGCACGGGCTCCAGGACCGCGAGCGGGGCTGCCGGGTGACGATCGCCGCGCGGGACGCCGGTTCCGAGGCGGTGGTGACCGTCGAGGACGACGGCGTCGGCATGGACCCCGAACGGCTGCGGGCGGTGCTGCGCGGCGAGCACCCGGGCGGCTCCGGCATCGGCCTGTCCAATGTGGACGAGCGGCTGCGTCAGGTGTACGGGGAGGAGTACGGCCTGGTCATCGAGACCGGCGTCGGCGCCGGCCTGAAGGTGACCGCGCGCTTCCCCAAGTACCGTCCCGGGGTGCACCCTTCGCCCGCGCGCTGACCGGTCAGGAGAGCCAGACGGCGAGGTGGGCGAGGGGCAGGCCGAGCTGCCAGGCGGGCAGCCAGGTCCGGGCCGTCTCGTCCACCAGGACGCCCGTCGCGGCGGCCGGCAGGCCGTCCAGGTCCGCCGCGTGCACCCAGGTCTCCCGCAGCGCCCGCCAGGTGTCCCGGGCGAGCGCCAGGTCGGCTCCGTCGGGGTCCTCGGCCTCCTCCGCGGCGAGCCGCTCCTCCACCCACTCCGGCCATCCCGCCTCGTACGCGGTGAGGTGCAGCCACTCGTCGGCCCCGGGATCTCCGGAGAGATGGACCGTGAGGGCCAGCGCGCGCACGGAGGCGCGGTGCTCCAGCGAGCCGGGCTCGGCCAGCCCCGCCGCGGTCAGGTACTGGTCGGACAGGTACTCGGCGCACAGCCAGGCCATCGGGACGGCCAGACCCCCGCCGCTCCTGCGGCCGGCGCCGTTCGTGCTCTCGGGCGACAACGTTCCCACCTTCTCCGGACGTCGGGGACCCGCGGTTCTCGGGACCCGGAGCAGAGCCTCCTCCGCTCGGGGCGTCCGCGTGGACCGCTTTGCTCAACTCGCCGGTGTGGTTTCGGATACGTTCCCCGGCCGGATCGGTGCCGATGGGGCCGACGGGACGGAGGGTGCGGAAGGGGCGGGGGAGGGGCGGCGGCGGAGGAGCGAGGCGAGCGCGGTGACGGCGACGACGAGCGCGAGGGACCGCAGGGGCAGGACCGCGCCGAAGGAGTCGTCGATCCCGTCGATCCCGTTCCAGACGGCGGTGATCCATCCCGCGCTCCCCACCAGCACCATCGCCCCCACCTTCCGCTCCCCGCTCAGCCGCATGCCGGCCCAGAGCACCAGCGGCATGACCAGGGAGGTGTTGAGCAGCGCGGTGGTGAAGACCTGAGCGGTGCCGTAGCCGGTGGGCGCGCCCAGCGTGGCGGACGCCTGCCCGACGAGCGCGAACCGGAGCGTGTCGGAGAGCACGACGTGGGCCGCGCCGACGGCGAGCGCGCTGACGACGGCGCCCTTGACCAGGCGGGGCAGGGCGGGGGTATGAGGTCGTGAAGCCATGCCCGCGACTATACGCACGGTGTATACATGGAGTGTATAGACCCCCGGACCTTCGCGCCGTACACGGCGGCGCGAAGGGGGGTCAGCCCAGCAGGGCGTAGACCGCGGTGGCGTGGGCGGCCGGTTCGGCGGTTCCCTCCGCGGTCATCGTGATGTCGGCGAAGGCCATGCGCCTGCCCAGCTTGGTGAGGCGGGCGCGGATCAGGACGTCGGCGCCGAGGACCGCCCGCTGGAAGCTGGTGGACTGCTGGACCGTCGTCATGGGGACGAAGCCGCCGCGGGCCGCCGAGACGGCGATCACCGTGGCGGTGTCGGCGGCGGCCATCAGGGCCTGGCCGGAGATCCCGCCGCCCTCGCGCGCCAGCCGGTCGGACCAGGGGAGCCGGAGGACGGCCTCGTGGCCGTCGACCGAGTCGACCGTGAGCCCCAGGTCGAGGACCCAGGGGGCGAAGTTGTCGGCGAGGATCTTCTCGGCGGCGGCGGGCGTAAGCGCCGCGGTGTCAGGGAGCGTCACGGCGTCATTGTGCGGCGGCGGTCCGGGGCCGGGCAATGGCGCCGCGGCGCGGCCGGTAGCCGGGCAGTGAGCGGCCGAGCTGCCGAAGGGCGTAGTGGGAACGGGACTTGACCGTGCCGGCCGGGATCCCGAGGTCCACGGCGGCCTCGTTGACGGTGAGCCCGTGGAAGTAGAGCCGGACCAGCACCGCCCGGTGCTCCGGGCTCAGCTCCCGTACCGCCGCCCGGACGTCCAGCGCGGCCTCGGCCGACTCCGTGGCGTCCGAGGGGTCGGGGGTCACCGCGAGCACCCCGTCGCCGATCTCGGCGGGCCGGGCGAGCCGGGACCGGCGGGCGTCGATGGCGAGCCGGCGGGCCACGGTGAAGAGCCAGGGCCGGATCGAGGCGTACGCGCCGCTGAACGCCTCGGGGTGGAGCCAGGCCCGGACCAGGGTCTCCTGGGCGAGGTCCTCGGCGCGCTGGCGGTCGCCGTACGTCAGCCCCAGGAGGAAGGAGAGCAGGGCGGGGCCGTGCTCCCGCTGGAGTTCCTGCAGCGTCCGCTCGTCGGTCGTCCCTGCCGCCGCCATCGTCGCCGTCGTCATGAGTGCCACCCTTCCCCGCCCGCTCAGCGGTTCGTCGTCCGCGCCGTATACGAACGCATCCGGGCGGAAGGGGACAGGGAACGGACAGCGGTCTGCGACGAACGGTCGTAACGAGCGGCGAATGGCACGGCGAGCGGTCGCGTGCGGGGCGAGCGGCGGCCCGGCGGGGGCCGTACGTCCGATTCGGTGGGGTTCGCCGCCCGGCCCGGCCGGGTCCCTTGACTGCGGCGCTCCCGAGGGATGAATTCGGCAGATCAGATGTTCTTCCTATGATCGGGGTGGTTGTCGTCATGACCGCAGACACCGGACCGGCACGCGCCAGACTCGTCCGGGCCGGCTCCGCCGTCCTCGCGGGTTCCCTGCTCGCCGTCGTCGCCGCGTGCGGCCAGGGCGGTCCCGACGGCGGCGTCCGCTCGCCCGGCGGTTCGCCCGGCGGCTCCACGGCGCCCCGGCCCGCCGCGCCGGCGCCCAAGCCGGCCGGCTTCACCCTGGTGGCCTCCGGCGACGTACTGCCGCACGACTCGATCATCCGCCGCGCCGCCGCCGACGCGGGCGAGGGCGGCTACGACTTCCGCCCCATGTTCGCCGGGGCGAAACGTATCGCCTCCCGCGCCGACCTCGCGATCTGCCACATGGAGACGGTGTACGGGGAGAACGGCGGGCCCTACACCGGCTATCCCTCCTTCAAGTCCCCGCCCGAGGTCGCCACCGCGCTGAAGGCCACCGGCTACGACTCCTGCTCCACCGCCTCCAACCACACCCTCGACGACGGCGCGGCCGGCCTCGGCCGCACCCTCGACGCCCTCGACGCGGCCGGCGTGAAGCACGCCGGCTCCGCCCGCACCGCCGCCGAGGCCGCCCGCCCCACCCTGCTCAAGGCAGGCGGCGCCACCGTCGCCCAGCTCGCCTACACCTACGACACCAACGGCTATCCGCTGCCGGCCGGACAGCCCTGGGCGGTGAACCTCCTCGACGAGGACAAGGTCATCGCCGACGCCCGGGCCGCCCGCGCCGCCGGCGCCGACGTCGTCGTGGTCAGCGTCCACTGGGGCTCCGAGTGGGAGACCGCGCCCGACGAGCGCCAGCTCTCGCTCGCCCGCTCGCTCACCGCCTCCCGCACCGCAGGCCGTCCCGACATCGACCTGATCATCGGCACACACGCCCACGTCCCCCAGGCGTATGAGAAGGTCAACGGCACCTGGGTGATCTACGGCATGGGCGACCAGATCGCCGGCGACATGATCAACCATCAGGGCGTCTTCGACCCGCGCGGCAACCAGAGCAGCATCGGCCGCTTCACCTTCGCCCCGCCGAAGAAGGCCGGCGGACGCTGGGAGGTCACCCGGGCCGAGTTCCTTCCGCAGTGGTTCGACACCGCGCGCGGCCGGATCGTGGACCTGACCGCCACCGACGGCTCCGACCCCCGCCACGCGGAGATCCGCGAGACGATCCGCCAGGTCGTGCTCGGCAGGGGCGCCGACAAGGACGGTCTGAAACTCGGCTCGTGAGGCGCCGGCCCGGCGCTCCGCTGGACCCAACGGGTGCAATCGGGGGGCCGCCCGGTGTCGTTCAGGGACCCGGGCCCCTCCCCGTACGAACCATTGGTCATGAAAAACGATCAGCTGACCACGGGGCGGAGGTCGGTGCTGCGTCTGGCCGCCGCCCTCGGCGCCACCGTCGCGGCGGGCGCCTTCGCCCTCGACCGCATCACGACCGGCGAGGGCACCGGCGGAGGCACCGGAACCGCCGCCGCGCCCCCGGGGCCGCCCGGCGCCGGAGGCCCCGCCGCCGGGCCGCCCGCCTCCTCGCCCCGGCTGCGCCCCTCCGCGTACCGGCTCCAGCCCATGACCGCGTACGCCCCCGCCGCCCGGCCCCGGGCCCTCCCCCCGGTCCGGCAGCGGCCCTTCCTCTCGCTCACCGGGGTCGGCCGCTCCATGGTGCTCACCTTCGACGACGGCCCCGACCCCCGCTACACCCCCGCCATCCTGGCCACCCTGCGCCGGCACGGCTGCCGGGCGATGTTCTTCGTCTGCGGCGAGATGGCGGTGGAGAACCAGGACCTGCTCCGGGAGATGGCCGACGACGGGCACGTGGTCGGCAACCACTCCTGGTCCCATCCGCTCGTGCCAAAACTGCGGCCCTCCCGCATCCGCGACGAACTCGGCTCCACCAGCGAGGTGGTGGAACGCGTGCTGGGCACCGCGCCGCTCTGGTACCGGGCCCCCTACGGCGCCTGGAACCGGCACTCCTTCGAGATCGGCGCCGAACTGGGCATGGAACCGCTCGCCTGGTCCGTGGACACCCTCGACTGGAAGGAGCCCGGCACCGGCACCATCGTCCGCAGGGTCCTCGACGGCGCGGGGGACGGCGTCATCGTCCTCTCCCACGACGCCGGCGGGGACCGCTCCCAGAGCGTCGCCGCACTCGGCCGCTACCTGCCCGCGCTCCTCGACGCCGGCTACACGATCACCGTGCCGCGCCGCTGACGGCGCCGACCGGGCCGGGGCGGGAGGTCTCGCGGGCCCGCGCGCGATGTTCCGGTCCGCGAACACCGGGACCGCCCGGACCGGGTCCCCGCGCGCCCGCCCCGGGACCGGCCCCGGTGCGGTCCGGACCAACGCCTGGTCGAAGACACCAGGCTCGCGCGGTGGGGTTGGAGCAAGGGCCACAACCTGTCGGCGGAGGGCGCCAGATGCCCTGAGCCAGGGCAGAATTCCGGACGCACTGTCCAAAAGCAAATGAGGAACATCCGTGCGACCAAGACTCTCCGGCGCGTCCGCCTGCGTGGCCGCACTCGGCCTGCTGGGCTCTCTCGTCACCGCCTGCGGCTCCTCCGAGGACGGCGACGGGACGACGCTGCGCCTGGTGGCCGCCGAGTACGGCACCAGCCCGGCGACCAGCTCCCGGGCCTACTGGGACAAGCTGACCGCCGCCTTCGCCGCCGCCCACCCCGGCGCGAAGGTCGAGGTGACGCTGTACCCGTGGGACGACGTCGACCGCGAGGTCACCCGCATGGTCGAGGAGGGACACGCCCCGGACGTGGCCCTGATGGGCGCCTACTCCGACTTCGCGGCGCAGGGCCGCCTCTACGCGGCCCGGGAGCTGCTCTCGGTCAGGGCCGAGGCCAACTTCCTGCCGCCGCTCGCCGAAGCGGGCACGGTCGGGACCACCCTGTACGGTCTGCCGTTCGTGGCCAGCAGCCGGCTGCTCTTCTACAACGAGACGCTGTTCGACAAGGCCGGCGCGAAGCCGCCCCGGACCTGGTCCGGCCTCAAGAGCGCGGCCGGCAAGCTGAAGGAGGAGGGCGTGCCGTACCCGTACGCCTTGCCGCTGGGCCCCGAGGAGGCACACGCCGAGGCCCTGATCTGGGAGCTGAGCAACGGGGGCGGGTACGCGGACAGTTACGGCGACTACAGCATCGCGTCCGAGAAGAACGCCCAGACCTTCCGCTGGATCAAGGACAACCTGGTCGCGCCCGGCCTGACCGGTCCGGTCACGCCGGGCGAGCTCAACCGGCGGGACGCCTTCGCCGCCTTCCTGCGCGGCGAGGTGGGCATGCTCAACGGCTATCCCTCGCTGCTGCACGAGGCCAGGGCCAAGGGCATCAAGGTCGGCACGATCGCCATGCCGGTCTCCGACACGCTGGAAGAGGGACAGGCGCCGCCGGCGGCGGGCGTCGCCGACTGGATGATGGCCTTCAAGCGGGACGGCAACCGCGAACTGGTCGGTTCCTTCCTGGAGTTCGTCTACGAGGACAAGAACCTCAACGAGTTCGCCGGCCGCTACCACCTGCTGCCCTCGACGGTCTCGGCGAACCTGGAGACCGAGAACGCGGCGGCGGACCCCAGCGCCACCCAGTTCCTCGACGCCCTGCGCGGCGCCGAGCTGTATCCCGTCAACGAACCGTCGTGGCTCCAGGTCAGCAACACGATCAAGCGGAACATCGGCAAGGCCGTCGCACCCTCCGCCGATCCCCAGGTCGTCCTGGAGGACATCGCCCGTGACGTCCGGGAGATGACGAAGCAGGCGGGGTAGGTTCACCCGGCTCCGCCGTCACTCGTCCCCCGTCGCCGACCGGCGGCGCCCGCGCGCGGAACGGGCCCCGGACGTCCCCGGGGCCCGCTCCGAGCGTCACCGAACGGGTCAGCGGGAGCCGACCATCCGCGCGTAGACGACGACGTTCCCGGCGTACCCCTTCGCCCGGGTGTAGCCGCCGCCGCAGGTGATGACCCGCAGCTCCGGGTGGCCGGTGTCGCCGTAGACCTGCGGCCCGGGGAAGTCCTCCTTGGAGTAGACCTCGATGCCGTAGATCTCGAAGACCGCCACCCGTCCGTCGTACCGCTCGACCTCGACGTGCTGGCCCTTCTCCAGCGAGCCGAGGCCGTAGAAGACCGCCGGGCCGCTGTTGTTGTCGACGTGCCCGACGACCACCGCGGTGCCGCGCTGGCCGGGCGCGATGCCGTTCTGGTACCAGCCGGCCATGTTGGCGTCCTGCGGGGGAGGGGCCGCCACCCAGCCCTCCGGGTCCAGCCCCACGTCCATCACCGGCGCCGCGACGTCGATCGCCGGGATGCGGATCCGCGAGGCGGGTGCGAAGGGCAGCGGCTGGAGTCCCGCGGACGCCTCCGCGGGCGGCGGGACGACCGGACGGGCCACCGGACGGGCCGCGGCGGCCGGCTGCGGCGGACCTCCCGCGACGTCCACGCCGTTGCGCATCATCGCGAGTCCGGACAGCATGGCGAGGGCCAGGACGCCCCAGGGTTGACGTCTCCTGCGCTCAGGGACGCGGAAGTCCTTCGGGGGCATGGTTCTCCCTTCGTGGCGACGTGTGAACGGTAAGGGCGCCTCCGCGCGCCTGCGCTCCGGGCGGCCCGAACGGGTAGCCCGGAGCGGCCGTACGGGTGGCGCCGGGCCGACCGGACGCCGCCGGGCCGACCGGACGCCGCCGGGCCGACCGGACGCCGCCGGGCCGCGCACCCTGGCCGACGACCCGTCAGATGCCGTCCGCGCGGTGCCTCTCCGGCCCGCTGCTCGCCCCGGGTGACCGCGCGCTGACCCATCCGAGTACTCGTCGGACAATCATTTCGCACGCCCCTGACCTGCGGTTGTGGTGTCCCGCGCAACTCGATCGGCGGCATCGGCGCTCACCGGACCGGCCCAGTGTCGAGGTGCAGGGACCAGTCCGACTTGTGATGGTTCGTCATGGAAGGCGTACTCGTCGAATCTCCCGGAGCACCGCTTCGGGGCGTCTTCCACTGGAGGTTCAACCATGCGTGCTGCACGCACTCTGGCGGTGACCGCCACCGCGTTCGCGGCGGTTGCTCTGGCCGCGCCCCTCTCCCACGCCACCCGTGGCCCCAGCGACGTCTCCGTCAACCCCCAGGACGTCCACGCGGGGTCGACGATCACCATCACCGCCAGGGGCTGCGGCCACGGCGGCACGGTCACGTCCAACGCGTTCCCGGAGACCAACCTCTCGGTCAACTCGAACGGCC
Organism: Streptomyces sp. NPDC085460; assembly: GCF_044541975.1. NCBI lineage: Bacteria > Bacillati > Actinomycetota > Actinomycetes > Kitasatosporales > Streptomycetaceae > Streptomyces > Streptomyces sp. NPDC085460. The sequence continues at coordinate 792,316 of NZ_JBITTO010000001.1, forward strand.
TCTCCAGCGCGATCGCCCGGGTCTACAACAACGCCACCCCCGGCAACTACAACCTGGCCGTCAGGTGCAGCGACAACTCCCGGGTCGTCACGCACCCGTTCCGCGTGCTCGCGGGCCGCGGCGCCCAGGGCGGTCTCGGCGGTTCGCTGGCGCCCAGCTCCACCGAGATGGCCGTCGGCGGCAGCCTGGTCGCCGCCGCGGCGCTCGGCGGCGGTGTCTTCGTCCTCCGTCGCCGCCGCATGACCGGCACGGGTGCCTGACCGGCCGAACCTCCCGGTCGGCCCACCGTGCCCGCCGCCCCCGTGTCCCGGACAGGGACCCGGGGGCGGCGGGCTGTCCGCCCCCGGGGCGGGGAACCGGGCCGGTGGGTACCGGGATCCGGTGGGTACCGGGATCCGGTGGGAACCGGGATCCGGTGGGAACCGGGTCAGTGTCGGCGGGAAGAGGCGCGGCGGCGGATCGCGTACACCGAGCCGGCCGTCGCCGCGAGCACCAGCGCCGTACCGGCCGCCAGCTTCCCGGACTCCAGACCGCTCTGCGAACCGCCGAGACCGCCCCGCACCCCGCGCGGGGCCAGCAGCACCGTCGAGCTGATCGTCGGGGTCGCCGCGGCCACCCCGCTGATCGTCAGGTCGACGCTGTCCTGCACCCCGCCCGAGCAGTTGAACGCCACCGTGTACGCCGCGCCGCGGCGGGCGTCCGTGTCCACGGTGGCGGTGACCGACGAACCCGGCGGGATCTGGACGGTGTCGAAGATGCCCGCCGTCGCCGTCGCCGTACTGGCGCAGCCGGGGGCGCTGAGCGTCACCCGCCCGCCGGGGGCGACGAGCGACGGCGAGACGACGAAATCGCCCGGGGCCTTCGCACCCCGCACCCGCGGGTTCGGCGCGGGCGCACCGTCGGCCGCGTGGACGACGGTGACGGGGGCGGCCAGGGCGAGGGTGGCCGCCCCCAGCAGGGCGGTGGAAGCGGCACGTATCGCGCGCATGGTGATTCCTCCGGGTCCCGAGGGCCGGCCGCGGCGGTCTGGCCGCGAGAAGCCTGCGTACACCTCGTTGCCCGAAACGCTAGGAGCGCACTACCACAGCCGCGATCCCAGACGTGCGAATGGGGCACGCGTGTCCCCCGGGCGGCCCAGCCCCGCCCTCCGGGTCACTCCGTGACCTGCGGGAACAGGTCGGTGAACGGCGCGTCGGTGGCGGCGAGGCCGCGCCCGTACGGGGCGTCGAAGTCCCAGATGAGGAAGAGCAGGAAGGCGATCAGCGCGCTGTAGAGGCCCGCGAGCAGCACCTCGCGGCCGGTGCGCCGGATCTGGAGCGTGAAGATCAGCCCCACCGAGACCAGGGCGCCGATGATCAGGCCGAACCAGACGACGCCGGGCATCGTCTCCCCGGCGCTCTGGCCGCGGGCGCCGCGGGCGTCGTCGGCGACCATCACCTGGTCGACCAGCGGCTGGTACGCCTGCCCCTCGAAGTCGTTGGCGGGCTGGTAGTCGGTGACGCTGCGGCGCACCTTGCCGAGCAGGGCGTCGCCCTCCTCGGTGAGTTCGCCCTCCTCGGCCATGTGGGCGAACTCCTCGTGGACCACGTAGGAGACGTACGCGTCGACGTCCGCGCGGATCCGCGCGCGGACCGCCTCCGGGTAGACCTCGACCCGCTCGGAGATCTCGTGCATCGCCTGCGCCTCCTGGCGCACCACCTCCTGGGCGGCGCCGCGCGCCTCCCAGACGCCGGCGATGGCGAGGCCGAGGACGATGGCGTAGATCACGCCGATCATCATCGTCATGTACTCGATGACGTCGGGGGTCTCGTTCGGGTCGTCGTCCTCGGGGATCCGGCGCTGGTTGATGACGACGATGGCCAGGACGACGCCGCAGGCGGCGGCCATCGCCAGGGTCAGGACGAGCCATTCGGACATGGTGGTTCGGACTTCCTCACGGAGTGGGGAGCTCGGGGAGAGCTCGGGGTTCGAGTGGCGCGGGGCCGGGTCAGCGGGAGCGCGGACGCAGCACGGCGGTGGCGAGCACGGCGGGCGCGACGAGCAGGAGCATCGTGGTGACGGGTGACCGGTTGCTCTTCGGCTGGGGCCGGGAGGTCCGCTGGTAGTGCGGGAGCGCGACCGGGGCCGCCGCGGGCGCGGGACGCGGCGCCGCCGCCGTCGGTGCGGGCGGCGGGGCCGGGGGAGCGGGGGCCGGCGGGTCCCCGGGCGCCGGGGTCACGGGCGCGGGGGACGGCGGGGCCGGGGCCGGGCGCGGTGCCGGGGTGGCGGCGGGCGGCGGCGGTACGGGAACCGGAACGGGCACGACGGGGGCGGGGGCGGGCAGCTGGGGCGGCGCGGGGCGGGCCGGCGGGGACGGGCGCTCCGGCAGCGTCGGCACGGCCGGCGGCTCCTGGGGCGGCGGCGGCAGCGGGGGCAGCGAGGGACGGGGCGGTTCGAACGGGGGCGGGGCGGGCTTCGGTTCGGGCTTCGGCCCGGGTTTCGGCCCGGGTTTGGGCTTGCACGCGTCCGGGCCGATGACCGCCACCGAGGTGTGCGAGCCGTCCGGCGCGGACGTGGCGTAGGCGCAGGAGTCGGCGGCCGCCGGCGCGGGTGAGGCGAGCAGCCACACCAGCGCGGCGGCGGCCAGTGACCGCGCGAGGGGTGATCCGTACAGAGACACGCCGACGACTTGAACACGTGGACGCCGAACCGGGGCCCGAATGCCGTGGGATTCGCCGGATGGTGGGGATCTTGTGTCGCGCGGTTTGACGTTTCTCCGCCGGCGGCCCCGAATCACCGTGGTGGAACGGGGCGGAATAGGCCGACGGGCGTCACTCCGGGGCCCGTTCGGAAGAACTGTCCGGTTGTCGCCCCGCCGATGCCCAATCCCTCCGGTGCGGCCCGGTGCCGCGCGCGGCACCGCACGGGCCGACCGCCGAGGTGCGGGCGGGTACGGCGGGCGCGTGGCCCCCGTGACAAGCGGGGCCGGAGAGCCGACGCACGCTCATATGCACGTGAAGGTGCACGGCCTGAAGGCGTGAAGTCTCCGTTCGGACCGCACGTGCCAAAGGCGTGTGACCAAGAACGGATCGCGAATTTCCGTTTCCACTCGCTCTCTCGGCGGGCGATCAGTAGCCTCACCTCGAACACGGCCGCGAACACCGGGCCGCATCCCCCATGGCGACTTGTTGGAGACATTGATGGAGCGTCCCGCCTGGGCTCCGCCGGGTATCGACATCTCGGTACCCAGCGTGTCCCGTATGTACGACTTCTATCTGGGCGGCTCGCACAACTTCGAAGTCGACCGGGAAGCGGCCCGCAAGGCCATGGAGTTCCTGCCGGGCCTCCCCAAGATCATGCAGGCGAACCGGGCCTTCATGCGCCGCGCCGTCCGCTTCGCCGTCGACAACGACGTCACCCAGTTCCTCGACATCGGCTCCGGCATACCGACCTTCGGCAACGTGCACGAGGTCGCCCAGGCCGCCGACCCCGCCGCCCGGATCGTCTACGTCGACCACGACCCCGTCGCCGTCGCCCACAGCCGGGCCGTCCTGGAAGGCGTCGACGGAGCCGCCGTCGTCCCCGCCGACCTCCGCAAGCCGGCCGACATCCTGCGCAGCCCCGAGGTCACCGGCCTGCTCGACCTCGACCGCCCGGTCGCCCTGCTCCTCGTCGCCGTCCTGCACTTCCTGGAGGACGCCGACCGCCCGCACGAGGCCGTCACCGAACTCCTCGACGCGCTCGCCCCCGGCAGCCTCCTGGTCGTCACCCACGCCTCGTACGAGGGCATCCCCGTCGACCAGGAGCGGGCCGGCGGCACCGTCGAGGTGTACCGCTCCACCCGCAACCCCCTGGTGATGCGCTCCCGGGAGGAGATCGCCCGCTTCTTCGACGGCACCGCCCTCGTCGAGCCGGGCGTCGTCTCCATGCCGCTGTGGCGGCCGGACAACCCGGCCGAGGAGGAGGACCCGTACGCGTTCTCCGGCTTCGCGGGTGTGGGGCGCAAGGCGTGAAGGTGCCGTCGCAGCCGTCCGGGAACGTCGCGGAAGCCGACGGCCCGGAGGACAGACTCAGGCGGTTCGTCACCATCTGGGGCCGGGCCATCTTCCCGGTGACCGCCACCTCCCTCACCCGCACCGAGTTCGAGGGCCACCTCCTCCCGCTCGCCCGCCTGCTGTGCGACGCGCTGCTCGCCCGGCCCTTCGACACCGGCCCCGGCCAGCGGGCCGGCGCCGGCCTGGTCGACGCGCACTGCACCGACCCGGACGCGCTCGGCCGCAGCCTCGGCGTCGTCGACGCCTACCTCGTCCTCTACTGCGGTACGGACCCCGAGCTCACCGCCGAGGAACTGCGCGCCCGCTGCGCGCGCCTCCAGCACGCCATGGCCACCGGCTACGCCCAGGCCCTGCGCGAGCGGACCCGCGCCGAGCAGGAGGCCATCGCCCGCTCCGCGCTCTCCGCCCGCAGCGCCGCCGAGATCGCCCTGCACGCCACGGAGAGCCGCTTCCGGGCCGTCTTCGACGGCGCCGCCATCGGCATCGGCATCGCCGACCTCGACGGGCACATCGTCGAGATCAACGACACCATGACCCGCATGTTCGGCGGCGTCGAGGCCCACGTCCGCAGCCGCAACGTCAGCGAGTGGGTCCACCCCGAGGACGGGCCGCACGTCTGGCGGCTCTACGAGGAGCTGGTGCGCGGCGAACGCGAGCAGTACCGGGTGGAGAAGCCGTACTACCGGGGCGACGGCACGGTCCTGTGGACCAACCTCACCGTCTCGCTGCTCCGCGACGCCGAGGGCCGGCCCCAGTACCAGCTGGCGCTCATGGAGGACATCACCGAACGGCGCCTGCTCCACCTGCGGCTGCGGTACGAGGCCACCCACGACGCCCTCACCGGGCTGCCCAACCGGACGCTGTTCTTCGAGCGCCTGGAGAAGGCCCTCGCGCCCGGTGCGTCGGGCGCCGCCGGTGCTTCCGGTGCTTCCGGTGCTTCGGGGGAGAACTCCCGTTTCGGTCTCTGCTACCTGGACCTCGACGGCTTCAAGGCCATCAACGACAGCCTCGGCCACTCCGTCGGCGACCGCCTCCTCGTCGAGGTCGCCGACCGGCTCCAGGCGTGCGCCACCGGCCCCGGCGAGATGGTCGCCCGGCTCGGCGGCGACGAGTTCGTCGCCCTCACCACCGGCACCGGTGGCGAACGGGACGCCACCGCGCTCGCCGACCGCATCCTCGCCGCCCTCGCCACCCCCGTCGGCGTCGACGGACGCGAACTCACCGTCCGCGGCAGCCTCGGCGTCGTCGAGGGCCCGGCCGGCGAACGGACCGCCGCCGAGGTGCTGCGCAGCGCCGACATCACCATGTACCGGGCCAAGTCCGCGGGCGGCAACCGCTTCGAGCTCGCCGACCCCGAGGCCGACGCCCGCGCCATCACCCGGCACGGCCTCACCACCGCCCTGCCGACCGCCCTGGAGCGCGGCGAGTTCTTCATCGAGTACCAGCCGCTCGTCCACCTCGACGACGGCAGCGTCCACGGCGCCGAGGCCCTCGTCCGCTGGAGCCACCCCCAGCACGGCGTCCTCGGGCCCGACCGCTTCATCCCGCTCGCCGAGGACACCGGGCTGATCGTGCCGCTCGGCCGCTGGGTGCTCCAGGAGGCCGTCCGGCAGGCCCGCTCCTGGCAGCTCGACAACCCCGGCACCGGCACCCCGCTCCGCGTCAACGTCAACCTGTCCCCGACCCAGCTCCACCACCCCCGGCTGGTCGCCGACACCGTCGACGTCCTCGAACGCGCCGGCCTCGCGCCCGGCGCGCTCTGCCTGGAGGTCACCGAATCCGCCCTGATCGGCGCCGACGAGGACCTCCTCAAGCCGCTGCGCCAACTCGCGGAGATGGGCGTCGACATCGCCCTCGACGACTTCGGCACCGGCTACTCCAACCTGGCCAACCTGCGCCGCCTCCCGGTCAGCGTCCTCAAGCTCGACCGCTCCTTCACCCGGGGCATGCAGCAGCACCCCGTGGACCCGGTCGACCTGAAGATCGTCGAGGGCATCGTCTCGCTGGCCCACAGCCTCGAACTCGCCGTCACCGTCGAAGGAGTCGAGACCGCGGCCCAGGCCGAACGCCTCCGCGAGCTCGGCTGCGACACCGCCCAGGGCTGGTACTACGCCCGCCCCGGCGCCCCGGACCGCATCCACTCGCTGGTCCTGGCCGACGCCGTGTGAGCCCGAGCGGACACGCGTGTGGGCCCGGTCCTCCTGAGGACCGGGCCCACACGGGTGAAGCGCGAGGGGGCGAGGAAAGCGAAGGGACTATGTCATCAGGAGTATGAGAAGGAAGCCCCTTCATGGCCTCGCCCCGGAACGACCGTAGCACTCAGGCGGGGACCAGGTCGCGCAGATTTTCCGGCGTCACCACCCGGGAACCCGGAGCCAGCCCCTCGGGCCGGGCGAGACCGAGGTACGTCACCGGCTCCTCCGGCACCGCGCCGCCGGACCACTCCGTCACCTCGGCCCCCGACTCCCGCAGCAGCTCCACGACATGACGAACCGTCACCGGCGTGCGCTCGACCGCACCGCGCAACAGCACCGCCATCGACACCCGGTGCTCCTCGACCCGGTTGGCCGACGGCGTGCCCCGCAGACACAGGTGGAGCCAGTGCGCGTGCCAGCGCCCCTCCTCGTCCCGCCGGAACGCCACCGGCAGCGCCACCCGCCCCGGCCCGCGCAGCTCGGACTTCATCCGCACCGTCCGCGGCTCGAACGGACGCCCGCCCTGCTCGCCCTCGCGCAGCATGTACCCGAAGAAGGACTCGGCGACCTCCTCGAAGTTCTCGCCCGCGTACACGTGCACGTGCGGCACCACGAACGTGCCGCGCACCGCGCCGAGCCGCAGCTCGATGAACTCCGAAGCACCGTCCGGGGCCGCGGTCACGTCCCCGGAGTGCCGGCCCTCCACCGTGGTCAGCTCCGTGTACGACAGCCAGGAGACCGTCGCGTACCGCTCGTCGAGGATCAGCGCCGACAGGTCCAGGTCGGTCGTGCGCCGCGCCTCCTTCCAGTACATGAAGAACCGCAGCAGCTCCCCCTCGACCGCCGAGACCGAACCGCGCGGCAGCACCCCGAACCCTCCCGACGACGCCCGCCCGCTCAGCGGCAGCGCCACGTCCAGGATCGCCGGGTCGACCAGCACGCGGCCGGCCGCGGGAAGCCGCCGCCGGGTCTCCCCGTCGAGCAGCGCGAGCAGCCGCCGCTGCGCCTCCCTCGGCAGGTCCCGGCGGGTGTCCGCCGTCACCCACGCGCTGCCGTCCCGGTTCACGAACAGCCGCCGGGGCGCGCCCGACCGGTCGTGCCGGTTCAGCAGGTGTTCCCGCACCGACAGCACCACCCGGCCCGCCACCCGCGACGCGGACCGCTCCGCCGCCGCCAGCACCGCCTCCCGCGCCGTCTCGTCCGCCGCCGTGCGCAGCAGCCGGTCGAGCGCCCGGAACAGCCGCCCGGGCGCGGCCGACGCCAGCAGTTCCGCCGCGCCCGGTACGTCGTCACCGGCGAGCAGCGCCTCCACCCGGGAGTCCAGCGACGGCGCCCGCAGCTCGCCCCGGGCGACCGCGAACACCTCGGCCGCGTGCGGCCACGCCGGGTACTCGTGCGGATGCAGCCGCTCCCCGAGCCGCTTCCACGCCTCCCGGTGCGGCCCGACGTCGGCCAGCTTCGCGGGAGCCGCCGCCACCACCGCGTCCAGGCCCGCGAGCAGCGCCCGCCGCAGCGGCCGGGACAGCGCGCGGAAGCGGGTCCGCTCGCGCAGCGTCACATCGCCGTCCGACAGCGCGCAGGCGAGCCGCAGCACATCCGTCACGGTGTCGAGCAGCGGCGTCGCGCCCGCCCGCAGCCGGGCCCTGTTGACCACGGCCCGGATCTCCCGGACCGGGATCTCCGCGGGCTGCGGCCCGTCCGCGCAGTGCGCGGCGAGCACGGCCAGATCGGCCAGGTGCTCGTCGCCCAGCGGCGTCACGGACCCCGCCAGGGACCGGTACAGGGCGCCGATCTCCTCCTCGAAGGGCCCGCCGAGGTGCAGGACGGTCAGCCGGTCGGAGCTCGCGGGCGTCAACTCGGCGTGCGCCGCGAGCAGTTCCTCGTACGAATGCTGGTACCGGCCGTACGCGGGCAGCGTCAGCAGGTTCAGGACCCCGGCGCTCAGCTGCGCCTCGACCTCCTCCCGGGCCTCGGGGTCCTCCAGCGCCTTCAGGACGCACGACAGCCAGAACTCACGGGTCTCGGGGACGTTGTGGGGGAAGTCGATGAAGTACGCGTTGTGCCGCACATGGTCGCCGACCCGCTCGCGGACCGCCTCCAGCGCCCACCGGGCGAGCTCGTCGACGGTCTCCGCGGACCGCCCGGACAGCTCCCTCAGCAGCGGGCCGGCGAGGGCGAACCCCGCCGTCCGCAGCACGGCGTCGAACCGCAGGGCGGCGGCGGATCCTTCCCCGGCGGGGCCGGCGGGGAAGGGGAGACGGAGGGTGTGCCGGACGAGCAGACGTTCGAGAGCGTGGTCCATCCCGTGATGCTCGCAGCCCGCCCGACCCGTCCGCACGCGGATTTCGGGCGCCTCAGCCGTCGTGCCGCACGGGCTCGGCCAGCGGCAGCCGCTCCGCCGCGGGCCCCGGGTCCGGCTCCGCGCCCCGGCGGCCGCGCCGGGCCGTCACCCAGGTCGCGACGGGCTCGGTGTAGCGGGCGGTGAGCGGGCCGACGACGACCAGGAGGAGGACGTACGCGGTGGCCAGCGGGCCCAGAGAGGGCTCGATCCCGGCGGAGACGGCCAGGCCCGCGATGACGATGGAGAACTCGCCGCGGGCGACCAGCGTTCCGCCGGCCCGCCAGGCGCCCTTCGGGGAGATCCCGTTGCGCCGCGCCGCCCAGTAACCGGTGGCGATCTTCGTACCGGCGGTGACGACGGCCAGCGCGAGCGCGGGCAGCAGCACCGGCGGGATGCTCGCCGGGTCGGTGTGCAGCCCGAAGAAGACGAAGAACACGGCGGCGAACAGGTCCCGCAGCGGGCTCAGCAGATGGTGCGCGCCCTCCGCGACCTCCCCGGACAGCGCGATCCCGACGAGGAACGCGCCGACCGCCGCCGAAACCTGGAGCTGCTGCGCGATGCCCGCCACGAGCAGCGTGAGACCCAGCACCACGAGGAGCAGCTTCTCCGGGTCGTCGCTCGAGACGAAGCGCGAGATCACCCGCCCGTACCGCACGGCGACGAACAGCACGAGCCCGGCGACGCCGAGCGCGATCGCGAGCGTGGCACTGCCGGCGGCGAGCCCGGCGCCGGCGAGCAGCGCGGTCACGATCGGCAGGTACACCGCCATCGCCAGGTCCTCCAGGACCAGGATGCTCAGCACCACCGGCGTCTCCCGGTTGCCGAGCCGCCCCAGGTCCCCGAGCACCTTGGCGATGACCCCGGACGACGAGATCCAGGTGACCCCGGCCAGTACCACCGCCGCCACCGGCCCCCACCCGAGCATCAGCGCCATCGCCGCCCCGGGCAGCGCGTTCAGCGCCCCGTCGACCAGACCGGCCGGATACTGCGTCTTCAGATTGGTGACCAGATCGGTCGCCGTGTACTCCAGACCGAGCATCAGGAGCAGCAGGATGACCCCGATCTCGGCCCCGATGGCGACGAACTCCTCACTCGCCCCCAGCGGCAGCAGCCCCCCTTCCCCGAACGCGAGCCCGGCCAGCAGATACAGGGGTATGGGCGAGAACTTCAGCCGCCCGGCCATCCGGCCGAGCAGCCCGAGACCGAGGATGATCGCTCCGAACTCGATGAGGAAGACGGCGGACGAATGCACCGATCACTCCCTTCCAAGGATCGCGGCGGCGGCGTCGACGCCTTCGTGGGTACCGATGACGATGAGGGTGTCCCCGCCGGCGAGGCGGAAGCCGGGGCCGGGAGAGGGGACGGCGTCGGCGCGGCGGAGGACGGCGACGATGGAGACGCCCGTCTCCGTGCGCATGCGGGTCTCGCCGAGGGTCCGGCCGTTCCAGTGCGAGGCGGAGGACAGCTCGATCCGTTCGGCCACCAGACCCAGCTCCGTGGTGTGGAGCAGGTTGGGGCTGTGGTGGGACGGCATCAGGGCGTCGATGAGCGCGGCGGACTCGCCGGCCGTCAGGTGCAGGGACTGCAGGCAGGCGTCGGGGTCGTCGGAGCGGTAGACGTTGACGCTGCGCGTGCCGTCGCGGTGGGCGATCACCGACAGGTGCCGGTGTTCCCGGGTGGTGAGGTCGTACTGGACGCCGACGCCGGGCAACGGCGTCGAGCTCATCCGTGAAGTGGGCACGGCCCGGACTCCTCGTGTCGTCTCTGCTCGGTCGCGCGGCGAGGAGGCCGGTGCCCCTCCGCACGGGCGGGCGGGCCGGGGCCGCGGCCGGTCCATGCTGCCATCCCGGAGGGCCTTCGCACATGGGTGCCGGCACGGATGGACAGGGGCCCCGGCCGGCCCGCAGGATGAAGCGGCGAATAGGCTTCTGCGCAGGTCAGATGGGTGTGAGCGGAGTCGGGGAGAGCGGCGCGGTGTCACTGTACGGACGGATCTTCCTGCTCAACGCGGCCGTGCTGGTCCTCGCCGCGGGGCTCCTCCTCGGCCCCGTCACCGTCTCCACGCCCGTCCTCCTCGGCGAGGCGATCGTCGTGGTCTGCGGACTCGTCCTGATGCTCGTCCTCAACGCGGCGCTGCTGAGGGTGGGCCTCGCCCCGCTCGGACGGCTCCGGCGCGCGATGGCGACCGCCGACCTGCTCAAGCCGGGCGCCCGCCCCGAGGTCACCGGCCGCGGCGAGATCGCCGACCTGACCGGCGCCTTCAACGCCATGCTCGACCGTCTGGAGACCGAGCGGGCCACCAGCAGCGGCCGGGTCCTCACCGCGCAGGAGGCAGAGCGGCAGCGGATCGCCCGCGAGCTCCACGACGAGGTGGGGCAGACCCTCACCGCCGTGCTCCTCCAGCTCAAGCACACCGCCGACCACGCACCCCGGGAACTGCGCGAGGACCTGCGGCAGGCCCAGGAGACCACCCGGGCCAGCCTGGAGGAGATCCGCCGGATCGCCCGCCGGCTGCGCCCCGGGGTCCTGGAGGAGCTGGGCCTGCACAGCGCGCTGCGCTCCCTCGCCGGGGAGCTGTTTACGCCGGGCCTGCGGGTGACGACGCACCTCGCGTCCGGCGCCGGACCGCTCGACCCCGCGACGGAGCTCGTCGTCTACCGGGTCGCCCAGGAGGGCCTGACCAACGCGGCCCGGCACTCCGGCGCCGGCCGCGTCGAACTCCGCCTGGGCCCCGCGCCGGACGGCGGCACCCGCCTCCTGGTCCGTGACGACGGACGCGGCACGGCCGGTGCCGCCGAGGGCGCCGGCATCGGCGGCATGCGGGAGCGCGCCCTGCTGGTCGGTGCCGAACTGCGGGTGGGGGCGGGGGAGTCGGGGGGTACGGAGGTGTGCCTCGACCTGCCGCCGCGAGGGGCCGCGGTCCCGGCGCCCGGGGCGACCGCGGCCGAGGTGACCGGGGCCGTACCCCCGGCCGTGCCCGGTCTCGGTCCCGTACCCGTCCTCGATCCCGTACGCGCCCCCGGTCCCGTACCCCCGCCCGTACCCGATGCCGGTCCCGTACCCGCCCCCGGTCCCGCACCCGTCCTCCCTCCCGTACCGCAACCGACTCCTGGACACGAGCGATGACCTCCCCCCTACGCCCGCCCGCCCGGATCCTCCTCGTCGACGACCACGCGCTCGTCCGGCGCGGGGTGCGGCTGATCCTCGACGCCGAGCCGGACCTCGCGGTGGTCGCCGAGGCGGGGGACGGTGCCGAGGCCGTCGCCGCGGCGCGCGGGGACGCGGGGCTCGACCTGGCCGTCCTGGACATCGCGATGCCCCGGATGACGGGGCTCCAGGCGGCGCGGGAGCTCGCCCGGCTCCGGCCAGGGCTGCGGATCCTGATGCTGACCATGTACGACAACGAGGAGTACTTCTTCGAGGCGCTGCGGGCCGGAGCCAACGGGTACGTGCCGAAGTCCGTCGCCGACCGGGACCTGGTCGAGGCGTGCCGGTCCGCGCTGCGTGACGAACCGTTCATCTACCCGGGCGCCGAGACCGCGCTGATCCGCAGCTACCTCGACCGCGCGCGGTCCGGCGCGGGGCTGCCCGAGCGGCCGGTGACGGAGCGGGAGGAGGAGATACTGAAGCTGGTCGCGGAGGGGCACACCTCCCGGGAGATCGGCGATCTGCTCTTCATCAGCCCGAAGACGGTGGAGCGGCACCGCGCCAACATCCTCCAGAAGCTCGGGCTGCGCGACCGACTGGAGCTGACGCGGTACGCGATCCGCGTGGGGCTCATCGAGCCCTGAACCCGGCTACGGCGCGTCCGGTGCCGGCTTTCCGCGCCGCGAGGCCATCAGCAGCCGCTGGAGCTCGCGCGCGGCCCGGGGCGGGGCGACGTCGCTGCGGTGCGCGAGGGCGATGGTGCGGCGCAGGCCCGGCCGGGCGAGGGCGGTCACCCGCAGGTCGCGGCCGGCGCGGGCGGCGACCATGGCGGGGACGACGGCGAGGCCGAGCCCGGCCCGGACGAAGCCGAGGACCGCGTCCAGCTCGCCGCCCTCGACCGTGAAGGTCGGCTCGAAGCCGGCCGCCCGGCAGGCGCCGACGGTCAGTTCCCGCAGGTCGTAGCCGTGCCGGAACATCACCAGGGGCTGGTCGCGGAGGTCGGTGATCCGCACCGGGCGGCGCGGTGGCGGCGCCGAGGCGGCCGAGACGACGACCAGGTCCTCGCGGAGCAGCTCCACCGTGGTCAGGGCCGGGGACGGGGTCGGCAGCGGGAGCACGACGAGCGCCAGGTCCAGCGCGCCGCGGGCCAGCTCCCGTACGAGGTCGTGCGAGCCGCCCTCCTCGATCAGCAGCTCGATGCCGGGGTGCAGGTCGTGGAAGGCGCGCAGGACGTCGGGGAGGAGGCCGGTGCAGAGGCTGGGGGTCGCGCCGAGCCGCACCCGGCCGCGCTTGAGCTGGGCCAGCTCCTGCACCTCGCGGCGGGCCGTCTCGGTGTCGGCGAGGATCCGGCGGGCCAGCGGCAGCAGCGCCTCGCCGGCGTCGGTGAGCGCGATGTTGCCCCGGGCCCGGCTGAACAGCTCCACGCCCAGCTCCTGCTCCAGCGCCTTGATCTGCTGGGAGAGCGAGGGCTGCGAGACGTGGACGCGTTCGGCGGCCCGGGTGAAGTGGCGGGTCTCGGCCACGGCCACGAAGTAGAGGAGCTGCTGGAACTGCATGGAACCCAGCCTAGGGCAAAGCCATAGCTTCAGCCTATGGAGATCAGCTGGACCATGTCTTGGACCTCTCGGGCCCTTCGGCCCTAGCGTCGGAGGCATGGCTCTGGCATCCAGCAAGGACACGGCGGCACCCGCCCGCCCGCCGTCCCGCACCCCTTCCCGCGGCTTCTGGTCGTCGACCATCGGCAAGAAGACCGTGATGGCCGTGAGCGGCCTGATCATGCTCGCCTACCTGGTCGCGCACGTGGCCGGCAACCTCAAGGTCTTCTTCGGCCCCGAGGAGTTCAACGGCTACGGGCACTGGCTGCGCGTGATGGGCGCCCCCGTCCTCCACTACGGGTGGGGACTGTGGATCGCCCGGATCGTGCTCCTCGCCGCCGTGTTCGCGCACGCGATCTCCGCGTACCAGCTCAGCCGGCGCGACATCAAGGCCCGCCCGACCCGGTACGCCCACAAGCGCAAGGGCTCCTCCTACGCCACCCGGACCATGCGCTGGGGCGGGATCATCCTCGGCCTCTTCATCGTCTGGCACGTCCTCGACCTCACCACCGGGACCGTCCACCCCGGCGGCTTCGAGGAGGGCAAGCCGTACCAGAACGTCATCGACACCTTCTCGACCTGGTACGGCAACGTCATCTACATCGTCGCCATGCTCGCCGTCGGCCTGCACGTCCGGCACGGCTTCTGGAGCGCCGCCCAGACCCTCGGCGTCGGCGACGCCCGGCGCGAACGCGCCCTGCGCCTCCTCGCGAACGCCCTCGCGCTCGTCCTGACCGCGGGCTTCATCGCCGTCCCCGTCGGCGTGATCACCGGAGTGGTGAACTGACCATGAGCTACCTCGACTTCCGCACCGGCGAACCGATCGCCGACACCAAGGCCCCGGCCGGACCCATCGCCGAACGGTGGGACACCCGCCGCTTCGAGGCGAAGCTGGTCAACCCCGCCAACCGGCGCAAGCACCGGATCATCGTCGTCGGCACCGGCCTCGCCGGCGGCTCCGCCGGCGCCACCCTCGCCGAACAGGGCTACCACGTCGTCCAGTTCTGCTTCCAGGACTCGCCGCGCCGGGCCCACTCCATCGCCGCCCAGGGCGGCATCAACGCCGCGAAGAACTACCGCAACGACGGCGACTCCATCCACCGCCTCTTCTACGACACCGTCAAGGGCGGCGACTTCCGCGCCCGCGAGTCCAACGTCCACCGGCTCGCCCAGATCTCCGTCGAGATCATCGACCAGTGCGTCGCCCAGGGCGTCCCCTTCGCCCGTGAGTACGGCGGACTCCTCGACACCCGTTCCTTCGGCGGCGTCCAGGTCTCCCGCACCTTCTACGCCCGCGGCCAGACCGGCCAGCAGCTCCTCCTCGGCGCCTACCAGGCGCTCTCCCGGCAGATCGCCGCCGGCAACGTCGAGATGCACGCCCGCACCGAGATGCTCGACCTGATCGTGGTCGACGGCCGCGCCCGGGGCATCGTCGCCCGCGACCTGATCACCGGCGCGATCTCCACCCACTACGCGGACGCCGTCGTCCTCGCCAGCGGCGGCTACGGCAACGTCTTCTACCTCTCCACCAACGCGATGAACTCCAACGCCACCGCCGTCTGGCGGGCCCACCGGCGCGGCGCCTACTTCGCCAACCCCTGCTTCACCCAGATCCACCCCACCTGCATCCCGCGCACCGGCGACCACCAGTCCAAGCTCACGCTGATGAGCGAGTCGCTCCGCAACGACGGCCGCATCTGGGTCCCCAAGGCCAAGGGCGACACCCGCCCCGCCGCCGAGATCCCCGAGGACGAGCGCGACTACTACCTGGAGCGGATCTACCCCTCCTTCGGCAACCTCGTCCCCCGCGACATCGCCTCCCGCGCCGCCAAGAACGTCTGTGACGAGGGGCGTGGGGTCGGCCCCGGGGGCCAGGGCGTCTACCTGGACTTCGCCGACGCCATCGCCCGGATGGGGCGCGCCGCCGTCGAGGCCAAGTACGGCAACCTCTTCGACATGTACGAGCGGATCACGGCGGAGAACCCGTACGAGGTCCCCATGCGGATCTACCCCGCCGTCCACTACACGATGGGCGGCCTCTGGGTCGACTACGACCTCCAGACCACCGTGCCCGGCCTCTTCGCCATCGGCGAGGCCAACTTCTCCGACCACGGCGCCAACCGCCTCGGCGCCTCCGCCCTCATGCAGGGCCTCGCCGACGGCTACTTCGTCCTCCCCGCCACCATCAACGACTACCTCGCCCGCCACCCGCGGTCCGAGACCGTCACCGACGACCACCCGGCCGTACGCGAGGTGCTGGCCGAGACCGAGGACCGGCTGAACCTCCTGCTCGCCGTCGACGGCGACCGCACCCCCGACTCCTTCCACCGCGAACTCGGCGAGGTCATGTGGGAGTTCTGCGGCATGGCCCGCACCGAGGAGGGGCTGCGCACGGCGCTGCGCCGCATCCCGGAGATCCGCGAGGAGTTCTGGCGCCGCATCAAGGTCCCCGGCACCGGCGAGGAGTTCAACCAGTCGCTGGAGAAGGCCAACCGGATCGTCGACTATCTCGAACTCGCCGAGCTGATGTGCCTCGACGCCCTGAACCGCGAGGAGTCCTGCGGCGGCCACTTCCGCGAGGAGTCCCAGACCCCGGACGGCGAGGCCGCCCGCCGCGACGAGGAGTTCTCGTACGCGGCCGCCTGGGAGTTCACCCCGGAGGCCCCCGTCCTCCACAAGGAACTCCTCGACTTCGAGTACGTCCACCCCACTCAGCGGAGCTACGCATGAAGCTCAACCTGCGCGTCTGGCGCCAGAAGAACACCGGCGCCGAGGGCACCATGGCCACCTACGAGGTGGACGGGATCTCCCCCGACATGTCCTTCCTGGAGATGCTCGACACCCTCAACGAGGACCTCATCCTGCGGGGCGAGGACCCGGTCGCCTTCGACCACGACTGCCGCGAGGGCATCTGCGGCGCGTGCAGCCTCGTCATCAACGGCGACGCCCACGGTCCCGAGCGGACCACCACCTGTCAGCTCCACATGCGGTCCTTCCGTGACGGCGACACGATCGACGTCGAACCCTGGCGGGCCTCCGCCTTCCCGGTCGTCAAGGACCTGGTGGTGGACCGCACGGCCTTCGACCGGATCATCCAGGCCGGCGGGTACGTGACGGCTCCCACGGGTTCCGCGCCCGAGGCCCACGCGACCCCGGTGCCGAAGGCGGACGCCGACTTCGCCTTCGAGCACGCCGAGTGCATCGGCTGCGGTGCCTGCGTCGCCGCCTGCCCCAACGGCTCCGCGATGCTCTTCACCTCGGCCAAGGTCAACCACCTGAACGTGCTGCCGCAGGGCGCCCCGGAGCGCGAGACCCGTGTCCTCGACATGGTCGCCCAGATGGACGCCGAGGGCTTCGGAGGCTGCACACTCACCGGCGAGTGCGCCACCGCCTGCCCGAAGGGCATCCCGCTGCCGTCGATCTCCGCGATGAACAAGGAGTGGCTGCGGGCACGGCGCAAGGTGAGGTGAGCGCCGGGGCGCGTGCGCGGGCCCGCAGGGAAGTGGAGCGTGCGCGGGCCCGCGGAGAGGCGGGAGTGTGCCCGGGCCCGCCGGGAGGGGGGCGCGTGCGCGGGTCCGACAAGTGAGAGGAGGCGTTCCGTGAGGGGCGGGAACAAAGGCCCGGCCCGGGCCGTTCTCCCCGGGCCGAGATCATCCCCCCAGAGGAGAGCCTTGCCCGACGCACAGCCCACCCTCCCGTCCGCCGACGCCTACACCAGCGCGTTCCCGCTGCCGTCCCTCGCCGACCAGGCCGAGCGGCTGATCGACCTCGGGGTGCCCGCCCTCACCGGCATCGACGCCGGTGAGCTCCGGGCCTTCGCCGAGAAGGCCGCCGTCGGCGCCCCCGCCGGCTCCCTGCTGGCCGTCCACCCGGACGCCGCGCCCGCCTCGGCCCTCGCGCCGCTGCTCCGCCTCGCGGACAAGCCCGGGTTCCTCGTGGTCGACATGGAGGACGTGGACGCCTTCACCCCGCAGGGCGTGGAGCTTCCCGGCGGACCGTTCTACCTCGTCCACGGCCTGGACCGGGGCGACCACATGGGCAACTGGAGCCCCGAGGAGGCCCTGCCGGCGCTCACCGCGGTCGGCCGGACGCCGCTCGTCCTCACCGAGGGCATCCACTGGCTGCTCCAGCGGCCCGAGGTCCTGGAGCGCAACAAGTGCTTCATGACGATCGGTTCGCGCCTGCGGAAGTCCAACGGCGCCTTCGACGCCCGCACTCCGGCGATCTGGATCAGCAACGGCACCGGCCGGGACGGCAAGGAGCGCAAGGGCGCCCCCAAGGTCGGCTGGTGCTGGTGGAACAACCGCCACACCTGGCTCGGCTTCGGCTCGACCACCGGCCGCGACGGCTAGGCGGTCGCGCCTCCGAGGCCCAGGGCCCGGGCCAGGTAGGGCGCGGTGCGGCTCTCCGCCGTCCGCGCCACCCGGCCCGGGGGGCCCGCGGCGACGATCCGGCCGCCGGCCCCTCCGCCGCCCGGGCCGAGGTCGATCACCCAGTCCGCGCCGGCCGCGACGTCCATGTCGTGCTCCACCACGACCACCGTGTGGCCGCCGTCCACCAGACCGCGCAACTGGCGTACCAGCACCTCGGCGTCGGCCGGGTGCAGCCCCGTGGTCGGCTCGTCGAGGACGTACAGGGTGTGCGCGCGGCGCGGGCGCTGGAGCTCGGAGGCGAGCTTGATGCGCTGGGCCTCGCCGCCGGACAGCTCGGTGGCGGGCTGGCCGAGCCGCAGATAGCCGAGTCCGACGTCGAGGAGGGTGGTGAGGCTGCGGGCCGCCGCCGGCACGTCCGCGAAGAACTCCGCCGCCGACTCCACGGTCAGGTCCAGGACTTCGGAGATGTTCAGCCCGCGCAGCCGTACCTGGAGGGTCTCCGGGTTGTAGCGGGCGCCGTGGCAGTCCGGGCAGGGCGCGTACGTGCTCGGCAGGAACAGCAGTTCCACCGAGACGAACCCCTCGCCCTGGCAGGTCTCGCACCGGCCGCCGGGCACGTTGAAGGAGAAGCGCCCGGCCTTGTGGCCCCGGGCCCTGGCCTCCTCGGTCCCCGCGAAGAGCTTGCGCACCACGTCGAAGAGGCCGGTGTAGGTGGCCAGGTTGGAGCGCGGGGTGCGGCCGATGGGCTTCTGGTCCACCGTCACCAGCCGTCCCACGCCTTCCGTTTCGCCGGTCAGCGCGCCGACGAGTGTGGACTTGCCGGAGCCCGAGACGCCGGTGACGGCGGTGAGGGCGCCCCGGGGGAAGGCCGCGTCCACGCCGCGCAGGTTGTGCCGGGTGACGGGTCCCGTCCGCAGCCACGCCTCGGGTGCGAGGGGCGGCCGTTCGGGCACCGGGGCGGGGTCGAAGAGGAACCGGCGGGTGGCCGACTCCTCGACGCGCGCGAGGAGTTCGGGCGGTCCGCTGTGCAGGACCCGGCCGCCGTGCTCGCCGGCGCGCGGGCCGACGTCCACGAGCCAGTCGGCGTGCCGGACCACGTCGAGGTGGTGCTCGACGACGAAGACCGTGTTGCCGGCCGCCTTCAGCCGGTCGAGGACCACGAGCAGGGCCTCGGTGTCGGCCGGGTGCAGGCCGGCGGACGGTTCGTCGAGCACGTACACGACGCCGAAGAGGCCGGACCGCAGCTGGGTGGCGAGCCGCAGCCGCTGGAGCTCGCCGGTGGACAGGGTGGGGGTGGCGCGGTCCAGGCCGAGGTAACCGAGTCCGAGTTCGGTGACGGTGGCGATCCGGGCGAGCAGGTCCTCGGCGAGGACGCGGGCGGTCTCCGGGGAGCCGGGAGCGGCGGCCGGGGCCAGCACCTCGGCCAGTTCGGTCAGCGGCAGCGCCGCCAGTTCGGCGATGGTCCGGCCGGCGAAGGTGACGGCCAGCGCCTCCGGGCGCAGCCGTGTGCCGCCGCAGACCGGGCAGGGGGCGCTGGTGAGGAAGCGTTCCGCCTTCGCCCGCAGCGCGGTGCTCCTGGAGTCGGAGTAGGTGCGCAGGACGAGCCGTCGGGCGCCGGTGTACGTGCCCTGGTACGGGCGCTGGATGCGGCCGGCCTCCCGGACCGGGTGGACGGTGACGACCGGCTGTTCGTCGGTGAAGAGGATCCACTCCCGGTCCTTCGGGTCCAGCTCGCGCCAGGGCCGGTCCACGTCGTAGCCGAGGGCGTCGAGGACGTCCCTGAGGTTCTTGCCCTGCCAGGCGCCCGGCCAGGAGGCGACGGCGCCCTCGCGGATCGACAGGCCGGGGTCGGGGACGAGCAGCTCCTCGCTGGTCTCGTGGATCCGGCCGAGACCGTGGCAGGACGGGCAGGCGCCGGCCGCCGTGTTGGGGGAGAAGGCGTCGGAGTCGAGGCGGGGCGCCCCGGCGGGGTGGTCGCCGGCGCGGGAGTAGAGCATGCGCAGCGAGTTCGACAGGGTGGTGACCGTGCCGACGGAGGAGCGGGCGCTCGGGGCGGCGCGGCGCTGTTCGAGGGAGACCGCCGGGGGCAGTCCGGTGATCTCCCCGACCTTCGGCGCGCCGATCTGGTGGATGAGCCGGCGGGCGTAGGGCGCGACGGACTCGAAGTAGCGGCGCTGGGCCTCCGCGTAGACCGTCCCGAAGGCGAGCGAGGACTTCCCGGAGCCGGAGACGCCGGTGAAGACGGTGAGCGTGTCGCGGGGGATGTCGACGTCCACGCCCTTCAGGTTGTGCTCGCGGGCGCCGCGGACACGGACGAAGCGGTCGGGGTCGGAGACGGGATCCAGCATTCGGAGATTTTATCCAATATCCGGTTCTCTGCCGGTCCGGGGCGCGCTCCCCGCCCCGGGCGGGACGCGGCCCCGAAGAAAAAAGTGGCGTCGATCCCATCCGAACGGCCCCTCCCGGCGGAATGTCGTGGTGAGAGGTCAACCGATCCACGGCCGAGGGGCCTCGGCATCCGGCCGGTGGGAGGAGAGCTCATGAACACCACGCGCAACCGGCGCCGTGTCCCCGCCGCCCTGGCCGCCGCGGCCCTCGCGGTCTCGCTCGGGGCCCTCGCCCCGCCGGCGTCCGCCGACGTCGTCGAAGCCCCCTTCGGTCCGGGCTGCGCCTCGGTACCGAAGGAGGGCGAGGGCTCGGTCGCGGGCATGGCCGACGACCCGGTGGCGACCGCCGCCTCGAACAACCCCGAACTGTCGACGCTGGCCGCCGCCGTACAGAAGGCCGGTCTGGTCGACACCCTGAACGACGCCGAGGACATCACGGTCTTCGCACCGACGAACGACGCCTTCGCCAAGATCCCGAAGGCCGATCTGGACAAGGTCCTCGCCGACAAGGCGACGCTCACCAAGATCCTCACCTACCACGTGGTGGACGAACCGGTGGAGAAGGCGGACCTCGCCGACGGCTCGTTCGAGACCCTCCAGGGCGGCACGCTGACCACCGCCGGGTCGGGCGACACGTACAAGGTGAACGACACCGCCTCCATCGTCTGCGGCGACGTGGAGACGTCCAATGCCACTGTGCACGTCATCGACACCGTGCTCATGCCGAAGTGAGGGACGCCTGGACAGGGACCCGGCCGCGGCCGGGTCCCTGAGCCGCATCCGCGAAAGGGAACACCACATGACCACCTCCGCGTCGTCCGCGGCCCCGCTCTGCCTCGTCACCGGCGCGAGCGGCTACATCGGGGGCCGCCTCGTCCCGGAACTGCTCGACGCCGGGTACCGCGTGCGCTGTCTCGCCCGGCACCCGGAGAAGCTCCGCGACTTCCCCTGGGCGGACCGGGTGGAGACCGTACGCGGCGACGTCACCGTCGCCGAGAGCCTGCGCGACGCGTTCGCCGGCGCCGACGTCGCGTACTACCTCGTCCACTCGATGGGCTCGACGGCCCGCTTCGAGGACGCCGACCGGCGCGCCGCCCGCAACGTCGCCGCCGAGGCGGCCTCGGCGGCCGTGAGACGCCTCGTCTACCTGGGCGGCCTGACCCCGCGCGGAGTGCCGGAGGACGAGCTCTCGCCCCACCTGCGCTCCCGCACCGAGGTGGGCCGCATCCTCCTCGACTCCGGCGTCCCCACCACCGTCCTGCGGGCCGCCGTCGTCATCGGCTCCGGCTCGGCCTCCTTCGAGATGCTCCGCTACCTCACCGAGCGGCTCCCCGTCATGGTCACCCCCAGCTGGGTCGGCACCCGGGTCCAGCCCATCGCCGTCCGCGACGTGCTCCGCTACCTGGTGGGAAGCGCCGGCATGCCCGCCGACGTGAACCGGGCCTTCGACGTCGGCGGCCCCGACGTCCTCACGTACCGCGAGATGATGATGCGGTACGCGCGGATCGGGGGGCTCCGCAAGCGCCTCATCGTCCCCGTACCGGTCCTCACCCCGCGGCTGTCCAGCCAGTGGATCGGCCTCGTCACCCCCGTGCCCGCCTCGCTGGCCCGACCCCTCACCGAATCGCTCCGCCACGAGGTGGTCTGCGCCGAGCGCGACATCACCGCGTACGTCCCCGACGTCCCCGGCCGGCCGATCGCCTTCGACGAGGCGCTGCGCCTCGCCCTCCGCCGCGTGCGCGAGGCCCGGGTCGACACCCGCTGGTCCACCGCCTCGCCGCCCGGCGCGCCGAGCGACCCGCTGCCGACCGACCCGGACTGGGCGGGCGGCAGCCTCTACGCGGACGAGCGCTCCCGCACCGTCGAAGCGAGCCCCGAGGCGCTGTGGCGGGTCATCGAGGGCGTCGGCGGCGAGAACGGCTGGTACTCCTTCCCGCTGGCCTGGGCCGTCCGCGGGTGGGCGGACCGGCTCGCCGGGGGAGTGGGCCTGCGCCGCGGCCGCAGGGACGCGCAGCGCCTCCGGGTCGGCGACGCGCTGGACTTCTGGCGCGTCGAGGCGATCGACCGCGGGCGCCTGCTGAGGCTCCGCGCCGAGATGCGCCTGCCGGGGCTCGCCTGGCTGGAGATGGCCGTCGAGAAGGACGAGCGGGGCCGGACCTCGTACCGCCAGCGGGCCCTCTTCCACCCCAGGGGCCTCGCCGGGCAGGCGTACTGGTGGGGCGTGGCGCCCTTCCACTCCGTCGTCTTCGGCGGCATGGCCAGGAACATCGCGCGGACCGCCGAGACGGCTCGTGGTTCAATGTCTCTCGATCATTGAGATAGTTGATGACTGAGATAAATCTGGGGAGTCCTCCATGTCGTCCACACCCGCGCGCTGGGTGACCAGGCTGTTGCCCCTGCTGGTGCTCGTCGTCTGGCTCGCCGTCGGAGGCGGGCTCGGCCCCTACGCGGGGAAGCTCGGCGAGGTGGCCACCAACGACCAGGCCGCCTTCCTGCCGCGCAGCGCCGAGTCCACCCGGGTCCTCCAGGCCCAGGAGGCGTTCCGCCAGGAGGAGACCCTGCCGGCCCTGGTCGTCTGGACCGCCGACGGCGGCGGCCCCGTCGACCCCGCCGCCCGGTCGGCCGCCACCCAGGCCCTCGCCTCCCTCCGGGGCGCCGAGGGAGTCGTCGGCGTACCGTCGCCCGCCCTCCCCTCCGAGGACGGCGAGGCCCTGCGCGGCGTCGTCCAGCTCCGCCCCGACCTCGGCGACGAACTGCCCGCGACGCTGGAGCGGATCGAGTCCGCCGCCTCCGCCGTGCCCGGCACGGAGACGTGGCTGGCGGGCCCCGCCGCGACCCAGGCCGACCTCGGCGACGCGTTCGCGGGCATCGACGGCCTGCTCCTGATGGTCGCCCTGGTCACGGTCCTGGTGATCCTGCTCCTGGTCTACCGGAGCGTCCTGCTGCCGCTGCTGATCATCCTCGGCGCCGTCTTCGCCCTCGGCCTGGCCTGCGCCGTCGTCTACGTCCTCGCCGACCACGACGTCGTCCGCGTCGACGGCCAGGTCCAGGGCATCCTGTCGATCCTGGTCATCGGCGCGGCCACCGACTACGCCCTGCTGCTGGCCGCCCGCTACCGGGAGGAGCTGGCCGCGCGCGAGGGCGCGAAGGTGCCGGCCATGCGCGCCGCCCTCAAGCAGTCCTTCGGCCCGATCGTGGCCAGCGCCGCCACGGTCGCGCTCGGCCTGCTCGCCCTGCTCTTCAGCGACCTCACCAACAACCGCGCGCTCGGCCCCGTCGGAGCCATCGGCATCGTCTGCGCCGTCCTGAGCGCGGTGACGTTCCTCCCCGCCGTCCTGGTGCTGCTCGGCCGCGCCGCGTACTGGCCCGCCCGTCCGAAGGCCACGCCGGACGGCGAGGCGGCCCACCCGGTCTGGCGGAAGATCGCCGCCCTCGTCGACCGCGCCCCGCGCAAGGTCTGGGCCGGCTCCCTCGCCGCCCTGCTGGCCTGCGCCGCCTTCTCCCTCACGCTCGACTCCAAGGGCGTCCCCTTCGACGAGATCTTCGTCAAGGACGCCCCCTCCGTCGCCGCCCAGGAGCGGCTGAGCGAGCACTTCCCCGGCGGCGCGGGCAACCCGGCCGTCGTCATCGCCGACGCGGACGCGGCGGAGCGGGTGCGCACGGCCGCCGAGGACGCCGACGGCGTCGACTCGGCGACCCTCTTCGCCACCCCCGGCACCGCGCGGCCGCTCGTCGCCGACGGGCGCGTCCGGATCGACGTCACCCTGACGGACGCCGCGGACTCCGACGCCGCCAAGGAGACCGTCGCCGCCCTGCGCACCACCCTGCACGCCGTCCCCGGCGCCGACGCCCTCGTCGGAGGCTCCACCGCCCAGCAGTACGACACCCAGGTCACCGCCGAGCGGGACCGGAAGCTCATCGTGCCCGTCGTGCTGGTGATCATCCTGGTCATCCTGGTCGGCCTGCTGCGCTCGCTGCTGCTGCCCGTCCTCCTGGTGGCCACCGTGGCCCTCAACTTCCTCGCCACGCTGGGCGTCTCCGCCCTGGTCTTCGAGCACGTCTTCGGCTTCACCGGCACCGACGCCGCCGTGCCCCTGTACGGCTTCGTCTTCCTGGTCGCCCTCGGCGTCGACTACAACATCTTCCTGATGTCGCGGGTGCGGGAGGAGACGGAACTGCACGGCACCCGCGAGGGCCTGCGCCGCGGACTGGTCGCCACCGGGGGCGTCATCACCTCGGCCGGTGTCGTCCTCGCCGCCACCTTCGCGGCGCTCGGCGTGATCCCGCTGGCGTTCCTCGTCCAGATCGCCTTCATCGTCGCCTTCGGCGTCCTGCTCGACACCCTCGTCGTCCGCTCGCTGCTGGTCCCCGCGCTCGTCCGGGACATCGGCGCCCGGGTCTGGTGGCCGGGCGCGCTCCGTCACCGGCCCTGACACCACGGGGCGGCCGGCCGGGTGACCGGCCGCCCCCGGGAGTCCGCCGGACGGTCGCGCATCCGGCGCGCCGGAGAACGGGGAACCGCCGTTGCAGGAGTACCGTCCGGGTGCCCCGGAACGGCGCCCGCGCGTACGTGACCGGGGCCGAGCAGGGAGAGAGCGCGATGACCGTCGCCGTCGTTCTGTACACCTCCGACCTCAGGGTCCACGACCATCCGCCGCTCAGGGCCGCCGCCCAGGCGGCGGAGGAGGTGGTCCCGCTCTTCGTCCGCGACCCGGCCGTCGACCGCGCCGGGTTCGCCGCGCCGAACCGGCTGGCCTTCCTCGCGGACTGCCTGCGGGACCTCGACCACGCGCTCAGGGAGCGCGGTGGCCGGCTCGTGGTCCGCGACGGCGACACGGTGGCCGAAGTACGCGACCTGGTGCGGCGGACGGAGGCCGACGAGGTCCACATGGCCGCCGGGGTGACGGCCTTCGCCCGGCGGCGGGAGGCCCGGCTGCGCGAGGCGCTGGAGGAGGACGGCCGGCGCCTGTACGTGCACGACGGCGTGGTCACCGTCGTCCCGCCCGGCGACGTCCTGCCGCAGGGATCGGACCACTTCGCCGTCTTCACGCCCTACCACCGGCGCTGGGCGGCCCAGCCGCTCCGCGCCCCCTTCGCCGCCCCCAGGAAGCTGAGCGTCCCGTCGGACGTGCCCTCCGAGCGCGTTCCGCGGCGCTCCGACGTCGCGGACGTGTCGCCGGCCCTCCCCCCGGGCGGGGAGAGCGAGGGACGCAGGCGGCTCGGCGCGTGGCTGTCGGGCCACCTCGACACGTACGAGGAACGCCACGACGACCTGGCCGGCGACGTCACCTCCCGGCTCTCGCCCTACCTCCACTTCGGTGCCGTCTCCGCCACCGAGGCCGTGCACCGGGCGGCCAAGCGGGGCGGGCCCGGCGCCGACGCGTTCGTACGGCAGCTCTGCTGGCGCGACTTCCACCACCAGGTCCTGGCCGCGCGACCCGAGGCGGCCGGGGCCGACTACCGCTCCCGCCCGGGGCGCTGGCGGGAGGGCGCCGACGCAGAGGCGGACCTCGCCGCCTGGCGGGAGGGGCGCACGGGCTACCCCGTCGTCGACGCCGCCATGCGCCAGCTCGCCCACGAGGGGTGGATGCACAACCGGGGCAGGCTGATCACGGCCTCGTTCCTGTCGAAGACGCTCTGCGTCGACTGGCGCGCGGGGGCGCGTCACTTCCTCGGCCTGCTGGTGGACGGGGACGTCGCGAACAACCAGCTCAACTGGCAGTGGGTGGCGGGAACGGGCACGGACACCCGCCCGAACCGCGTCCTCAACCCCGTGGCGCAGGCCAAGCGGTACGACCCCGAGGGCGCGTACGTCCGCCGCTGGGTCCCCGAACTCGCGGGCCTGGAAGGGGCGGCCGTCCACGAGCCCTGGCGGCTCACCGGGCTGGACCGGGCCGCCTACGACTACCCGGACCCGCTGATCGAGCTCGCCGAGGCGCGGGAGCGCTTCCTGCGGCTGAGGGGACCCGCCTGATCCGCCCCCTGGGCTTCCCTATCGATGCTGCGCTTCCTTATCGATGCGGAAACGATGCGAGTTGTGGCGAGGGGTGCGTCGGCCGGACGGTGAAGGGGAACGGGGTCGCCCAGGTCCCGGCGCCGCCGCCCCCGCGGCGGCGGCCCCACACCCGGTGGACACGCGCGCCACCACGCGGAGGAGGAAGCGTCATGACCGCACACGGGACGACCACGGACCCCGCCCCCACCGTCCCCGCCCCCACCGTCTCCGTCATCCCCGCCCCCGCCACCCCCGCCGCCCCCGCCGTCCCCGGCCCCCCTGACCCTCCCGTCGTCTCCGCCGTCCCGGCCGACGACGACTGGCTGGTCCGCGGCCTGGCCGCCGGCGACGAGCAGTGCCTGGCCGCCGCCTACCGGCGCTGGGGGCGCCTGGTCCACACCCTGGCGGCCCGAGCGCTGGGCGACCCCCGCGAAGCGGAGGACGTCACCCAGCAGGTGTTCGTCGCCGCCTGGCGGGGCCGCGCCAACTACCGCCCCGAGCGGGGCACCCTGCCGGCCTGGCTGACCGGCATCACCCGGCGCAAGATCGCCGACGCCCTGACCGCCCGCACCCGCCGCACCGAACTCACGGCGACCCTCGGCGCCTCCCTGGAGCACGAGGACCGGGCGGACGAGGAGCCCGAGAGGGTCCTCGACCGGATGCTCGTCACCGCGGAACTGTCCAGGCTGCCCCGCGTCCAGCGCGACGTCCTGGAACTCGCCTACTTCGCCGATCTGACCCAGACCCAGATCGCCGACCGCACCGGCATGCCCCTCGGCACGGTCAAGAGCCACGCCCGGCGCGGCCTCCAGCGCATGCGGCACAGCCTCGAACTCGCGGGCGCCGGCACCGGCCGCTGACCGCCGTCCCGGTCGCATAAACGGCCGCGCGAAGGGGCCGCGTCAGACGCCGGCGCTCCCCGCCGCGCCCGCCGCCCCCGCCGCGTCCGCGTACAGCCGGGAGACGACGCCGAGCGCCTCCCGCAGGCCGGACGGCCGCACCATGCCGGGACCGGGGGTCCGGCCCAGCCAGCCGGGGCCCGCCAGCACCACCAACGGGGTCCTACGCGCCCCCCGCACTCCGAACGCCGTCCCCGCGATGTGCCGGGCCAGGGCGTGGTCGGCGGTGGACCGCGCCTGTGACCAGAGCGCGACGGCGGCCGGACCGGACCGCCGGACGGCGGCGTCGAGGGCCTCCGCCGGTACGGCCGCGCCGAACATCCGGATCGGCAGGCCCCGTTCGCAGAGACCGGCGGCCAGGGCCTCCAGCGGCAGGGTGTGCTGTTCGGACGGGACGCAGGCGAGGACCACCGGGGGGCCGGAGGAGGCGCCGGCGGGGCCGGTGACGGTGGCCCGCCGCAGCGCGGTGGAGATGTGCCAGGACAGCAGGTGCTCCACCTCGACGTACCGGTCGTCCGACGACTCCCACTTCCGTCCCACCGCGTGCAGCGTCGGCACCAGGACCTCCTCCCAGCCGGTGACGAGGCCGTACCGCCCGAGGGCGTCCTGGAGCAGTCCCTCCACGGCCGGGCCGTCGAGGCGCACCGCGGCGCGGGCGAGTCCGCGGCACTCCTGCCGTACGTCGCCCAGCGGGAGCCCGCTCGGCGCCGTCCGCCCCGAGGCCGGGACGTCGTCCCAGGCCGGCGCACCCGAGGTGCGTGCCCGGAGCGCGGCCCGCGCGGCCTCGGCCGGCGGGACGCCCGAGGCGGTGAGACGGCACATCTCCTCCAGCATCGCGACGTCACCGGCCCCCCACCGCCGGTGCCGCCCGTCCGCCCGCACGGCGGGACCGATCCCGTACCGCCGGTCCCAGGAGCGCACGGTCGTCGGGGAGACCCCGAGGCGCCGTGCCAGGGCACCGGTGGTCATCTCGTGCGCATCGTCGGACATACCGCCACCATACGGCGCCAGAACGATGCGCGAACAATGCGAGGGCGCGCAAGGGGCGACGCGAGGCGACGCGTGGGCGGCGCGAGCACGGGCGCTCGCGCCGATCGCGGGGGCGGGCCGGTCGCCCGGACGGCGCTGCCGCGGGAGCCGACCACGCCCGTTCGCGTCAACATGAGGCTGATTCCATTCGAAAACCCTCGTACGGCAGGGGTGTTGCGGGGTGCGGTTCACATGGGCGCATTACTCTTCGTTGACCCGCCCTTGGGCTTGCTTTGGTGAATTCCGACGAGGGTGCGACCGGAGGATCAGGGAGGAGAGCGTCCACGATGCCGTCCGTCCGTAGGCCCCTGACCGTCGTCCGTACGCCCCGGGCCCTGCGCACGACCCTCCTGCTCCTCCTCGCCCTGGTCTGCGGCGCCTGCGGCCTCGCCGTCCCCTCAGGACCCGCCTCCCCGGGCTCCGCGCCCCAGCTCCAGCAGCCCCGGGTCCAGCAGTCCGCGCCGGCCGCGGCGTACGAGTCCGCGCACACCGGAGGCGGCGAGGCCGACGCGCCCCGGGGCTCCGTCCTCCACGGCGACCGCCGGCGGGCCGTGCCCTCGCCCGCCGGCGCCCCGGGCCCCCAGCCGCTCGTCACCCGCGCCGCCGGTCCGTTCACGGATCCGGCGTCGGGCCGCACCGGCGGCCCGGACTCCCGGCCGAGACCGCTCGCCGCCCACGACTCCTCCGCCCTCCAGGTCTTCCGCTGCTGACCGGCGCCGCCCCCCGCGCCGACCTGTCAGCCCCGACGCGCCCCCACGCGCGCCAGGAGGAAACCTTCATGCAGCCCGACCGCTCCTTCCCCTTCCCCCTCTCCTTCCCGCGGCAGGACTTCGCCGCCTCCCTCGTCGTCTTCCTCGTCGCCCTCCCGCTCTGCATCGGCGTCGCCGTCGCCTCGGGCGTCCCCGCCGAACTCGGCCTCATCACCGGCATCGTCGGCGGCGTTGTCACCGGACTCATGCGGGGGAGCACCCTCCAGGTCTCCGGCCCGGCCGCCGGCCTCACCGTGCTCGTCCTGGAGACGGTCCGCGCCTTCGGTCTCCCCGCGCTGGGCGTCATCGTGCTCGCGGCCGGCGTCCTCCAGATCGTCATGGGGCTGCTCCGGTGGGGGCGTTGGTTCCGCGCGATCTCCCTCTCCGTCGTCGAGGGCATGCTCGCGGGCATCGGCCTGGTGATCATCGCCGGACAGCTCTACGCCGCGGCGGGCCTGACCGCCCCGGTCTCCGGTCTCGGCAAGCTCATCGGCCTCCCGGGCGCGCTGGCCGACGCCCTGGGCAGCCGTACGGCCCTCGTGTCGCTCGCCCTCGGGGCCGGCACCGTCCTCGTCGTCGTCGGCTGGCGGCGGATGCCGCGCCGGGCCCGGGCGGTGCCCGGCGCCCTGGTGGCGGTCCTCCTCGCCACCCTGGCGACCGCCGTGCTCGGCCTCCCGGTGGAGACCGTGCGGGTGAGCGGCGTGCTGGAGGCCGTCCACCTGCCGGGGGCCGAAGCCCTCTCCTCCCTCGCCGACCCGGCCCTCCTCGGCACTGTCCTCGCGTTCGCCCTGATCGCCTCCGCCGAGTCCCTGTTCAGCGCGGCGGCGGTCGACCGGCTCCACACGGGACCGCGCACGGACTACGACAAGGAACTCGTCGCGCAGGGCTCCGGCAACGCCCTGTGCGGCCTGCTCGGCGCGCTGCCGCTCACCGCGGTCATCGTGCGCAGTTCGGCCAACGTCGAGGCGGGTGCACGGACGAGGGCCTCCCGCGTCCTCCACGGCGTCTGGCTGCTGCTCTTCGTCGCCCTGCTCCCCGCCGTCCTCGCGTACGTCCCCCTGGCGGCGCTGGCCGGGATCCTCGTGCACGCCGGCTGGAAGCTCATCCCGTTCAAGGGGATCGTGACCCTCTGGCGCCGGCACCGGGGCGAGGCCCTCGTCCTCGTGGCGACGGCGACGGCGATCGTCGCGGTCGGCATGTTCGAGGGCGTCCTGATCGGTCTCGTCCTGTCGGTGGCCAAGGCCGCCTGGGAGGCGTCCCACCTGCGGATCGAGCACAGTGACGACGGCCGCGACGCGGTCCGCGTACGCCTCCAGGGGACGGTCACCTTCCTGCGGCTGCCCCAGATACTCGACAGCCTCGAAGCCCTGCCCAGCGACCGCCGGGTGGTGCTCGACCTCTCCGGGATCCACCACCTCGACCACGCGTGCCGCGCGGCCCTGGAGACGTGGGCGGAGCGGCACGGCGGCGCCGAGGCCGTCCCCGCCGGCGCGGCCTCGGACCGCCACGACGGCACGGCCGCCGACTCGGGCCGGTGAACCCACGGGGGACGACGGCGACGGGATCGTCGTCCCCCGCGTCCTGGCCGCCGCCGAGCACACGGCCGGCGTCCCGTGTCCGGACCGACCCAGGAGGGCGCGGGGTCGGCGTCGGCCAGGACGAGGCCCGTTCGCTCCGCCCCCGTCAGGGTCCTCCGGGCGCCCGCTCCGGCTCGCCCCAGCCCCGCAGTTCGCCCGAACCGGGCACCGCGCCGGTCAGCCGCACCCGGCCGTCCGCGTGCGTGCGGACGGCCAGCACCCGTCCTCGTACGGTGGCGGAGACGGGACCACGGGCGGTGATCGCGGTCAGGGCGCGGCTGCCGGCCGCGAGGTAGTAGCGCGCCCCGGACGGCGCCGTCCAGTACGTCCCCGCCAGCAGGTGCTGCCCGAAGCGGCTGCACGCCGCGGTGTCCGGGGGCGGCGGGCCCGGAGCCCGTACCGGCGTCGGCCGGCTCCGCGCGTCCGGTCGCTCCCACGCCACCTCCACGCGCGCGCGTCCGTCCCAGCGCTCCGCGCGCGTGCAGGTCCAGGTGGCGAGTCCCGCCCCCTCCGGCAGGGCCTGCCGGGCGAACTCCCACCGGTTCACGGCGCGTACGCCGGTTCCCCGCAGCCCCGGCAGCGCGCACGCCGAACGGGCCCAGGCGGCGAGGCCCTCCGCCGACGTCGCCTCGCGCGGCTGCCGCGCGGGTGCTCCGGTGCCCGGCGCGGGGGTCCACGTCAGGTGCGCGGGCGCGAGCTCGCCGAGGTCCGCGAGGAGGAACGAGTGGTCCTCGACGATCCTGGTCGAGGAACGCACCTGGAGCGCGGGAGCGCTGCGGCACTCGCCCTCCGCGGACGGCACGGGGTCGGTGACGCCGTCCGCCGAGACG
Source organism: Streptomyces sp. NPDC085460 (assembly GCF_044541975.1). Taxonomy (NCBI): domain Bacteria; kingdom Bacillati; phylum Actinomycetota; class Actinomycetes; order Kitasatosporales; family Streptomycetaceae; genus Streptomyces; species Streptomyces sp. NPDC085460. The sequence goes on from NZ_JBITTO010000001.1 coordinate 823,467, forward strand.
TTCAGCCGCCGGGCGGGCACGCCGGGCCTGAGCAGGTCGCGCACGGCGCTCTCGTCGATCCAGGGGGCGAGCAGGAACCGTGCTCCGAGCGGCGTCCTGCTCACCGCCACGGCCGCTCCGGCGGTCACGTCCGCGTCGTCCGCGCGGGCCAGGTGGAGCTCCGCCCCGCCCCCGCCGGTCAGCGGCTCGGCGTACCGGACGAGTCGGCCGCCGTCGTGCAGCAGGACGACGGCGGAGCCGTCGACCGGGCCGGCGAAGAGCAGCCGGGCCGGCGCGACGGGCGGGGACGCCGGCGTGCCCGGGGCGACGGTGACCGGCACCTCCGTACGCTCGTCGGTTCCCCGCGCCCACGCGCCGAGGGCGCGGGACAGCAGCGCCGTGTCGCCGGTCCTGGACCCGCGGGCGGGCCACGCGGAGAGATCGACACGCGCGGTGTCGGCCCACCGTTCGGCGGGGGTACGGAGCAGGAGCGCGGGGTCGGCCGCGCGGGCGGACGCGGCGGTGACGGCGCCGACCGGCGGCACGGGAGCGCGTGGCGCGGGCCGAGGGGTGAGCACGGCGGCCGTGGTCGCGGTGAGCAGCACGGTGGCGGCGAGGGCGGCGACACGCGCGCGGCGCCGGCGGCGCAGCAGGTCCGTCGGGCGCGCCTGCACGGTGCAGGGGTCGAACTCGACGCCGTGCAGGAGCGATTCGGCATGGGCGCCGACGGTGGCGCGGAGGCGTTCGGCGGCGCGGAGGGCCTCGTCCGGCCGGGGCGCGCCCGCGCCGGCGAGGAGAGCGGCGGCGGCGTGGTCGGCGAGCCCTTCGAGGACGCGGAGGGCGAACGCGGCCCGTACCTCGGGGGTCACCGCCGCCAGGGCGGCTTCAAGGGCCGTCTCGTCGTCGCCGCCGGCCCGGGGGAAGACCCTCAGCCCGAACACGGCGGGGAGCGGGGTCCGCCGGAGGGACCATCGGGGGCGGCCGGCCGCGCGCAGCGCGGCGGACACGACGCGCTGCCGCAGCCAGGCGAGGACCGGTTCCCGCGCGCCGCGAGGGGCGGGCACGCGCGGGCGGGCGCGCGCCGGGCCCGCCGCCGCGAGGGACCTCTGGACGAGCGCGTGCGCGGCGAGCACGCGGCGGTGCCGGCCGAGGGCGGGCGGGAGGATCAGGTGCGCGAGCCTGACGAGCCGGGGATAGTGCTCGACGAGCGCCGCCTCGGCGTCGCTCAGGCCGGGGCGAGGGGGCGCGGCGGAGGGTATGCCGGTGCCGGGCAGGATGTCGTGCGACTGCATGACTGTGCCAACGAGGGGTGCGCGCATCGGTCACCTCGGACGCGTGCGCAGGGGGTGCCCCTCTGGATGCGCGCGGACAACGGGCGTCGCGGGGGTCACCGAGGGCGCGGTGGTCGCGGTGGTCGCGCCGGTCGCGGTGGTCGCGCGGGCCACAGCGGTCGCGGGGGTCACGGCGGTGGCGGGGGTCACGGTGGTGGCGGTGGTGACGTCGTCACGGCGGGGCGCGGTGTCACCGACAGCGCGACGCGCGCGCGGTGGTCGCGGCGGGCCCGGTGGTCCTGGTGATTCCGGCGGCCCCGGTTGGGCCGGCCGGCGATGTCGGTGGGGGCTCCTAGGCTGGTCGTGTGACTGGTGACTCCCGGCCGCTGGCCGTCTTCGACCTCGACAACACCCTTGCCGGCACCGCCCACCGGCAGCACCACCTGGAGCGCAGGCCGAAGGACTGGGACGGCTTCTTCGCGGCGGCGCCCGACGACCCGCCGCTCGCGGAGGGCGTGGCGCTCTGCCGCTCGGCGGCCGAGGAGTGCCAGGTGGTGTACCTGACCGGACGTCCGGAGCGCTGCCGGCGCGACACGCTGGACTGGCTGGCGGCCCAGGGGCTTCCCGAGGGCCCGGTCCACATGCGCCGGCACCGCGACTTCCGGCCCGCGCGGATCACCAAGGTGGAGATCCTGCGGCGGCTCGGCGCGGACCGCGAGGTGCGGATGCTGGTCGACGACGACGCACTCGTCTGCGACGCCGCCGAAGCCGCGGGCTTCCCGGTGGTCCGCGCCGGCTGGGCGACCCCGTCGGAGGCGCTGCGGGAGGCCCAGGAGCGCGAGGGCAGGACCTGAGCCGCCGGCGTACGCGCGTACCGGCGGGCCGACGCGGGGTCAGGCGCCGTCGTCCAGCCGGAAGCCGACCTTGAGGCCGACCTGGTAGTGCTCGATCCGTCCGTCGACCAGGTGGCCGCGCACCTGTGTGACCTCGAACCAGTCGAGGCCGCGCAGCGTCTGCGAGGCGCGTGTGATGCCGTTGCGGATGGCCTGGTCGACGCCGTCGGGGGAGGTGCCGACGATCTCGGTGACGCGGTAGGTGTGGTTCGACATGGAGCGGGACTCCTCTCGGTGCCCCCGGTGAAGGGGATTCCTCCACCGTGCCCCAGGGCGGGGCACCGCGCGACACGGCGGGGGCGGTCCGGCACCCTTCGCCCGTACCCGTGGGTAACAGTGCCGTTTGTCCCGCCCGCTCCGGGAACGGGATGGTCCAGGACTTGACCACTCGGTTGGTCCAGACCAGAATCCAGGCCACATACCCGCGCGAACACCCCGTTCGGTCCCCCCACGTCGGGTCAGCTCCCCCTGCCGCACCGCCGTGTGCTGAACCGAAGGTGACCTCCGTGAAGAACCGCTTGCTCGCATGCCCGCTGGCTGCCGCCACCGCACTCGCCCTCGCGGGCTGCGGGCTGTTGCCCGGGGCCGGGGGCGAGACCCGCACGGTCGACATATGGCTCATGCGGGACAGCGTCAGCGAGGACTTCCTGAAGCGGTTCACGGAGGCGTACGAGGACGAGCACGACGACGTCGAGCTCAACGTCACCATCCAGGACTGGACCGGCATCGGCAAGAAGGTCACCGAGGCCATCAAGGGCGGCGGGGGGCCGGACCTCATCGAGGTCGGCAACACCCAGGTCGCCCAGTACGCCGACACCGACCGGCTCTTCGACCTCACCCTGGAGTCCGTCCGCGACCTCGGCAGCGAGGACTGGCTGCCCGGTCTCGCCGAGCCCGGCAGCATCGGCGGCTCGCAGTACGGCATCCCCTGGTACGCCGCCAACCGCATCGTGATCTACAACAAGGACCTCTTCAGCGCGGCCGGCGTCACCGAACCGCCCGCCACGCGCGCGGAGTGGCTCGACATCACCGAGAAGCTCAACCGGCAGGGCTCCCAGGGCATCTACCTGGCGGGCCAGGACTGGTACACCCTCGCCGGCTTCATCTGGGACGAGGGCGGCGAGCTCGCCGTCGACGACGGCGGCGAGTGGACCGGCACCCTCGACAGCGCCGCCGCCCTGCGCGGCATGGACTTCTACAAGTCGCTCCAGTCCCTCGGCTCGGGACCGAAGAACGCCGACGAGCAGACCCCGCCGCAGGCCGAGGTCTTCGCCCGCGGCGACGTCGCCCAGATGGTCGCCGTGCCCAGCGCCGTCTCCGCCATCCTCAAGGCCAACCCCGCCCTCAAGGACAAGCTCGGCTACTTCCCCATCCCGGGCAAGAAGGCCGGCAGCCCGGGCGCGGTCTTCACCGGCGGCTCGGACCTGATCATTCCGGAGAACGCCCCCGACCGCTCCGCCGCCCTCGACGTCGTCAAGGCGCTGGCGGGCGAGAAGTGGCAGACGGATCTGGCCAGGAGCATGGGCTACGTGCCCAACAAGAAGAGCCTCGCCGCCGTCGTCTCCGGCCAGGAGGCCACCGCCGCCATGGCCGCCGGCGCCGCCAACGGCCGCGCCACCCCCAACTCGCCCCAGTGGGCCGACGTCGAGGGCGACAACCCCATCAAGCCCTTCATGACGGCCGTCCTCCAGGGCGAGGACCCCAAGAAGGCGGCCCGCACCGCCTCCGAGGCCATCACCGACACCCTGGCCGAGTAGACCGCCGCGGCGCCCCCGTCGGGGGGCGCCGCGGAGCATTCAGCCTTCCCACACCCGCGATCCCCCGGCCGGTCATGTCGAATCCAGCCGACGGCGGAAGAAACGAGGGGCCGGGCCGCACCGCTCGCGGACCGGCGCCGACCCTTCACCTTCCGTACGCCGGAGGAGACCGCCATGCCCGCACTCTCGACCGCGCTCGCCGACTCCACCGCCCCTGCCGTCCCCGTGCCGGCCGGCATCCAGCCCCTGGCGCTCCCCGCGCAGCCCGGCCCGGCCGGCGGAGCGCAGCCCGCCCCCCGCTACGTCGTCGGCCTGGCCCGCACCCAGGACGACGTCCGGGCCGCCCAGCGCCTGCGGCACCTGGTCTTCGCCGGAGAGCTGGGCGCCCGCCTCGACGGGCCGGAGCCGGGCCTCGACACCGACGCCTTCGACGCCTACTGCGACCACCTCCTGGTCCGCGAGGAGACCACGGGCGAGGTCGTCGGCACCTACCGGATCCTGCCGCCGGAGCGGGCCGCCGTCGCCGGCCGGCTCTACTCCGAGACCGAGTTCGACCTCACCCGCCTCGCCCCCATCCGCCACGACCTCGTCGAGGTCGGCCGCTCCTGCGTCCACCCCGCCCACCGCAACGGCGCCGTGATCGCCCTCGTCTGGGCCGGCCTCGCCCGCTACATGACCCGCACCGGCCACGAGTGGCTGGCCGGCTGCTGCTCGATCCCGCTCACCGACGGCGGCGCGCTCGCCGCCGCCACCTGGGACACCGTCAAGGCGAAGCACCTCGCCCCGGAGGAGTACTGGGTCACCCCGCACAAGCTGTGGAACGCCGACGGCGTCGCCCGCCCCGAGGGCCGCACCGAACTCCCGGCCCTGCTCCGCGGCTACATCCGGCTCGGCGCCTGGGTCTGCGGAGCCCCCGCCCACGACCCCGACTTCGGCGTCGTCGACCTCTACGTGCTGCTCTCGCTCCGCCGGACCAACCCGCGCTACCTGCGCCACTTCCTCTCGCTCGTCCCGGCCTCGTGAACCGCGCGGTCCCGCTCCCGCCCCTCTCGCCGTGGCTCCCCACGGCGCCGTGCACCCCGGGCCGCCGCTGCGCGGCCCACCCCGGCGCCGCCGCGGACCCCGGGTCCGCCCGCGCCGCCTTCCGGCCCGCGCCCGCCCCGCTGGCCTGCGCCCGCCTGGCGGCCGGGCTCGCGACCGTCCTCCTCGGGGTGGTCCTCCTCCCGGCGGCGGGCCCCCTGCCCGCAGCCGGGAGGCTCGCCCTGGTACGGCTCTGGGCGCGGGCGGTCGTCCGCGCCTTCGGGGTCCGGTTCGTGGTCACCGGAGCCCGGCCGCCCGCCCGACGGCCGGAGCTCGTCGTCGCCAACCACGTCTCCTGGCTCGACATCCCCCTCGTCGCCGCGGTCCTGCCCGGCCGGATGATCGCCAAGCGGGAGGTACGCGGCTGGCCGGTGCTCGGCGCGCTCGCCGCCCTCGGCGGCACCCTCTTCATCGACCGCGACGGGCTCCGCCGGCTGCCCGGCGCCGTGCGCGAGGTCGCCGCCGCGCTGGCGGCGGGCGGCCGGGTGACCGCCTTCCCCGAAGGGTCCACGTGGTGCGGACGGGCCGGCGGGCGGTTCCGCCCGGCCCTCTTCCAGGCGGCGGTGGATACCGGATCCGATGTCCAGCCGGTACGGATCGACTACCGGCCGCACGGGGCGGCGGGGTACGTGGGGGAGGACGCGCTGGGGGCGTCGCTGTGGCGGGTCGTGCGGACTCCGCGGCTGACCGCCGAGGTCCGGATACTGGATCCGATATCCGTCATCCAGTATCCGAACCGCAGGCTCCTCGCCGCGGCGGCCCAGCAGGCCGTCCACCCCACCCCCGTCCCCCGGCAGGCCGTCCCGAACGCCTACCGCGCCGTCGCCAGCGACAGCGCGAACCGGCCCTTCTCGTCCGTCCACCAGCGCTCCGCCTCGAAATCGGCCTCGGCCAGCTCCGCCCGCACGCCCTCCTGACGGAACTTCGCCGACACCTCCGTCCGCAGCTCCTCGCCCGCCTCGAACGGCACCACCAGATCGAGGTCGGGGATCTTCACGGTCAGCGCGTGCCGGGCCCGCAGCCGCATCTCGATCCACTCCCGCTCCCGGTCCCACCGGGCCACGTGGTCGAAGTCGGCCGGATCGGCGTCCGCGCCCAGCTCCCGGTCGATCACGGCCAGCACGTTCTTGTTGAACGCGGCCGTCACCCCGGCCGCGTCGTCGTACGCGGCCACCAGGGTCGACTCGTCCTTCACCAGGTCGGTGCCGAGCAGGAACGCGTCACCCGGCGCCGTCATGGACCGCACCGAGCGCAGGAACGACCGCCGCTCCTCCGGCAGCAGGTTCCCGACCGTCCCGCCCAGGAAGGCGACGAGCCGCGGCCCGGGCGTGTCCGGCAGCGCGATCCCCCGCGTGAAGTCGGCGACCAGCGCGTGCACCCGCAGCTCCGGCCGGTCCGCGAGCAGCGCCTCCGCCGCCCCCGTCAGCGCCGACTCGCTCACGTCCACCGGCACGTAGGCGGCCAGCCCCGGCATCAGCGCGTCGATCAGGAACCGGGTCTTCTCCGACGACCCCGACCCCAGCTCCACGAGCGTCCGCGCCCCGGTCGCCGCCGCGATCTCCGGCGCCCGCGCGACCAGGATCTCCCGCTCGGCCCGCGTCGGGTAGTACTCCGGCAGCCGGGTGATCTCGTCGAACAGCTCGCTGCCCCGCGCGTCGTAGAACCACTTCGGCGGCAGCTCCTTCGGCGAGCGGGTCAGCCCGTGCAGCACGTCGGCGCGCAGATCGGCGGCGGCGGCGTCCGGGGCGAGGGTGCGGGTCAGCTGGAACGTGCTCACGCGGACGACTCCTTGAGCGGGGTGAGGACGACCTCCGCCCGGGTGGCGGTGACGAGCGTCCGCTCGGGCACCTCCCGCCAGCGCGGATCGTCGTCGTACGGTTCGGAGGCCACGGCCACCCGGCCGGGACCCGACAGACACCACAGACTGTTCCCCCACACCGTCGCCGCGATCTGGTCGCCGTCGGTGAGCAGCAGGTTGAGCCGCGCCTCCGGAGCGGCCTCGGCCGCCGCCATGACCGTCCCGGCCAGCGCGTCCCCGGGCCCCTGGCCGGACCGCAGCCGGTGCAGCACCAGCGCCCACAACAGCGCCGAATCGGTCCGCGCCTCCAGATCGAGCAGCTCCGCCGCCGGCAGGGCCGCGGCCAGCGGCGTCAGCGAGCCCGGCCAGCCCGGCACGGCGCCGTTGTGACTGAAGAGCCACGGCCCCGAACCGAACGGCGCGGCCGCCGCCTCCCCGTCCGCGCCCGGCAGCGTCGCCCCCCGCACCGCGCCGAGCAGCGCCCCGCTGCGTACCACCCGGGCCAGATCCGCGAAGGAGAGGTCGCCCCAGATCGGGCCGGTCTTCCGGTACCGGGCCGGGACCGGGTCCCCGTCCGCGTACCAGCCGACGCCGAAACCGTCCGCGTTCACCACCCCGCTGCTCTGCGTACGCGGCGCCCACGCCTGGCGCAGCAGCGCGTACGGCGGCCGGACGAGCAGCTCGCCGAGCGCCACCGGATCGCCGAGATAGGCGATATGACGGCACATCAGTCGAGCTCCGCGGAGCGGGCCGTGCGGAAGCCGGCGAAGATCTGGCGCCGCACCGGATAGTCCCAGTTGCGGAAGGTGCCCCGGCAGGCCACCGCGTCCACCGCGAACGAACCGCCGCGCAGCACCTTGTACTCGGGTCCGAAGAACACCTCCGAGTACTCCTTGTACGGGAAGGGGCGGAAGCCCGGGTAGGGCAGGAAGTCGCTCGCCGTCCACTCCCACACGTCGCCGATCAGCTGCCGCACCCCGAGCGGCGAGGCGCCCGCCGGATAGCTCCCCGCCCGTGCCGGCCCCAGGTGTCGCTGGCCCAGGTTCGCGTGGTCGGGACCGGGGTCGGCGTCACCCCACGGATAGCGGCGCGAGCGGCCGCTCACCGGGTCGTGCCGGGCCGCCTTCTCCCACTCCGCCTCCGTCGGCAGCCGCCGGCCGGCCCAGCGCGCGTAGGCGTCCGCCTCGTACCAGCTGACGTGGACCACCGGCTCCTCCTCCGGCACCGGCTCGGTCACCCCGAACCGGCGGCGCAGCCACTGCCCGGCCTCCTGCCGCCAGAACAGCGGTGCCGTGACGCCGTGTTCGCGGATCTGCGCCCAGCCGTCCGGATGCCACCACCGCCGGTCCGTGTACCCGCCGTCCGCCATGAACGCCAGATAGGAGCCGTTGGTGACCGGGACGGTGTCGATGTGGAAAGCGGCCACCGCGCGGATGTGCGCGGGGCGTTCGTTGTCGAGGGCCCACGGTTCGTCCGAGGTGCCCATCGTGAACGTGCCGCCGGGCACGAGGACTTCCTCCGGGAGCGGGCCCGAGGGGTGGACCGGCGGCGGGGGAGCGGCCAGCACGGCCGGCCCCATCCGCAGCTGATGGGTGATCAGCATCGTCTCGTCATGTTGCTGTTCGTGCTGGGCGATCATCCCGAAGGCGAAACCGGCGTCCAGCAGCGGACGCCCCTCCATGCGCGCCCCGGCCAGCACGTCGAGCACCCGGGTCCGTACGTCGGCGGTGTACGCCCGCGCCTCGCCGGGCGAGAGCAGCGGCAGCGAGGGACGCTCGGATCGCGGGTGCGCGAACGCGTCGTACAGCGGGTCGATCTCGGGGCGCAGCGCCTCCCGGCCCGCGACCTCCCGCCACAGCCACTGCTCCTCCTGGTTCCCGATGTGCGCCAGGTCCCAGACCAGCGGGGACATCAACGGAGAGTGCTGGGCGCTGAGTTCGTCGTCCTCGACACTGTCGGTGAGGAGGGCGGTGCGGGCCCGGGCGGTGGTCAGCGCCTCCAGCGCGCGGCTCCGCAGCGCCTCGGCGTCCTTGGCGCCCGCCGTCGCCCCGGCGCCGGTCGTTCCGGTCATGACGTCATCACCTGGAGTTCGTCGGCCGGGCAGCCCCCGGGATCCACGTACCGTTCCTGGAAGGCGCCCACGGCCCGCCGCACCCGCTCGCTCGCGCCGACCCGCCGCAGCGCGGGCCGGGCCGCCGCGAAGACGTCGAGGGCCGCCGCGTGCAGGACCGGATCGGCGAGTCCGTCGCGGGCGGCCCGCAGCCACAGCGGGTTGCGGGGCGCCGGTTCCGGCCCCGCGATGTCCGCCAGCGGCCGTACCGCCCGGTACACCGTCTCGGCGGCCTCCGCGTCCTCGAAGACCGCGGTCGTCAGGGCCACCGGCACCATCCAGCCGTCCGCGCCCGGCTGCGCGTCGATCATCCGCAGCTCCAGATGGCCGCGCGGCCGGACCGGCGGGAAGAGCGTCGTCACGTGATAGCGCAGGTCGTCGGCGTCGGCCGGCCGGGGCAGCCCCGACCGCAGCCACTCCCGGAAGGTCAGTCCCTCCGGCACGAGCCAGGGGCCGTCCTCCTCGCGCACGCACAGCACCGGCGTGTCCAGGACGTGCGCGGTCCACTCCGCGCGCGGGTCGCCGTCGGTCGACGGCGCCAGCGTTCGCAGCGGGTCGAGATCCGCCCAGAGCGACTGCCGGGTGGAGCGCCAGCCGGTGCGGCGCCCGCCGTGCTGCGGCGAGTTGGCGAAGACCGCCACCAGCACCGCGCCGAACAGGTGCGCCAGTTCCCAGCGGCGCAGATACCCGAGCGGGCCCGGCTCCTCGTGTCCGGCGTCCAGGCAGACCTGGACCGAGGCCGACTCGCACATCATGGCCCGGCCCGCCGGGCCCGTCCGGGCGAGCGCCGTCTCCATGGCGTCGTAGCGCGGCTCGCGGAGCACCCGCTCGCGCGGCGCGTGCCAGGGGTCGACCCCGTACCCGCTGAGCGTCAGGCCGAACGGTTCGAGCGCCGACCGCACCGCCACCAGGTCGGAGGCGAGGGAGTCCAGGCACTCCATGAGGGAACCGGCCGGGCGCGAGCTGAGCTCCAGCTGCCCTCCGGGCTCGAAGGTGAGCGCCGACACCAGCGGCAGGGACCGTACGGCGTCGAGCGCGGCGGCCAGCCGGTGCGGCCGCACCGGCTCGCGAGGGTCGCGCAGATCGTGGACGAGCCACTCCAGCTCGGCCCCCACGGTGCGGGGCGGGCCGGTCTTGAAACAGATACAGCGCAGCAGGTCCTCCGCCGCCTCCTCGGTGAGGGGCGGGCCGCCGCGCGGGGTGCCGCTGGGCGCCATCCGTGCACCTCCAGGTGCTGGTCGCGGAACCGTTCGGGAGCCGCTGCTTCCACCTAAAGGCACCACCGGGCGGCGTGCAAGAGCGCCTCGGCACCCCCGCGCGCGCCCCTTGTGCCCCCGGGCGTCCGTAATTCGCCGCTCGCTCGGGAGCGGGGGCGTGAGGAGGCGTGAGGGAGGCGGGAGGGAGGCGGGAGGGGGCCGGTGAGGGCTGGGAGAGGGCCGCGGGAGGGTGGGAGAGGGCCCGGGAGAGGGGGCGGGAAAGGGCCCGGGGGAGGGCCCGGGAGAGGGATGGGGGAAGGCCCGGAGACGGGCGGGATGTGGGTGCGAGCGGAGGAAAATCGTTTGTCCCGGTGGCGCCGAAACGATCATCCTGCCGTCATGAGTGCACGACTGCGCGAGATCGCGCGGCAGACCGAGGCGATCGTCGCCGCGGGCTCCTACACCGCCCCCGACGGGCGGACCGTCTCCCTCCACGAGGACCTCGCGGCCGCCCTGGCCGGAACCCGTCTGTACGGGCCCGAGCCCGTCCCCGTCACCCCCGGCACCGGCCGCGCCGGCCGGATCGAGGTGACCGGCGAGAGCAGCCTCGCCGCCGCCCGCCGGATGACCGGGACCGCCCCCGGCGCCCCCGTCGCCGTCCTGAACTTCGCCTCGGCCCGCAATCCCGGCGGCGGCTACCTCAACGGCGCCCAGGCGCAGGAGGAGGCCCTGTGCCGCTCCTCCGCCCTGCACGCGACCTTGCTGCGCGCCCCCGCCTACTACGAGCACCACCGGGCCGACCGGGACACCTTCTACACCGACCGGGTGATCCACTCGCCCCGGGTGCCGGTCTTCCGCGACGACCGGGGGGCTCTGCTCGACGCCCCCTTCACCGTCGGCTTCCTGACCTCGCCGGCGCCCAACGCGGGCGTCGTCCGCCGCCGGAATCCCGGCCACGCCCACCGGCTGCCCGCCGCACTCGCCTCCCGTGCCGAGCGGGTCCTGGAGACCGCGGTGGCCGAGGAGTACCGCCGGATCGTCCTCGGCGCGTGGGGCTGCGGCGTCTTCCAGAACGATCCGGCCGAGGTGGCGGGTGCCTTCAGGACGCTGTTGACCGGTGACGGACGGTTCGCCGGCCACTTCGACGAGGTCGTGTTCGCCGTCCTGGACCGGGCTTCCGGGACCCCGACCCTCGCCGCCTTCCGCCGGATATTGGATCCAGTAGCCCGTCCGAGCGCCTGATTCATCCCGCCATGCGTACTTCGTACTCCCGTGCGAGCCTGAAGGGACATGGATTCGGCACGGGAGGCATCATCGTGGGCAAGAAGCAGACCCGGGTGAACAAGGGTGCCCGTACCGGTGGCCACGAGCACCGCGAGGCGGTGTCCGCCAAGGAGAAGGGCGGGACCTCGGCCGCGAGCGAAGCGCCCCGGTCGGTCATCGAGACGGCGTCCCACCGCAAGGAACGGAAGTTCGGCCACAACTGAGCGGGCCCGAAGGCCACGGGGACGCGGGGTACGGGGATACGGGCCGGGGCCCGGCGCCGTGACGGCTCCGGGCCCCGGCCTTTCCGCTCACCGGCGCGGCCGTGCTGCTCGCTCGAAGCGGCCTTTCGGGTCGCCCGGGTGGGCGGTCACTTCTCGTCGCCGACGGTGATCTCCACCGTCGTCACCTCCTCCTTGTCACCGCCCCGCGCGGCCGGCACGGCGGCGGCCGGCCGGTCGGCGCCGTTCGGACCCATCGTGGCGAGCAGCTGACGGGCCAGTCCGAGCCCCGTCCCGCCCATGGTCAATGCCTTGGCGAACATCTCCGCCATGCCGTCGGCGCCGTTCAGGAGGACCATCTGGTCCACGTTGCCGAAGGCGGACGCGCCGGCCTCGACGATCTCCGGCCACCTCTCGGCCAGCTGCTGCGCGACCACGGCCTCCTGGTTCTCGGCGAGGGCCGCGGCCCGCGCCTTGATCGCCTCCGCCTCGGCCAGACCCTTGGCCCGGGTGGCCTCGGCCACCGCGAGACCCTTGGCGTGCGCCGCCGCGGCCTCGGCCTCACCGGTGACCCGGGTCGCCGTCGCCGTCGCCGCGCTGGCCAGTTCGGTCTCCCGCGCCGTGGCCTGGGCGGCCGAGATCCGGGCGTCGCGCTCGGCCTCGGCCAGGGTCCGCGTCTCGTACGCCATCGCGTCGGCGGGCTTGCGGACCTCCGCCTGGAGCTGCTGCTCCTTGCGGTGCCCCTCCAGCTCCGCGACGCGCGTCTCCTGGACGACGACCTCCTGGCGGGAGGCCGCCTCGGCGAGCGGTCCCGCCTGGCGGGCCCGGGCGCTGGCCTGGTCCCGTTCGGCCTGGTAGCCGGCCTGGAGGATCTCGCTGTCGCGGGTGGCCTCCGACATCCGGGCCGCCGCCTGCTGCTCGGCCTCGGTCGCCCGCCGGTTGGCCTCCGCCTGGGCGATCCGCGCGTCGCGCTGGACGGCGGCCGCGTGCGGGGCGGCGAGGTTCTTGATGTAGCCGGTCGGGTCCTCGATCTCGTGGATCTGGAGCGAGTCGACGATCAGACCGAGCTTCTCCATCTCGGTGCCACAGGCGGAACGGGCCTGACCGGTCAGCTTCTCCCGGTCGCGGATCATGTCCTCCACCGTCAACCCGCCCACGATCGCGCGGAGATGGCCGGCGAAGACGATGTGCACCCGCTCGCTCATCAGCTTCTGCTGGTCGAGGAAGCGGCGGGCCGCGTTGGCGATCGACACGAAGTCGTCGCCCACCTTGAAGATCACCACACCCCGGACCTTGAGCGGAATGCCCTGGTGGGTGACGCACTCGACGGACAACTGGGTCTCGTTGAGGTCCAGCGACAGCTTGCGCACCGCCTGCACGCCGGGCACCACGAGGGTGCCGCGCCCGGTGACGATGCGGAACCCCATGCCCTCGCCGAGGCCCTCGTTCTTGTGGTTGGAACCTGAGATGATCAGCGCCTCGTTCGGTTCGGCGACGCGCCACATCATCTTGAACAGGACGATCAGGACGACGAGCGCGCCGACGGCGGCGCCCGCCAGAATGCCGATGCCCATGGGCTAGGTCCCCCTTCACCGGAGCCGTGCGGATCCGGTGAAGGGAGTGTGCGCCCGGGACGGACGCCGCTCAACGGTCCTGCCGGACACCGTGTCAGACGTCGTACACGGCTGTGACATAGACGGTGCGCGGAGGGAGGTGTTCCATCACGGTGACGAGCGTGCCGATCTCGATCCGCTGCTTCGGCGAGGCGGCGTACGCGAGGAAGTGCTCGGCCCCGCCGCGGATCCGGAGGATCACCTCACCGACGAGCCCGGGTCCGATGGTCCCGGTGACCCGGCCGAGCAGTCCCACCATCGAGCTGTCCATCGACTCGTCCATGCCCGAACGGTACGTCAGAACCCGTGCGTCCGGTGTGGGTTGCGCGCGGGCGGCGATCAGCGGACCGAGCGGATCGGCCGGACCGCGAGGGCGCCCAGGACCGACAGGACGGCGGCGACGAGGAACAGGGGCGTGTAGCCGCCGCCGATGGAGACCACCGCGGAGGCGACGAAGGGCGCCACGATCTGCGGGCCGGCGTTGGCGACGTTCAGCACGCCCATGTCCCGGGCCGCGTCCTCGGCCTTCGGCAGCACCATCGTCACCAGGGCGGTGTCCACCGCCATGTAGCAGCCGAAACCGAGCCCGTTGACGATCGAGAAGGCGAGCATCGCCGTCCAGCTGGTGGAGACGGCGGGGATGAGCAGCGCGACGGCGGCCAGCGCGGCCGAGGCTCCGACGAAGAGCTTGCGCCGGTCGAAGCGGTCGGACAGCCAGCCGCCGAGGACCGTGGAGACCACCATGGCCACGGAGTTGACCGGCATGAGGATGGCGACCGCCTCCTCCGCGGAGAGCCCGGCCGGCAGGTCGGTGTGGTCCTTGAGGATGTACAGCTGGAAGCCGGCCACCGCGAAGTAGCCCAGGACGAGCAGCGCGCGGCCGATGAAGGCCCAGCGGAAGTCGTGGTCCTTGAGTGCGCTGCCGAAGGCGGCGATCTGCGCCTTGACCGGCAGGGGGGCCTTGGCCGGCATCCGCTCCTCGCGGGCGAGCGAGGTGAAGACGACCGAGGTGACGGCGACGATCGCGCCGAAGACCAGGTAGCCGGTGCGGTAGTCCTCGGAGAAGGCGGCGCCGACCAGGGCGCCGATCGTGGAGCCGATCGGCAGGCCCAGGCCGACCGCCGCCGACGCCTTGCCGCGCGCGGCGAGCGGCACCCGGTCGGGCACCACGGAGGTGATGGCCGCCTGGTACACGTTCATCACCGCCTGGCCCAGACACCAGGCGATGGCGACGAGCAGGATCGTGTGCACGCTGCCGAGCAGCAGCATCACCGGCACGGCGAGCAGGCCGCCGGCCAGGATCCACGGGTTCCGGCGTCCCGAGCGGTCGGAGAGCGCCCCCGCGACCGGGTTGAAGACCGTCGCGAAGATCGCGGATATGCCGGAGACGAGGCCGAAGTTCGCCACCTTCTCGGCCGGGTCGATGGCCTCGATCTGGAGCGCGAGCAGCAGTCCCGGCACGCCGATGTAGAGCGCGTACATCGAGGTGTTGCCGAGGAGCAGCAGCGGCAGCAGGCCGCGGGTGGGCCGGGCGGCGGGGGAGTCGGGGCCGGCGGGGGAGGCGGGGCCGGCGGCGGGACCGGAGCCCGTACCGGCTCCGGCTCCGGTCCCGGGGGAGGAAAGGGCCACGTTGCCCTCCAGAGGAGAACGCCCGATGAGGGGGCGGGAAGCGGATGATTTCGGGGTAGTGACACGTGTCAGTGACGCGTGTCAGCATTGTGTAGCACTCGTTTCCGGCCATCCGCCAGACCTTGCGCCGGATTGTTCTGGAAAGATGCCGAAGCGATGAGTCAGTCGATCGAACAGCCTGCCGACGGCACCCCGGGCCGCACCCCCGCCCGCGCCGTGCCGACCAGCGCCGACGTGGCGCGCCTCGCGGGCGTCTCCCGGGCCACCGTCAGTTACGTCCTGAACAACACTTCCGCCGTCCGCATCAGCGAACCGACCCGAGAACGGGTCCGCGAGGCGGCCCGCGAGCTGGGCTACGTCCCCCACGCCGCCGCGCGCGCCCTGCGGGCGGGCCACAGCCGGATGGTGCTCCTGCCCACCGCCCACGTGCCCGTCGGCCCGCTCTACAGCCGCTTCTACAACGACCTCCAGTGGGCCCTGCGCGGCCTCGACTACACCGTCGTCCAGTACGGCAGCGTCGGCCTCGCCCCCGAGGACGCCGCCCGCGCGTGGGCGGAGCTGCGCCCCGCCGCGGTCGTCTCCACGGGAGAGGTGGAGGTGACGCCCGAGGCCGTGGAGATCCTCAGGCGCTCCGGCGTCAAGGCGGTGATCACCGTCGGGACCCGGGCGGCCGACGACACCCACTCCCTCGTCCTGAACCAGCCCCGGGTCGGCGAGGTCGCCGTCGAGCACCTGATCGCGAACGGCCGCCGCAGGATCGGCGTGGTCGTGCCCGAGGAGCCCGGTCTCGGGATGTTCTCCGGGCCCCGTCTGGAGGGCGCCCGCCGCGCCGCCGAGGTCGCCCGCGCCACCGTCGTACCCCTGCCCCTCGCGTACACCGAGGAGTCCGCGCGGGAGCTGGCCGCGCGCTGGCCCCGGCTCGCGCTCGACGCCGTCTTCGCCTACAACGACGAGTACGCCATGCTCCTGATGCGCGCCCTCCAGGACGCCGGCACGCGCGTGCCCGAGGAGACCGCCGTCGTCGGCGCCGACGACCTCCTCCTCGGCCGTCTGCTGCGGCCGCGTCTGAGCACCGTACGCATCGACCTGATGCCCGGCCGCGAACTGGCCGCCATGATCGACGACGCCGTCAACGGCACCGCCCCGGGCCCGAGCACCCGCTCCCTCCTCGACTCGCGGGTGATCCGCCGCGAGTCCAGCTGACCGCCGCCCCCGCCGCCCGGCGGGAGGCGGACGCAGCGCTTAGCGTCGGTGCATGAGCACTCACCCGAAGCGTTACGAGATCCTGCTGGTGCCGGCGCACGTCGTGGACCGGGGCGGAGCCGCCGTCGCCGACAGCGCCGTCCGGACGGCCGTCGTGGAGCGGACCGGGCGGAACGGCGAGTCCGGGTACCCCATCTACGAGGGACACGGCATCGTCGCCGACGTCGACCCCGAGACGCTCACCGTCGAGGCCCTGCTCGTGGACGGCCGGGAACTCGACTACGGCCTGGTCGCGCTGGTGCGGGAGGCGTCGCGATGACCGGACGGGACCGCGCGGGGCGGGGCGGGCGCGGGCCGGGCCCGCCGATGACGGGCGGCCGGGGCGGGAAGAGACCGCCGCGCTCCCTTGCGCCGGCCTCGGGCGGACGGGACGGCGCACCGCCCCGAGGCCGCCCGGCACCGGCGAAAGGGTGCGCCCAGGGCCGTTGACAGGCGCGGCGGAGGGGCCCAGACTCTGCGCGCGCACCAGCGCGAAACTTCTTTCACCAGGCGAACAGAGTCGTTCCGCCGGTCACCCGGGAGAGATCCGATGAGCATCCGCGACGTGTACATCGTCGACGCCGTCCGCACCCCGATCGGGAAGTTCGGCGGCGGCCTCGCCTCCGTACGGCCGGACGACCTCGCCGCCCATGTCGTCAAGGCCCTCGTCGACCGCACCCCCGACCTCGACCCCTCGCTCATCGACGACGTCTGCTTCGGCGACGCCAACGGAGCCGGCGAGGACAACCGCGACGTGGCCCGCATGGCTGTGCTGCTCGCCGGCCTGCCCGTCACCGTCCCCGGCGTCACCGTCAACCGGCTCTGCGGCTCCGGCCTGGAGGCCGTGATCCAGGCCGCCCGCGCGATCGCCCTCGGTGACGCCTCCGTGGCGATCGCCGGCGGCGTCGAGTCCATGTCCCGCGCCCCCTGGGTCCTCCAGAAGCCCGAGCGCGCCTTCCCCGCCGGCCACCAGCAGCTCCACTCGACCACCCTCGGCTGGCGCATGACCAATCCGCGGATGCCCGCCGAGTGGACCGTCTCCCTCGGCGAAGGCGCCGAACTCGTCGCCGACAAGCACGCCATCGGCCGCGACCGCCAGGACGCCTTCGCCCTCGACAGCCACCGCAAGGCCGCCGAGGCGTGGGCCAAGGGGCTGTACGACGGGGAGGTCGTCCCGTACCCGGGCGCCGAGCTCGCCCGCGACGAGTGCGTCCGCGACAACACCTCCCTGGAGGCGCTCGGCCGTCTCAAGCCGGCCTTCCGGCCCGACGGCGGCACCGTCACCGCCGGCAACGCCTCCCCGCTCAACGACGGCGCCGCCGCCCTCCTCCTCGTCGACGAGGACGGGCTGCGCGAGACCGGCCGCGAACCGCTCGCCCGCATCCGCGCCTCCGCCGTCACCGGCATCGAGCCCCAGCTCTTCGGCCTCGGCCCGGTGGCAGCCGTCCGCCGCGCCCTCGGCAAGGCCGACCGTTCCCTCACCGACCTGACGACGTTCGAGCTCAACGAGGCGTTCGCCGCCCAGGCCCTCGGCTGCCTCGCCGAGTGGCCGGAACTCGACCCCGCGATCGTCAACCCGCGCGGCGGGGCCATCGCCCTCGGCCACCCGCTCGGCGCCTCAGGCGCCCGCCTCGCCGGCTCCGTCGCCCACCAGCTCGCCGCCGCCGGCTCCGGCACGGGCCTCGCGGCCCTCTGCATCGGCGTCGGACAGGGCCTGGCCCTGGTCCTGGAGCGCTGACCTCCCGGCCCACAACGGTGCGAGCCCCCGCCTCGGCGGGGGCTCGCACCGTCGTGTGGACCGCCAGGGTCACTCGCCCCCGGCCTGCTGCGCCGCGACCGACTTCCGTACCTCGTCCATGTCGAGGTTCCGCGCCTGCCCGATGACGTCCTCCAGCGCCGCCTCCGGCAGCGCGCCCGGCTGCGCGAAGATCGCCACCTTGTCCCGGACGATCATCAGCGTCGGGATCGAGCGGATCTCGAAGGCGGCGGCCAGCTCCTGCTGCGCCTCGGTGTCGACCTTGGCGAAGACCAGGTCCTGGTGGCGCTCCGACGCGGCCTCGTACACCGGGCCGAACTGACGGCAGGGTCCGCACCAGGAAGCCCAGAAGTCGATCAGGACGAAGTCGTTCTCGCTCACGACCTCGTCGAAGTTGTCCTTGGTGAGCTCGATGGTGCTCATGCCTCCGCCTTTCCGTCTCCGGTGGTGTCCTCACGGTCCCCTGGGGACTCGCCCCGCACAACGGCCTATCGAGCCGCGCTATTCCGGCCCCTACCCACCAGACTGGTCCCCATGACGCGAACGGTGGAGAACGAGCACGAGTACGACGTGGTGGTCCTCGGGGCGGGCCCCGTCGGCGAGAACGTCGTCGACCGGGTCAGGGCGGCCGGACTGACCGCCGCGATCGTGGAGGCCGAACTGCTCGGCGGCGAATGCTCCTACTGGGCCTGCATGCCCAGCAAGGCGCTGCTCCGCCCGGTCCTCGCCCGCTCCGACGCGCGCAAGGTCCCCGGCCTTCGCGAGGCGGTGTACGGCCCGCTCGACGCCCTGGAGGTCTTCGCGCACCGGGACGAGACCGTCGGGCACTGGAAGGACGACGGCCAGGTCGACTGGCTGGCCTCGATCGACGTACGCGTGTTCCGCGGCCACGGGCGCGTGCAGGGGCCCCGCACGGTGGTCGTCGACGGCCCCGAGGGCGAGCGCCACGTCCTCACCGCGCGGCACGCGGTCGCCGTCTGCACCGGCAGCCGCGCGGTCCTGCCCCCGCTGCCCGGGCTCGCCGGGGCCCGTCCCTGGACCAGCCGCGAGGCGACCAGCGCCGACCGGGTGCCGGGACGCCTCATCGTCGTCGGCGGAGGCGTCGTCGGCGTCGAGATGGCCACCGCCTGGCACGCCCTCGGCTCCCACGTCACCCTGCTCGTCCGCGGCGACGGGCTGCTCCCGCGCATGGAGCCCTTCGCCGGCGAGCTCGTCACCGAGGCCCTGCGGGCCCGCGGCGCCGACGTGCTCACCGGCGTCTCCGTCGAGGCGGTCGTACGGGACGGCGGCAGCGGTCCCGTCACCGTGGTCATGGAGGGCGGCGACACGGTGGTCGGCGACGAGGTCCTGTTCGCCACCGGCCGCGCCCCGCGCACCGAGGACATCGGCCTGGAGACCGTCGGCCTTGAGCCCGGCTCGTGGCTCGACGTCGACGACAGCCTCCGCGTCACCGGCAGCGACTGGCTGTACGCGGTCGGGGACGTCAACCACCGGGCACTCCTCACCCACCAGGGCAAGTACCAGGCGCGCATCGCGGGCGCCGCCATCGCCGCCCGCGCGGCCGGCACCCCGCTCCCGGAGCCCGCGCCCTGGGGTTCGCACGCGGCCACCGCCGACCACGCGGCCGTGCCCCAGGTCGTCTTCTGCGACCCGGAGGCCGCGGCCGTCGGCCTCAGCCTCGCCGAGGCCGAACGCGCCGGCCGCCGTGTCCGCGCGGTCGACGTCGAGATGAGTTCGGTCGCCGGCGCCGGCCTCTACGCCCAGGGCTACCGCGGCCGGGCCCGGCTCGTCGTGGATCTCGAACGCGAGGTCCTCCTCGGCGCCACCTTCGTCGGCCCGGCCGTCGGCGAACTCCTCCACGCCGCCACCGTCGCCGTCACCGCCGAGGTACCCGTCTCCCGCCTCTGGCACGCCGTCCCCTCGTACCCCACGCTCAGCGAGGTCTGGCTCCGGCTCCTGGAGGCGTACCGGGACGGCGCCGACCCGGCGTGAGCCCCGACGAGCGCGCCAACGCCTACGACGCCACCTGCGCCCACTGCGGCGAACCGGTCCCGGCCGGTGCCGGGCTGCTCCGGCACGGTCACCGCGGCTGGGACGTCTACCACCGCGAGCACGCCCCCGCACCGGGCCCGCCACCGCCCGGCGACCATCCGGGCTGGCACCGGCGGCGGCTGCTGTCGTTGGACATCGGATCCACGGGGAACGACCCGGCGCGGGACCGGATCACGGCGGTGGCGGTGCGGGGGAGCGACGGGACGGCCCGGGAGTGGGTACTGGATCTTGGATCCGACATCCTGGATCCGGAGGTTGGATCCGACATCCGGGATCCGAGGATTGGATCCGACATCCCGGATCCGAAGGATGGATCCAATATCCCGGATCCGAATATTGGATCCGTCCAAGATCCGGACCTCGGGTCCGCACCCCAAGATCCCGCTACTGGATCCAAGATCCAGCACGCCTCGCCCGCCCCACCCGCCCAAGCCCTCGAAGAGCTCGCCACCCTCCTCACCGACCACCTCGCGCACCACGAGCTCCTCGTCGTCTGGTACGCCCCCCACGTGCTGGCCACGCTCCACGCCGAACTGCTCCGCCACGGCCTGGCCCCGCTCGCCGACCGTCTCCCGGACGGCGTGGTCGCCCCGGTCTGCGATCCGCTGGTCCTGGACCGGCACGCGGACCGGTACCGGCCCGGTGGCCGTTCGCTGCCCGCCGTCGCGGAGTGGTACGGCGTGCCGCTCGAACGGCCGGGGGACCCGGCCTCGGACGCAGGGGCGGCGCTGCTGGTGGCGGGTGCGATCGCGGCCTCGTACCCGGCGGTGGCGCGGCTCTCGCGGCCGATGCTCCACGCCGAGCAGGTGATCTGGTACGCGGAGCAGATGGAACGTCACCCCGACGCACCGGCCTGGCCGTTCGATCCGGTGGAGCCGGTGACGGACTGAGCGCCCGCGGCCCGCGGGGCGCGGCGGCGAGCAAGGGTCAGGGGACTCAGGCGCGAGGGACGAGCAGGGCCGCCGCGGCGCGGGCGGTGTCCAGCGGGGGGCGCGGGTCGGGGGTGGAGCCCTGGCCGAGGACGACGCGGGTGCTCAACCCGTCGAGAAGGGCGAGGAGTTCGGAGGCGCGGGCCGGCGCGTCGAGCGGGGCGAAGCGGCCGCGGGTCGCGCCGGCGGCGAGCAGGGACTCCAGGTCGCGCTGCCAGTCGGCGTCCAGCTCCTGCTGGGCCTCGCGGAGTTCGGGGTTGCCGGGGGTTCTGGCCCAGAGCTCGATCCAGAGCGTCCAGCGCGGATCGCGCGGGCCGCGCGGGAGGTACAGGCGCAGGAAGTCGTCGAGCTTCCGCTCGGCGGTGGTCCGGCGGGCGAGCAGGGCCCGCCGCTCGTCGGCGAGCGCCGCCTCGCTCCAGCGGAGCGCGGCGAGCAGCAGCCGGTCCTTGGAGCCGAAGTAGTACAGGATGTGGCCGCCGCTGGTGCCGAGCCGTTCGGCCAGCGCCGACATCGTCAGGGAGGCGAGGCCGTCCTCGGCGATCGCGGCCATGGCCTCCTCCAGCATCCGCTCCTGCGTGACGTGTCCGTCGCGCCGCCGTGCTGCCCCTGCCACCGTCGTCCCGCCCCGTTCGTCCGGCCCGGCACCGCCCTGGCGCGGCACCGCGTGCGCCTCCGACCTTAACCGGACTTCCCCAGGGTCTTGACGCGACCGCGACCCGTCACTCATCTTGAATGCCATTCAAGAACTTAGAACGTCATTCAAGATCACCGATGAGAGGAGCGCGGGGTGCTCGATCACGAGACGACGGCCACGACCGTCAGCCGGGACGAGGTCTTCCAGGTCGAGGAACACGGCATCGACCCCATCCCCGACGCGGAGCGTCACGGCGGCGCCAAGGACGTCTTCTGGGTCTGGTTCGGCTCGAACCTCACCTTCACCTACGTGATCAACGGCTCCCTCGCCGTCGCCTTCGGCCTCTCCTTCTGGCAGGCCACCGCCGTCGTCGTGATCGGCGGCCTCTCCTTCCTCGCGATCGGCGCCGCCGGCCTCGGCGGCGTCCGCACCGGCACCGCCACCCTCGTCCTCTCCCGCGCCGCCTTCGGCCTCCGCGGCAACCGCCCGGCCGGCGCCCTCAACTGGGTCGTCAGCATCGGCTACACGGTCGTCAACACCGTCGTCGGCACCCTCGCCCTGGAAGCCTTCCTCGCCTCCCTCGGCTGGTCCGGCGGGCCACTGCCCCGCGCCCTGGCCCTCGCCGTGACCCTCGCGCTGACCTTCGCGATCTCCTTCTGGGGCCACGCCACCGTCCAGTTCGCCGAACGCTGGATGGCGTACGTCCTCGCCGCCGGCTTCGGCGTCCTCGTCGTGTTCCTGGTGCCCGGCGCCGACACCTCCGCCTCCGCGACCGGCCCCGGCGCCGCCGGCTGGAGCCTGGCCTTCGTGGTGATGCTCGCCGGCCCGTTCTCGTACCTCCCGATGCCCGCCGACTACACCCGCTACCTGCCGCGCACCACCAGCCTGCGGGCCGTCACCGTCAGCGGTGCCCTCGGCGGCTTCCTCTCCTCGGTCGCCCTCGGCGTCGCGGGCGTCGCCGCCGCCACGCAGACCGACATGACCGACGCGGTCGCCGGCGCCGAGAGCCTGCTGCCCGGCTGGTTCCGGCCGGTCTTCCTCGCCCTGGTGCTCGGCGGCTCCGTCACCAACTCCGTCATCACCCTCTACTCCTCCGGACTCAACCTCCAGGTCCTCGGCATCCCCTGGAACCGCGCCCGCGCCCTCGCCGTCAGCGCCGCCGTCACCGCCGCCGGCTCCCTCGGCGCGCTCTTCCTCACCGACTTCACCACCTCGCTCCTCTCCTTCCTCTCCCTCCTGATCATCGTCTTCGCCCCCTGGGGCGGCGTCTTCCTCGCCGACATGGTGCTGCGCCGCTGCCGGTACGACTCCGACGCGCTCCACCGCACCGACCCGGGCGGCGCCTACTGGTACCGGGCGGGCTGGCACCCCGCCGGTGCCGCCGCCCTCCTCGCGGGCGGCCTCTTCTCCGCCCTCACCTGCGACTCCGCCCTCTGGACCGGCCCGCTCGTCGCCCCGCTCGGCGGCGCCGACCTCACCCTGCTCGGCGCACCCGTCGCCGCCCTCGTGTACGTCCTCCTGGCCCGCCGCACCGCGACCCCGCACCCGGCCGCCTGACCCGCGACCGCCGCCCCCGGCACGACCGCACCGCCACCCCTCCCGTACGACAAGGAACGCACCCCGCATGAACGGCACCACCCCCACCCCCGCCGACCTGCTCCTCACCGGAGCCCGCATCCACACCGTCGACCCCGCGCTGCCGGAGGCGGAGGCGATGGCCGTACGGGACGGGCGGATCGTCTGGGTCGGGTCCGCCGCCGACGCGGACGCCTGGACCGGCCCCGGCACGCGCGTCCTCGACGCCGGCGGACGGCTCGTCCTCCCCGGCTTCATCGACGCCCACAACCACGTCCGGCTCGGCTCCGACGACGCCTGCGTCCAGCTCGCCGGCGCCCGCACCCTCGACGAGATCCACGCGCGCGTGCGGGCCTGGCACACCGCCCACCCCGACGCCGCCTGGATCGAGGCGGAGGCGTTCGACTACTCCGCGATCCCCGGCGGACGCATGCCCACCGCCGCCGACCTGGACCCCGCCACGGGCGCCACCCCGGCCCTCGTCCTCAGCTACGACGTCCACACCGCCTGGCTCAACACCGCCGCCCTGCGCGCCCTCGGCGTCGACCGCGACCACACCGACCTCCCCTTCGGTACCGCCGTCACCGACCCGGCCACCGGCGAACCCACCGGCTTCGTCAAGGACTTCGCCATCAAGGGCCTGTCCCGCGACGGCCACCGCGCGCTGCGCGCCCTCGGCGTCCCGTGGGCCTCGCCCGACCGCCAGTACGGGCGGCTCGCCAAGAGCCTCGACGACGCCATCCGCTTCGGCATCACCACCGTCGTCGAACCGCAGAACTCCCTCGACGACCTCGCCCTCTTCACGCGCGCGCGTGCCGAGGGCCGGCTCCGCTCCCGGATCGTCGCCGCCCTGTTCCACCCGCGCGGCACCACCGACGCCGACCTCGACGCGTTCGAGGCGGCCGCCGGGGAGCACGCCGACGACCGGTTCCGCGTCGGTCCCCTGAAGCTGTACATCGACGACGTCGTCGAGCCCCGCACCGCCGCCCTCCTGGAGCCGTACGCCGGCTGCGGGCACCACCGGGGCGACACCTTCTACCCGCCCGAGGAGTTCGCCGGCCTGCTCGCCCGCCTCGACGCGCGCGGCTTCCAGTGCTTCGTGCACGCGA
The DNA here is from genome assembly GCF_044541975.1 of Streptomyces sp. NPDC085460. Classification (NCBI taxonomy): domain Bacteria; kingdom Bacillati; phylum Actinomycetota; class Actinomycetes; order Kitasatosporales; family Streptomycetaceae; genus Streptomyces; species Streptomyces sp. NPDC085460. The sequence goes on from NZ_JBITTO010000001.1 coordinate 847,574, forward strand.
CCGGCGACCGGGGCATCCGTACCGTCCTCGACGCCGTCGCCCACGCCCGCGCGGTCAACGGCCCGCGCGACTCCCGCCACCAGGTCGTCCACGTCGAGTGCCTCGACCCGGCCGACACCCCGCGCTTCGCCGCCCTCGGCGTCGTCGCCTGCATGCAGCCCCGGCACGCGGCCCCCGACATCGCCGGACCCGGCCAGGACTGGGCCGAGAACATCGGCCCCGAGCGCTGGCACAAGGCATGGCCGCTCCGCGACCTGCGCGAGGCCGGCGCCGTGCTCGCCCTCTCCAGCGACTGGAACGTCGCCGAGATGGACCCCATGGTCGGCATCCACGCCGCGGTCACCCGCCGTCCCCTCGACGGCGGCGAGCCCTGGACGGAGGGGCAGACCCTCACCGCCGCCGAGGCCGTCGAGGGCTACACGATGGGCTCCGCGTACGCCAACTTCCTGGAGCACGAACGGGGTTCGCTGACCGTCGGCAAGCTCGCCGACTTCGTGGTCCTCTCGCGGGACATCCTGCGGATCGCCCCCGAGGAGATCCCCGGCACGGTCGCGGAGACGGTCGTCGTCGGCGGCGAGATCGTGGCGGAGACGACCGCGGCCTGAGCCGGGGCGGTGCGGCGGCCGGGGCCCGGGTGGGGCCGGGGCCCGCCCCGGTCCCCCGGGGCGGGCCGTCGCTGCCTGGCGGTCACGTAGCCGTCGCGTGCGGTCGCGTGGCCGTCGCGCGGCGGACGCCGCTAGCGGAGCCGGTCGAGGATCTTCCGCAGCTCGGTGATCTCGGCGGTCTGGGCCCGCACGACCTCACCGGCCAGGGCCTTCGCCTCGGCGTCGGCACCGTCCCTCTGCTCGTCGCGCGCCATCGTCACCGCCCCCTCGTGGTGGGCGATCATCAGCTCGGCGAAGGCGCGGTCGAAGTCCTCGCCCTTGGCGCCGGCGAGCCGCCTCATGTCCTGCTCGGACATCATCCCGGCCATCGAGTGGCCGGCCCCGGCGGACTCGGGCCTGCCCCAGCCCTTCAGCCACGCCTTCATCTTCTGGATCTCGGGATCCTGGGCCTTCTCGACGGCGGCGACGATCTCCTTGATGCCGGCGTCGGAGGCGCGCCCGTCGGCGAGCTTCGCCATCTCCAGGGCCTGCTCGTGGTGGGGGATCATCATCTGCGCGAACATCACGTCCGCGTCGTTGAAGCTCCCGGTGGCCGAGGGAGCGGAGGAGGCCGAGGAGGCGGACGGGGAGGCGGATGCCGTGGCGGTCGTGCCGCCGTGGTGCATCCCGCTCGTCGAACCGTCCTCGCCGCAGGCGGCGAGGAGCAGGGCGGCCGCGGCGACGGCGCCGGTCAGACCGAGGGCGCGGACGGTGCGGTTCCGGAAAGTACGCATGGTGATACCTCGTGTGCTGTACGTACGGTCATGGGCTCATACCGGTGAGGCGCGCGGGCGGCGCGGAGCGGCCCGCGGCGGACGGGTACGGCCTAGATCCGCAGGACGGACAGCCGGGCGAGGTCGGGTGGGCGGCGCGGCGGGGCGTGCGGCCCGAGCGCGGGCGTGAGCCGCGCGAGGAGGAGGACGAGCCAGTCGGGCCGGCGCCCGAGCGCGGCCCGGACGAGACCGGCGAGCAGCCAGCCGGCGAGCACGGCCACGCAGAGCGTGGTCATGTCCATCCCGGAACCCGGCGCGTGCTCCCCGTGCGGCTCGTCCGGCGGACCGGAGTGGTGCGCCCCGCCGGCGTCCGGCGCGTGCGCCGCGTCGGCGCTCGTGGCGCCGGCGTCGCTCGGCGCACTCGTACCGCTCATGGCGTTCGCGGTACCGGTCGTGCCCGAGGGCGGGCCCTCGGGGTGCCCCGTGGAGTGCATCATGACCACCCCGAGCGCGAGCACGACGACGAGCAGGAGGTGCGCGAGGGCACCTCCCGCTCGCTCGCCGAGGCGCGGCCGGGGTGTGGGCATGATCAAGGACCTCCGGGCCCGACCATACCGTGCGGGGGTATCAGATCCGCGTCAGGACCGCCGTCGGGCCGCCGTCAGGCCGCTGTCGGGTCGCGCCGTCAGGCCGCCGTCGGATTGCCGTCAGACCGCCGTCAGGCCGCCGTCAGGCAGTCATCGCGTCGGCCGCCAGGGCGGCCCTCAGGCCGCCGTCCCCGGCGGTCGTCAGGACGGCAGCTCGCCGCTCATCGCCGCGGCCAGCCGCAGATGCGGAGCGGCCTCGTCCGCGCGGCCCTGGCGCTCCAGCGTGCGGCCGAGCATCAGCCGCGCGTAGTGCTCCACCGGGTCGCGCTCCAGGATCGTCCGCAGCTCGGTCTCCGCGAGCCTGAGCTGGGCGGAGTGGTAGTAGGCGCGGGCGAGCAGCAGCCGCTGGGCGGTCTGGTCCGGGTGCTCGGCGACGAGGCCGCGCAGGATGCGGACGGCGGTCTGGTACTCCTTCGCGTCGAAGAACAGCCGTGCCCGGTCCCAGCGGTCGGCGGCCGTTCCGAACTCGTAGTACGTGTCGCTCACTTGCTCTCCCTGTTCCGGGGTGCCCGATCTGCCACCCTGTGGGGTGGCACGCCCTCGTCAACGCACTAGAGTAGTTGAACATTCCACCATCTGCTTTCGTCTCGATCTCCCCGATACCCCCCACTGGAGAGGTGCCGATCCCTGATGAGCAATCTCGACCGCCAGGCCGAGCTCGCGGTGTGCGGTGGCCGCGGCTTCGTCGTCGCCGAGCCCGTACGCGAACTCCTCAGCCCCCGTCACGTCCGGCTCGGCGAGTCGACGGAAGTGCGCCGGCTCCTGCCGAACCTCGGCCGGCGGATGGTCGGCGCCTGGGCCTTCGTCGACCACTACGGCCCCGACGACATCGCCGACGAGCCCGGCATGCAGGTCCCGCCCCACCCCCACATGGGCCTCCAGACCGTCAGCTGGCTGCACGAGGGCGAGGTCCTGCACCGCGACTCGACCGGCAGCCTCCAGACGATCCGCCCCCGCGAGCTGGGCCTCATGACCTCGGGCCGGGCGATCTCCCACTCCGAGGAGAGCCCCCGCGCGCACGCCCGTCTCCTGCACGGAGCCCAGCTCTGGGTGGCCCTGCCCGACGCGCACCGGCACGTCGAACCGCACTTCCAGCACCACGCCGAGCTGCCCCAGGTCACCGCGCCCGGTCTCACGGCGACGGTGATCCTCGGCTCCCTCGACGGCGCGACCTCGCCTGGCACCGCGTACACCCCGATCGTCGGCGCCGACCTCGCTCTCGCGGCCGGCACCGAGACGGAGCTCCCGCTCGACCCGGACTTCGAGTACGCCGTCCTCGCCATGTCCGGCGAGGCCCACGTCGACGGCGTCCCCGTCCTCCCCGGCTCCATGCTCTACCTCGGCTGCGGCCGCACGTCCCTCCCGCTCCGCGCCGCCTCCGACGCGGGCCTGATGCTCCTCGGCGGCGAACCCTTCGAGGAGGAGATCGTCATGTGGTGGAACTTCGTGGGCCGCACCGACGACGAGATCCGCAAGGCGCGGCAGGACTGGATGGCCGGCGACCGCTTCGGCGAGGTGAAGGGGTACGACGGCGACCGCCTCGACGCTCCGGAGGTCCCCCCGACCCAGCTGAAGGCGCGGGGTCGGGTGCGCTGACCTGGGACGTTCGCGTCATGTCCGATGCCCGGACGAACTCCGCCCGGTCATGACTCCGGCTTAGGCGTGCCCTGGGAGGGGTGGTGTCGCGACGCCTCTCAGCGGCACGCCGCGAAGGCGGGCGGTCGCAGGGTGCCGTGGGCGGCTTCGAGCGACTGGGCCGCGCCGAGCGCGAGTTCGTCGCGGTGGTGCGGGGCGGCGAGTTGCACGGCGCAGGGCAGGCCGTCCGGGCCCAGTCCGGTGGGGACGCTGATGGCCGGGTGGCCCGTGTCGTTGAAGACCGAGGTGTACGCGATCGGGAGGGTGCGCTCGCGTACCGCGGCCGCGACGTCCGGGCCCGTGGCGGGCCACGCCGTGGTGGGTACGGTCGGCATGAGCAGGAGGTCGTACCGCTCGAAGAGTCCGGCCGTCCACCGGTCGAGCCGCGCCCGGTGGTCCCAGTAGGCGGCGAATTCGCGGGAGGTGAGGGTTCCTCCCGCGGCCAGGACATCGGCGAACCACGGTTCGAAGTCGCCGCGCCGTGTCTCGAAGTCGTCGAGCACGCCGGGGAGCCGGTTGTAGGCGAGGACCTGCTGGCGCAGCTGGAAGGGGGCCGGGAAGGTGTCGGACCCCGGCAGCTCCGACTCGTCGTCGCGGACGTCGTGACCCTGGTCGCGCAGGACGTCGGCCGATCGTTCCAGGCTGCGCAGCATCGCGGGGTGGGGTGCCGACACGCCGAGGGTGCGCAGCACTCCCACGCGCAGCGGGGGCAGCGGATCGTCGAGGGCCGCGCGGTACGAACCGGGCGGAGAGGGCAGGGAGTTCGGGTCGGACGGGTGGTGGCCCGCGGTCACGTCGAGGTGGAGAGCGGTGTCGCGGACGGTGCGGGCCATGCCGGTGGGGCAGGCGTGCTGCGGCCAGCAGGGCATGGGGGAAGGGCCCTGGGGGATGCGGCCGCGGGAGGGCTTGAGGCCGACGACGCCGCACAGGGCCGCGGGGATGCGGGTCGAGCCGCCGCCGTCGCCGGCGGTCGCGAGGGCGACGAGTCCGGCGGCGACGGCAGCCGCGGAGCCGCCGCTGGAGCCGCCCGGTGAGCGTTCCGGGTCCCACGGGTTGCGGGTGACGCCGAAGGCGTCGTTGGCGGTGTGCACGCCGGCACCGATGGGCGGCAGGTTCGTCTTGCCGATGACGAGGGCTCCGGCGGCGCGCAGGCGGGCGACGTGGGTGCTGTCGTGGGTGGCGCGCGGGCTGTCGCGGTAGGCGCGGGTGCCCCTGCTGGTCGGGAACCCCTCCGCGTCCTCCAGGTCCTTGACGAGGATCGGCAGCCCGGCGAGCGGGCCCGCCTCCTCGCCGCGTGCGAGGCGCCGCTCCATGGCGGAGGCTTCGGCGAGGGCCCGTTCGGCGTCGAGGGCGACGACGGAGTTGAGGGCGGCGTCGGCGGCGTCGATCCGGCCGAGGGTGTGGTGCATGAGCTCGGTGGGCGACAGCGCGCGGCGGCGCATCAGCGCGGTGAGTTCGGTGGCCGTGGCGAAGGACAGGTCGGTCATGGGGCGGAGAGTTCCTTCCGCTTCTCGGGACGGGTGGGTGCGGTGGTGTCTTCGAGGCTGACGCCGGTGGTGCGGGGGCCGAAGAGCGTGGCGACGAGGCCGCCGGTGGCGCTGAGGGCGGCCAGCAGGACGAACACGGCTGTGTAGCCGGCGTTCTCGTAGATCGCGGCGACGAGCAGGGGAGCGCCGAAGTTGAAGACGCGGGACAGGGCGTTGGCGCTGCCCGAGCCGAGCGCGCGGACGCGGGTGGGGAAGACCTCGGCCGAGTACACCTGGAGGAAGGGCATGGTCATCTGGAAGAGGAGAGTGACCAGGCAGCCCAGGACGAGGACGGCCGCGGTGTCGCGTACGAGCCCGAAGACGATCAGGGTCGCGGCGGCCAGCGAGCCGAGGACCAGCTGGGTGCGGCGCCGGTCCCAGCGGTCGATGAGCGGTACGGAGACGAGCGCGCCGAGCGGTGCCGCCGTCGCCAGGACGGCGGACAGCAGCAGGGTGTCGTCGAGGTCGAGGCCGGTCTCCGAGAGGAGTGTGGGCGTCCAGGTGTTGTACGCGGAGTAGGCCAGGAGCCCGGTCACCCACATGGTGGCGACGACCAGGAAGTTGCGGCGGTTCCCACCGGTCCACAGCTCGGCGAGGCGGGGACGGCCGGACGCCGGGAGGGCGGGAGGAGCGGTGGCGGCATCCATGTCGGCAGCGGCAGCGGCAGCGGCAGCGGTACCGGTACCCGCGTCGGTGTCGGGCGGCGTCACGACGCCGCACTGCCGCTCGATGGACCGGACGATCTCGTCGGCCTTCGCGACATCGCCCCGGGCGGCCAGCCAGCGGGGGCTCTCCGGGACCCAGCGGCGGATCAGCCAGGCGAAGACGACACCGAAGAGCCCGAGGGCGAACACCAGACGCCATCCCCAGGTCCACTGCGGCACGAAGAAGTAGCCGGCCCAGGCGGCGATGGGGATGCCGAGCGATCCGACCGCCACCTTGTAGGTCTGCAGGCGCCCTCGGGCGGCCGCCGGGACGAACTCGGTGAGGACGACGATGGCGACGACGGCCATGCCCTGGGCGCCGAAGTGGGCGAGGGTACGGGCCGTGATCAGCTGCCAGGGGTTCTGGACGAGGACGCATCCGACAGTGGCCGCGCAGTAGAGGGTCACGCAGGCGAGCATGGTGCGGCGGCGGCCGACGCGGTCGGCGAGGTACCCGCCGAGGATCCCGCCCGCGAAGGCGCCCAGTTGTCCGATGCCGGCCACGAGGGCGACGGTCGACAGCGACAGGCCCCACTGGTCGCGCAGGGCGGGGACGACGAAGGCGAAGGAGTAGGTCTCGACCCACTCGAAGAGGATCATGCCGGCCAGGGCGATGACCAGGCGGCGGTGGAAGGAGCTGAGCGGGAGCCGGTCGAGGCGGTGCCCGAGTGCGGCGGCGTGCGAGGGCGGGGCGGCGGTCATGAGCGCGGGAACTCCCGGACCAGAGGGCGGGGGAGAAGGGGTCAGATCACGCCGTCGGCGGCGAGGGCGGCGAGTTCGTCCGGGCCCAGCCCGAGGACGCCCCGGTAGACCTCGGCGTTGTGCGCGCCGAGGGCGGGGCCCGTCGAGCGGATGCTTCCCGGCGTCGTCGACATCCGGGGCAGCGGCGAGACCATCGGCAGCTCCCCGAAGTCGGGGTCCTCGACCGTGACGAGGGTGCCGCGCTCCCGGTAGTGCGGGTCCTCGGCGATGTCCGCGATGCTCATCAGCGGCGAGGCGGGGATCCCGGCCGCGCTGAGCAGCTTGGTCACGTCGTCCGCGTCCAGGCCGGCGGTCCAGTCCGCGATCGTCGCGTACAGGTCGCCGGCGTGCTCGGCGCGGGCCGCACGCGTCGCGTACCGGGGGGATTCCGCGAGCTCGGGACGGCCCATGACGGTCGCGAACCTGCCGAAGAGCGCGTCGGTCCCGGCGTGGATGGACACGCGGCGCCCGTCGCGCGTGGTGAAGTCGCTGGCGGGGACGATCTGCGGATTGCGGTTGCCCAGTCGCTCACGGACCCGGCCGGTGGTGGCGTACGTGGTGAGCGCGTCCTCCGAGGCGCGGAACCCCGCCTCGTACAGGGCCAGGTCGATCACCTGGCCTCCGCCGTCGGCCGTGTCGCGGTGGTACAGCGCCGTGACGACGGAGAAGGCGCCGAGGTAGGCGGCCATGTAGTCGATCGTCGAGTACCCGCTGCGCACGGGCGGGCGGTCCTCGTCGCCGGTGACGTAGGTCAGCCCGGCGAAGGCGCTGGCGATCCGGTCGAACGAGCCGCGGTCGCTGTACGGGCCGGTGAGTCCGTAACCGGTCACATAGACCAGCACCGTGTGGGGGGACAGCTCGTGCAGGGTCTCCGCGTCCAGGCCCCACCTCTTCAGGGTGGGCGGGCGGTAGTTCGTGATCACGACGTCGAAGTGCGGGATCAGCTTCCGCGCGATCCGCCGGCCGGCCTCGGTGCGCAGGTCGAGGGTGATCGACTTCTTGTTCCGCGCCTCCTGCGCCCAGTAGGGGGACCGGGTGCCGGCGGCCGTACCTCGGGTGAAGTCACCGGTGCCCGGTTCCTCGACCTTGATCACCTCGGCCCCGAAGTCCCCGAGGAAGGTGGCCGTGACCGGGGCGGCCAGCACGGTGGACAGATCGAGGACGCGGATGCCCGCCAGGGGGAGTGTCGACATGGGTGTCCCTTCGAACCTTATTCACGTTCCGTTATTAACGAAACGTTGTTGGTGGGACCATAGAGTGGTCACCTTCGGAGCGGCAAGGGCCCGCGATGCGAAGATTCGTCCCGGGACGATGGGGAGCAGAGGATGAGCGAGACCGGCAGGACGCGGCGGCGACGGCGCACCCGTGAGGAGACCGAGGCGGATCTGCTGGCCGCGGCGCGTCGGCTGCTGAAGCGGGACGGTGTGCTCGCCGGCGTCAACCTCCGCGAGATCGCCGCCGAGGCGGGGGTCAACCACGGGCAGATCTACCAGTACTTCGGATCCCGCCAGTCCCTGCTCCGCGCGGCGGCGGCCGACCTGGTGGAACGCCAGAGCGTCGACCGGGAGGGGCACTGGGAGCTGCCGTTCGCCGAGCGGCGGCAGGCCATGTTCCGGCACCGGCTGGACGAGCCCGAACTGGTGGGGCTCGAAGCGCTGTTGGCGCTCGACGGGGACGAGGGCTTCAGCGCCTTCCCCCGGTTCGCGCAGACCTGTCAGAGCCTGGACCGGGACAGGGACGAGGGCGCGCTGCCCGAAGGATCGGACGCGGTGGCCGCCCACGTCATGACGGCGGCGGCCCAGATGGGGTACGTCGTCTTCCGCGAGGCGTACGCCCGCGACACCGGCATCCCCCTGGAAGAGCTGGACGAACGCGCCGCCCGCGCCTTCGCTCGCATGGTGGCCGGCCTCGCCGCGCCGTCCGCCGAGGGGGAGTCCGCGGAATAAGGGGGCGCAGGGCCGAGCGCGTCGGCCGGCGGGGGCTCATCCGGATGCTGCGGGCGAGGAACGTACTCGGACTGATCGTCCGGTAATTGGCACACCGGCCATTATCGGGTCGGCTGTGGGGTGTGTGGCGTTCACCCCGCCGTACCGGCCGGGGGCGAAGATCCGAACGGTTCCGCCCCTTCAGGAAGAAAGGCCGTCTCGTGCAACGACGCGACTTCGCCACCGCTCTCGCCGCGGCCCTCACCGCGCCCACGCTCATCGGCGCCTCGCCGGCGCAGGCCGCCGACCGAGGTGGCTCCGGCGGGGGAACGGGACTGACCGCGCACATGCGCGGGGCCCTGGCCGACGAGATCGACGACCCCCGGACGGCCCGTGCGCTGGCCCCGTACCTCTACGACGTCGGCTTCGACTGGCACCCGGAGACGGCGGAGCTGAACCGCTTCGACTTCGTCGTGGCCTACGGCTTCGGAAACCGTCCCGCGAAGTCGGGCGACCCCGCGACGACTCTGCCCGAGCCCGGTCCGGTCAACGAGGACCTGGCGGGCACGGTCGCCCGGATCCGCTCCCGCCGGAACGTACCGGTGTACGCCCAGTGGGAGATCGCCCGTTTCCTGGAATCCACGTACGGCATGACCGGAGTGACGTCGATCGAGCCGGTCGTCGCCGAGGACGGCACGATCACCTATCTGAGCACCGACGGTGTCGCCGCGCAGGTCCTCGAGCACCGGAAGAAGGCCCCGGGCGGGATCGGCACGGCCTGCGTCGTCGGGTTCGCCGACCACCACAAGCGGTGCGTGCAGACGACCCGCGACCGGGGCATGAGCGCCTACGCCCCGCGAGGCGTCGCCATGCCCCGTACCTACGACCCCGAGTCCGGGCAGGAATGGACCCGGCGCCGTGACCTGTACCTCGTGCACGACATGGCCGCCCAGTGGCAGGTGCTGCGCGCCAAGCTGATCGCGGAGGCGACCACGGCCTGAGCCGCCACGGTCGGCGGTACCGGGCGGGACCTAGGGCGTGTCTGACCATTCCCGTCGGGTCCGGCCCGCCCGGCACGCACGCTCGCCGCACGGCCGAAACGCCCAAGTAGCTCCGCTACAAGGGCGCCCCGGCCGCACGCCGATCGCACGCACCGGACGACCCGGCCTGATCCGACGCCAATTGTCAGACACGCCCTAGCGGGCCACCGCCGCCAGGTCCTCGGTGAGGAGGGTCGGGTCCTCCAGGAGCGTGCGGTGGACGGCCTCCAGGAGGGGGAGTTCCGTCACCTCGGTGGCCAGGGCGACGTCCTTGGCGGCGAGGGCCACGGGGAAGTGGGAGCCGGTGGCGGTGGCCCGGCCGACGGCGCCGGCGAGGGGGCCCGTGCCGAGGGTGCGCAGGGCGAGGTCGCGGGGCAGGCCGAGCGCCTCGGCGAGGGCGAGGCTCTCGGCGACCAGGGCGACTCCTCCGATCACCGCGTTGATGAGGACCAGCTTGAGGGCCGCGCCGGTGCCGGGGCCGCCGCAGGCGGTGACCGTGCCCAGCCGGGCGAGGACGTCCGCCACCGGGGCGGTGTCGCCGCCCGCGAGGATCAGCAGGTCGCCGGTGGCGGCGCGGTCGACGCTGCCCATGACCGGCGCGTCGATCAGGGTCACGCCCCGGGGGAGCCGGGCGGCGAGTTCGAGGGTGGTGTCCGGGCCGATGGTGGAGGTGTCGATCCAGTACGCGTCCGGGCGCAGGGCGGGGACCATCGCGTCCGCGACGGCGCGGGCGGCGGCGGGGCCGGCCAGCATGGTGATGACGACGTCGGCGTCCCGGACGGCCTCGGCGGGGGTGGGGGCGAGGGCGGCGCCCGCGTCGACGAGCGGTGCGGCATGGGCGGCGGTCCGGTTCCAGACGGTGAGCGGGTGCCCGGCGTCGAGGAGGCGGTGGGCCATGGGCAGGCCCATGGAGCCGATGCCCAGGAAGGCGATCCGGCGGGGGTCGGTGGGCGCATTCTGCGGGGTGGTGTCCATGGGGCGACGCTAGATTCGGCACCGGTATGCGACAAGCGAATGTCTAGCATGGTTCCCATGCTGATCACGCATGGGTTGTACGAGGCGTTCCTCGCCGTCGCCCGCTCCGGGTCCTTCACCTCCGCCGCCCGGTCCCTCGGCTACACCCAGTCCGCCGTCTCCCGTCAGGTGCGGTCCCTGGAGGAGGAGTGGGGGGCGGAGCTGTTCGAGCGGCTGCCGCGCGGGGTCCGGCTCACCGAGGCGGGCCGGGTGCTGCTGCCGCACGCGGAGGCGGTGCGGGACCGGCTCGCCGCCGCCCGCGCCGAACTGACCGCGCTGCGCACCCTGGACGGCGGAACACTGCGCCTCGGCGCCTTCTCCAGTGCCACGGCCGCCCTCGTACCGCGCGCCCAGGCGGCGTTCAGGAAGCGGCACCCGGGGGTGGTGGTGACCCGCGTGGAGGGGCCGTCGGCGAAGCACTTGGGCCTGGTGGCCGCCGGCGAGGAGGACCTGGCGGTGGTCAGTCCGGCGGCGGACGTCTCCACGCCGCCCGGGGTGACGCTCCATCACCTCCTGGACGAGCCGGTGCTGGTGGCTCTGGAGCGGGGCCACCCGTACGCGGGGCGGCGGGACGTACGGCTCGCGGAACTGTCCGGGGAGGAGTGGATCGTCGGCCACGAGGGGCCGGCGGACGCGCTCTTCCGGCTCGCCCTCGACGCCGGGCTGCGCCCGCGGACCGGGCTGCTCGCGTACGACTGGATCGCCAAGCTCGGCGCGGTCGCGGCGGGGCTCGGCATCACCCTCGTACCGGCGCTCGCGGCGGCGGCGGTCCGTCCGGACGTCGCCCTCGTCACCCTCCACCCGGAGGACGTTCCGTACCGGCCGATCTGCGCGGCCGCGCCGGGGTCGCCGACGGCGGCGGCGACGGCCTTCCTGGCCCTGCTCCGGGAGACGGCCGAGGAGTTGCGGTCGGCGGTGGCGTGACGCGGGTGCCCTGGCCTCCGCGTTCGAGGCCCGCTCGATCACGTGTCGACGCCTCCCGTCGGGAAACTCCAACAAATTTCAACATCTCGATGCCCGTCATGGGGGTGTCGGCCTCGCGAACGCCGGTAACGGGGGTGTATCGATCCCTGTGCGCGCCGACCGGATGTTGACTTCTGATGGAAACGGCGCTTTTCTGTGGTGCATCCAGTTGATTAATGGCGTGCTGTGGTGACTTCAACGTCCGTGAAGCATCCGCCGTTCACCTGATCCGCGCCTCACCGGTCGGCCGAGCGCGGCCCGTCCGAGCAAGGGGAATGACATGTTCACTGAATACCACCGGCGGTCGATGGCGACGGCCGCCCTGGGACTGGCCACCGTCCTCGCGCTGGCCTCCTGCTCCAGCGGCCAGCAGGCGGCGGGTCCGGCAGACGGTGAAGGCGCCGCCAAGGTCGACGGCAAGATCTCCCTGACGTACCTTCAGAAGCAGGGCGACCAGGAGTACTTCGTCGGCGAGGCGGCCGGCGCCAAGGCCAAGGCGGACGAACTCGGCATCGACCTGAAGGTCGTCAACCTCGGCACCGACGCCAACAAGACCATCAGCGAGGCCCAGTCGGCGATCTCGCAGAAGAGCCACGGTCTGATCGTCGTCGTCCCCGACCCGGCCGTCGGTCCCCAGGTCGCCCAGATCGCCAAGGACGCCAAGGTCGCCCTGCTCACCTCCGACGACCAGATCTGCACCACCGGCCCGGACCCGTCCTCCTGTCCCCCCGACGCCCTCGTGCCCCGGATCGGCTTCAGCGGCGCCCAGATGGGCGGCGAGGTCGGCAAGCGCGCCGCCGCGGAGTTCAAGAAGGCGGGCTGGAAGGCGGCGGAGACCCGCACCATCTCCGCCTGGAAGCAGGACGTGACCGTCTGCACCGACCGCGTCAAGGCGGCGAAGGACGCCTTCGCCGCCGGGGCCGGTGCCGAGGTCCAGAACATCGACGTCCCCACGGACAACAGCCCCACCGGCGCGCAGGACAAGATCGCGGCCACCGTCACCGCGAACCCGGACGTCAAGCACTGGGTGGTCTGGGGCTGCAACGACGAGAACGTCCAGGGCGGGGTGACCGCGCTGGAGAACGCCGGCTTCAAGGCCGACGACGTCATCGGCGTGGGCCTCGGCGCCTACCTCGCCTGCAAGAACTGGAGCTCGGGCAAGCCCTCCGGCATGAAGGCCGCGCTGTTCATCAACGGCGAGGACGTCGGCGCCCTGGCCGTGCAGACCATGTACGACAAGCTCAAGAACGGCAAGGCGTTCCCGAAGGAAGCCTTCGCCCCCACGACCATGGTCGACGCCACCACCTGGAAGTCCGCCGGAGTCACCTGCGGCTGAGCGCCGCCCCCCGACGCCGGTGCGGCGCACCGCCCCCCGTCCGCCGCACCGGCCCTGTCCGTTCGCCCCGGCCTCGATACGCCGCACCGCCCCCCCCGTCCGGCGTACCGGCCCTGTCCTTCGCCCCGGCCCCGGTACGCCGCACCGCCCCCCGTCGCCGCACCGGCCCTCTCCGTTCGCCCCGGCCCCCTTCCGTCACTCCAGCACGTGAGGCCAGCATGACCACACCCGGCACCCCACCCCCCACCCAGGCGACCCCAGGTGTCGGGGTCGCCGTCGAGAACATCACCAAGCGCTTCGGCGCCGTCCAGGCCCTCAGCGGCGTCACCCTGACCTTCCCGCCCGGACAGGTCACCGCGCTCATGGGCGAGAACGGCGCGGGCAAGTCCACGCTCCTGAAGATCCTCACCGGCGACCACCAGCCCACCGAAGGGCGCGTCCTCCTCGCCGGCGCCCCGGTCTCCTTCGCCGCGCCGCACGACGCGCGCCGCGCCGGGATCCGCATCATCCCGCAGGAGCCGGAGATCATCCCGCACGTCTCCGTGGCGGAGAACGTCTACGCCGGATCCCTTCCCCGCAAGGCCGGCCGACGCCTCGACCGCGCCGAGCTCCGCCGCAGGATCACGTCCGACCTGGCCAGGCTCGGCTTCGAGAAGGTCATCGACCCCGACCAGCTCGGATCCGAACTGACGGCGGCACAACGCCAGTTGGTGGAGATCCTGCGCGCCCTCACCGGAGACGCCAAGGTCATCGCCTTCGACGAGCCGACCTCCTCGCTCGCCGAGAACGAGGCCGAGGCCCTGTTCGCCCTGATCGACCGGCTGCGCGCCCGCGGCATCGCGATCATCTACGTCTCCCACCGCATGAAGGAGATCTTCCGGCTCGCGGACCGGATCGCCGTGCTCCGCGACGGAGCCTCCGCCGGTGTCCTCGACGCCGCGGCGACCACCGAGGGCGAGGTCGTACGGATGATGGTCGGCCGCGACCTCTCCTCGCTCTTCGTGCGCCAGGACGTCGCCCGGGACGACGTCGTCCTGGAACTGGACGGCGTCACCACCGACGACGTCACCGACATCAGCCTCCGGGTCAGGGCCGGCGAAGTGGTCGCCCTCGCCGGCCTGATGGGCGCCGGCCGCTCGGAACTGGGACTCGCCCTCGCCGGCGACCGCCCCCTGCGCTCCGGCCGGATCACCCTCGACGGCCGCCCGCTGCGGCTGCGCGGCCCGAAGGACGCCATCCGGGCCGGCATCGGCCTGGCCCCCGAGGAACGCAAGGCCCAGGCCCTCTTCCTCCACCGGTCCATCCGCGACAACACCTCCCTGGTCAGCCTGGAACGCCTGCGCCGGATGCGCTTCGTCCGCCGGAGCCAGGAGAAGGCCGTCGCCCAGGACTTCTCCGACCGGCTCAGGGTCCGCACCCCGTCCATCGAGCACGAGGTGCGCAAACTGTCCGGCGGCAACCAGCAGAAGGTCGTCCTCGCCCGCTGGCTGCTGCGCCGGCCGAAGGTCCTGATCCTCGACGAGCCGACGCGCGGCATCGACATCGGGGCCAAGGCGGAGATCTACCGGATCATCGCCGACCTCGCCCGGGACGGCGTCGCCCTGCTCGTGATCTCCTCCGAGCTCCCCGAGGTGCTGGGCCTCGCCGACCGGGTCGTGGTGATGCAGGGCGGTCGCGTCACCGGCGAACTCGGCCGCGCCGAGGCCACAGAGGAAGCGATCCTCCACCTCGCCATGGCCGACGACCTCGCGCCCCTCGACCCCGCCCCCACCCCGGCCGCCGCCCGGCCCCGTACCGACTCCGCCCCTGGAGGCCCCCGATGACCACCACCGCCACCACTTCCCCGGCCGGGGCAGAGAAGGCCCCGCCGGCGGCGCGCAAGCGCTCCCCGCTGGCCGCCCTCGGCGGGCAGAACCTCAGCCTCATCGGTGCGCTCGTCGTGGTCCTCGGGCTGTTCGGCGCCCTCAACGAGAACTACCTCAGCCTCTCCAACCTCCAGGTGATCGCCGAAGCCGCCACCATCACCGGCCTCCTCGCCATCGTCCAGACCGTCGTCATCATCTGCGGCGGCCTCGACATCTCCGTCGGCTCCCAGGTCGGCGTCGCCTCCGTCGTCAGCGCCATGGTCTTCACCAGCACCGGCTCCAGCGCCTCCGCCGGCATGCTCGCCGCCATCGGCGTCGGCGTCCTCGTCGGCGTCGTCAACGGTCTCGTCATCGTCTACGGACGCGTCAACCCGACCATCGCCACCCTCGCCGGACTCGCCGCCTACAAGGGCCTCGCCCAACTCCTCTCCGACGGCCGCGCCCAGGGCTACGTCCTCAACGACCCGGTCTTCGTCTTCCTCGGCCGCGGCAAGATAGCCGGACTGCCCGTCATGGTCTGGATCCTCATCGTCGTCGCGATCGCCGTGCACGTGATGCTGAAGTACACCGACATCGGCCGCAACCTCTACGCGATCGGCGGCAACGACACCGCCGCCCGCCTCGCCGGCATCGACATCAACAAGTACCTCGTCGCCGTCTACGCCCTCATCGGCGTCGTCGCCGCCGTCGCCGGCATCCTGCTCACCGCCCGCACCGGCTCCGGCCAGCCCGTCTCCGGCAGCGAGGGCCTCGAACTCAAGGCCATCACCGCCGCCGCCCTCGGCGGTTGCGCCCTCAAGGGCGGCAAGGGAGGCGTGGGCGGCACCCTCCTCGCCGTCGCCCTCCTCGGCGCACTGGAGAACGGCCTCACCGTCGAAGGCATCAACACCTTCTGGCAGAACGTCGCCCAGGGCGCCCTGCTCGTCGCCGCCGTCGTCATCCAGCAACGCCGCAACGGCGAACGGGCGGTCGGACTTCCCCACTGACCCGACACGCCGCCCCGGCGCCACACCGACGCAGCCGCGCACGGACGAGGCCCGCCCCCTTCGGGGAGCGGGCCTTATGGCGTACGCGTGGCGGAGGACGGAGGGCGGAGGGCAGAGAGCAGAGGCGGGAGACAGGGGGGGGCGGGGGGGGGCCGGAGCGCGGTGCCGTCGCACGCGTACGTTCGCAGGTGCCACCGCCCGGAAACGGCGAGAGCCCTCCCGGAAGCCGGGAGGGCTGGGACGGAGAGGGGCCGGGCTCGGGCGCGCGGGGGAGGTGCCCGAGCCCGGCGTCGCCGGGTGGACCTACTCCTCGGTCGGGCCGAGGTCGGGGGTCGCGCGGAAGTCGACGGTACGGCCCCGGGGGCCGGCGTGGAGCTCCAGGACGACGATCTCGTTCGTGCCGGCCCGCAGGACGGGAGCGGGGACGTACAGCGACTTCTGCGGGCCGCGGGACCAGTAGCGGCCCAGCGGGAAGCCGTTCACCCAGGCGTTGCCCTTGGTCCAGCCGTCGAGGTGCAGGTAGGTGTCGGCCGGCTCCGCGACGTCGAAGGTGCCCCGGTGGAAGGCCGGGCCGACGGGGGTCGTCGTGGTGATCGCGAAGGGGACGTCCTCCAGTGTGTCGAGCGGCAGGGGCCGGTTCGTCCACGTCGTCGGTTCGACGCCGTCGACGAGGACCGCGCCGAGCAGTCCCTTGCGGTCGTGGATGCCCTGGCCGTAGTTCACCCGGCCCTGGTTCTCCACCAGGATCGAGAGCACACTGCCCGCCCGCGGCGCCGTGAACGCCAGGGAGTGCTCGTGGTTCTCGCGCTCCAGGACGCCCACCGGCTGCCCGTCGACGAACACCTGGGCGCGGTCGCGGACGTGCTCGATCTCCAGCAGGGCGGGGCCGCGCACGGGCACGGTGGTCTCGTACAGGACGAAGCCGAAGTCCTGCTCCAGCTCCTCCATGGTCAGCGGCCGCCGGGAGGCGGTCCTCGACGTCAGCGCGTCCGCGCTCGGCAGCAGCTCGGCGCTCTGCGCCAACGCGACGTCGGGGACGGCCAGTTTGGCGCCCGGCGCGGGCACGGGGGCGTCCGGCACGGGCGCGTACTTGGCGATGACGTCCCGGAAGGCGGTGTACTTCTCCGTCGGGTCCCCGGCCTCGTCCAGCGGCGAGTCGTAGTCGTAGGAGGTGACGGTGGGGCGGTAGGTGTGCTTGTCGTTGGCGCCGTTGGTGAAGCCGAAGTTGGTGCCGCCGTGGAACATGTAGAAGTTCACCGAGGCGCCGGCGGCGAGGACCTCGTCGAGTTCGCGGGCGGCGTCGTCGGGGTCGCGCACCACGTGGCGGGCGCCCCAGCGGTCGAACCAGCCGATCCAGAACTCCGTCGTCATCAGCGGGCCTTCGGGGCGCCGCGCGCGCAGGTCGGCCAGGTGGTGGGCCGAGCGGCTGCCGAAGTTGGCGGTGGCGAGGACACCGGGCAGGGCGCCGCGCTCCAGGTCGGCCGGCTGGTCGCAGGTGAACAGGGGGACGTCGACGCCGCAGGCGCGCAGCGAGTCGGCGATGTGCTCCAGGTAGGCGGTGTCGTCGCCGTAGGCCCCGTACTCGTTCTCCACCTGCACGGCCAGGACCGGGCCGCCCCGCGAGGCGAGGTACGGCCGGAGGGGGGTGAGCAGCCGGCGGAAGAAGTCGTCCACCGCCGCCAGGAACCGGGGGTCGCGGGTCCGCAGCCGTATGTCCGGCTCGGTGAGCAGCCACGAGGGCAGACCGCCGCCCTCCCACTCCGCGCAGATGTACGGGCCGGGGCGCAGCAGGACGTGCAGTCCCTCGGCGGCGGCGAGGTCGAGGAAGCGGGGGAGGTCGAGTCCGCCGTCGAGGACGAAGCGGTCGGGGCGCGGCTGGTGGAGGTTCCACGGGACGTAGGTCTCGACGGTGTTGAGGCCCATGAGGCGGGCCTTGCGGAGCCGGTCCTGCCACTGCTCGGGGTGGACCCGGAAGTAGTGCAGCCCGCCGGACAGGAATCGGAAGGGTTGTCCGTCGAGCAGGAATCCGGTCTTGTCGGTCTGGAGAACGGGCATGCGCGGTTTGCTCCTGTATGTGAGGTGGTGCGGTGTCGAGAGCGCCACGCCTGCCATGTTTGCGTAAACATGGCAGGCGTGGCAAGGCTTTGCTCAGGCCCTCGGACGGC
Organism: Streptomyces sp. NPDC085460; assembly: GCF_044541975.1. Taxonomy (NCBI): domain Bacteria; kingdom Bacillati; phylum Actinomycetota; class Actinomycetes; order Kitasatosporales; family Streptomycetaceae; genus Streptomyces; species Streptomyces sp. NPDC085460. Next base: position 865,478 of record NZ_JBITTO010000001.1, read on the forward strand.
GCGTCGGTGCCGCCCGGGGTGGTGCGTCGGGGCCCGCCCGGGGTGGTGCGTCGGGCCTGTCCGGGGTGGCGCGTCGGGCCTGCCCGGGGTGGTGCGTCGGGCCCGCCCGGGGGTGCGGCTACTTGTTGACGGTGAAGCCCTGGTCGTTGCCGTACTTGACGCTGGCGTCCTGCCACGCCTTCAGCCCGTCGTCGAGCTTCGTCGGGGAGACGTACGCCTTGCCGACGGTGTCGTTGAAGATCGAGTTCGCGTAGACCTGGAACGGCAGGTAGGACCAGTCCTCGCCGACGTTGCGGGCGGACTCGGCGAAGATCCGGTTGGCCTGCTGGCCGCCGAAGTAGGGGAAGGGCTTGTCGAGGAACGCCTTGGATTCGAGGTCGGCGCGGGTGGCGGGGAAGGCTCCTTCGGTGACGCGGCCGGTGGCGCCGGTGCCGGTGGTGGCGAACTCGGTGAAGGCGTAGGCGAGTTCCTTGTTCTTGGCCGCCTTGGGGACGGCGAGGGAGCTGCCGCCGTTCTCGGCGCTGGTGGTGTCGCCCTTGGTCCACTGGGGGAGGGGCGCGACGCGCCAGTCGCCGGAGGCCGAGGCGACGCCGGAGGTGAGGTTGGCGGGCATCCAGGCGCCGATGGAGAGGGTGGCGATGGAGCCGTCGGCGAGGCCCTTGTACCAGGCGTCGCTCCAGGAGCTGATCGGTGCGACGAGCTTCTCGTCGAGCAGCTTCTGCCAGGTGGCGGTGTACTTCTTCGTACCCTCGTCGCCGAAGTTCACCGTCACGTCGGTGCCCTCGGTCTTGTACGGGCGGCCGCCGGCCTGCCAGATGAGGCTGGTGGTGGCGCCGGCGTCGCCGGTGTCGTTGGTGATGAAGATCTTCGGGTCGGCCTTGTGGAGCGTGCGGGCCGCCTCCACGTACTCGTCCCAGGTGGTGGGGACCTTGACGCCGTGCTTGTCGAAGACCTTCTTGTTGTAGAAGAACGCCATCGGACCCGAGTCCATCGGCAGGGCGAAGATCGACTTGTCCTCGGTGACCGCGTTCCACGGGCCGGGGGTGAAGCTCGTGCCGTACTTCGCGGCGCCGTAGGGCGAGAGGTCCTCGACGGTCTTGCCGATGGCGAACTGGCCGAGGGCGTAGTACTCGATCTGGGCGACGTCGGGTGCGCCGTTGCCCGCGGCGATGGCGTTCTGGAGGGCGGTGTACTGCTTGTCGCCGGTGCCGGCGTTGACGAGTTCGACGTCGACGTTGGGGTACTTCTTCTCGAAGTCCGCCGCGACCTTCTTCAGGGTGGGCTCCCAGGCCCAGACCGTGACCTTGCCGCCCTTCTCCAGCGCGGCGGTGACGTCCTTCGGGGCGCCGCCGCCGGTGCCGGTGTCCGAGTCGTCGGAGCCGCACGCCGTGGCGGTCAGCGAGAGCGTGGCGAGTACGGCGAGGGCGCCGATCAGTCTGCGGGAGGAGTGGGTGCGCATGGGAGGTGCTCCTGGTCGGTGGTACGGGTGGGGAGGGACTTCCGGGAGGGGAGGGACGGTTCGGAGGGGCGGGCGGATCGGAATGTCGTGCGGTCCGGAGGGGCGGGCGGTCACTCCTTGACGCTTCCGGCGGCCAGGCCGGACTGCCAGTACCGCTGGAGCAGCAGGAAGACGACCACGATCGGGACGATCGTCAGCAGGGAACCGGTGACGATCAGGTCGAAGACGGCCTCGCCGCCGGCCGTCTGTGCCTGGGCGTTCCAGGCGTTGAGGCCGAGCGTCAGCGGGTACCAGTCGGGGTCCTTGATCATGATCAGCGGCAGGAAGTAGTTGTTCCAGGTCGCGACCATGGAGAACAGCAGCACGGTGACGGTGCCGGGCACGAGGAGCGGCAGCGCTACGCGGAAGAAGGTGCGCAGCTCGCCCGAGCCGTCGATGCGCGCTGCCTCCAGAAGCTCGGTGGGGACGGCCTCGGCGGCGAAGACCCACATCAGGTAGAGCCCGAAGGGGGAGATCAGGGAGGGGATGATGACGGCCCACGGGGTGTTCGTCAGGCCCATGTTGCTGAACATCAGGAACGTGGGCACCGCGAGGGCCGTTCCGGGGACGGCCACGGCTCCGATGACGACCGCGAAGACCGCCTTGCGGCCGGGGAAGTCGTACTTCGCGAGGGCGTAGCCGCCGAGGACGGCGAGGACCGTGGCACCGCCCGCGCCGGCGGCGACGTACAGCAGCGTGTTGAGCAGCCAGCGGACGAAGACGCCGTCGTCGTACGTGACCGTGCGGGTGATGTTCTCCCACAGGTTGAAATCCTCCGCGAACCACAGTCCGAAGGAGTCGAGCAGTCCCCGCTGGCTCTTGGTGGCGTTGATGACCAGCCAGGCGAGCGGAAGCTGGGTGTAGACGAGGACCAGGCCCGTGAGGAGGGTCAGCGGGACGCTGCGCCGGGGGTTGAGCGGAGTGTGCGGGCGCCGCTCGCGGCTCCGGGCCGTGGCGGGCCGTGCGCCGTGGGAGGCGGCCGGGGTCCCGCCGGTCCGCGGCTCCGGGGGCGTCGGGGTCGATTCGGCGGCCGCGGTGGTCATGGAGGTGGTCATGGCTCAGCCCTTCCGCATGCCGCGCAGCTGGACCGCGTAGGCGATGATCGCGGTGATCACGCCCATCACGATCGCCACGGTCGCCGCGTAGTTGTGCTGCTGTCCCGAGAAGGACAGCGAGTACGTGTAGAGGTTCGGAGTGAGGTCGTTGGTGATGGCGTTCGGGGCGAGCTTCTGCAGGATGCTCGGCTCGTTGAAGAGCTGGAAGCTGCCGATGATCGAGAAGATCGTGGCGATGACCAGGGCGCTGCGGATGGCCGGCAGCTTGATCGAGGTCACCACGCGCCACTCCCCGGCGCCGTCGATCGCCGCCGCCTCGTACAGCGAGCGGGGGACGACCTTGAGGGCGGAGTAGAAGATCAGCATGTTGTACCCGACGAACTCCCAGGTGACGATGTTGCCGATGGCGGCGAGGACCAGGGAGGGCGAGAGCGGGTTGGGGAGGCTGACGCCGAGCGCTTCGTTGATGTTGCCGACCAGGCCGAACTGGTCGCCGTACATGAAGCCCCAGATGAGGCTGGCCACCACGGCGGGCACGGCGTACGGAAGGAAGATCGAGACGCGGAAGAAGGTCTTGCCGTAGAGGCGGCCGCTGTCGATCGCGAGGGCCGCGAGGAGGGCGATGCCGAGCATGATGGGCACCTGCACCAGCAGGAAGAGCCCGACGCGCATCAGCCCGTCCCAGAAGCGGGGGTCCGTGAGGGCCTCGCCGTAGTTGTCGAGACCGACGAAGGAGGTCCCGCCGATGAGCCGGTCCTGGAAGAGGCTCAGGTACCCGGCGTAGCCGATCGGTGCGAGGAAGACGAGGCCGAAGACCGCGACGAACGGGCCGGCGAACCCCCAGCCCACGAGGGCCTCCTTGCGGAGGCGGAAGCGGGCTCGTGGGCGGGGCGGTGGTGCTGCCGTAGCGCGCGTCGACAGGAGCGTCATGGCGTGGTCCTAGCGTCGGTGACCGGTCGGTCCGGGAAGACGGGAGCGAAGGTATGGAGTTCGGGGCGGGTGGGGCCTCGGGCGCGCGGGGCGCCTCGGGCGTTCGGGGCCCCAGGCGTGGGGGCCTGAGACGTACGGGCCTCGGGCGCAGGGGCCCGAGGCTTGTGGCGGCCTGTGGCGTACAGCGGCCTATGGCCGGAAACCGGCCCTGTGGAAGGACTGGCCGACGAGAAATGTTTACGTAATCATCGGTAGCGTGATGGTGACATTCCCGCAGGGGGGCGTCAAGCACGAAGTGGCAGCGAATGAGAGGGAATCGGGTGACCGAGCAGAACGCGACCGGCCGGCAGGCCGTGGCCGCGAACGACGGCCGTCGGGGTGCGCGCGGCAGGCAGCGCCGCGTCTCCATGGCGGACGTCGCCCAGCTGGCGGGCGTGTCCTCGCAGACGGTGTCGCGCGTCTCCAACGGTGACGCGGCCGTCGTCGAGGCCACCCGGAAGCGGGTTCTCGACGCGATGAAGGAGCTGGGATACCGTCCCAACAGCGCGGCCCGCGCCCTCAAGCGGGGCGACTTCCGGGCCATCGGCGTCATCACGATGGGGCTCACCAGCACCGGCAACGTCCGGACCCTGGACGCCATAGCGGGATCGGCGTCCCGCGCGGGCTACGCGGTCACGCTCATCCCGCTCGACGCGCCCACCCAGGAGAACGTCAAGGGGGCGTTCACGCGTCTCGACGAGCTGGCGGTCGACGCCGTCGTGCTGATCATGGAGGTGCACCTGCTGGACGCCGCGGCCCTCACCCTGCCGCCGCACGTCAAGGTGGTCGTGGTGGACTCCGACGCCACGGATCGCTTCCCGGTGGTGGACACGGACCAGCGACAGGGCGCCCGCGCCGCCGTACGGCACCTGCTCGACCTCGGCCACGACACCGTGTGGCACATCGCGGGGCCCGAGGAGTCCTTCGCCGCGGGCCGTCGCGCCGAGGCGTGGGAGGAGGCGCTGCGGACCGGGGGCCGGCCAGTGCCTCCCGTGCTGCGCGGGGACTGGACCCCCGAGTCGGGGTACGAGGCCGGCCTGAGGCTCGCCGAGGAGGAGGGCCTCACGGCGGTCTTCGTGGCCAACGACCAGATGGCGCTCGGGCTGCTGCGGGCCTTCCACGACCGGGGCGTGCGCGTCCCCGAGGACGTCAGCGTCGTCGGCTTCGACGACATCCCCGAGGCGGCCTCCTTCATCCCGCCGCTGACGACCGTGCACCAGGACTTCGCGCGGGTCGGGGAGTGGTGCGTCGACGCGGTCCTGCGGGAGCTGGCGGGGGAGTCGGTCACGGGCGTACGCCTCGTGCCGACCACCCTGGTGGAACGCGACAGCACGGCGCCCCCCGCCGCGCGGACACGGGAGAGCTGACCCTCCGCCGCGCGGGTGCGGCGTCCGCGCCGTGGGGGTGCCGGTGCGCGTGGTCGTCCGTGTCGGGCCGGTGCGCGTGGTCGCCCGCGTCAGGCCGGTGCGTGCGGTCGCCGTGTCAGGCGGTGCGCCCGGCGGTCCGTGTCAGGCCGGTGCGCGCGGTCGTCCGTGTCAGGCGGTGCGCCAGGCCGCCCGTGTCAGGCCGACGCGCCCGGCCGGGGCGGGGCCGTGCTCGAACGCACCACGAGGACCGGTTCCACCGCCCTGCGCCGCGGTCCGTCCGTCCGGCCCTCGATCTGGTCGAGCAGCAGCGCGACGCAGTGCTTGCCGACCACCTCGAAGTCCTGGTGCACGGTCGTCAGCGGCGGGAGGAGGTACGCGGCCTCGGCGATGTCGTCGAAACCGGCCACGCTGACGTCGCCGGGCACGCTCCGGCCCGCCTCGTGCAGCGCGCGCATCAGACCCATCGCCATCTGGTCGTTCGCGGCGAAGACGGCCGTGACCTCCGGCCGGCGGGCGAGGTCGAGCCCGACCCGGTAGCCGGAGCGCGCCGACCAGTCCCCGTACGCCACCGGCGGCACGGGCGCCCCCGCGTCCGTCAGCGTCCGGCGCCACGCCTCGGCGCGCCGGCGCGCGGCGAACGAGTCGGGCGGGCCGGCGAGGTGCCAGACCGTACGGTGTCCGAGGCCGAGCAGGTGGGACACGACGCTGTGGGAGCCGTGCGCCTGGTCGAAGTCGACGTGCGAGTACTCGTGGCCGGTGTCGCCGTCGGCGACGACCACGGGCATCGAGGGCGGCAGGCGCAGCGACGGGGTGTCGAGCATCTGGGACTCGACCAGCACGATGCCGTCGACGGACTGCAGCATCAGGTGCTGGAACGCGTGGCGCACGGCGGCCTCGGTCTGGGCCCGTACGCCCATGAAGTTCACGGAGAAGTCGGCCTCCCGGGCGGCGTCGGCGATCGCGCCGAGCGTGCGGGCGTTGCCGTGCGCGCCGACGTCGAAGCTGACCACGCCCAGTGCCCCGAACCGGCCGGTGACCAGCGCGCGGGCCGCCGTGTTGGGGCGGTAGCCGAGCGTCTGCATGGCGGAGAGCACCTTGTCGCGCGTGGCGGAGTCGACGTTCTGCCGGTTGTTCGCCACCCGGGACACCGTCTGGGACGAGACGCCGGCCAGCGTGGCGACGTCCGCCATGGACGGCCACTGGCGGGCCGGCCGGGAGCGGGGCGACCTTGTTCTGTTGTCCGTCGCCATCGATGACCTTCCGTCGCGAATGTGCGGCCGGCCCGCGAGGGGGCGCAGGGCGTGTTGGCGCAAACATACCAGTCGGTCAATCTTCGGCGGATCGTGTCCGGATCCTTGACAGCCCCTGTCGCCCCTTCCAAACTCTCGACCCAAGCGCTCGTGTTAACGCGAACACGACACAAGTCGACACCTTCCGGTAACGCGGCGATCACCCGCCGTCGGCGTCCCGGGACCGGCTGCGATCCCGCGAGCGCGTTCCCCAGGCCCTCGGCTTCCCGTGCGGAAGCCGCGCCGCCACGTGCCCCATCCGCCACACCAGCCCATCCCCCCTCCAGACCACGAGGTACGCGATCATGCGACGCACCACCTCGGGGACGGCCACCGTGCTCACCGCACTCTGCGCCGTCCTCCTGTCCCTCCTCGGCGCCGCCGGCACCGCCCACGCGGCGTCCGTCACCGTCACGAACGCGGTCCAGTTCACCGACCCGGCGGGCAACCCCGTCCACGCCCACGGCGGCGGGGTCGTCAAGGTCGGCACGTACTACTACTGGTTCGGCGAGAACCGCAACGCCGACAACAGCTTCAAGTACGTCTCCGCCTACCGCTCCACCGACCTGAAGACGTGGGAGTTCCGCAACCACGTCCTCAAGCAGGAGACGGATCCGGAGCTCCAGGGCGCGAACATCGAGCGGCCGAAGGTGATGTACAACGCCTCGACCGGCAAGTTCGTGATGTGGATGCACAAGGAGGGCAGCGCGACCGACTACTCGGAGGCGCGGGCCGCCGTCGCGGTGTCGGACACCGTGGACGGTGACTACACGTGGCGGGGCAGCTTCCGGCCGCTCGGCCACATGTCCCGGGACATCACCACGTTCGTCGACACCGACGGCACCGGTTACATGATCTCCGCCGCCAACGAGAACGCCGACCTCCACGTCTACCGGCTGACCCCGGACTACACCGAGATCGCGGCGCAGGTGCAGAAGCTGTGGCCCGGCCAGTGGCGCGAGGCCCCGGCGATGTTCAAGCGCAACGGCGTCTACTTCCTGCTGACCTCCGGTGCCACGGGCTGGGCCCCCAACCAGCAGAAGTACGCCACCGCCACCAGCGTCACCGGCACCTGGAGCGGCCTGAGCGACATCGGTGACGGGACCACCTACGGTTCCCAGACGGCGTACGTCCTGCCGGTCCAGGGCACCTCCGGCACCTCGTACCTCTACATGGGCGACCGCTGGGGCAACTCCATGGGCGGCATGGTGAACGACTCCCAGTACGTCTGGCTGCCGCTGAAGTTCCCCACCGCCACCACCATGACCATGGAGTACTCCCCGCAGATCACCGTGGACACGGCCGCCGGCACGGTGAAGGGGCTGGGGACGTGGGAGTCGCTGACCGCCGCCCACAGCGGCAAGTGCGCCGACGTCGCCGACCGCTCCACCGCCGACGGGGCCGCCCTCATCCAGTGGGGCTGCGCCAACAGCGTCAACCAGCAGTTCTGGCTGAAGGCCGCCGGCACGAACCGGGTGCAGATCGTGTCGCGCTACAGCGGCAAGTGCCTCGCCCCGAAGGACGGCTCGACCGCCGACGGCGCCGCGATCGTCCAGTACCCCTGCAACGGCACGACCGCCCAGCAGTGGAGGGTGACCGCCACCGGCGGCACCGTGCAGCTGGCCGCCTCGCCGAGTGGCAAGTGCCTCGACGTGACCAACCAGTCCACGGCGGACGGCACGGCGCTCATCCAGTGGAGCTGCAACAACGGCGCCAACCAGAAGTGGACCCGCACGGCCGCCTGACCGTCGTCCGGACCACACCGGGGCGGGCCCCGCGCCCCCGAAGGGCCCGCCCCACACCGCCCCGCGCCACCCCGCCCCACACCGCCCCACCCCTCCGCACACCAGGCCGCTCCGGCCCCGTCGCCCGCGGCCCCCCGGCGATCGACGACACCACCGATCCACTCAGGGAGTTCGACCATGCGTTCCACCAGAGAACGACCCCCGACCCGCGCGCGCCGGAGCGGCGCGGTCCTGGGCGCCGCCGCCGCGGCCGCGCTCCTCGCGCCCGGTCTCACGCCCGCCGTCTCCGCGGCGCCCGAGGAGGCCGGCCAGGCCGTCACCGTACGCCTCGACCCCAGCTACCAGCAGCAGCCGTTCGAGGGCTGGGGCACCGCCCTGGCCTGGTTCGCGAACGTGACCGGAGGCTGGCCGGACGCCCAGCGCAACGCCCTCGCCGACGCCCTCTACGGCGCGGACGGCCTCGGCTTCACCATCGCCCGCTACAACATCGGCGGCGGCGACAGCCCGGAGACCGCCCCCTACATGCGGCCCGGCGGCGCCGTCCCCGGCTGGTGGAACCGCCCCGGGCCCGAGTCCCCCGACTGGTGGGACCCCGACAACCCCGCCCACTGGAACCCGGACGCCGACGCCAACCAGCGCTGGTGGGTCACCGCGGCCAAGGCCCGGGGCGCCGACACCTTCGAGGCGTTCTCCAACTCCGCCCCGTACTTCATGACGAACAGCGGCCTCGTCTCCGGAGCGTGGGACCCGAACCACGACAACCTCCGCTCCGACCAGTACGAGCGCTTCGCCGCGTACCTCTCCGGCGCGATGCAGCGCGCCGAGGCCGCCACCGGCGTCACCTTCGACTCCCTCTCGCCCATCAACGAACCGAACACCGACTACTGGCGGGCCGGCGGGCGCCAGGAAGGCTCCCACTGGGACCCCGCCTCCCAGGCCCGCATGATCACGACCATGCGGTCCCGGCTGAACGCCGACGGCGTCACCACCCCCATCGCCGCCATGGACGAGACCAACCCGAACGTCTTCCGCACCGACTGGGACAGCTACGACCCGGCGGTCAAGTCCTCCATCGGCAGGCTCAACACCCACACCTACGGCACCGGCGGCCGGACCGGGGTCCGCGACATCGCCAAGGGCTCGGGCACCCCGCTGTGGATGTCCGAGGTGGACCTCGGCGGCAGCGTCGGACAGAGCTTCACCGACATGAGCCCCGCCCTCGACCTCACCCAGCGCGTCAACGAGGACTTCCGCGAACTGGAGCCCCGCGCCTGGGTCCTGTGGCAGGCCGTCGAGGACTACGAGAACATGACGCCGGGCCGCGAGAACTCCAACTGGGGCCTGATCCAGACCGACTTCACCCCGCAGGACGCGGCCACCGAGCCGCTTCGCAAGAACAAGAAGTACTGGGCGATGGCGAACTACACCAAGTTCGTCCGTCCCGGAGCCCGCGTCATCAACACCGACAACGCCGACACCTTCGCCGCCCTGCGGCCGGCCGGCCAGGGCGCGGTCGTCGTCCACACCAACCCCACCGGCGAACCGCAGCGGCTCACCCTGAACCTCGGCGGCTTCCAGACCGTGGGCACCGGCGCCGTCCAGCGCTACACCACCGACGGCACCAAGAACCTCCACCGCGAGAGCGACCTCGCCGCCGCGGGCAAGACGCTCACCGTCACCGTCGGCGCGGGCTCCGTCACGACCCTCGTGCTGCCCGCCGCGAAGGGCGTGAACGTCTCCGACACCACGGCCCCCACCGGAGCCGCCCGGCAGCTGCTCAACGACCACAGCGGCAAGGCCCTCGCCGTCGCCACGAGCAACGGGCAGAGCACCCTGGTCCAGCGCACCTCCAGCCCGAGCACCACCGCCCAGCAGTGGAAGTTCACCAAGCTGGCCTCCGCCGACTGGGGCAACACCGCGGCCTACCGCGTCACCAGCGTCGCCAACGGCAAGGCGCTCGCCGCCCAGGGCGATTCCCTCACCCTGGTGAACCCGGGCACCTCCGCCGACCAGAAGTGGATGCTGTCCACCACGGGCGACGGACACCACACCCTCGTCAACAGCGCGAGCGGCAAGCTCCTCGACGTCAGCGGCGAGTCCACGGCCGACGGCGCGCCCGTCGGCGTCTACCGCCCGACGACCGGGGCCAACCAGTCCTGGACCCTCCGCTCCCTCGCGGCCGACACCTGGACCCCGCTGCGCATGCGGCACAGCGGGAAGTGCCTCGACGTGACCGGGGCCTCCACCGCGGACGGCGCCCAGGTGGTCCAGTACACCTGCGGCGGGGCGACCCACCAGCAGTGGTCCCTGCGTCCGGCCGGCGGCGGCTACGTGAACGTCGTCGCCCGGCACAGCGGCAAGTGCCTCGACGTCACCGGCCAGTCGACCGCCGACGGTGCCCTCGCCTTCCAGTACGCCTGCAACGGCGGCGACAACCAGCAGTGGTCGGTGCACCGGTCGCCCGACGGCTTCGCCACCCTGCTCGCCCGCCACAGCGGCAAGTGCCTGGACGTCAGCGGGGTCTCCACGGCGAACGGCGCCGAGGTCGTCCAGTACGGCTGCTCCGCCGCCCCGAACCAGCAGTTCACCACCTCGTAGCGGCCGGCGGCGGGTCCGGTGGCCCGTCCGGCCGCCGGACCCGCCCTTCGTCGGCTGTCATCCACCGGAGCGGGCGCCGTCCGTTCCCCCCTCGGAAGGACGCAACCATGCCGCAAGGTGATGGCTTCGGCTACGAGACCAAGGGCGCCCCGGAGCCGGCGGCGCGGCACGCGGTGGCCGCGGCGGCGGCCGGTCTCGTGAGGCCGGGCAGTGTCGTCGCCGTGGCCGGCGGCACCACCGCCTACGCGGTGGCCGCTCGGCTCCGCCATACGCCCGGTCTCACCGTCGTCACGAATTCGCTGCCCGTCGCCGAGCTGCTCCGGCACGTCGCCGAGGAAGAGGAGCCGGACGCGGGCGCCCCGACCGTGCTCCTGACCGGCGGCGCGCCGACGAGGTCGGCGTCGCTGGTGGGGCCGCTGGCCGACCAGGCGATCCGCTCGCTGCGGGTGGACCTCCTCCTCATGGGCGCCCACGGGGTGTCCGAGCGGGCGGGCCTGACCACGCCGAACCTCGCCGAGGCGGGGACGAACCGGGCGCTGATCGAGTCGGCGACCCGGCTCGCCGTCGTCGCCGACCACACCAAGTGGGGTGTGGTGGGGCTGAGCCGGTTCGCCGGGCTCGACGAGATCGACTACTTCGTCACGGACGACGCCCTCGCCGAGGACGCCCGGTCCACCCTGAACGGCCAGGTCGGCAGGCTGATCCTGGCCGGCACGACGCACGCGTGAGCCCCCCGGCCCCGCCCCGAAGTCGACCCATGGTTGCCAGGCGTCGATCGAATAGGGATAAATGTGGAGTATGAGTGGCGAAGCTGGCCATAAAGGCGGTGGTCCCCCGGACGCTCCCTCCGGAGGACGCCGGCGCCTCACGGCGTGGCTGACCACCCGCAGCGTCGCCCGCCAGGTCTTCCTCCTCCAGCTGGCCCTCGTCGTTCTCCTCGTGGCCGCCGCCGTCGTCGCCCTCGTCGTCCAGGCCCGCCGCGACACCATGGCCGACGCCCGGCACCGGACCATCGCCGCCGCCCAGTCCTTCGCGCACGCGCCCGGACTCGTCCGGGCCCTCCAGAACGACTTCCCGACGGTCGAACTCCAGCCCCTCGCCGAAGGCGCCCGCAAGGCCGCCGGCATCGACGCCCTGATCATCTACGAGCTCGACGGCATCACCCTCACCCACAGCGACCCCACCCAGCTCGGCAAACACGTCATCGGACCGTACGCCGAAGCCGCGGCGGGCCGCCCCTTCACCCGCACCTTCCAGGGCGCCCTGGGACTCTCCGTCGTCTCGGCGGCCCCCGTCCGCGACGCCCGCGGCGACGTGGTCGCCATCGTCTCCGCCGCCGTCACGGTCGAGAAGGTCCAGGACTCGCTGGACCAGCAGCTTCCCGTCATCCTGGGCAGCGCGGCCGGCGCCCTCGGACTCGTGGCCCTCGGCACGGGCCTCGTGAGCCGACGGCTGCGCCGCCAGACCCACGGCCTGGGCCCCGCGGAGATGACCCGGATGTACGAGCACCACGACGCGGTCCTCCACGCGGTCCGCGAGGGCGTGCTCATCACCGGCCGTGACCACCGGCTGCTGCTCGCCAACGACGAGGCCCGCCGGCTGCTCGACCTGCCCGAGGACGCCGAGGGCCGCCCCGTCACCGAACTGGGCCTCGAACCCTCCCTCACGGCCCTCCTCGCGTCGGACCGGATCGCCACCGACGAGGTGCACCTGGCCGCCGACCGCCTCCTCGCCCTCAACAAACGGGTCACCCTGCCCCCAGGGGGCCAGCACGGCAGCGTCGTGACCCTGCGGGACACCACCGAGCTGCGCTCGCTCTCCGGACGGGCGGAGGTGGCCAGGGAACGGCTGACCCTCCTCTACGATGCCGGGGTCCGCATCGGAACCACCCTGGACGTCGTGCGCACCGCGGAGGAGCTGGCGGAGGTCGCGTCGCCCGGCTTCGCGGACGTCGTCACCGTCGAACTCCTGGACCCCGTCCTGAGCGGGGAGGAACCGGCCGGGGCCGGCACCGAGCTGCGCCGCACGGCCCTCGCCGGACTCACCGAGGACCACCCCCTCTACCCCTCCGGCGAGCTGATCCGCTTCGTCCCCGGATCACCCGTCGACACCAGCGTCACCGAGGGCCGCTCCGTGGTGGTGACCGATCTGGCCTCCTCCACCGGGTGGCGCGCCCAGGACGAGGAGCGGGCCCGGCGCGTCCTGCGCTACGGCATCCATTCGCTCGCCGTCGTCCCGCTGCGCGCGCGGGGCGTGGTGCTGGGGGTGGCGAACTTCTGGCGCTCGGGCGCCTCCCCGCCGTTCACCGACGAGGACCTGTCCTTCGCCGAGGAACTGGGCAACCGGGCCGCCGTCTCCATCGACAACGCCCGCCGGTATACCCGCGAGCACACCATGGCGGTCACGCTCCAGCGGAGCCTGATGCCGCGCAGTCTCCCGGGCGACGAGACGCTCGACGTGGCCTCCCGCTACCTGCCCGCGGAGTCCGGGGTGGGCGGCGACTGGTTCGACGTGATCCCCCTGCCCGGTGCCCGCGTGGCCCTGGTCGTCGGCGACGTCGTCGGCCACGGCCTGCACGCCGCGGCCACCATGGGCCGGCTGCGGATCGCCGTACACAACTTCTCGGCGCTCGACCTCTCGCCCGACGAACTGATCTGGCGCCTCGACGAGCTCGTGGCCCTCATCGACGTGGACGAACCCTCCGAGGTCTGGGGCGAGACGATCACCGGAGCCACCTGCCTGTGCGCCGTGTACGACTCCGTCTCCGGCGAGGTCGCCGTGGCCAGCGCGGGCCACCTGCCGCTCGCCTTCGTGCGGCCCGACGGAAGCGTGGGATTCCTGGAGCCCCCTGTCTCCCCGCCCCTCGGACTGGGCGCCGGCATGCCCGTCGAGACGGCCCGGACGATCCTGCCGGAGGGCTCCAGGCTCGTCCTCTACACCGACGGCCTCCTGGAGGACCGCACCCGGGACCCCGACGACAGCCTGGCCGCCCTCCGCGACGCCCTCACCGGGCCGGGCCGCACCCCGGAGGAGACCTGCGCCGCCGTCATCGGCACGATGCTGCCGACGGGGTCCGGCGACGACGTCGCCCTGCTCGTGGCAGGCGTCCGCCGCTTGGCCCCCGACCGGGTCGCCGTATGGGACGTGCCCCGCGACCCGGCGGCCGTGAGCCCCGTCCGCAACGCCTGCGCCCGCAAGCTGGCCGAGTGGGGCCTGGAGGACATCGCCTTCGGCACCGAACTCATCCTCAGCGAACTGATCACCAACGCCGTCCGCTACGGCCTCGACCCCGTCCGGGTGCGCCTCCTGTACAGCGGCTCCCTGATCTGCGAGGTGTCCGACGGCAGCAGCACCGCCCCGTACATCCGCCGCGCCGCCGACACCGACGAGGGAGGCCGCGGTCTGTTCCTCGTCGCCCAGTACGCCGAGAAGTGGGGCACCCGCTACTCCCCCCGGGGGAAGACCATCTGGGCCGCCCAGGCGACCGCCCCCGGCGCCGGACCCGACATGGACGAGCTGGGGGAGGACGACATCCTCGGCCAGTGGGACGACGCGGAGCTGTGAGGGCGGGCGGCGGGCCGTGGCGTGGGGGGGGCGCCCCGTACGCGGGAGAGGGCGCGCTCCCACACGGACACCGGGGGAGGCTCCGCGTAGGCTGGGAGACCCGCCGCCACCGTTCCCTCGCTTCCCTCGCTTCCCTCTCGCCCTTGCGGAGACGCCGTGGTCGACCTCCCCCGGATGCGTGCCGTCACCCTCGCGACCTGTCTGTGCGTCGCGGCTCTGGGCCTGGGAGCCTGCGGCGGGGAGAACGAGCCGGTACGGGTGGTGGCCCCTGCCGTCGCCGGCTCCGCCGAGGAGGCCGGCGGCATGGACGCGCTGGTCGCGGCGGCGAAGAAGGAGGGCACGCTGCACACGACGACGCTGCTGCGCCACTGGGCGAACTACGGCGGCCTGATGGACGGCTTCGAGAAGAAGTACGGCATCGAGATCGTGAACAGCAACCCGTTCGGCTCCAGCCAGCAGGAGATCGAGGACATCCGCAGGAACCGGGGAAAGGCGAACGCACCGGACGTCCTCGACCTCGGGGACGCCTTCGCGCAGTCGGCCGCGCGCGAGGGCCTGCTGGCCCCCTACCGCGTCGCCGCCTGGGACAGCGTCCCGCCGAACCAGAAGGACCCGGACGGAGCCTGGTTCAACAGCTACGGGGGGTACGTGGCGATCGGCTGCGACGACAACAGGGTCGACGTCTGCCCCGTCTCCTTCGCCGACCTGCTCAAGCCCGAGTACCGCGGGATGGTGGCGCTCAACGGCAACCCGACGACGGCCGGCTCGGCGTTCGGGGCCGTCTACGCCGCCGCCCTCGCCAACGGCGGCTCCTTCGACGACATCCAGCCGGGCATCGACTTCTTCGCGAAACTCGACGACGTCGGCAACTACAACCGCGGCAACCCCAACCCCGAGGCGATCGCCCGCGGCGAGACCCCGATCAGCATCGAGTGGGACTTCCTCAACCTCCGGCACGTCGACGAGCTGCGGGGCACCGACGTGCGCTGGAAGGTGTCCATCCCCTTCGACGGAAGCTTCTCGCAGTACTACGCCCAGGCGATCAACAAGCACGCCCCGCACCCCGCGGCGGCGCGGCTGTGGCTGGAGTACCTCGCGAGCACGGAGGGCCAGAACCTGCGGCTGAGCGGGTTCGCCCGCCCGGTGCTCATGGACGTGATGGCGAAGGACGGCACCCTCGACGAGGAGAAGGCGGCGCGCCTGCCGACGGTCGAGGGCGGTCCGCCGGTCTTCCCCAGCGACGCGCAGCTGAGCAAGGCGCTGCGGGTGGTGCGCGAGAACTGGTCCGAAGCCATCGACGGGTGACCGGCGGAGACGGGGAGCGGGGCGTGGCGCCGTCCGTGCGCCGGTCTGTCGCTTCCGTCCTCTTGACAGGCATCCGCGCGCCTTCCAGACTCATCCCCAACACCCCGCGTTAACGTAAACATCACGAGGTGGCGCACGGCCGTAACACGGCGGCGCCCCTCAGCGCGAGGGTGGCGAGGCCCCGACCGCCGAAGCCGCACCCTCCATCGAGCCGGACGGTCGTCCCGCACTCACCTCCCCTCCCCTCCTCCACGTGCATCACGCACGCACCCCTCACGACCACCTCCGGTCCGCCGTCGAGGCGTACCGGAGGCGGCAGGCCCCCACTCCACGAGGCAAGTGATCATGTCGCGTACCAGATTCGGCGCATCGGCGGTCTTCGCCGCTCTGTCCGCCCTCCTCCTGTCCCTGTTCACCGCCGTCGGCACCGCTCACGCGGCGTCCGTCACCGTCACGAACGCGGTCCAGTTCACCGACCCGGCGGGCAACCCCGTCCACGCCCACGGCGGCGGGGTCGTCAAGGTCGGCACGTACTACTACTGGTTCGGCGAGAACCGCAACGCCGACAACAGCTTCAAGTACGTCTCCGCCTACCGCTCCACCGACCTGAAGACCTGGGAGTTCCGCAACCACGTCCTCAAGCAGGAGACCGATCCGGAGCTCCAGGGCGCGAACATCGAGCGGCCGAAGGTGATGTACAACGCCTCGACCGGCCAGTTCGTCATGTGGATGCACAAGGAGGGCAGCGCCACCGACTACTCGGAGGCGCGGGCCGCCGTCGCCGTCTCCGACACCGTCGACGGTGACTACACCTGGCGGGGCAGCTTCCGGCCGCTCGGCCACATGTCCCGGGACATCACCACGTTCGTCGACACCGACGGCACCGGCTACATGATCTCCGCAGCCAACGAGAACGCCGACCTCCACGTCTACCGCCTCACCGCCGACTACACCGCCATCGACACCCAGGTGAAGAAGCTGTGGCCCGGCCAGTGGCGCGAGGCCCCGGCGATGTTCAAGCGCAACGGCGTCTACTTCCTGCTGACCTCCGGTGCCACGGGCTGGGCCCCCAACCAGCAGAAGTACGCCACCGCCACCAGCGTCACCGGCACCTGGAGCGGCCTGAAGGACATCGGCAACTCGACCGCCTTCCGCTCCCAGACGGCGTACGTCCTGCCGGTCCAGGGCACGTCGGCCACGTCGTACCTCTACATGGGCGACCGCTGGGGCAACTCCATGGGCGGCATGGTGAACGACTCCCAGTACGTCTGGATGCCGCTGAAGTTCCCCACCAAGACGACCATGACCATGGACTACTCGCCCCGGCTCACCATCGACGCGGCGGCCGGCAAGGTGAGCGGCATGAACGTGGTCTGGGAGTCCCTGTCGGTGCGCAGCAGCGGCAAGTGCGCGGACGTCGCCAACTTCGACTCCGCCGACGGCGCCGGGATCGTCCAGTGGGGCTGCGGCGGGGACATCAACCAGCAGTACTGGTTCAAGAACGTGGGTACCAGCGGCTACGTCCAGATCATGGCCCGCAACAGCGGCAAGTGCCTTGAGGTGGACGGCGCTTCCGTCGACGACGGCGCCGCGGTCGTCCAGAAGACCTGCGGTTCCCAGAAGTCCCAGCACTGGAAGATCGAGCCGTCCGGCGACGCCGGCTACAGCCGGCTCGTCGCCCGGCACAGCGGCAAGTGCCTGGACGTCTCGGAGTACTCGTACGCCGACGGCGCGGTGATCGACCAGTGGACCTGCAACGACGGTCAGAACCAGCAGTGGGACCGGGCCACCGCCTGACGGTGACGCTCCCTCCGGGTGCCCCTCCATCCTCGCGGTGGAGGGGCACCCGCGTGTGCGCGGGCCGCCGCACGTGGTCGGCCGTGACGCGCCGAGGCGCGCCCGCCGCTGCCTACCGGTTCACCGTGAAGCCCTGGCCGTTGCCGTACGCGGCGCAGGCGTCCTTCCAGGCGTCGAGGCCGTCGGCGAGCCCGGACCGGGAGGCGTACGCCTCGCCGGCGGTGTCGTGGAAGATCGAGTTCGCGTAGACCTGGAACGGCAGGTAGGTCCAGTCCTCGCTGACGTTGCGGGCGGATTCGGCGAAGATGCGGTTGGCCTGCTGGCCGCCGAAGTAGGGGAAGGGCTTGTCGAGGAACGCCTTGGATTCGAGGTCGGCGCGGGTGGCGGGGAAGGCTCCTTCGGTCACGCGGCCGGTGGCGCCGGTGCCGGTGGTGGCGAACTCGGTGAAGGCGTAGGCGAGTTCCTTGTTCTTGGCGGCTTTGGGGACGGCGAGGGAGCTGCCGCCGTTCTCGGCGCTGGTGGTGTCGCCCTTGGTCCACTGGGGGAGGGGTGCGACGCGCCAGTCGCCGGAGGCGGAGGCGACGCCGGAGGTGAGGTTGGCGGGCATCCAGGCGCCGATGGAGAGGGTGGCGATGGAGCCGTCGGCGAGGCCCTTGTACCAGGCGTCGCTCCAGGAGCTGATCGGTGCGACGAGCTTCTCGTCGAGCAGCTTCTGCCAGGTGGCGGTGTACTTCTTCGTGCCCTCGTCGCCGAAGTCGATGCTGACGTCGGTCCCGCGGGAGTGGTAGGGGCGGCCGCCGGCCTGCCAGATGAGGCTGGTGGTGGCGCCGGCGTCGCCGGTGTCGTTGGTGATGAAGATCTTCGGGTCGGCCCGGTGCAGGGCCCGCGCCGCCTTCACGTACTCGTCCCAGGTGGTGGGGACGTCGACGCCGTGCCGGTCGAAGACCTTCTTGTTGTAGAACAACGCCATGGGGCCCGAGTCCAGGGGCAGGGCGAAGACGCCCTCGTCCTGGTGGACGGCGTGCCAGGGGCCGGACGTGAAGCTCTTGGCGTGGGTGAGGGCGCCGTAGGGGGAGAGGTCCTCGACGGTCTTGCCGATGGCGAACTGGCCGAGGGCGTAGTACTCGATCTGGGCGACGTCGGGTGCGCCATCGCCTGCGGCGATGGCGTTCTGGAGGGCGGTGTACTGCTTGCCGCCGGTTCCGGCGTCGACGAGTTCGACGTCGACGTTGGGGTACTTCTTCTCGAAGTCCGCCGCGACCTTCTTCAGGGTGGGCTCCCACGCCCAGACCGTGACCTTCCCGCCCTTCTCCAGCGCGGACTTGACGTCCTCCGGACCCGTGGGGCCGTCGCCGCCGTGGGCGGCGGAGCCGCACGCCGTCGCGGAGAGACCGGTGACGGAGACCGCGAGGAGCGCGCCGAGGAGTCTGCGGGTGGTGCGGTTGCCCATGGGGGTCAGCTCCTGAACGGTGTCATGGGGGTCGACCCGGCCGGAGTGCCCGCGCCGGCCTGGGGAAGCGGCGGGGCGCGGCGATGTCCGGTGCGGGGTCCCGGAGAAGGGTCCGACGAGGCGATGTTTACGCAATCATCGGAGGGGTCGATGGTGGCAGCACCGCATCGAGGGCGTCAAGTACGAGGGAGAGGACGGGTGTTCTCGCGGATCGGCTCGGTTATCCGTGCCGTTGGCCGTGCGGCTGTCCGTGCCGTTGTCCGTGCCGTTGTCCGTGCGGCTGTCCGCGCGGCTCTCCGGTCGGTTGTCCGGTCGGCCGTCCGTTCAGTGCCGGTTCCGCCGTCCGTTCGCCTCAGCCGGGCAGGAGGGCCACGATCTCGCGGACGACGGTGCCGGGTTCGGTCAGCGGGACGTAGTGGCCGGACCTCTCGGCGATGACGTGCCGGCCTCCCGGGGCCAGGCCGGCGCGACGGGCGTGGGAGGCGTTCGCGGCGGCGCGGACGGCGGCGTTCATGCCGTCGCCGGGGAGGCCGCCGGAGACGACGGTGATCGGAATCCCGCCGGTGTCCGGCGGGGCGTCGCGCCAGGCGGCCAGTTCGTCGAGGTACGTGCGGGCCTGGCGGCGCTGGGTGCGCAGGACCCCGGTCGTGAAGCCCTCGCGGGCCATGTCCTGGCGTACGTCCTGGGGGAGGAGGGCGAGCTGACGGCGGAACAGGGGGCGCAGCAGCCCGAGGGCGGCGAGCGCGAGGCCGAGACGGAGGGCCGTGCGCTCCATCCGGCGGAAGCCGCGGCCGAACAGGACGTCCGCCGCTTCGTCGGTGGAGTCCACCAGGACCAGTCCGGCGACGCGTCCGGGCTCGCGCGCGGCGGCGAGGCGGACCAGGGGGCCTCCCGCGCTGCGCCCGACGAGGACGTACGGGCCGGGGCCGAAGTGGTCGAGCAGCGCGCCGAGGTCGTCGGCCATCCGGGCCAGGGTGCGGCCGGCCGGATCGGGCGCGCTGCGGCCGAGGCCGGAGCGGTCGTAGACGACCGCGCGGGCGTGGGGCGCGACCGCCGGCTGGACCAGGCCCCACGAGGACCCGCCCGCACCCGCCCCTGCTTCGAACACGACCGTCGGCCCGTCCTGCCGGGGGCCGTTCCGCACCCTCGCGTGGAGCCGCCGCCCGTCCGGGAGAGGGACCTGTACGGGGGTGCCCTGGACGTGCGCCCCGGCGGCGGTCACCGGGCCGCCTCCAGGGTGAACAGGTTCATCCGGTAGGTGTTGACGACCGGCGGGGCCAGCCGGGCCAGCAGCGGCATCCCGTAGCGGTGCCGCCACGGCCAGGCGCGGGCCACGTCCGGCTGCGGCGTCGCGAACGTCCTGCTCTCGCGGAGCCGAAGCCCCCAGCCCTCCAGGGACTTCGGGTCGTCGCAGGTCCAGGTCATCCGCGCGTCGACGGCCCTGAACACCGGGTTGCGGTCCTGGTTGCGCATCATCGCCCCGCCGCCGGTGTCGAAGCTCAGGGCCGCCCCGGGGAAGCGCCGGCCCAGCGCGTCCACGACCCCGCGGACCTGGTCCTGTTCGAGGTAGAGGAGTACGGCCTCGCTGACGAAGAAGTACGGCCCTCCGGTCGCCGCGACGCGCTCGAACCAGTCGGTGTCCAGCACCGACGCGGCGACGGTCTCGGTCCGCTCGGAGTCGGGGAGGAACCGCAGCCGCAGCTCCGCCGTGTCCGGCAGGTCGAGGTCGAACCAGCGGGCCCGCCCGTTGTCCAGGCGCCGCGAGCGGGTGTTGAGTCCGGCGCCGAGCTCGACCACGGTGCCGTCCGGGTGCTCGGCCAGGAAACGGCGCACCCACCCGTCGAAGATCGCGCTGCGCAGGACGGAGCCGCCCAGGGAGGGCCCGCGGAACTTCGCGAAGTCGTAGTCGATCCGTTCGACCATCCTCCGCGCCTCGGCGTCCGCCAGGATCGGACGCCGCGCCCGCGCGTCGAGCGCCCGGCCGTACAGCGGAATGAGCAGCGTCTCCTGGACGGTGCCCAGCTCGACGGGCTCCTTGGCCATGCGATCACCAACTCTACTTAGGTGAGGCTTGCCTAAGTGACCTTAGTGGGGTGGGTCCACGACATCAACTCCTTTGTGACGACGGTTCCGTTCGGCCGGACGAGGAGGGTCAGCTCCAGGAGGCCGTGACCAGGGAGCGTTCGGCGGCGTGGAGGTGATGGGCCGAGGCCAGCCACGCCCGGGCGTACGCGTCGGAGGAGGCGTCCTCCAGGCGGCCGAAGGAGTCCCTCGGTCTGCGGTCCGCCTCGGCCGTCAGGACTTCCACCAGCTCGGCGGCGCCGGGGAGACCCGCCCGGCGGAGGGGGGCCGTGAGCGAGGCGCGGTCGGCGCCCCGGGACGCTTCGGCGACGGCACGGCGCCCACCGGCCACCCCCGTCTCCAGCAGTCGGCGCACCCGCCAGAGAGGAGCGTTGGCCAACGGGTCCGGAACGGTCGGGACGAGCACCGGCGCACCGGAGCCCGCACGGGGGAAGTGGTCGCCCTGGAGACGGTCGTACCCCAGGTCCGCGCGGCCGCTCCACTCCTCCGGGAGGCGGAGGGAGTCCGGGGCGTCCGGGACCGGGCCCACGGCCAGGGGGCGGAGCGTCGCCGCGCGGTCCGGGTCGAGGAGACCCAGGACGCGCAGGACGACACCGGGGTGTTCGCCGATGCGCCGCAGGTTGGCGGTGTGCGGCAGCTCCGGGTGCGGATGCGCGACCCGCAGCCGCACCACGGGACCCCCGCCCAGGAGCCGGGCGACGAGATGGTCCTCGGCCGCGCCCAGCACCTCCACGTCACAGCCCAGCAACGCCGGGCCCGCCTCGCCCGGACGCTCCGCCGCGTCGAGCGCGGACGCCACCGCCTCCCGTACCGGACGGGCGAAGAGCGCCGCGACGGGCTCCTCCGACCAGGCGGCGCCCCGGACCGGCGTGGCGCGGACGCCCCGGCCCGAGCCGAGCCGCCCGTCGGGCGAGACGGTCGCGCCGGCGATCAGCAGACCCCCGCGCGCCAGCCCGGCATGGTCGAGCACGGCGCCGCCGAGCGCGACGGACGCCGTGCCCGCGCCCCTGGTCCGCGCGATGCCGCCCGGCCGCACGTCGGACAGCGTGTGGAAGTCGCCGTCAGGGGTCAGGAGATGGGTCGTCACCCCGCCGTACCCGGTCGCCGACAGCACCGGCTCCCGGCAGAGCCCGTACACGCGCAGGCTGCCGCCCTGCCCGTACGCGCGCCGGGCGGACGCCGTCGCGCCGGGACCGGCCGCCCCCGAGGACAGGGCGGCCACCCCCGCGAGCAGTTCCCGGAAGGCCGCGGTCAGGTCGGCGAGCCGCTGGCCCCGCGCCTGCTCGCGCGCGGTCCTGAGCCCGCGTACGACCCTGAGCGCGGCGGCCTCCGCGCGCACCAGCCCCGCGAGCCGCGCCGAGTGGGCGGCGCGCAGCAGCTCGGCCTGCACGACCGTCCCTCCCGCGCCGACGCCCGCCGCGAGGGCCTCGGCGGCGGCGCCCCAGAGCGCCGACGCGGCGGCGGCCTGGGCGGGGGTGAGCGGTGCCGGTGCCGGTGCCGGTACGACGGCGGGAGCGGGCGCCGCCGGACGGGAGGTGACGGTGTGCCCCGGCGCTCCGGCGCCCGAAGCCACGGGCTCGGCGGGGGACTCCGCGTCCGCGGCCGGCGGCGGGGCCTCCGCGGCGGGGGACGGACGCCCGGCCTCCCCGGCCTCTTCCGCCTCTCCGGCCTCCGGGACCGGCGCGGCGTCCGCCAGCGGCGCGGCGCCGAGCACGGCCGCGCGGTGCAGACAGCGCGGGGCCAGCAGGCAGGTGCAGACCGCCTGGCCCGGGTCGGTGACCGCGCCCGACGGGCCCGGCCGCAGGGTCACGAGGGTGTCCTCGCCGAAGCGCACCTCCACCGCCCCGTCCGGGCCCGCCCCGGCGCGGTCGCCGCATTCCGCGACGGCGGCGTCGAGTTTCTTGCGCAGCCGCGCGGTCAGGTGCTCGACGGCCTCGGCGAGGACCTCGGGGGCGACGGGCGGCAGGGCTGTGGTGCTCAACGGGCTTCTCCACGGAGGCGGTCCCCGACCCAGCGGGCGAGGGCGAGCGGGCTGAGGGCGGCCACCGGCATCCCGGCGGCGACGAGCCGGCGCGCCACCGGCACCGAGTAGCGGGGCGCGCCCGTGTCGTCGAGGGCGGCGCAGCCCAGCAGGTGCGCGCCGGACGACGCCAGCGCGCGGACCTCCCCGAGGAGCCCGGAGAGCGGGGCGCCCTCCTCGAAGTCGCTGACCACGACGACGAGGGTGCGGCTGGGCACGGTCATGAGCGTCCGGGCGTGCGCGAGGCCCGCCGCGATGTGGGTGCCGCCGCCGACCCGTACCTCCAGGAGCAGCGACAGCGGGTCCGCCACGCGGTCGGTCAGGTCGACCACCTGCGTGGAGAACGCCAGGAAGTGCGTGGACAGCGTCGGTACGCCGCCCAGCACGGCGGCGGTCAGGGCCGACCAGACGACGGACGCCTCCATCGAGCCGGACACGTCGACCACGAGGATCAGCCGCCAGTCCGCCTCCTTGCCCGCGCGGGTGCCGAACACCGGGCGCTCGGGCACCACGACCACCCGGCCGTCGTCGAGCCGCCGGGTGTGCGCCAGATTGGCCCGCAGGGTGCGGGCCAGGTCGAGACGGCCGCCGGGACGACGGGTGGGCCGGGGCGAGGACAGCCCGGACAGCGCCGGACGCACCCGAGTGGCCAGTTCCCTCGTCAGCTCGTCGACGAGCCGCTTCACCAGCGGGCGCAGCCGGGCGACCTGGGACTCGGGCAGACCGCCGGCCAGCGACAGGACCGAGGAGAGCAGTTCGACCGAGGGTCGGACGGCGGCCGGGTCGAGCTGGGCCAGCACGTCGGACCGGCCCGCGTCGGCGGCGTCCGCCAGGACCTCCTCGCGGACGTCGGCCCCGAACAGGACCTCCAGCTCGTCCGCCCACTCACGGGCCGTCGGGAACGACGCCTCCTGCCCGCCGCCCTGCCCGGACGCCCCGCCGCCGAGCCCGTCGGAGCCCTCGCCGCGGCCGTGTCCGTACAACTCGTCGAGGGCGTGCGCGTAACGCCGGGCCCTGCCGTCCAGCCGGTCCTTGTGCCGGCCGAGCAGCAGCCGCCACCGGTCCGCCGTCGCGAGGCCGCGCTCCGGCACCGGCAGCAGCGGCGCCTCGGCGGCGGGCGCGGGAGTCGCCGGTACGGGCTCCGCCTCGGCGGGCAGCGCGGGAGCCGGGTGTACGGGCTTCGCCTCCGCGGCGGGCGCGGGCGGGGGAGCCGTCCGTACGGGCTCCGCTCCGGCGCCGCGCGCGGGCTCCTCGCCGGGCAGGGCCAGTGACTTCAGCGCCGCGAGCCCCGCCGCGTCCGCCGCCGCCCACAGGGCGAGCAGTGCGGGCGGTGCGTCCAGGGCGAGGTCGAGTCGGTCGCCGAGCCGCTCGGTCACCGCGCCGAGCAGGCGCTCCCGCGCGGCCGGCGACAGCGCGTCGAAACCGCCCCGGAGGGCCGGCAGGCGGTCGAGGAACTCCTGGTCGCCCAGGGTGTCGATCCGGTCCAGGAGCGGCGTGAGGGCGTCCGGGGACACCTGGAGCAGCGGACCGGCGGCGGTCAGCAGCCCGGCGAGCCGCTTCACCAGCGCCCGCCGTGTGCCGGGACCGGCGGCGGCGTCGATCCAGCCCGCCGCCCGCTCGCCGAGCCCGGCGGCCGGGTCCAGGTCGAGCAGCACGCGGACCGCGAGGGCCGCGCCCTGGACCAGGGGCGAGCCGTCGGCGGCGAGCTCGGCCAGGGCCCGGTCCATGCGGAGGCCCAGCTGCCGGGCGGCCGTCCGGTCGGCCAGCGCGACCAGGGCGGTCGCGTCGGCGGGGGAGTCGCTCCCGGCGAGGCCGGGCAGCGCGCGGACGGCCGCGTCCAGGAGGACTCCGGAGAGCGCGCCCGCGGCCTCGCGCGCCTCCGTGGCGGTGCCCGGGTAGTGCCCGCGCCGCAGGCCGTCCAGCAGGTCGAGGGCGTCGAGGAGTTCGGGAAGGGCGGCGGTCTCGGGCAGCACCGCGGCGGCCTCCGCCAGCCGCTCCCCGACCAGGTCGGGGAGGTCGCAGCGGGCGGCGGCGGTCAGCCCGGCGAGGACCTGGGCCGGCGTCGGGCCGCCGTCCGCCGCCTCGCGCCGGGCGGTCTCGCTCAGCGCGCCCGCCGCGGCCTGCGCGGCGGTCACCCCGCGCACCCCGGCCAGGTCGAGCCGCGCGGGCACCGAAGGCGTCCAGGCGAGGCGCCACTTGGTGCCCAGCGCCGTACCGTCCCCGGTCGCCGCGACGGCGACCGGCTCCCCGTACGACGCGCCGATCACCAGCAGCCGCTGGAGCAGCACCTCGCGCCGGCCGTCGAGCGGCGACCGCAGCGGGTCGAGGCGGACCTCGCGCGGCTCGGGCTCGTCGGGGCGCGGCAGCCGGAGCCGGGCCAGTTCGTCCTCGACGGACGGGCCCAGGCCGGACCGGGGCGCGTGCGGGGTGGGCCTGCCGCGTACGGTGCCGACGAACACGGCCTCGAGGGCGCGGGCGAGCGCCCGGCCGCGGCCGAGGGGTTCGCCCTGGCCGAGCACGGTGGTCACGGCCTCGAGGAGTTCGCTCCGGCCGGGCGCCGGCAGCCCGCGCAGCGCCGCCAGGTCGCAGGCGACCCGCAGGGCCTCGGCCGCCTCGCCCGTACCGGCGGTGTGGCCCGCGCGGCGCAGCTCCCGGCACAGCCCCGTCAGCGCGACGGACGCCGCCTCCCGCAGCCGTTCCGGCACGCCGCCCGCCTCCAGCACGGCCTGCTGCCAGCGCGGATCGCGGATCCCGGCCGGATAGCCGGAACGGGAGTCGAGGAGATCGAAGGAGTACGGGACGAAGGACGTCACCGCCGCCCCGAGCACCGCACCTCCGGCCGTCCCGGGTGCTGCACCTTCCGCCGTCCCGGACGCCGTGCCTCCGGCCGCCCCGGGCGCCGTGTCTGCCGCCGTCCCGGGTGCTGCACCTTCCGCCGTCCCGGGCGCCGTGCCTCCGGCCGTCCCCGGCGCCGCACCTGCCGCCGTCCCGGGCGCCGTGTCTCCCGGCTGCCCGGGCGTCGCGCCCCCCGCCGTACCGAGCACCGCACCACCCGCCGTACCTCCCTCTCGCCCGGGCCTCGGGCTCCCCGCCGTACCGCCCGCATGCCCGTCCGTGACGGCGCCGCCGGAGCCCGGAGCCGCCGCTCCCGCCGTCACGAGCGCGGGGGCGTGGAAGGCGCCGATCACGGCCGCCACGCGGCGGCCGCTCGCGGCGGCACCGGCGATGACCTCGCGCATCCGGGCCTCGCGCGCCAGGTCGGTGGCGGGTACGGCCGTGTCGGCGCGCAGCGCCCAGCCCACGCCGAGCGCAGCCCGCCGCACCGCCTCGGGCGCGCACCCCGGTGCGGGCGCCTCGACGGCGCGGTCCCACAGGTCGTCGCCGTCCCGGCCGGTTCCGGCGGCCGTCAGCGCGTCGGCGAAGAGACGCCGTCCGGGGGCGCTCGCCCCCGTCGGCCCGGGAGCGGGGGTCCCGTCCGCGGGCACGGCGGGCTCCGCGCTCCAGCCCGGGTCGCCGAGCGGCAGGTCGCAGCAGACGACCTCGACGCCCCGGGCGCGGGCCCACCGCACCGCCGCCAGCTCCGGCGAGAAGTCCGCGAACGGGTAGAACGACAGCCGTCCGCCCTCGCCCGCCCCGGCCAGCGCCACCGGCGCCACGGTCTCGGGATCGGCGAGGTGCTCCAGCCACGGCTGGAAGTCGGCGGGCAGCTCGACGCAGACCACCTCGGCGTCCGCCGCGTCCAGGAGCGCGGGTACCACGGCGGCCAGCGCCGGGCTGTGGTGGCGTACGCCCAGCAGGTAGGGCGTGCGCGACGCGGCCAGCGCGTCGACGGCCGCCCTGGGGTCGGGGATCGTCACCGCAGGCTCCCGCGCAGGTCCCACAGGCGCCGCCACATGGCCGAGCCGGTCTCGGCGCGGCGGCGGACGGGCCCGTCCCAGTAGCCGAGCAGCCGGGCGTGATCCGCCGGATCGTCCTTGCGGACGACGCCCAGGAGGTGCCCGGGCAGCAGGTCGAGGACGTCGCCGCAGGGCAGGTACGCGGCCGAGAGGCCCAGCGAGGCCGCCACCTGCACCGCCTCGGCGGTGGACATGACCGTGCCCGGCCGTTCCACGTCCCAGCCCTCCGTGGACCGGCCCGAACGCAGGTCCCGGAAGACGGTGACGAGCGCGTCCAGGACGGCGTCGTCGACGCCGAACTCCGCGCCCGCCCGCCGCACCGCGGCGACGGCCTGACGCCGGATCAGGGTCGCCTCGGCGTCGGCGTCGGCGATCGGGTCCACGGTCTCGAAGTTGAAGCGGCGCTTGAGGGCGGCCGACATCTCGGAGACGCCCCGGTCCCGGAGGTTGGCCGTCGCGATGACCGTGAAGCCCGGCGCGGCGCTCACCACGGCGTCCTCGGTGGCGGTCAGTTCGGGGACGGTGACGCGCCGGTCCGACAGCAGCGACACCAGGGCGTCCTGCACTTCGGGCAGGCAGCGGGTGATCTCCTCGACGCGCACCACCCGGCCGGTCCGCATGGCCGAGAGGACGGGGGAGTCGACCAGCGCCTGCGGGGTGGGGCCCTGGGCGAGCAGGAGCGCGTAGTTCCACCCGTACCGGAAGGCGTCCTCGGTGGTGCCCGCGGTGCCCTGGACGGTGAGGGCGCTCGTCCCGCACACGGCGGCGGCGAGGAGTTCGGACAGCATCGACTTGGCGGTGCCGGGCTCGCCGGTCAGGAGCAGTCCGCGTTCCCCGGCCAGCGTGACGACGCACCGCTCCACCAGCGCCCGCTCGCCGACGAACTTCGGGCTGATCGCCAGCTTCGCCGGCAGGCCGTCGCGCTTCTCGGGCAGCGCCAGTTCGACGCCTCCGCTGCCGCAGACGAACGTGACGACGGCCCGCGGGGTGAGCAGCCAGCCGGGCGGGCGCGGGCCCGGATCCTGGGCGGCGAGGAAGGCGAGTTCGGCCGCGTGCCGTTCCTCGGCGGGCCGGACCTGCCGGGCGGGGGCGGGGTGGTCGGTGACGGTCATGCGCGGTTCCTTCGGGACGGTCCCGCGTCGGTCGGCGGGAGGTTCACGGGGCGCCCGCGGGCGCCCTGATGATCGGATACGGGGGACGGCCTCCGGGCGACGGATCCGGCGTCCCGCCGGGGCGGGGGAGGCCGGATCCGTCGGCCCGGGGCGCGGTGGTCAGCGCCGGCGGCGCGTGCGCTTCACCTTCAGCTCCTCGAAGCGCGGCAGGTCGCCGTCGAGGACGCGCCGCCACGCGCGGGCGTACAGCTCGGCGACCGGCTCGGCCGGGACCAGCGCGCCCAGGACGGGCCGGCCGTCCGCCGGGACGCCGTACAGGGCCAGCTTCCACTGCTCGACGGGCGGCACGGGCGCGGACTGCTCCGCCCAGGCGCCCGGCAGGAACAGCGAGCGTCCGGCGCGGGCCCGTACGGCGGAGACCACCAGGTCGGTGGCGGCCAGTTCGGCCCGCGCCGCCTTCAGCCGGGCCGGCTTCCACCCCGTCCACCGGGCCGTGTTCCGGTCCGTCGGGTCGGGCAGGGCCAGCAGCATCAGGTAGAGCGCCGCGGCGTCCGCCCCGAGGCCGTACGCCGCGGCGGCCTCCGCGACGAGCGCGGGCACCGACCGCGACGGGTCCTGCGGCCACCACGTGCCGTCGTCGGCCGTCCCGCCCGCCGCCGGAGCACCCGGATCGGCCAACAGCCGCGCGAACACCGGGTCGTGGCAGAGCCGCAGCGCCAGTTCGACCGACGTCGGCCGCTGGTCGTCCCCGCGCAGCGCGGCCAGGTACGGGTCGGAGCCGGTCGAGTCGAGCAGCGCCGTCCGCAGCGCGGGCAGCGGCTGCCCGTCGTACGTGGCCATGAGCACCGCCCCGTACCGCTCGTGGTCCGGCGCGGTCTCCGTCGGAGCCCCGGCCACCTTCCGGAACTCGGCCAGGCTCGTGTAGTGCCCGACGGCGACCAGCAGCTCCGGCGAGGCGAGCCGCCGCCGCACCGCCGTCAGCGCGCTCGGCAGCGCCGCCCGCAGCGGGTCGCCCGCCGGGAGCCGGTGCGCCATCCACGCCATCAGACCGACGGCGCCCGTCAGGACGGCGCCGGTGAACGGCGCCGCCGCAGGCACGACCGGCTCCGGCTTGTCGTTGCTGATGTGCCAGGCGACGTCCGTGCCCAGCTCGGGCGAGTTCGCCGGGTCGAGCAGCGCGGCGAGCGCACGGGGAGCCGGCCAGTTCCCGCGTACCGCGCGGGCCGCCTCGGCCGTCAGCCAGTCCGGCACCTGCACCCGGCGGCCCACGCGCGCGTTCCACACCTCGGCCGCGGCGGCCACGTCCGGGCCGTCGGTCCACAGGCGGGCCGGGTCCTCGGGCAGCAGCGCCGCCACGACCGCCTGGCGCGCCTCGACCGGGAGGGCCCGCAGCTCGTTCCTGGCGTGGGCGGCCTCGACGACCTTCACACCGAGGGTCTTGCGCAGCTCCACGGGCAGGAAGTTGTTCTCGTGGCTGTCGATCCCCGGCATGCCGGCGAGGACGAGCGCGGCGAGCGCCCGGGAGGCGCCGGTGAGCCGGCCGAACTCCTCGGCGGCGGCGGGCGGGAACGGCGCCGGGACGCCCCGGGCCTCCGCCTCCGCCAGGAACGCGGACGCCCAGCCCGCGGGCCGCTCGGGGTCGCCGACGAGCGCGCTGCCGCGCACCGCGTACGGGCCGGGCACCTCGAACCGGCCGCTCGGGTCGTACAGCAGGGCGCCGAAGTCCCGCCCGCCCGGCACGCCGTCGCTGTGCTCGGTGAAGCCGAGCGCCGCGCCGCCGCCGAGCGGGACCACACTGCGGTGCGACCCGTTCCGGGCCAGCCCGTCCGGGGCGGTCAGGTGCGCCTCGGGCAGGTGCAGCAGGACCCGGCGCCAGCGGTCGGCGGATCCCGCCGCCGACAGCAGGCCGAGGGCGTCGGCCTGGCCGAGGACGCCGAGGAGCGCGTCGCGGCTCGCGGGTTCGGTGCCGGGCGCGACCGCGCGGTAGGCGAGCACGGCCGGCGTGTCGAGGAGCGGGGTGAACGGCAGCCCGGACCACGGCAGCGTCGGCAGGTCGAAGTGGAGGCGGCCGGGGACGGCCGGCGCGTCCGTGGCCGCGCACACCGAGGCCAGCCGCTCCAGGTACTGGTGGGTCACGTCCGAGCCGGCGCCCCACCGGGAGTAGCCGGACCCCACCACGCCGTTGAGCGCCCGGGAGAGGACCCGGTCGTACGTACCCTCGACCCGCGACACGACGGGCTCGTCCGCCGGGTGGAGCCGGGCGGCGACCGCGTCCAGCGCCTTCTGCTGCCACACCGCGAAGCGCAGCACCTTCGTGACACCGGCGGCGAGTTCGGGCGAGAGCCCGGGCAGCGTCGTGCCGACGAGCGCGGGGACGTCCTCCGCGCGCTCCGCGGCGACGGCGCCCTTCAGGAGCGCCCCGGCGGTCTCGGCGTCGGCGGCGCGCAGCAGGGCCGAACCGCGCGGGTCGCGGGTGCGGAGCGCGTACAGGAATTCGAGCGGCGGGAGCAGCGACGTCGCGGTCCGGAACAGCTCGCTCCGGCCGCTGTCGCAGGTGGCCGTGACGACGCCGTCCGGGTCGGTGAGCGACAGCGTCCGCCACTCACGGGTCAGCGCGCGCGGGCGGGCGTCGCCGGGGAAGGTGAGCGCCGCGAGCGGCATGTCGGACCCCTCCGGCAGCGTGACCTCGCGGCCCGCGAGGTCGCCCGCGTGCCAGCCGTTCCCGGGCAGGCGCACCACGCGCCAGCCGAGGAGGCCGTCGACGGGCGCGCCCACGGCGGAGTCCTCGACGGCCGGGGCGGGCCGCAGCCAGGACGAGAAGTCGCCCAGCCGGGCGCCCGGGGCGTGCGGCCGCAGCGCGTCCGCCAGGAAGCCGGGCTGCGAGCGGCGCCCGTAGGCGCCCTCGACGGGGTCGTACTCGACCCAGCCGCTCTCCTCCTGCCCGCCGCCGTTCTCGTACGCCCAGTACGACGTCCCGTCCGTGATGACGGGCACCTCCGCCGGGAGCCGGGTGTCCCCGGCGTGCAGCACGCCACGGCCGGTGGTGCGCCCGCCGCCCGGCAGCTCCAGGCTGGCCCGGCCGGGGCGGAGCGACCACACGTTGACGTCGTCGAGCGTGAACGGCCGGTCGGGCGCCGTGTGCCAGTACGCGCGGGCGGGGCCGCCGCCGTACTCGGTCCAGAACACGAGCAGGGCGCCGTCCACGTAGTGGAAGCCGAGGCTGCGGATCGACGACGCCGTGGACCGCGGGATGCGCAGGTCGTGCACGAGGAGGGTCTCCTCGGCGCCGATCACCCGTGCCTGGGAGGCGTTCGCCACGATCAGGTGGGGCCACGCCTCGACGACGGTCAGCTCGGACGGGTCGGCGGCCGCGGGGGCCAGCTCCGCCACCGCTCGCTCCCACTCCGGCCAGTGGAACTCCTCCCACAGGCCGCCGCGCAGGGTGCGCGCCAGCGTCTCGCCGAGGTCGGCGCCCGCCGCCGCGGCCACCTCGTCGGGGGCGAGGGCCAGCGCCTCGGACGGCAGCCACCCGAGGGTGGAGAGGGCCTCCGGCAGGCCGGGAAGTCCGGCCGCGACGGACGAGCGGGCGACCGCGCGGGTCCAGCGGGCGAGCAGCACCCGGCCGCCCTCGGCCGCGGCCAGCCGGCGGATGACGTCCGCGCTGTGACCGGCGCCGTTGAAGGAGCTCGCCGCCCGGTCGAACGCGCGGTGGAAGCGCGGGTCGGCGGCGAGCGCCGCCAGGTCCCGGGGCCGCTCGGACTGGTGCCAGTCCGTCAGGTCCAGGGCGGGGCCCTGCCGTCGCTCGTCCTGCTCGGGGTCGGTGACCGGCACGTCCAGGGCGAGCAGCAGGTCCAGCAGGTTGGTGTCCTCGAGCCCGATCCGCAGCGCGCGGCCGCCCTCGGGCCGGTCCGCGAGATCGGCCCGGATCCGGCCCGCCGCGCGCTCGACCAGGTCGAGCAGCGGCGTCGGGGTGGGCCGCCGGCCCCATCCGCTGTGCCGGGCGGCGTGGAAGCGCTCCAGCCAGCCGGCCGCGCCGTCGGCGCACCGCTCCTCGGCGGGCAGGTCCGCGTCGACCAGTCCGGCGTCGGCCCCGGACTCCGCGAGGATGTCCAGCCACAGTTCGCTCAGGGCGCCGTCGTCCGACGACGGGGCGAGCGTCAGCAGCGTGCCGCGCGCCTCGGGCACCCGCCGGGCCAGCGCGACCAGCGCGGCGCGCTGCGCCTTCCACCAGCCCGTCGCCGCCCGCAGTGTGGCCGGCAGCGGCAGCAGCTCCGCGAGATGGTCCTGCTCGGCCTCGGCGGCGGGCAGCCCGGCGGCCCGCGCGAGCCGCCGCAGCTCGGTCGCCGCCTGCGCGGACGGAGCGAGACCGCCCGCCGTGCGGCGCACGCAGAGCCGGCGGAACCGCTCGTACGCCTCCTGCGGCGCGAGCCGCGCGGACAGCTCCTTGCCGTACCCGGAGAGCACCTTCACCGGCAGCGCGCCGGCGAGCGCGAACTCCAGGAACACGGCGTCCAGCCGGTCCTCGTCCACGGGCAGCCCGTGCTGCGCCTCGCTGGTGCGGGCGCGGCCGAACAACTGCCCCGCGTACGTGGTGTTCTCCACGGCCAGGAAGACCCGGGCGGCCTGCTCGAAGAAGACGGGCAGGAAGTGCGGCACGGAGGAGGCGAGCCGCCCCGCGAGTTCGAGGCAGGCGTCGAGCGCGGCCTTCGGCTTGCTCTTCGCCTGCCGCGCTAGCCGGTCGAGCTCGGGCACGACGGCCAGCGCGTGGTGCCCGTCCTCCGGGTGGTGCACCAGCACCCACTCGGGGAAGCCCAGCTCCTGGCGCCTGCCGAGGCCGACCACGGCCGGTTCGGCGGCGGGTTCGAGCCCGAGGAAGCCCGCGGCCAGGTCCTCGGCGGCGCCGAGTTCGGCGGCCGTCAGCCGCACCACGACCCGGTCCTCGGCGAACACGGGGTGACGGTAGGTCCGGGCGGTGAGCTCCACGGCGGAGGGCCCCGCCCCGACCGTGTCCGCCGGGAGCACGGCCCCGGCGTTCAGCAGCTCGATGTCGTTCGTCGCGGTCGTGCCGGTCACGCGTTCCCACCCTCTTCGATCGTGCGGCCGGCGTACAGCGCGGCGGCCATGCGCATTCCCTCGGACCAGGCCACCGGCCCGACCCCGTCGAGCCGCATCGCGCGGCCGTCCTCGTCGTGCCAGCTCAGACCGCCGGTCTCCGACTCCCCGTCCCAGTACGGCTCGCCGATCCACACCGACGCCTCGACGCTCCGGCCGCCGTCGCGGACCTTGCAGGTGGCGTACCCGCCGGAGACCCGGTAGCCGAGTCCGGTCGCCCGCGCGGCGAGCCCGAACCGCGAGGCGAACCTGCCGCCCGCGTACTCCCGCACCTCCGTCGCGTTCGCCGCGAGGGTCTCCGGGCGCGTCCAGGTCGCGCGGTGGATCTGCTCCACGCGCTGCGTGATGCCCAGTTCGGCCGCGAACTCCCGGACGTCCTCCAGGTCGGGGAGGAGCACCGGGTGCGGCAGGGTCACCGTGCGCGGCGTCATCCGCACCGTCTCACCGTCCAGGTCGACGACCTTCAGCCCGCCGTCCCCGGACACGTCCCGCAGGAAGCCCACCTCGTCCGGGTCGTCCCCGACCACGGCCATGTCGCGCAGCGCGGCCCGCCACGCCTCGTCAGGCCACACCCGCGCGATCAACTCGGTGGGCACCGGGAGCGAGGACACCATCCAGGAATCCACCTGTGCCACGCACGCGTCCGCGTGCCGGTCCAGCCACTCGGCCAGCTGCTTCAGCCGGTCCACCCCCGGGTCGTCCCGCAGGGCCTTGGGCACCGTCTTCAGCACCCGCCCGCCGGCGCGGCGGGCGACCACCCGCCCTCCGTCGTCGAGGGTGACCTCGTACCCCTCACCCGCGTCCAGCCACACCATGAGCCGCGCCCCTCCCTGGGAACCGAAGTGTCCACGCAGCCCGAACCAGAGGGCACGACGACCCCCGAACTGCGGTATGGGTAAGACGCTATGCCGCCCCACTGACAACGCGGTGAGGGGAGGGTGGCGAGGGGGTGGTCGGGGCGCGGCACGGCCCCCGGCCGCGGTCGCCGGGGGCGGCCTGAGCCGGGGGCCGTGCCGGGGCGGCGTGAGCCGGGGGCGTCGTCGTCCGGGCTACGGCACGGCGGGGGTCCGGGCCGGAGCGGCTGCGGGAGGGGCGTCCTGGCGGTAGAAGATGTCGATGTCCACCTCTTCGCCGCCGACGATCAGGGTGTCCCAGGCCCCGCTCTCCCAGAGCGTGCGCAGGGTGGAGGCGCCGAGGGACTCCAGGTGGCCGCGGAGCGTCGGGTCGTCGGGCATGCCGGGCAGGCGGGAGGCGAGCCGGCCGCGGATCGACCGCAGCCGTTCCATCAGGGCGTCGAGGTCGGCGTTCCTGTCGAGGTCCTTGCCCTCGTGCTCCGCGATGCTCTGGGCGATCTTCTCCTTGATCGGGCGGCTGACGCCGTGTTCGTCGGTGGTGATCATCGTGTTCCAGGCGCGGCTCTTGTGCCGGTACTGGAGCATGGACATGGCCGCTTCGTGGCGGGCGAAGTCGGCGTCGCGGAACGGGCGCCCCGTCCAGGCCCCGTTGAGGGACCGGGCCAGCGAGATCGCCGAGCCCAGACCGCTGTTGAGCCCGCGGCCCGGCCAGAAGTGGATGGCGTTGGCCGCGTCCCCGAGGAGGAAGCCGTACGTCCCCGGCGAGGTCGGCGTGGCCGGGGTGAGGCGAGTGGTGAACCTCGGGCGCTGCACCATGTCGAGCCGGAAGGCGGTGACGGCGCTGAGGTCCTCCTCGGCGACGCCGAACAGCGCCAGCCCCTCCCGCACCCGCTTCCACAGGGCCGAACCCCTGACCATGGCGGGCAGGAAGAGGGTGCTGTGCGTGGAGCACTGGAAGTCGCCGTGGTCGTCGCGGCCCATGACGCACGGGCGCGAGGCGATGCAGTCCTCGAACACGTGCCGGACGGGGTCGATGCCGACCACTTCCGCGGCCTCGTCGTCGGTGAGCCGCATGTTGAGGAACCCCTCGCCGCGCAGGGCGTTGAGGAGGAACCGGTTCTGGGCGACGGTGAGCAGCACCGTCATGGGGTCGCTCAGGGCCGACTTGACCCGCAGACCCAGGACGACGTCCTGCACGTGCCGGCCGTGCAGCGAATAGATGGACTTGTCGGCGTTCCCGAACTTGTCCGCGAAATGCTCCCGGGTCCGGGACCGGCCCCCTTCGCAAATCGCGAGGACATGGTTCTTCGCGTCGGAATTCTGGTGCTCGGCCGGGTCGAAAGCGGCGGGGACCAGACGGATGCGGTCCGGTTTCTCGTTGGCCAGTTCGAGGAGCGTGTCCTCGATATAGGCGATCCGCAGGTTTCTCGGGCTGCGGCCGCGGATCGAATCCGGTCCGACCGGCCACATCTCGGTGAACGCGCCGTCGCGGAAGAGGCGTTCCTGGACCTCCTCGGGGAGGTTCAGGTACTGGCGGCTCTGCACCGTGACGACCTGCTGCCGGCGGACGTTGCCCTCGTTCTCGCCCTTCCAGACGACACGCGCCCCGTCCTGGGTCCAGCGGCCGTCGTACACGGTGATGGCGACGCGGTGCCCCATGAGGTGTTCGAGGAGCAGCGCGAAGCTCAGGCCGACGGGTCCGCCGCCCGACACGGTGACGTCGAGGACCGGCCCCGCCGCCAGGGTCGCCTGCGAGGACACGCCGAGCGGACGCAGGACGGAGAGGTCGAGGATGGTCTCCATGGCGTCGGCCGCCTCGAAGCGGAACGTCTCGGTGCCTATCCCGATGAGGTCCCCGGGCTGGAGTTCGTGCGAGGTGACCCGTGCGCCGTTGACGTGTGTCCCGTTGCTGCTGCCGCTGTCGTACAGGACGAATCCGTGGTTCTCACGGCGCACTTCGGCGTGAAAGCGTGAGACGTTCTCACCGACGATCACGATGCTGTTGTCGCCGTTGCGACCCAGGGTCACCGGTGAGGTGCCGATCGGGAACTGCTGTCCGGTCAGGGAGCCTTGATGGCCGACGAGCCGAGGAGGCATGGTCACCCAATTCCATTGGTCACGGATCCGATGACGAAACGCGAAGCAAGCCGGCGACGGGCGGCGGTTCCTGTCTCACACGCCGCGAGTCGACCGGCACGCAGAGCAAGCTTAGGGCGGGCCCGACACCGCTGGAAAGGCGTGCGAACCCACTGGTCATCAGGGGGTGACCCTGCTGTGAAAATGTCACGGAAGGGTTCCGCCGGGAGCCTCTGGGGCGCCTGTGACCGCTGTGCCGGAAGGGGCGGGGAGAGCTCCGGGACGGGCCGTGCGCGGCGGCGGTGCGCGCACCGCGCGGGGTGGGCGATGATGGCGGGATGGAGTCGCTCA
The DNA here is from genome assembly GCF_044541975.1 of Streptomyces sp. NPDC085460. Classification (NCBI taxonomy): domain Bacteria; kingdom Bacillati; phylum Actinomycetota; class Actinomycetes; order Kitasatosporales; family Streptomycetaceae; genus Streptomyces; species Streptomyces sp. NPDC085460. Next base: position 901,618 of record NZ_JBITTO010000001.1, read on the forward strand.
TGTCCCGTCTGCCGGCGGAGTTCCTGTCCGTGCGCTACGACGGCTCGCGTTTCCCCGGCGCCGCCTCCGTGGCCGCCCGGCCGGGCCTCGGGCCGGGTGCCAACTGCCAGTTGTACGCCTACGAGGTGCTCCGGCACTTCGGCCTGAACCCGCCGGACCTGCGCTCGTCGGAGTTGTGGGACGACACGGAGCGCACCGTGCGTGTGCCGGTCGACGGCCTCCGCCCGCTCGACCTGCTCCTGTTCAACTCCGTCGACCGGGCCTACGGCGCCCACGTCGGCGTCTGGGCGGGGGAGGGCGAGATCCTCCACCTGTGCGCGGAGGCCGGGCGTCCGGTGGTGTGGCGGCCGGAGGACTTCGCGGCGCGGGAGCGGTACGGCGTCCTGCTCGGCGCCAAGAGGGTCCTCCCCGGGCTCAGCGACCCCGGGCTCGGTGCACAGGCGGCGTCGTGACGCGGACAGGCGCCGTCGTGACGCGGATGGAGCCCTCGGGGCGGGTGAGCGGGACAAGGCCGGCGGCGAGGAAGACGCTGGTCAGGGCGGTGTCCAGGGCGGTACGGATGCCGGTGATCTCGGCGGCGGCATGGACGTCGGGGTCGGCGGCGTGGGCCGCGATGGTGGGGCGGATGAGCCGGTCGGGATGCCAGGAGACGATCACCGCCACCCCCTCGCTCCGGGTCGTCAGGCCGCTGTCGGGGCCGAATCCGGCGTCGGCGAGCACGGTCTGGACCTGGTGGACGAGTTCGCGGCTCATGGAAGGCTCCGGTCCTCCAGGGCGCCGCACGGGCGACGCCTCACTCCGAGTGTCCGCTTTGTGGGGAAATGCGTAAATGTTTGCATGAAATGCGCTTCGCATGATCCGGCGTGATCCGGGGGAGTGGACTCGTATGGGAGCGAATGGAAGCGGCCCGGCCGGCTGGACCTTCCTCACCAATCACGCCCGCGTCCTGCTCGCCGTCGCCCGCGACCCCGAGGCACGGCTCCGTGACGTGGCGGCGCGCTGCGGGGTGACGGAGCGGACCGTCCAGGCGATCGTCGCCGACCTCGAAGACGGCGGCTACCTCGCCCGGGCCCGGGCCGCGGACGGCCGCCGCAACCGCTACCGCGTCAACCCGGACGCCCCCTTCCGGCACCCCGCGGAGGCCGGGCACGAGATCGCCGGGCTGCTGGAACTCCTGGCCGCCCGGGAATCCGACGAACCCGAGAACTCCTGACCGCGACGAGCGCCGTCGGCAGCCCCGTCAGCGCCGTGCGCGCCGGCGGGCGAGGAAGAAGCCGAGGACGGCGCCGACCAGGAGCGTCACGGTGAGGACGATCCAGAGCGGCAGCGTGACCGTCGGGACCCACAGCCGGATGGTGACGGAGCCGGTGTTGGCGGCGATGAACCAGATGGCCAGCGCGGCGATCAGGAGGAATCCGATGGTCCGCAACCGCATGTCCCGTCCCTTGACGGTCACGGTCGCCGGACGGTGCGGCTGCTTGTCGGTGTGCTGGGACATGAGAGCCGGTTCCTCTCTCGGGGGAGGAGGCGTTCCTCCCCAGTATCGAGGCCGCCGGGACCCCTGTCCCGCCGGGCAGGACCCCCGCGGGCGCCCCTGACCTGTGGATAGCGCCGGCGGGCGCGCCCGCCCGGACGAGTTGTCCACAGGTTCCAACGGTCGGCTCGGTGGCGGTGTCCGGGCGGATAGGCTTTTCGGGTGGCCCTCATCGACGCTTCTTCCGACTCCTCCGCACCGCGCCCCGACGGATCCTCCGACGCCCTGGAGGTGCTCCACCGCGTCTTCGGCTACAGCTCCTTCCGGGGCGAGCAGCAGGAGATCATCGACCACGTCGTGGCCGGCGGCGACGCCCTCGTGCTCATGCCGACCGGCGGCGGCAAGTCGCTGTGCTACCAGATCCCCGCCCTGGTGCGGCCCGGCACGGGCGTGGTCATCTCCCCGCTGATCGCGCTCATGCAGGACCAGGTGGACGCGCTCAACGCGCTCGGCGTCCGGGCGGGCTTCCTCAACTCGACCCAGGACCCGTACGAGCGGCAGACCGTCGAGCAGGCGTTCCTCGCCGGGGAGCTCGACCTCCTCTACCTGGCCCCCGAGCGGCTGCGCACCGAGGGCGCCCAGCGGCTGCTCGACCGGGGCACGGTCTCCGTCTTCGCGATCGACGAGGCGCACTGCGTCTCCCAGTGGGGCCACGACTTCCGGCCGGACTACCTGGCCCTCTCCCTCCTCCACGAGCGCTGGCCCAAGGTGCCGCGGATCGCGCTGACCGCCACCGCCACCGAGGCCACCCACGGCGAGATCGCCACCCGGCTCGGCCTGGAGGAGGCCCGCCACTTCGTCGCCAGCTTCGACCGGCCCAACATCCAGTACCGGATCGTCGCCAAGAACAACCCGACCCGGCAGCTCCTCGACCTCATCCGCGCCGAGCACGCGGGTGACGCCGGAGTCGTCTACTGCCTGTCGCGGTCGTCCGTGGAGAAGACGGCCGCCTTCCTCGCCGAGCACGGCGTCGACGCGATCCCGTACCACGCGGGCATGGACGCCGCCTCCCGCGCCGCGAACCAGGCGCGCTTCCTGCGCGAGGACGGCGTCGTGGTCGTCGCGACCATCGCCTTCGGCATGGGCATCGACAAGCCCGACGTCCGCTTCGTCGCCCACCTCGACCTGCCGAAGTCCGTCGAGGGCTACTACCAGGAGACCGGCCGCGCGGGCCGGGACGGCGAGCCCGCGACCGCGTGGCTCGCGTACGGCCTCCAGGACGTCGTCCAGCAGCGCAAGATGATCGACGGCTCCGAGGGCGACGAGAACCACCGGCGGGGCCTCGCCGCCCACCTCGACGCCATGCTCGCCCTCTGTGAGACCGTCGAGTGCCGGCGCGTCCGCCTGCTCGCCTACTTCGGCCAGGAGTCCGGGCCCTGCGGGAACTGCGACGCCTGCCTGACCCCCGCCGAGTCCTGGGACGGCACGGTCGCCTCGCAGAAGCTGCTCTCCACCGTGTGGCGGCTGGCCCGGGAGCGGCGCCAGAAGTTCGGCGCCGGCCAGATCATCGACATCCTCCAGGGCAAGAAGACCGCCAAGGTCATCCAGTTCGACCACGACACCCTCTCCGTCTTCGGCATCGGCGCCGATCTCGGCACGGCCGAGTGGCGGGGGGTCGTGCGCCAGCTCCTCGCGCTCGGGCTGCTCGCCGTGGAGGGCGACTACGGCACGCTCGTCCTCACCGAGGCCAGCGGCGAGGTCCTCGGCGGCCGGCGCCAGGTCCCGATGCGCAAGGAGGCGGCGAAGGCGGCGGCGCCGCGCAAGGAGAGCGGCGGCCGCTCCGGCAAGTCCCGCGTCCCGGTCGACCTGCCCGCCGCGGCCCTGCCCGTCTTCGAGGCCCTGCGCGCGTGGCGCGCGGCGACCGCGCGTGAGCAGGGTGTGCCCGCGTACGTCGTCTTCCACGACGCCACGCTCCGTGAGGTCGCGACCACGCTCCCCACGAGCGTCGCCGAGCTCGGCACGGTCGGCGGCGTCGGCGAGGCCAAGCTCGCCAAGTACGGGGAGGGCCTGCTGGAAGCCCTCGCCGAGTTCACGGCCGAGGGCGGAGCGAGCGCCGCCCCGTCCTCCCCCGGCGACACGTCCCCGGCCGACGGTGAGACGTCGCCCGGCGGTACGACTCAGGCCACGGCCACGGCCACGGCCACGGCCCCCACCCCGTCCGGCGACGGGACGCCGGCGGCCGATCAGCGCGCGGCCCGCGCTGCCGGCGGCGGGCCCGCCTCGGCCGCCCAGAAGTCCGCTCCTGCCGCCCGGAAGCCGGCCCCCGCCGCCCGGAAGTCCGCCCCGGCGGCCCGGCCGGCCGGCCCCCCGGCGGCACCCGAGGACGAGCCGCTCTTCTTCGGCGAGGACGAGACCGAGCCGTCCTGGGACGACTGGGAGTGACGCCGCGGGCCCGGCCGGACGCTTCCCGGCCGGGCCCCGGCGCTCACGGCGCTGCGGGCGCCGCGGGCTCCGGCGCGGCGGGCTCCGTGGCGACGGGGGCGGCGGGCGCTGCGGGGTCCGTGGCGGTGGGGGCGGCGGGCGAGGCGGGCCCGGCGGGGGCGGCCTTCTCCCGGTCCGGTGCCGGCCGGTCGCGCCTGCCGAGGCCGCGGATGGCCGGGACGCACAGCATCGCGCCCAGCAGCAGGAACGACACCGCCGAGGAGAACAGCAGCACCCGGTCCGCGCCGAACGACTCCGCCACGGGACCGGCCAGGGCCCGCCCCAGCGGGATCACCATGATCGAACCGGCGATGTCGTACGCCGAGACTCGGCTGAGCACGGCCAGCGGGATGTGGGACTGCACGCTCGTCGCCCACATCACGCCCCAGAAGGCGAACCCGCAGCCGGCCACCATGCCCGTGATCGCCGTGAGCCAGAAGTTCCAGCCGAGCGCCGGCGCCAGCGGGTTGAGGGCGAAGAAGAACATCGCGCACACCCCCGCGACCAGGGGCCTGCGCGGCCGGACCCGCATCCCCAGCAGACCGCCGATGATCGTGCCCAGACCGTCGGCCGAGGCGATCCAGCCGTAGCCGGTGGCACCGTGCTGCTCGGTGAGGAGCGCCGCGCCCAGCGGCAGCGACGGGCCGAAGACGAAGAGGCCGTACACCGCCCACAGCGAGATGACGCCCCACAGCCAGGACCGGGAGCGGAACTCGTGCCATCCGGTGGCGAGGCGCCGCCACATCGGATCGTCGCTCTCGTCACCCGCGTCCCGGGCGGGGGCGAGCCTCCGCAGCGGCAGCAGTCCGCCGGCGCTGACGGCGTACGCCACCGCGATCACCACGAAGGAGCCGGCCCGGTCCCAGTACGCCACCAGGAAGCCGGCCAGTCCCGGGCCGATGAGGGTGCTCATCGACTCGGAGATCCGCAGCAGCGCGTTGGCCCGCTGGATGTCGTCCGCGACCCGCGGCACGATGCTCGCCAGGCCCGGCTGGAACATGGCGGTCGCCGCGCCGCTCACCGCCATCAGGGCCATGATCTGCCAGAGCCGTACCCCGCCCCCGGCGAACAGGCCCGCCATGGCGAGCATGGCCACCACCCGGACGGCGTCCGCGCCGACCATCATGACCTGCGGGGAGAACCGGTCGGCGAGCACGCCGCCGAAGAGGATGAGCAGCACGATCGGCGCCATCCAGGCGGCGAGGGCGTACCCCACGCCGGTCGCCCCGAACCCGGCGCCCAGGACCGACGTGGTCACCGAGACCATCAGCATGCCGTCGGCGAGCAGCGAGGCGCTGCGGGCGGTGAAGAAGAGCCGGAAGAGCCGCGACCGCCACGGGCTGGGCAGGGGTCCCGCCGCGTGCTCCGCGGCGGTGTCATCGGTGGTCATGTGGCATCCCGGCCCCGGCCGGTCCCTTCCCTGAGAATCCGCTGCGCCGCGGCGGGCTGCCGCGGCGGGCCCTCGACGAACACGTACCGGTGCGGGGCCAGCACCCCGGGCCGTCCCGGCAGCACCGCCATCAGCGCCGTGTGGGCCTGTTGAGGTGTCGACTCCTGCCCGGCCCAGGCCCGTTCGTCGGTCCCGATGTACGCGGTGAGCAGACGCCCGTCCCCGTCACCGTCACCGACCCTGTCCCCGTCGGGGTCGGGCTCCGCCACGACCTCGACGGCCCGTCCGCCCAGCGCCCCGGACAGGGCGGCGGCGACGGCGGCGGGGGAGACCCAGCAGCCGTCCACCCGCACCCACTCGGGCCCGCGCGCCGCCGGCCGTACCCCCGTCACCCCGGTCAGACCGTGCGGGTCGAGCGGCAGATCACCCTCGGCGACGGCCTCCAGGAGCAGCACCAGGCCGGTGACCAGCTCCTCGGCCGCCGTCCGGGGGAAGAGCGCGGGATCGGCCCAGGTGGCGAGGCGCAGCACCGGCTCCGTCTCGTACACGAAGGTCAGCAGCCGGGTCGGCAGCGCCTGCGCCTCGCCCCAGACGAGTTCGAGCTCCGGGGCGGCCTCGTCGGGGGCCGCCGCCGCGGCGAGGGTGCTGGGCAGGGCGCTGATGTCGTTGAAGACCGCGTCGCGCGCGAACTGGCTGCCGCGCTCGGTCGTGACCCGGCCGATCAGCGCCCACAGGTCGAGCGCGTCGAAGCGGCTGTGCCGGTACGCGTTCATCGCCGCGCCCCACGCCTTCGCGAGCAGCGCGTCGAAGGACGGCGCGCGGACGTCGAGGTCGAGCAGGGCGTCCTGGGAGAGGGTGCCGACCGAGCGGGCGAGCTTCGGCAGGAAGCGGTTCGAGGTGGGCACGGCGGCGACGCAGACGGACTGGCCGGCCCGGTGGGCGGTGAGCACGCACCAGGCGGTGAGCAGCACCGTGCCCGGGAGGGCGCCGGTACGCCGGGCGGCGGCGGCCAGCGCGCGGGCGCCGCGCGCCGAGCGGAGGGTGAGGCCGGGGGTGTCCGTCTCGGTGCCGGTGGCGCCGTCCTCGGCGAACATGGCCTGCGGTCCGGTGCGCAGGATCCGTTCCCAATGGGCCAGGGAGGCGGCGGACTTGCGCCGTCCCGCCGGGGTCCGCTCCTCGGCGGCGAGGTCCAGCGGGGTGGGGGAGGTGACCGGCGGCAGCGGCTCGCCCGTCAGGAGCGCGAGCCATTCGTCGCGCAGGACGCCGAGGGCGCTGCCGTCGGTGACGGCGTGGCTGGCGGCGAGGGCCACCCGGACGGGCCGGCCCGCGCGGGCGAGGATCCGCAGGCGCAGCGGGAAGTCGAGGTCGAGCCGGAAGCGGGTGTCCCGGGCCGCGCGGGCCACCGCCTCCGCGTACGCGTCGGCGTCCTCGGGGAGGGCGTCGTGGTCGAGGACGGTGACCGTGAACGAGCCCGCGGCGGCGACGGCCTGCTCGGTGGGCGCGCCGCCGCCCGCCTCGCGCGGGAAGGTGGTGCGCAGGGCCTCGTGGCGGACCGCGAGCGCCGCGAGGGCGTCGAGGGCCCGGTCCATCCCGGTGCCGTCGGGGACCGGCCACACGTCGTGGATGTTGATGCTGCCGGGCTCGTCCCGCAGGATGCAGCGGATCATGTTGGCCTGGCCCATGGTGACGGGGCCCCGGCGGGTGCCGCCGCCCGCGTAGCGGACGGTGAGGGTGCGGGAGCCGGTGACGCCGTCCGGGGCGTGCGTGGTCGTCACGGCGCCACGGCCGGGGCGGGCGCGGTCCCGGCCGCCGTCGGCGGGTGAGGCGGGTGGTTCACTGCGGTGCCTTTCGCGTGCGCGGTCAGGGAGCCCCAGGCGTCGACGAGCAGGGCGAAGTCCGCCATGTCGTCGCGGGCTTCGGCGAGGAGCCGGCCGCGCCGCTCGGCGAAGAGGGCGGCGGCGGTGGCGTACCGGCCGCCGAGGGAGCGGTAGCGGCGGTCCAGGACGTCGAGCCGGGCCGCGTTGCCGGCCGGGTCGATCGCGGTGCTCTCGCGGACGAGTGCGGCGACGGCGGCGGGCCGGAGCCGTCCGGCGGGGTCGAGGAGGGTGTCCCCGGCCGCCGCGAGGCCCGCGTACACGGCGTCGAGGTGGGCGGTGGCGAGCAGGTACTTGGCGAAGCGGAGCTGGTAGGCGAGGAAGCCGCTGTCCGAACGCCGCTCGTCGGTGTGGTAGTTGACGATGTGCCGGTTGTGCAGGACGCCCGGCAGCCGGGCCTTCTGGACGAGGTGGAGCAGGAAGTAGTCGGTGCCGATGGTGTCCGTGGCCGGCGGCAGCGGGACCCGCCCGTACACCTCGCGGCCGAGGGCGACGTTGCACATGTCGACGCGGGTCGGGGCGACCAGGGTGAGCGTGGTGAGGTCGGTGGTGAACGGCGTGTCGCCGGCGCCCCGGAACGCCTCGTCGATCAGGTTCCGCCGCCAGATCTCCGGGTAGTCGGTGGGCACCGACAGGCCGACGACCTCGTGGTACGCCTCCGGGTCGAGGGCGCGGAGCTCGGCGAGGTCCACGGAGAGCTCGCCGATGAAGGACGCGCCGGCGAGGACGACGGTCCGGTCCGCGCAGCCGGGGTCGAGCCGGCCGCGGGTGACGTCGCCGGCGAGGTCCGCCGCCCGCCGCCCGAGCGCGGTCAGCTCGTGCCGGATCGGGAAGACCGGTTCGCCGTCGAGGAGTTGGTAGCGGCTGTCGGAGTCGCGGCGGTGCACCGAGGCGCAGCCCAGTGCCTCGGCGATCAGGAAGGCGCGGTTGGTGCAGGCGCCGTACGACACCCCGTCCGGGAGCATCAGGTCGAGCAGCCGGTCGGCCCCGGCGAGCCCGGACGCCGCCAGGACCTCTTCCAGGAAGGCGCGTTGCCGGTCCTCGTCGAGGTGGTGGACGACGACGCCCGGTGCCGGCGGCAGCGCGGCCACCGCGGCCCGGTGGCCCGCGAGGTCGGCGGGCGCGGAGGAGTCCAGGACCAGCAGGTGCACCTCGACGCCGAACTCCCGGGCCCCGTAGGCGGCTTCCTCCGCGACGGCGGCGATCGTGGCCGCGCAGGCGCGGTGGGTGGGCAGGGTCAGGCAGACGCGGCGCACGCGGTCTCCCCGGTCGGCGCGGCCACCGGCTCCGCCGCTTCGCCCGCGGGCTCGTGCCAGGAGGTGAGCCCGAGCAGCTTGGCGCCCAGCTCGGTGAGTTCGGCGGTCGGGTAGCGCTTGGACTCGTGCAGCACGGGGTCGCCGACGAGGGTGCGGTTCCAGCGCGGGGTGCGCAGGTGGCGCCAGGACTCGACCCGGGAGCGGCGCAGCTTCGCGTGTTCCTCCAGGGCCGGCATCATCGACAGGTACTGCACCGCGCGGACCCCGTCGGCGGAGGCGTTGCGGGCCACCCCGTGGGCGAGCAGGCCGTTCCAGATGAGCAGGTCGCCGGGGCGCAGGTCGGGGCGGACGACCGGGAACTCGGCGCGGTCCAGGTCGGGGCGGATCGGGTCGCGCCCCTCGGGCTGCCCGAGCTTCCACTCCTCGAAGCGGCGGAAGAGCTCGGGGTCGCACTGGAAGCCGCCGGTCTCGGGGCTGGTGTCGTTGAGCGCGATGATGCCCTGGACGCGCTGCGGCGGCACGCCGAGGGTGGTGTCGATGTCCCAGTGCAGCTCGATGTCGAAGCCCCGGTCGGTGGGTTCGATCAGGGCCCGGTCGCGGTTGCGGACGTTGGGCGGGTTGAGGTTGAGCCGGTCGAGGGTGACCCACAGCTCCTCGCAGTCCCAGACGTCGACGAAGGCGTCGTAGACCCGCTGGGCCTGGCGGCTGTCCCAGAGCAGCTGGTGGTGGTACGCCTCGACGAAGCCGTAGATGTGCAGCTGCTGGTCGAGCTCGGAGCGGAACGGCCGGTCCTCGTACCAGCTGTCCGGCCGGTCCGGGTCGAGACCCTGGAAGTCCCAGGTGAAGTCGAGGAGCCGGCGGGCCGCCGCGGCCGGTATCGCCCCGCGGACGATGACGTAGCCGTACGTCTGCCAGTGTGCGAAGTCCTCCTCGGAGAGCACACGCAGCGGCCGGGACTTCCGCAGCTCCCGCAGGGTCGTCGCGGCCAGGTAGGACTCGCCGTCCTCGCTGAAGTACGGGCGCTCGGTCGCCGCCCGGTGCAGGTACGGGGTGCGCGGGCGGCGCGCGGCGGCGGGGGTGGACGGTGCGGTCAAGGGTCCCTCCAGGCGGGAGTCGGACGGCGTGCGGGCATGGGGGAGCGGAGGCACGGCGGGACGGGGCGCGGACCTGGCGACGACGGAGGGACCGCGGGGGACGAGGGACAGAATTGGTGTAGACCATCGCCGGTGTCAAGTGACCCGCCGGTATGCCCCGCGTGTCGGCCAACCGCCCGAAATCGACTGTTCACGCGCTCACTTGACGCGTGATCTTTGGTCTAGACAACCATCGTGAGGCTGGCCTACTGTCCCAGTGCGCAGAGCCGGAGCCGACCCGACCCCTCGGACCCGGCACGACCGCTGCGCCCCGGTCGACGGCGACCGCGTGCAGGGCCCCGCCCGCCGCCCCCCGCCCGGCAGGAACGGCGACGGGAGTCGGCCCGCTCCCGCGCGACCGACGCCTTCGACCGACCACCACGCCGAGAGGGAACGGTTCCATGAGCACACCCAGCGCCACGACCCCGCCCGCCATCGGCCTGCGGAGCCCAGGCCCGGGCCTGATCACGCTGGACCCGGTGCACACCGCCCTGCTGCGCGGCCTCGACGGGCTGCTCACCGGCCTCGCCGCCCGGCTCTCCGCCCCGGAGGTCACCGGCCCGCCCCTGCTCGCCGCCGACGGACTCGCCCGCCTCGACTACTTCCGCAACTTCCCCCATCTCGGCGTCTCCGCGGGCCGGTTCACCCCCGACGCCCACGACCCGCTCGCCGCCGGCCTGAGCCCCGCCGGCCGCCCCCTCGAACCCACCGGCTACCTCCTGCCCTCCGCCACCTGCTACGGACTGCTGCTCTCCCTGGAGGGCACCGACGTCGGCGACGACGGCCTGCGGATCTCCGCCGCCGGCCGCTGCTTCCGCAACGAGACGCACTACGACGGGCTGCGCCGCCTCTGGGGCTTCCACATGCGCGAGGTCGTCTACCTCGGCACCAAGGACGGCGCCGTCGAACACCTGGAACGCGGCGGCGAGTTCATCCAGGAGACCGCGGCCCTCCTCGGCCTCGACCTGACCCGCGCCACCGCCGACGACCCCTTCTACGACAAGGGCGGCTCCCGGGCCCGGCTGATGGCCCTCGACCCCGTCAAGCACGAGTTCAGCGCCCCCGACGGCACCGCCATCGCCTCCGTCAACCGCCACCGCAACTTCTTCGGCGAGCGCCTGGACATCCGCGCCGGCAGCCACGGCCCCGCCTACAGCGCCTGCGTCGCCTTCGGCGTCGAGCGCTGGGTGCACGCCCTGCTCCTCGCCCACGGCGGACCCGAGCAGGCCCTCGACCGCCTCCACGAGGCCACCGCCACCGCCACCACCGCCACCACCGCCACCACCGCCGCCACCGCCTGACACCACCGCACCGACAGGAGAACCACCCCGATGGAACGCGTCGCCGCCTGGCTCCACGAGAAGAACCCCGGCCTGGACGGGCCCGTCGACGTCGACGAGGACCTCATCGAGGCCCGGCTCATCGACTCCATGGACTTCCTGGAGTTCATCGACCTCCTGGAGGACATCTCCGGCACGTCGATCGACCTCCAGGAGGTCACCATCGACGACTTCCGCACCCTCGCCCGCGTCCGGGAACGCTTCCTCACCCCCGCCGGGTGACCACCGCCCCCTTCGCGGTCCTGGCCACCACCCGGGAGGTCCTCGACCTCCCCGGCATCGGGCCGCACCTGCTCGCCCCCTGGGAGCTGCGCCGCCTCGACGCGATCCGCGTCCCGGCCCGCCGCGAGGACGTCCTGGCGGCCCGCCTCCTGCTCCGGCTCTGCGCCGCCCGGCTCACCGGGCGGCCCCCGGCCGCGACCGGGCTCGCCCAGCGCTGCCTGGAGTGCGGCCGGGACGGCCACGGCCGCCCGTACCTTCCCGGCCATCCCGGGCTCGGCCTCAGCCTGAGCCACGCCGACGGCCTGGTCGCCGCGGCGGCCGGGCCCGGTGCCACGGGCGTCGACGTCGAGCCGTCGGGCCGCCGCCCCGGCCCTCTCCGGGTCCTCCGCCGCCTGCTGCCCGAGGCCGAGCTGCGCGAGGCGGCGGACCACCCCGACCCAGGCCCGGCACTGCTGCGCGCCTGGGTCCGAGCGGAGGCCCGCTTCAAGGCGGGACCGCCGGAGCCGGAGGCCGTACGCCACCTCACCGAGTGGACGGACCACCGGCGCGCGGCCGTGGCCGCGGTGGTGTCGACCGGCCGGCCGGCCCTCCTCCCGCCGGCGGCGCTCCTCGGAGCCCCGCCGACGGCGGGACGGGAAGCCCCGCCGACGGCGGTACGGGAAGCCCCGCCGGCCTCGGTGACGGAAACACCGCCGGCGACCTTGCGGGAGGGGCCGGTGACCGGCCGCCGGGGTTGATCAGGCGCCCACGTACTGCGCCAGGTGCTCGCCCGTGAGGGTCGAGCGGGCGGCGACGAGGTCGGCCGGGGTCCCCTCGAAGACGATCTGGCCGCCGTCGTGGCCCGCGCCGGGACCGAGGTCCACGATCCAGTCGGCGTGCGCCATCACCGCCTGGTGGTGCTCGACCACGATCACCGACTTCCCGGAGTCCACCAGCCGGTCGAGGAGACCGAGGAGCTGTTCCACGTCGGCGAGGTGGAGACCGGTGGTCGGCTCGTCGAGGACGTAGATCCCGCCCTTGTCGCCCATGTGGGTGGCCAGCTTCAGCCGCTGCCGCTCGCCGCCGGACAGCGTCGTGAGCGGCTGCCCCAGGGTGAGGTAGCCGAGGCCGACGTCCACCAGCCGCTCCAGGATCCGGTGCGCCGCCGGCGTCCGCGCCTCGCCCGCGCCGAAGTACTCCTCCGCCTCGGACACCGGCATCGCCAGCACCTCGCTGATGTCCCGCCCGCCGAGCTTGTACTCCAGGACCGCGGTCTGGAACCGCCGCCCCTCGCACTCCTCGCAGGTGGTGGCCACACCGGCCATCATGGCCAGGTCGGTGTACGTGACGCCGGCGCCGTTGCAGTTGGGGCAGGCGCCCTCGGAATTGGCGCTGAACAGCGCCGGCTTGACGCCGTTGGCCTTGGCGAACGCCTTCCGGATCGGGTCGAGCAGACCCGTGTACGTCGCCGGGTTGCTGCGCCGCGAGCCGCGGATCGGGCTCTGGTCGACCGAGATCACCCCGGCGTCGGCCGGGATCGAGCCGTGCACGAGCGAGCTCTTGCCGGAGCCCGCGACGCCGGTGACCACCGCGAGGACGCCGAGCGGCAGGTCGACGTCCACCTTCCGCAGGTTGTTGGCGGTCGCGCCGCGGATCGGCAGGACCCCGGTGGCCGTCCGCACCTCGTCCTTCACCGAGGCCCGGTCGTCCAGGTGCCGTCCGGTCACCGTGCCGCTGCCGCGCAGCGCCTCCAGGGTGCCCTCGAAGCAGACCGTGCCGCCGCCGCTGCCGGCGCCCGGACCGAGGTCCACCACGTGGTCGGCGATCGCGATCGTCTCCGGCTTGTGCTCCACGACGAGGACCGTGTTGCCCTTGTCCCGCAGCCGCAGCAGCAGTTCGTTCATCCGCTGGATGTCGTGCGGGTGCAGACCGGCCGTCGGCTCGTCGAAGACGTAGGTGACGTCGGTGAGGGACGAGCCGAGGTGCCGGATCATCTTGACCCGCTGCGCCTCGCCGCCCGACAGCGTGCCCGCCGGACGGTCCAGGGCCAGATAGCCGAGGCCGATCTCCACGAAGGAGTCCAGGGTCTGGCGCAGCGACTCCAGGAGCGGCGCCACCGACGGGTCGTCGAGACCGCCGACCCAGGCGGCCAGGTCGCTGATCTGCATGGCGCACGCGTCGGCGATGCTGACGCCCTTGATCTTCGAGGAGCGGGCCCCCTCGTTGAGCCGGGTGCCGTCGCAGTCGGGGCAGACCTGGGTGGTGGTGGCCCGCTCGACGAAGGCCCGGATGTGCGGCTGGAGCGACTCGACGTCCTTGGCGAGGAAGGACTTCTTGAGCTTGGGGATCAGGCCCTCGTACGTGACGTTGATGCCCTCGACCTTGATCCGGGTGGCCGGCTTGTGGAGGAAGGCGTCGAGCTCCTTCTTGGTGTACTTCCGGATCGGCTTGGCCGGGTCGAGGAAGCCGGAGAGGCGGAAGATCCGGCCGTACCAGCTGTCCGCCGTGTAGCCGGGGATGGTCAGCGCGCCCTCGTCGAGCGACTTGGTGTCGTCGTACAGCTGCGCCAGGTCGATGTCGGAGACCCGGCCCCGGCCCTCGCAGGTGGGGCACATGCCGCCGGTGATGGAGAAGCTGGCTTTCTCCTTCACGGTCCGTCCGCCGCGCTCGACGGTGATGGCGCCGGCGCCGCTCACGGACGGCACGTTGAACGAGAAGGCGCGCGAGGAGCCGATGTGCGGGGTGCCGAGCCGGCTGAAGAGGATGCGCAGCATCGCGTTGGCGTCCGTGGCGGTGCCGACGGTGGAGCGCGGGTCGGCGCCCATCCGCTGCTGGTCGACGATGATCGCGGTGGTCAGACCGTCGAGCACGTCGACGTCCGGCCGGGCGAGCGTCGGCATGAAGCCCTGGACGAAGGCGCTGTACGTCTCGTTGATCAGCCGCTGCGACTCGGCGGCGATCGTGTCGAAGACCAGCGAGCTCTTGCCGGAGCCGGACACCCCGGTGAAGACCGTCAGGCGACGCTTGGGGATCTCGACGCTGACGTCCTTGAGGTTGTTCTCGCGCGCGCCGAGCACGCGGATCAGTTCATGGCTGTCGGCGAGGTGCGCGGCGGCCGTCGTGGCGCCCTTCCGCTTGGCCGTGCTCAAAGCTTTCTCCCTCGTCAGGGCGGGCCGGTACGCGACCCGGGAACGCGACCCGCGCAGGCGGTGCGGGCATGCGACCCACGATAGGCGCCGCCACCGACAGCCGCCCCCGAGTTGATAGGCAAGTGGCGGCTTGCCTATCGTGGCGGCATGGAGGAGGATCTGTTCAAGGCGCTGGCCGACCCGACGCGCCGGGTGATCCTCGACGAGCTGACCGAACGGGACGGACAGTCGCTCTTCGAGATATGCGCCCGGCTGACGACCCGGCACGGCCTCGCCCTCACCCGCCAGGCCGTCAGCCAGCACCTCGCCGTGCTGGAGGCCGCCGGCCTGGTCACGGCCCGTCGTGAGGGCCGCTACAAGTTCCACGACCTCGACACCCGCCCGCTGGAGCACATCGTCACGCGATGGCTCGCCCCCGCACCCCCGGAGGACACCCCATGAGGATCAATCTGACCAGCGTCTTCGTCGACGACCAGGAGACGGCGCTGCGCTTCTACACCGACGTCCTCGGCTTTGAGCTCAAGCACGACGTGCCGCTCGGCGAGGCCCGCTGGATCACCGTCGTCTCCCCCGAGGCCCCCGACGGCACCGAACTCCTCCTGGAGCCCTCCGGCCACCCCGCGGTGCGCCCCTACAAGGAGGCGCTGGTCGCCGACGGCATCCCCGCCACCTCCTTCGCCGTCGACGACGTCCACGCCGAGCACACCCGCCTCACGGCGCTCGGCGTCCGCTTCACCCAGCCGCCGGTGGAGATGGGCCCCGTCACCACCGCCGTCCTCGACGACACCTGCGGCAACCTCATCCAGATCGCCCAGTACAAGTAGCGCTCCGGGGGCCGTGGAGGTCAGGTCAGTCGCTGACCGCGAGGCGTACCGCGAACGCGCCGATCACCGTGCCCGTGACCCGGTCCAGGACCCGCCGGGCGCGGGCCCCGCGCAGCCACGTGCCCAGCGCGGTCGCGGAGGCGATCAGGACCGTCGACCAGACCATGCCCAGGAGGACGTGGACGGAGGTCAGCGCGAGGCCCATCGCGAAGTGCGGGGCCTCGGCCGGGATGAACTGCGGCAGCACGGCGACGTAGAAGACGCCGACCTTGGGGTTGAGGAGGTTGGTGAGCGTGCCCTGCCGCCAGCCGCCGGAGAGCGTGTCCGCCCCGCCGACCTCCACCTCCGCGCCCGCGCCGGTGCCGTCGCCGTCGCGCCGGAAGGTCGCGGCGATCATGCGTCCCGCCATCCACAGCAGGTAGGCGGCGCCGGCCCACCGGAGGATCTCGTACGCGAGGTGCGAGGCGGTCAGCAGGGCCGTGACGCCCAGCGAGGTCAGCGCGCCCCAGATCAGGGTGCCGGTCTGGATGCCGAGGACGACGCCCCACGCCCGGGTGCGGCGACCGAGCGCGGCGGTGCGCAGGATGAGAGCCGTGTCGAGGCCCGGAGTGAGGGTGAGGAGTCCCACGACGAGCGCGAAGGACCACAGTGCGGTGCTCGATGCCATGGACGCTCACCGTACTCCGGTCCCCACCGCGCCGGCCGCCCGACCCCTGCCGCCTGCGCGTACGCCCCGACCCCTGCCACGCGCGCGTACGCCCCGACCCCCGCCACCTGCGCGTACGCCCCGCCCCCCCCGCCACCTGCGCGTACGCCCCCGCCTCCCCGTTCGTACGCTGGCCGCATGAGAGAACTGTTCCTGACGGACCGGCAGGCGTATCTGCGGTGGATCGAGCTTCCGGGTGACGGGCCCGTGCGCGTCTTCCTCCACGGGCTCGGCTGCACCGCCGCCTCCGACTTCGCGCACATCGCCGCGCATCCGGCGCTGGGCGGCGGGCGCGCGCTCCTCGTCGACCTGCTCGGGTACGGGCTGAGCGACCGGCCCGCCGACTTCGACTACCGGCCCGAGGGGCAGGCCGCCGCCGTCGCCGCGCTGCTCGACCACCTCGACCTGACCGGCGTCCACCTCGTCGGTCACTCCATGGGCGGCGCCGTCGCCCTCCACCTGGCCGCGGCGCGGCCCGGGCGGATCGCCCGGCTGGTCGTCGCCGAGCCCAACCTGTACGCGGGCGGAGGCGCGTTCAGCAGGCCGGTGGCGCGCCAGCCGGAGGAGGAGTTCGTGGCGAGCGGCTTCGCGCGGATGCTCGCCCTCGCCGACCGGGCCGACTACGCGGCGCGGCTGCGGCTCGCCGACCCGAGGGCCGTGCACCGCAGCGCGGTCGCGCTCGTCGAGGGCGGCGACCCCGAGCCCGGCGACCTCCTGGCCGGGCTCGCCGTGCCCCGGGTGTTCCTGGTGGGGGAGAAGAGCCTGCCGGACACCGCCGCGGAGCAGGCCGCGGCCATGGGCGTCCCCGTCCTCGAAGTCCCGGCCGCCGGCCACAACATGATGCTGGACAACCCGGACGGCTTCGCCGCCGCCCTCGCCGCGGCGCTGACCCTGCCCCCGCCGCCGCGATAGGACCTTTCCGGCCGCGTACCGCAGGGGCCCCGCGCAGAGGTCTTGCGCGGGGCCCCCGCCGCTCTCTACGCTCGGCCCGCCGATAGTTAGGAACGTTTCCTAACGAGCGGTGGACGTGAAGAGAACCGAAGAGAAAGGGAGTTGTCATGCGCCGACGAAGCGTCATCCCGCTCGGACTCGCCGCTCTGCTGGCCCTGCCCCTCACCCTCCTGCCCGAGTCCCGCGCCGAGGCCGCCGACGGTCTCGTCTCCGCCGGGAAGACCGCCACCTCCTCCTCCGTGGAGGGCGCGGGCTTCGCCCCCGGCCTCGCCGTGGACGGCAGCACCGGCACGCGCTGGGCCAGCCTGGAGGGCGTCGACCCGCAGTGGATCCGGATCGACCTCGGGGCGAACCACACCGTGTCCCGGGTGAAGCTCGACTGGGAGGCCGCGTACGCGAAGACGTACCGGATCCAGACCTCGGCCGACGGCACCACCTGGACCGACATCCACACCACGACGACCGGCGACGGCGCCGTCGACGACCTCGCCGTCTCCGGCAGCGGCCGCTACGTCCGCATGTACGGCACCGGGCGCGGCACGCCGTACGGCTACTCGCTCTGGGAGTTCCAGGTCTACGGCTCGCCCACCGGCACGGGCGGCGGCACCGGCCCCGCCGTCCCCTTCGGCAGCCACCTCAAGCCCTACGCCGCCGGCATGCTCAAGCCCTCCGGCGGCCAGGCCGCGCTCGACCAGAAGGTCGTCGACTACTACAACCGCTGGAAGTCCGCCTTCGTCCGGCAGAACTGCGGGAACGGCTGGTACCAGGTCGTCTCGCCCGACGCCGACCACCCGTACGTCGCCGAGGCCCAGGGCTACGGCATGGTCGTCACGGCCACCATGGCCGGCGCCGACCCCGACGCGAAGAAGATCTTCGACGGCCTGGTCAAGTGGAAGCTCGACCACCCCTCGTCGATCAACCCCGACCTCCTCGCAGCCGAGCAGGACGTCAACTGCCGCAGCGTCAACGGCGGCGACGGCGCCACCGACGGCGACATGGACGTCGCCTACGGCCTGCTCCTCGCCGACAAGCAGTGGGGCAGCGGCGGCACGTACGACTACAAGGCGCTCGCCCTCAAGCACATCGCCGCCATCAAGAAGGACGAGCTGAACCCCACCACCAAGCTGCTCAAGCTGGGTGACTGGTCCAGCGCGGGCGACCAGTACTACTACATCTCCCGCACCTCGGACTGGATGGTCGACCACTTCCGCGCCTTCAGGGCCGCCACCGGCGACACCACGTGGGACGCCGTCCGCACGGCCCACCAGACCCAGATCGCCAACCTCCAGTCCGGGTACGCCCCGGGCACCGGGCTCCTCCCCGACTTCGTCGCGGACACGAACACCAGCCCCAAGCCGGCCCCGAACCAGGTCCTGGAGGACCCCAACGACGGCCAGTACTGGTGGAACGCCTGCCGCACCCCGTGGCGCATCGCCGACGACGCCGTGACCAGCGGCGACAGCAAGTCGCTCGCCGCCGCGCGCAAGATGAACAGCTGGATCAAGGGCAAGACCGGCGGCGACCCGAACAAGATCGCCATGGGCTACAAGCTCAACGGCACCCAGATCTCCGCCGGCAGCGAGGCGGCCTTCTTCGCCCCCTTCGCCGTCGCCGCCATGACGGACTCCGGCAGCCAGGCATGGCTCGACGCCCTGTGGAACAAGATGCTCGCCACCCCGATCGACACCGGCAGCTACTTCTCCGCCAGCATCCAGCTCCAGGTGATGATCACGGTCTCCGGCAACCACTGGGTCCCGTAGCCCCGGCAGGGTCGGCCGCCCCGGCAGGGTCGGTCGGCCCGGCAGGGTCAGTCCCGGGTGACGAGCCCCCGGACGGGGTCCGCGCGGGCGCCTCCCTGCCGGACGGCGGGACCGCACCCCTCCCCGTTCGGGTGGAAGACCCTCAACTCGACCCGTGTGGAACGGTCGTAGACGACCCGGCCGCCCTCGGCCGGGTCGGTGACCGTGAACCGCAGCGCCACGTCCCGCGGCCCCTCCGAGTCCGCCTGGCAGCCGGCCGCCAGCGCCACGACGGCGGCCACCGCGCCGGAGGCCGGCAGGAGGCGCCGCAGAACGCGCGGCGCGAGAACCGTCGACATGAGCCTCATGGGGGCACTCAACCACCACTCGTGAAAGGAGACTTGAGGGGGTCCGGAACCCCGCTCGCCGGAACTCCCGACCATGATCACCTGAACGAGTGAGCGGCCCGCCCGAGCCGCCCGCCCATGGTCCATCCTGGCCCGGTACGCGCCCGGCGCGGGCGCCCCTTCCTCCAGGAGCCGGACCGCATGACGCACCGCACCACACCGGGCGAACGCCCCGACGAACAGGCCCTGTTGCTGGCCGCCGGCCTCGCCGACCTCGTGGTGGAGACGATCGGAGGCGCCGCCGGATCCCTCCGCTCCCTCCTCGGCCGCGCCGACGCCACCGACCTCGCCCAGGACGCCGCCGCCGACCTCCGCGCCCGTGGCCGGCTCGCCCTCGACCGCCTCGCCCCCGACCGGGACGGAGCCGCCGGCCTCGCCCACATGGAGGTGCTGGCCCGCGAGGCCACCGCCCGCAGGGCCACCGCCGGGGCGCACCCCGATGAGTGAGGACTGGGAACCGGCGGCGTTCAAGACCCGCACCGACACCGTCCTCGCCGGCTTCCTCGACGAGGAGGCCACCGCACTCCTCGCCGTCGACGAGACCCTCGACCCGCTCGCCGAGGCCCTCCGCTCCACCGCCCGGCACGGCAAACGGCTCCGCGCCGCCTTCTGCTACTGGGGCTGGCGCGCCGCCGGACAGCCCGACAGCGACGCCCTGATGCGCGCCGCCGCCGCGATGGAACTCGTCCACGCCGCCGCCGTCGTCCACGACGACCTCATCGACGACAGCCCGCTCCGGCACGGCCGCCCCACCGCCCACCACGCCTTCGCCGCGCTGCCCCATCCCCGCACCACCGCCCACGACGCCTTCGCCGCGCCGCCCCACCCCCGCCGCCGGCCCCGCGCGGCGGCCCGCGCGCTCGCCCTGCTCCTCGGCGACCACCTGATGGCCCTCGCCGGCCGGCTCTACGCCGAGTCCGGGCTGCCCGCCGCGTACCTCTCCCGGGGCCGGCCCCTCTGGGCCGCCCTCGCCCGCGAACTCATCGCCGGCGAGGCCCTGGAGATCCTGCACACCGGCGGCCTCCCGGACACCGGCACCTCCCTCAAGGTGATCCGCTACAAGACCGCCAAGTACACCGTCGAACAGCCCCTCCTGCTCGGCGCCCTCCTCGCCGGCGCCCCCACCGCGCTCCGCGAGGGACTCTCCCGCTACGGGCTGCCGCTCGGCGAGGCGTTCCAGCTGCGGGACGACCTGCTGGGCCTCTACGGCGACCCGGCCCGCACCGGCAAGGCCCCCCTCGACGACCTCCGCACCGGCCGCCCCACCGTGCTCCTCGCCGAGACCTGGCGCGCCGCCGACCCCGCCCAGCGCGAGCTGCTGCGCCGGACGCTCGCCGGGCACGGACCGCACGACGAGCCCCACGGGCCCGGCGAGGACGCGCTGCGCGAGGTGCGCGCCCTGATGGCCGAACTCGGCGCGCCCGCCCGTGTCGAGCGGATGATCGCCGGCCGCGTCGAGGAGGCCGTCCGCACCCTCGACGAGCTGGACCTGCCCGGCACCGCCCACCGCGCCCTCACGGACCTGGCCCACCGCGCCGCCGTCCGCCACCACTGACCCGACCCCGACCCCGACCCCGACCCCGACCCCGGCCCCGGCCCCGGACTCCCGGCCCCGGACCCCGGGCCCCGGGCCCCGACCCCGGCCCCGGACGCCGGCCCCGACCCCGGCCCCGGACGCCGGCCCCGACTCCGTACCCGACCCGGCACGACCCCGGAACGACCCCGGAACCACCCCAGGAGCGCACCCGTGACCACCACCCCGTACACCGAGGCGTCCCTCGACGCCCTGCGGAACAGCGGCGACGAGCTCGCCGACGCGGTCGTCGCCACCCTCTTCGAGCGCGGCGAGGTCGGCCTCTTCAACTCCCTCATGCGGTACGTCTCCGTCTCCGGTCAGGAGCTCCCCCCGGGCCTCCCCGACGTCGCCCGCGAGTACCTGGAGACCACCGCCGTCGCGCCCGCCTGGGTGGACTGGAACGAGATGGAGAAGGCCCGGCTCTTCTCCACCGACAACAACGTCCACATCAACACCGCCCTCTCCTTCGCCGCCATGCCCGCCTGCTACGTCGTCCCGCGCGTGGCCCGCCTGCTCTCCGCCACCCACGGCCTGCACTACCCGAGCAAGCGGATGGCCGAGACCGGCCAGTTCACCGTCTACCTCATGCGGCCCGACGCCTTCGAGGCCGGCGGACGGTTCGTCCCCGCCGCCCAGAAGGTCCGTCTGCTGCACGCCTCGATCCGCCACCACCTGATCCGCTCCGACCGCTGGGACACCGCCGCCGACGGCGTGCCCATCTGCCAGGAGGACATGATCGGCGGGCAGATGTTCTTCTCGATGCTCGTCCTCGACAGCCTCCACCGGCTCGGCATCCACATGTCCACCGAGGGCGCCGAGGCGTACTACTACGCCTGGCGGGTGGTCGGCGCGATCCTCGGCGTCGACCAGACCGCCGTGCCCAAGACCCTCGACGAGGCCCGCCGCTACCTCGACCTCTACCTGCTGCGGCACATGGGCCCCTCCGAGGAGGGCGTCCTGCTGACCCGGCAGCTGATCGGCCTGTACGAGGAGGTCGTCCCCGGCACCTTCTTCGACCCGGTCGTCTCCGCCCTGATCCGCCACCTCGTCGGCGACACCTCCGGCGACTGGCTCGACGTACCGCGCAGCCGCTGGGACACGGCGGTGAAGGCGCTGCCCGCGCTGCTCGGCGTCCTGGAGTCGGTGGAGGACGCCTCGCCGTTCGCCGCCTGGGCGCTCGACCGGCTCGGCCACCTCACCTCGGTCTTCGAGCTGTCCACGCTCACCCGGGGCCGCGTGATGCACTACGCCATCCCGGAGCACCTGAGGAAGGAGTACGGAGTCGACGGGGGCGTGGCCCGCAACCGCCGCTGGACCCCACCCCCGGTCACTGTCTGACCCCGCCCCGGCCAGCTCGTTCCCCGCCCCCGGCCACCTCCTTCCCCCGCCCCCGGCCACCGTCCGAGCCCGCCCCAGCCGCCATCTGCCCCCCACCCCCGGTCACCGTCTGACCCCGCCCGGCGGCCTCTCCTCGCATACCGTGCCGAACTGGCCGAAAATGGTCTCACCGGCGAAGGTGAGGTGCGCATGGACAGCGAACAGGGCGCGCTCGGCGACGGGCCGCCGCCCGCGCGGCGCGATCGCTTCACGGTGGACGTCCGGGCCGACTGGGGCACGGACGCCGTCGTCGTCGCGCCGCGCGGGGAGCTGGACCACGACACGG
This sequence comes from Streptomyces sp. NPDC085460, assembly GCF_044541975.1. Classification (NCBI taxonomy): domain Bacteria; kingdom Bacillati; phylum Actinomycetota; class Actinomycetes; order Kitasatosporales; family Streptomycetaceae; genus Streptomyces; species Streptomyces sp. NPDC085460. The sequence continues at coordinate 923,782 of NZ_JBITTO010000001.1, forward strand.
TCGAACCGCTCCGCACCGCGCTGGAGAAGCACGAGGGCGCGGCGCGGATCGTCGTCGACTGCGCCGGACTCGACTTCTGCGACTCCACCGGCCTGAACCTGCTGCTCAGGGCCCGCGCGCGGGCCCTGGAGTCCGGGGCGCGCCTCGACCTGGCCGGGCTGCGACCACCGGTGGACCGGATGTTCGAGATCACCGGGGCCCACCGCGTCTTCCAGGTGTACGCCGACGTGGCCGAGGCGCTGGCCGCCGACGGGGCGGGGGACGCCCGCCCCGGGGATCCGGTGTGACGGGCCCGCCGGTCGTGCGGGAGGGCGAGATGGCCCAGGGAGACGGGACACCCGCGCAGACCCGCAGGCTGCTGCTGCGGGGCAGTGCGGGCGCGGTCTCCCGCTGCCGCGACTTCACGGCGCGGGCCCTCGCCGACTGGGGCTGGATCCCCGCCGAGAGCCCCCGGGCGCGCGAACGCGTCGAGGACGTCCTGCTGCTCGTCTCCGAGGTGGTCACCAACGCGTGCCTGCACGGGGGCGGGCCCGAGGAGTTCGTCCTCCGGCACGCCGACGGCCTGCTCCGCGTCGAGGTCGCCGACCGCAGCCCCGAGCACCCGCGCCGCCTCGCGCCCCGCTCGCCCTCGCTGCCCGGCGGCCACGGGCTCATGGTCCTCGACCGGCTGGCGAGCGACTGGGGCTCCACGGACCGGGGCCCGGCGGCCACGGGCAAGGTGGTGTGGCTGGAGGTCAGCCGGCCGTCCCGTCCGCCGTGGCGCCGTCGTCCAGGAGACCGGACCTGAGCTCGCCGAGGATCCGGGCGAGCAGCCGGGAGACGTGCATCTGGGAGAGGCCGATCCGCCGGCCGATCTCGGCCTGGGTCAGCTCCTGGCCGAAGCGCAGCGACAGGATGAGCCGGTCGCGGGCGTCGAGCCGCTCCAGCAGCGGCCGGAGCGAGTCCAGGTCGTCGATCAGCTCGTAGGAGGGTTCCTCGACGGCGGTGCGCCGCCCGTCGGTGCCGCGCGGGGCGCGCTCGTCGTCGTCCTCGCCGATCGGGGCGTCCAGCGAGTGCGCCGTGTACGCGTTCGAGGCGAGCTCGCCCTCGGCGACCTCCGCCACGGTCAGCTCGAGTCGTTCGGCCAGCGCCTCGCGGCCGGGCCGGTGACCGTCCCGCTGCTCCAGGGCGTCGGACGCCTTCGCCAGGTCGATCCGCAGCTCCTGGAGGCGGCGCGGCACCCGGACGGCCCAGCCGGTGTCCCGGAAGAATCGTTTCATCTCGCCGACGATCGTGGGCAGCGCGAAGGCGGAGAACTCCACGCCCCGGCCGGGGTCGAAGCGGTCGATCGCCTTGATCAGGCCGATCGTCCCGACCTGCACGATGTCCTCGGCCGGCTCCGGCCTGCCGCGGAACCGGCGGGCACCGAACTTCACCAGGCTCAGGTTCAGCTCCACCAGGGTGTTCCGGACGTACGCGTGCTCCGGGGTGCCCACGTCGAGGGCGCGGAGCCGCTGGAAGAGAGCCACCGAGAGGGTCCGGGCGTCGTCCGTCGTCGCCGCCGTCGGGTTCTCCGGCTCGGCCAGGCCCCCGAGGGCCCGATGCCGGACGGCGGCGGCGGTCGTGGTGCCGGCGGGCGTGCGGTGATCGTCGTGGAGGCGCGGGGACGGACGGTGTGCGACGTGGCCGATGGCCATGGGATTCCGATCGACGGTTCCGGGGGACCGGCGCCGCCATCGGGGGGTGGCGGGTGTCGCGGCCCGTCGGTTGAGCGTCCTTGTAAGGAGGATTCCCCCTCTGGGTGATTTGAGTCATTTATGGGGTTTTATTCCGCTCGTCATGGTCAGGCGCTGACCATGACGGAAAGCGAGCGGACCGGCGGGACGGCGGAGTGGAGCGGCGGGACGGCGTCGTCGCGTCGGTACGTCCTCGGCGGAGGACCGGGCACCGCCGGCCGGCTCCGCGATCTCTCCGCGCAGGCCGTGACGGACTGGTACGGCCCCCTGACCCCGGCCACCCGGACGGCCGCCGCCGACGTGCAGCTGCTCGTCACCGAGCTCGTCGCCCACGCGACACGGCGCGGGGGAGTCCCGTACGAGCTCCGCATCGACCGCTCCGTGGACGGGGTCTGGCTCCAGCTGAGCGACACCGCCGCCGACCGCCCCCGCCCCGGCGGCCGGCACCGGCCGGCCCAGCCGTCCGGGCACTGCCTCTACCTGGTGCAGCGGCTCGCCGCCGCCTGGGGCTGGGTGCCGCGCGAGCGCGGCCGGACGGTCTGGTGCGAGATCTCCTTCCCGCCACCGGCCCGGACAGGGCTGTCTGAAGGGGCCCGGGGCGGGTAGCAGCCCGGATGGGACGACCCCGCCGCCCGGTGGGGGGATTCCGCATCGGAGGAGGTGGCCGCGATGGACGAGACCCGGCTCTCCGCGTACGAGCGGCGCGTACTGGCCGAGATCGAGGAGGACCTGAGCGCCGACGGCGGCCTCGCCCGGCGCATGACCGGACACCGGCCCGCCCGCCGCCTCCCCGCGCCGCCCGCCGGCCGCCTGGGGGCGCCGGCCGCCGCCCTGCTCGGGGCCGCGACGCTGACCCTGCTCGTCCTCGCCGTCGCGACCTCCGCCCCGGCCCTGATCTGGGCCTTCGCCGCCGCATGGGTGGTCACGCTGATCCTGCTGCTGCGCCTCGTGGTCCGCTGGACCCGGCGCCACGCGGGCGGCGGACGGCCCGCCGACTGAACCGTACGAGAGGAGCGCACCATGCCCCGCGGATCGAACGCCAAGCGCGAGAGGCAGTACGAGCACATCAAGGAGAGCGTGCTGGACCGAGGCGAGAGCGAGGAGCGCGCGGAGGAGATCGCCGCCCGGACCGTCAACAAGGAACGGGCCCGCGCGGGCGAGTCGAAGACCGCGAGCAAGAGCTCCCTCGACGACATGTCCTCGTACCGGCGCGGCGGCAAGCGCTCGCACAGCGGCGCCGAGGGCCCGACGTACGACCAGCTCTACGCCGAGGCCCAGCGCCGCAACCTGCACGGCAGGTCGCAGATGAACAAGGCCGAACTGAAGAAGAAGCTCGGCCACTGAACCACCGAGGACCACTGAACCACCGAGGACCACTGAACCACCGAGGACCCCGGCGCCCGCCCCTGCCGGGGTCCGCCCCCGCCTCCCGCGTCAGCGCCCCGGATCCGCGGGCCGGGCCCCGACCACGCCGCGGACCACACCGAGCTCCACCAGGTCCTCGGGCCGCAGCCGCAGCCGGTCGGCCGTCCTGTCCGCCTCCTCCGGTGGCAGCTTCAGGATGGCGGTGGCGAGTTCGGGGGCGATCACCGAGAAGTACGCGTCCGGGGTCGCCCAGGTGTTTCCGGGCGCGGCGAGCGCGAGCGCGCCGCCCGAGCCGCCCTCGCCGACCAGGAGCGCGGTGACCGGCACCCGTGCCTCCGCGACGGCGCCGAAGAGCTCCGCGATGGCCGGACCCGCGCCCGCCCGCTCCGCCTCGGCGTCGTTGGCGGCGCCCGGGGTGTCGATCAGCGTCAGCACCGGGATCCCGAGCCGCCCGGCCAGCCGCACCAGCCGGGCGGCGGTACGGAACCCGGCCGGCCGGGTCGCCGTCCCGCACTGCGCCGCGTACGCCGCCGTACGCCCGTCCGGGAGGCGCCCGAAGCCACAGCGCATCCCCGCGTCCGTCCCCCCGACCCGGTCTCCGGAGAGCTCCGCCCGCTCGGTGAACACCTCCGCGAGATACCGGTCCGCGCGGGGCCGCTCAGGACGGCGGGCCCGCGCCACAGCCTCCCGTCCGCTCGCGGACGGCTCGGTGCCGCCGAGCGCATACGGCGGCGGCACCGAGCCCACGGCGGGGCGGGTGAGCAGCGAGAGCCAGCGGCCCAGCACCCCGCGCAGCTCCCCGGCGGGGACGACGGCGTCCACATGGCCGTGGGCGAGCTGGGACTCGGCCGTGTACGCGGCCGGGTCGGCGTCCACCGGCCGGACCCGGGACCCCGCGAAGCCCACCTGCGCGCCCGGCAGCGCGAGGACCACGTCGGAGCCCGCCCCGAGCGTGGCCCAGCCCCCGCCGGTCGTCGGGTCGCGCAGGACCGCGAGCTGGGGCAGACCGGCGGCCCGGGTGAGCGCCGACTCACCCGCGAGCCGCTGGAGCTGGACCAGCGCCCGCATCCCCTCGTGCATCCGGCTGCCGCCCGTCGCGAGCAGCACGGTCACGGGCAGCCGGTGCGTCCGCGCGTGGGCGTGCGCCGCCGCGACCCGGGCACCGGTCCCCTCGCCGATGGAGCCGCCGAGGAAGCCGAACTCGAAGGAGACCAGCACCGTCCGCGTCCCGCCGACCGTGCCGGTGCCGCACACCACCGACTCGGACGCGCCGGAACGGGCCGCCGCCGCGGCCCTGGCCCGCCCGTACCCGGGCCAGCCGATCGGCCCGTCGCCATAGCCGTCTCCCCGGTCGTCCGGGGGGCCGTCCTCGCCGGGGAGCTCGGTGAAGTCGTCGGAGACGAGGGCCAGGGCCTCGCGCGCGTTCGCAGGTGCTGTCATACGGGGCCTCCCGCCCGTCGCCCGGTCCCGTCACCGTACCGCCGGGTAGCCGCCCCGGACCGGCCCCCGGCCCGGGTGCGGCGGAGATCACCCCGGCCCCGGCGCCACCGGTGCGGCACGGTGGCCGAGCGCGAGCAGACCGCCCGTGATCCCGAGCGCCATGCCGAGCAGGAAGCCCCCCAGGTCGGACGCCACCCAGGACCCGAGCGAGGCCAGGACGCCGACCACCGCGGCCGCCCGCCGCCCGTGCGGAGCGGCCAGGAGCAGCACCCCGCAGCCGCACATCAGCAGCGGCAGCGCGTACCGCACGTCCGCCCCCGCCGCGAGCAGAGTGCCGGGCCCGGCACGCTGGACCAGCAGGATCTCGGCCCCGCCGAGCACGAGCAGCAGCCCCGCGCCGAACGGCCGCCTCCGCCGCCACGCCCGCCAGGCACGCCGGCGGCCGGACACGGGCGCGAGCGGGTCCATGGGCTGCTCCTGACATCCGGGGAGGAGCGGTACGCGCGGACCGTACGGCCCCACCCCCGAGACTTCAACTCCCGCGCGGCGAAAACCCGAACGCGCCGAACCGCGCGGCCCCGCACGCCCGGAGCCTCAGGCCCCTCAGACCCTCAGGCCATGATTCCGCTCCCGTGCGGCGCGTACAGGTCGAGCAGCCGCACCCGGGTCACCTGGAGCCGGTGCGCCAGGATCGACCCCACCCAGAAGTACACCGCCGACCCGAACTCCAGGTCCGAGTGGCACATCGACCGCACCGCCGTCGCGTCGAACTCGTACGCCCGCACGGGCGTCATCGCCTCCGCCCCCGACTGGCACAGATAAGGGGGGAACAGCCAGGACAGACCGACCAGCTCCCCGTGGCGCAGTGTCTCGATCACCGGCGAACCCCGCCCCGGCACCTTCGCGTCCAGACTCACCGCGCCGGTCTTCACGATCCAGAACCGCTCCGCGTGCTGCTGCTCCTCGAAGAGCCGGTCTCCGGAATCGAAGTACACATCCTCTGCGAAGGCCATCAGCCGCTCGCGGTGCTCCGCCGGCAGCGTGCTGACCTTGGGTGCGGCACTCCTCATGACGGGCCCTCCTCCTCGCGCGTACGGCTCCGCTCCCAGTCTCCGCCCGCCGCGACCGGTCCGCAGGCGGCGGACGGCCCCGGCCCCCGCCCCCGGCAGCCCCGGCAGGCGTCCCGGGGTGCGTCCCGGCGGTGCAGGGCGGAGCATGAGACCGAGGAGGAAACGGCCGAGGGGGGGCGTGAGCCAGGAGGGTGACATGCCCGTCCCGGAAGTTCCCGCCGGGCACGTTCCCGTCCCGGACGACGGCGACGCGCTCGTCGTCCTGCGCGGGGTCGACAAGCACTTCGGGACGCTCCACGTCCTCCGCTCCATCGACCTCACCATCCGACGCGGCGAGGTCGTCGTCGTGATCGGCCCCTCCGGCTCCGGCAAGTCCACCCTCTGCCGCGCGATCAACCGCCTGGAGACCATCGACAGCGGCGAGATCCGCATCGACGGCCGCCCCCTGCCCGCCGAGGGCCGGGAGCTCGCCCGGCTCCGCGCCGACGTCGGCATGGTCTTCCAGTCCTTCAACCTCTTCGCCCACAAGACCGTCCTGGACAACGTCACCCTGGGACAGATCAAGGTCCGCAAGAAGGACCGCGGGAAAGCCGAGGAACGCGCCCGCGCCCTCCTCGACCGGGTCGGCGTCGCCGAACAGGCCGACAAGTACCCGGCCCAGCTCTCCGGCGGCCAGCAGCAGCGCGTGGCCATCGCCCGCGCCCTCGCCATGGACCCGAAGGTGATGCTCTTCGACGAACCGACCTCCGCCCTCGACCCCGAGATGATCAACGAGGTCCTGGAGGTCATGCGGCAGCTCGCCCAGGACGGCATGACCATGGCCGTCGTCACCCACGAGATGGGCTTCGCCCGCTCCGCCGCCAACCGGGTCGTCTTCATGTCCGACGGCCGGATCGTCGAGGAGGCCACCCCCGAGGAGTTCTTCGGCAACCCGCGCAGTGCCCGCGCCCGCGACTTCCTCTCCAAGATCCTCCACCACTGAGACCCACGGGGTGATGACCATGAACCCGCTCAGGACCACCAGGACCCTCGTCGCCTCCGCGACGGCCGTCGTCCTCGCCCTCGGCTCCGCCTCGCTCGCCCACGGCGCGGTCCCGGCGGGCCACGACGACGGGGAGGAGATCACCATCGGCATCAAGTTCGACCAGCCCGGCATCGGCCTCAAGACCCCGGACGGCACCTACACCGGCTTCGACGTCGACGTGGCCACGTACGTCGCGAAGGAACTCGGCCACGACCCCGACCAGATCGTGTGGAAGGAGGCCAAGAGCGCGGACCGGGAGACCATGCTCCAGCGCGGCGACGTCGACTTCATCGCCGCCTCCTACTCGATCAACGACGAGCGGGCCGAGAAGGTCGACTTCGCCGGGCCCTACCTCCTCGCCCACCAGGACGTCCTGATCCGCGCCGACGACGACTCCATCAAGCAGCCGTCCGACCTGAACGACAAGCGGCTCTGCTCCGTCACCGGCTCCACCTCCGCGCAGAACGTCAAGGACGAGATCGCCCCCGACGCGCAGCTCCAGGAGTACGGCGGCTACTCCGAGTGCCTGACCGGACTGGAGAACGGCGTCATCGACGCCCTCACCACCGACGACTCCATCCTCGCCGGATACGCGGCCCAGGAGGAGTTCGAGGGCAAGTTCAAGCTCGGCGGCTTCGAGCTGAGCAACGAGAACTACGGCATCGGCGTCCAGAAGGGCAGCGACCTCAAGAACAAGATCAACACCGCGCTGGAGAAGATGGTCGAGGACGGTTCCTGGGACGCGGCCGTCGAGAAGAACTTCGGCCCGGCGAACTACCAGAACGAACCCGCCCCGAAGATCGGCGTGATCGTCGAGTGAGCCGGCCGCCGTGTTCGACTTCCTCGAAGGCTACGACCTCCTGGGCGCCTTCTGGGTGACCGTCCAGCTCACCTTCTGGTCCGCCCTCGGCTCCCTGGTCTGGGGGACGCTCCTCGCCGCCATGCGCGTCGGGCCCGTCCCCCTCATGCGGGGCTTCGGCACCGCCTACGTCACCATCGTCCGCAACATCCCCCTCACCGTCATCATCGTCTTCACCTCGCTCGGCCTCTTCCAGACCCTCGGCGTCGACCTCGGCGCCGACCGCTTCACCACCATCAACTTCCGGCTCGCCGTCCTCGGCCTCACCGCCTACACCAGCGCCTTCGTCTGCGAGGCGCTGCGCTCCGGCATCAACACCGTCCCCCTCGGCCAGGTCGAGGCCGCCCGCGCGATCGGCCTCAGCTTCCCCCAGATCCTGCGGATCATCGTGCTCCCGCAAGCCTTCCGCTCCGTCGTCGGCCCCCTCACCAACGTCCTCATCGCCCTCACCAAGAACACCACCGTCGCCGCCGCCATCGGCGTCGCCGAAGCCGCCCTGCTCATGCGGGAGATGATCGAGAACGAGGCCCAGCTCATCCTCATCTCCGCCCTCTTCGCCTTCGGCTTCATCTGCCTCACCCTCCCCACCGGCCTCCTCCTCGGACGGCTCGCGAAGAAAGTGGCGGTCAAACGGTGACGTCCGGCCCCGCCCGGCGCGCCTCCGGCAAACGCGCCGCCAAGGGCGAACCCGCCACCGTCCTCTACGACGTCCCCGGCCCCCGCGCCCGCCGCCGCAACCTGCTGTGGACGGTGCTCTTCCTCGCCGCCCTCGGCGCCGTCGTCTGGTGGGTGATCGACGGCCTCGCCGCCAAGAACCAGCTGGAGGCGGTCAAATGGGAGCCGTTCCTCACCGACCCGCGCGTCTGGGAGACCTACCTCCTGCCCGCCCTGAAGAACACCGTCGTCGCCGCCGCCCTCGCCATGGTCCTCGCCCTGCCGCTCGGCGCCCTCCTCGGCATCGGCCGCCTCTCCGACCACCGCACCGTCCGCGCGACCGCCGGCACCGTCGTCGAGTTCTTCCGCGCCATCCCCGTCCTCATCCTCATGCTCTTCGCCAACGCCGCCTACGCCGAGTTCACCGACATCAGCCCCGAGACCCGCCCCCTCTACGCGGTCGTCACCGGCCTCGTCCTCTACAACGCCTCCGTCCTCGCCGAGGTCGTCCGCGCCGGCATCCTCGCCCTCCCCGCGGGCCAGACCGACGCCGCCAAGGCCATCGGCATGCGCAAGGGCCAGACCATGACGTACGTCCTGCTGCCCCAGTCCGTCACCGCCATGCTGCCCGCCCTCGTCAGCCAGCTCGTCGTCATCGTCAAGGACACCGCCCTCGGCGGCGCCATGCTCGGCTTCTCCGAACTCCTCGCCTCCGTCCGCCCCATGAGCGCCAACTACGGCGCCAACACCATCGCCTGCTTCACCGTCGTCGCCGTCCTCTTCGTCCTCCTCAACCTCGCCCTCACCACCGTCGCCAACCGGCTGGAACGCCGGCTGCGCCGCGGCAAGCGCTCCACCGGCGCCGTCGTCACCGCCGAGGCCGTCGACGACCTCGCCACGCCGGGGGAGCCCCCCAAGCCGTAGCTTCCGACAGCAGATTTCGCGCCGGACATGAGGGACACTGCTCCCGTGCGTGGACATCTACCGGACGAGAACCCGGGTTTCGCAGGCCGCCGCACGGAACTGAAGCGCATCACCGCCGCGCTGGCGGAGCACCGCCTCGTCACCGTGACCGGCGTCGGCGGCGTCGGCAAGACCCGGCTCGCGCTGCGCGCCGCCCACCGCGTCCGCCACCGCCACCCCGACGGCGCCTGGTGGGCCGACCTCGGCCAGCTCGACGGCGAACGCCTCCTCGTCGCCCTCGTCGCCGACTCCGTCGACCTCGCCGACCACACCCCCGGCACCGACTCCGGCGCCCTGCGCCGCCGCCTCGCCGAGACCCGCCTCCTCCTCGTCCTCGACTGCTGCGACCACCTCGCCGACGCCTGCGGCCGCCTCGTCGCCGAACTCCTCGCCGCCGCCCCCGGCCTCACCGTCCTCGCCACCTCCCGCCGCCCCCTCGGCGTCCCCGGCGAACACACCGTCCTCCTCGAACCGCTCCCGCCCGCCGGCGACGACGCCCTCGCCCTCCTCCGCACCGCCGCCGGCGTGGACCTGCCCGCCGCCGGACCCGCCGGCGAGATCTGCGTCCGCCTCGAAGGCATACCCCTCGCCCTGGAGCTCGCCGCCGCCCAGATCCGGCTCCAGGGCGCCGAAGCCGTCCGCGACCAGCTCGGCAGCCGCCTCACCGCACCCCCCGAAGCCCGCTTCGACCTCCTCGCCCACCCCGAACGCGTCTGGCCCGCCCGCCACCAGACCCTGCGCGCCGCCATCGGCTGGAGCCACGAACTCGCCGACCCCCTCGAACGCCTCCTCTGGGCCCGCCTCTCCGTCTTCCGCGGCCCCTTCGACCTCCCCACCGCCGCCGCCGTCTGCACCGGCGGCCCCCTCACCCCCGACACCCTCCCCGCCGCCCTCGACGGCCTCGTCCGCGCCTCCGTCGTCCGCCCCGCCGACAGCGCCGGCCGCCACCGCCTCCTCGACACCATCCGCGAGTACGGCGCCGGCTGGCTCGACCGGCTCGGCGAGACCGGCACCGTCGCCGACCGCCACGCCGCCCACTTCCGCGCCCTCGCCGGACAAGGACCGGCCGCCTGGCACGGCAGCCGCCAGCTCCAGTGGTACCGGGCCGTCGACACCCACCACACCGACCTGCGCACCGCCCTCGACCGCCTCCTGCGCACCGACCCCGACGCCGCCCTCGACCTCGTCGGCTGCGTCGCCTTCGCCTGGTCCTGCCGCGGCCGGCTCCGCGAGGCCCGCGACGGCCTCGAACAGGCCCTCCTCCTCAGCGGGACCCGGGGCCGCGCCCGCACCCGCGCCCTGTGGGCCCTCGGCGTCACCCTCGTCCTCCAGGGCGACCTCGGCCCCGCCCAGGACGTCAGCGAACGCTGCGCCCGCGAGGCCCGCCACACCGAACACCCGCCGGACCGGGCCGGCACGCCCCCGGAGCCGTACCGCCCCGGCGAGCTCACCCTCGACGCCGCCGCCCTCGCCGGCCTCCTCGCCCTCACCACCGGCCGCGCCCGGGCCGCCCTCCTCGTCGTCGACCACGTCCTCGCCTCGGCCCGCGGCCGCCCCGCCGACTCCGCCGCGATGCTCCGCTGCCACCTCGTCCGCGTCTTCGCCCTCACCGGCCTCGGCCGGCTCGCCGAGGCCCGCCCCGACGCCCTCGCCCTGCGCGCCCTCTGCGACACGCTCGACGAACACTGGATCCGCACCGCCCTGGAGTACCAGCTCGCCCTCGCCGGCCTGCTGGAAGGCGACCCGGCCGCCGCCGCCGACCACGCCAGGGCCATGCTCGCCGGCACCCGCGCCCTCGGCGCCGGACTCGGCACCGCCCTCGGCCTCGACGTCCTCGCCACCGCCTACGCCGCCGCGGGCGACGGCGCCCGCGCGGCCGACGCCTCCGGCACCGGCGAGGCGTACTGGCGGGCCACCGGCCAGCCCCGCCGCGGCCTGCCGGGCCTGCGCGCCCTCCACGCCCACTACACGGCCGACGTCCGCGCCGCCCTCGGCGACCCCGCCTACGAGGAGATCTTCCTCCGCGCCCTCACCGACCACCCCCAGACCGGCCTGGACCGCGCCCTCGACACCGGCTGACCGCCCGAGGCGCCGCGCCGTCCCCGCCGCCGCGCGGCCCCACCCCGCGCGGCGCACCATGAGGACATGGACCGATCGCCGGGCGACCTGGGCGCCCTCAGCACGCCGGCGCGGGTCGCGGAACCCGACGAGGCCATCACCCCGCACGAACTCGCCCTCGCCACCCGCAACCACGGACTCCCGCTGGAAGCCCTCCGGTACGACCTCACCCCACCCGGCCTCCACTACGTCCTCGTCCACTACGACATCCCCGACACCGACCCCGACGAGTGGCGGCTCACCGTCGGCGGCCGCGTCCTGCGCCCGCTCGACCTGGACCTCGACGCCCTCCGCGCCCGCCCCGCCACCACCCGCCGCGTCACCCTCGAATGCGCCGGGAACGGCCGCGCCCGCCTCGCCCCCCGCCCGGTCAGCCAGCCCTGGCTCGTCGAGGCCGTCGGCACCGCCGAGTGGACCGGCGTCCCCCTCGCCGCCCTCCTCGCCGAGGCCGGCACCGCCGAGGACGCCGTCGAAGCCGTCTTCACCGGAGCCGACCACGGCGTCGAACGCGGCGTCGAGCAGGACTACCGCCGCTCGCTCCCGCTCGCCACCGCCGCCGACCCCGCCCGGGACGTCCTCGTCGCGTACGCCATGAACGGCGCCCCGCTGCCGCCCCAGCACGGCAGCCCGCTCCGGCTCGTCGTCCCCGGCTGGTACGGCATGGCCCACGTGAAGTGGCTCCGCGACATCACCCTCACCGCCACCCCCTACACCGGCTACCAGCAGACCGCCGCCTACCGCGTGCGGCAGGAGCCCGGCGAGGAGGGCACCCCCGTCACCCTCATCGCGCCCCGCGCCCTCATGGCCCCGCCCGGCTTCCCCGACTTCATGAGCCGGGCCCGCGTCGTCCGCCCCGGCCCCGTCCCCCTCACCGGCCGCGCCTGGTCCGGCCACGGACCCGTCGTCCGCGTCGAGGTCAGCGAGGACGGCGGCGCCGCCTGGACCGACGCCGAGGTCGTCCCCGACCCCGCCCACCCCTGGGCCTGGGCCGCCTGGCACACCACCTGGACCGCCACCCCTGGCCTGCGCCACCTCACCGTCCGCGCCACCGACGCCACCGGCCGCGTCCAGCCCCTCACCGCGCCCTGGAACCGCGGCGGCTTCGCCAACAACCTCGTCCAGCGCGTCGAGGTGCTCTGCACCCCGGAGCCGGGGCGACCCGTCCCACCCACGACGCCGTAGAGTCGGATCCGTCGCCCGTACCCGTCCCGACGAGGAGATTTCCGTGACCGACCCGGCGCCCACCGCCCGCCAGCACCAGATCGCCCGGGAGCTCCAGGTCTCCGGGACCTTCGACCCGGCCGCCGAGATCGAACGACGGGTGGCCTTCCTCACCGAGCACCTGACCGGCACCGGCCTGCGCTCGCTCGTCCTCGGCATCAGCGGCGGCGTCGACTCCACCACCGCCGGCCGGCTCTGCCAGCTCGCCGTCGAGCGCGCCCGCGCCGCCGGCCACGACGCGACCTTCTACGCCATGCGCCTCCCGTACGGCGTACAGGCCGACGAGCGGGACGCGCAGACCGCCCTCGGCTTCATCCGCGCCGACCAGGTCCTCACCGTCGACATCAAGCCGGCGAGCGACGCCGCCCTCGACGCCGCCCTGGCCGCCGGGGTCGTCTTCCGGGACGCCCACCACCAGGACTTCGTGCACGGCAACATCAAGGCCCGCCAGCGCATGATCGCCCAGTACGCGGTCGCCGGCGCCCAGGACGGCCTCGTCGTCGGCACCGACCACGCCGCCGAGGCCGTCTCCGGCTTCTTCACCAAGTTCGGCGACGGCGCCGCCGACCTCGTCCCGCTCACCGGCCTCACCAAGCGGCGCGTCCGCGCCGTCGCCGCCGAGCTGGGCGCCCCCGACGGCCTGGTCTGGAAGGTCCCCACCGCCGACCTGGAGACCCTCGACCCGGGCAAGCCCGACGAGGACGCGCTCGGCGTCACCTACGACGACATCGACGACTTCCTGGAGGGCAAGCCCGTCGGAGAGGCCGCCCACGCGGCGATCGTCCGCCGCTACGACCTCACCGAGCACAAGCGGCAGCTGCCGATCGCGCCCTGAGCGCCCCGCGCCGAACGGGCGGATCCTGGAAGGGTGGGCGCCCCGCCCCGGGGCCCCGGAAGGGAGCACGCCATGTTCGGCGAGACCACGGCGTACAGCAGCTTCTCGGTGGACGACCTCGACGCCGCCCGGACCTTCTACGGCGACCGGCTCGGCCTGACCGTGGAGGAGACCGGCACCGGGGACATGCGGATGATGTACCTGACCCTGCCGGGCGGGGCCCGGGTCTTCGTCTACCCCAAGGAGAACCACACCCCCGCCTCCTACACCGTCCTCAACTTCGAGGTCGACGACATCGACCGGGCCGTCGACGACCTGGTCGCCCGGGGCGCGACCTTCGAGCGCTACCCCGAGTTCGAGGCCGACGACAAGGGCGTCGTCCGGCCCGGCGAGGGCGAGCACGAAGAGGGCGGACCGGCGGCGATCGCCTGGTTCACCGACCCGGCGGGCAACACCATCGCGGTGATGCAGACCGGCTGACCCCGACCGCCCACCCGGGCGGGCCGGTGCGACCGGCGGCGGCGGACTGTGATCCACTGGGCGAATGGGGGATCACGGACCAGGAACAGCAGCGGGAGCACTGTTGACCACCTACCGCCAGCCCGGCGTCGTCGTCACCGACCACCACTTCCCCGTCCCCCTCGACCACGCGCGCCCCGAGGGCGAGCAGATCGAGGTCTACGGACGCGAGATCGTCGCCAGTGGCCTCGGCGACGCCGAACGCGAGCGGCGTCCCTGGCTCGTCTACCTGGAGGGCGGCCCCGGCTTCGGCGCCCGCCGCCTCATCGGCCGGCAGGCGTGGCTCGACCGCGCCCTCCGCGAGTTCCGGGTGCTCCTGCTCGACCAGCGCGGCACCGGCCGTTCCACCCCCGCCAACCGCCAGACCCTCCCGCTGCGCGGCGACGCCGCCGCCCAGGCGGAGCACCTGACACACTTCCGCGCCGACTCGATCGTCACGGACTGCGAGCTCATCCGCCGCCGCCTGACCGGGGGCGCCCCCTGGACCGTCCTCGGCCAGAGCTTCGGCGGCTTCTGCGCCGTCCACTACCTCTCCACCGCCCCCGAGGGCCTGGAGCGCGTCCTCGTCACCGGTGGCCTCCCCTCCCTCGACGCCACCGCCGACGAGGTGTACGCCGCCGCCTACCCGCGCGTCCGGCGCAAGAACGAGGCCCACTTCGCCCGCTACCCGCGCGACGCCGAACGCGTCCGCGCGATCGCCGCCCACCTCCTGGAACACGAGGTCACCCTCCCCGGCGGCGGGCTCCTCACCGTCGAGGCGTTCCAGTCCCTCGGCATCCTCCTCGGCTCCGGCGACGGCACCCACCAGCTCCACCACCTCCTGGAAGGCGCCTTCGTCCCCACCCCCGCGGGCCCCGCCCTCGCCGACGCCTTCCTCGAACAGGTCCAGAGCCACCTCTCGTACGCCGGACACCCGCTCTACGCCGTCCTCCACGAGGCCATCTACGCCCAGGGCCAGGGCCCCACCGCCTGGGCCGCCGAACGGGTCCGCGCCGACTTCCCGGAGTTCGACGCCGCCGCCGCGCTCGCCGCGGGCCGCCCCGTGCTGCTCACCGGCGAGACCGTCCACCCCTGGCACTTCACCACCGACCCCGCGCTGCGCCCGCTGCGCGAGACCGCCGAACTCCTCGCCCGGCGGGACGACTGGACCCCGCTGTACGACCCCGGCGTCCTCGCCGCCAACCGGGTGCCGGTGGCCGCCGCCGTCTACCACGACGACATGTACGTCGACACCGCCCACTCCCTGGAGACCGCCGCCGCGATCCGCGGACTGCGGACCTGGGTCACCGACGAGTTCGAGCACGACGGGGTGCGGGCCGGCGGCCCGCGCGTCCTCGACAGACTGCTCGCCCTCTCGCGCGACGAGCTCTGACGGTACGCCGCCGGTCCCGCGAGTGGGACCGGCGAGGCACCAGGCACGGGCCGACGGGGCCCGCGCGGGGCGGCGAGACACTACGCGCGGGCCGGCGAGGCATCACGCGCGGGGCCGCGTACCCGCGCGGCCCGCGCGAAAGTCCAAGCACCGGACCCCGAACGCCCATGGCCCGTCCCCGCCCGGACCGCTACAACTCGGTCCATGAGCGCACACGTCACCGCCGAGATCGCCGGCCAGCCCGACTCCTGGCGCCGCGCCGCCGCCCTCGCCGGGCCGCTCGCCGACCGGCTGCCGCGGCGCGGCGAGCGGGTCGCCGTCGTCGGCTGCGGCACCTCGTACCTGATGGCCCGCGCCTACGCCGCCCTGCGGGAATCCCTCGGCGCGGGCGAGACCGACGCCTTCCCCGCCTCCGACCGGACCCCGCTCGGCCGAGGCTACGACCGCCTCGTCGCCCTCACCCGCTCCGGTACGACCACCGAGGTCGTCGACCTCCTCGCGGACGCGGCGGGACGGCTGCCCACCCTGGTCCTCACCGGCGTCGCCGACAGCCCCGCCGCCCGCCGCGCCGGCCAGGTCGTCGACCTGTCCTTCGCCGACGAACGCTCCGTCGTCCAGACCAGGTTCGCCACCACCGCGCTCCAACTCCTGCGCGCGGGGCTCGGGACGGACCTCGCGCCCTCCGTCGCCGACGCCGAACTCGCCCTCTACGAACCCCTCCCCACCGCCTGGGAGCGGCGCGGCCAGTTCACCTTCCTCGGCACCGGCTGGACCGTCGGCCTCGCCGAGGAGGCGGCCCTCAAACTCCGCGAAGTGGCCCGCGTCTGGACGGAGTCGTACCCGGCGATGGAGTACCGGCACGGCCCCATCGGCGTCAGCGACCGGTCCAGCCTCGTCTGCTGCCTCGGCCCCGTCCCGGCCGGCCTCCGCGAGGAAGTCGAGTCCACCGGAGCCCTGTTCACCGCCGACGCGGTCGATCCGGTCGCCGCGCTGGTCCGCGCCCAGCGCCTCGCCGTCGCCCTCGCCGCCCGTCGCGGCCTCAACCCCGATCGCCCGCGCCACAAGTCACGCTCCGTCATCCTTGCCGGAGGGTTCCGTCCGAGCGCGGCCGACGCCGCCCGTATCCTTCGGGCATGACCGACACCGAGGCCACCGGCCTGTCCCGACAGCCCCAACTGCTCGACATGCCCGGCGACTGGCAGCGCGCCCTCGCCGTCGTCGCCCACCCCGACGACCTGGAGTACGGCTGCGCGGCGGCCATCGCGAGCTGGACCGACGCCGGCAAGGAGGTCGTCTACCTGCTGGTCAGCCGGGGCGAGGCCGGGATCGACACGCTCGCCCCGGACGTCTGCGCCCCGCTGCGCGAGGAGGAGCAGCGGGCGAGCGCCGCCGTCGTCGGCGTCGACACCGTCGAGTTCCTCGACCACCGCGACGGCGTCATCGAGTACGGCACCGACCTGCGCCGCGACATCGCGGCGGCGATCCGCCGCCACCGCCCCGAGCTGGTCGTGACCCTCAACCACCGCGACGGCTGGGGCGACGGGCCGGGCGCGCCCTGGAACACCCCCGACCACGTGGCGGTCGGCCGCGCCACCCTCGACGCGGCCTCGGACGCGGGCAACCGCTGGATCTTCCCCGAACTCGGCGAGCACGGCCTCGCGCCCTGGGACGGAGTCCGCTGGGTCGCCGTCGCCGCCTCCAGCACCCCGACCCACGCCGTCGACGCGGGGCCCGGCATGGAGCGGGCGATCGAGTCGCTCCTCTGCCACCGCGCCTACATCGAGGCCCTGACGGACCAGAAGCCGGAGGAGTACGTCCGCGAGTTCCTCACCTCCACCGCCGACCTGTCGGCCGGCCGCTTCGGCGGACGTCCGGCGGTGCCGTTCGAGCTCTTCCCCCGCTAGGCCGCGCGCCGGGGTTTGCCCGCTGAACGGGACTGCCGGGACGGCGAGTTCCGCCCCAGGGGCGCGTGCTGCCCGCCGCCGACCGTCAGCCGCCCATCGGCGCCGGCTTGAGGACCGCGAACTCGGCGCCGGAGGGGTCGGCGAACCAGGCGAGGCGCCCGACGTCCGGGATGTCCGCGGGCGGGAGCAGGACCGTACCGCCCGAGACGGTCACCGCGTCCGCCGTCGCGTCGGCGTCCCCGACCTCCAGGTACGGGATCCAGCGGGACCGCTCGCCGGAGTCCTGGAGTTCGGCGGCGCCGCCGAAGGAGGCGGCCTCCTGGTCGCCCTCGGCGGTGGAGATCACCCGGTACGTCATGCCGGGCGCCTCCATCGCCGCCCAGCGCCAGTCGAAGAGCGAGCGGTAGAACGCGAGCGCGGCCTCCGGATCGGGCGTGTGGAGCTCTACCCAGACGAGCGTGTTCCGCGAGGAGGTGCGGTCCAGGCCCTTCACCGATCCCGCCTCCCAGACGGCGAATTGGGCCCCGCCCGGGTCGGTGAGCGCCGCCATCCGGCCCGCGTCCATCACGTCCATGGCGCGGACCCGGACCCGGCCGCCCTCGGCGGCCGTCACCATCTGGGACGTGTCCGCGTCCGTCGTCCGGAAGTACACCGTCCAGGCGCTCCGCGCGCCCTCCTCGGTGAGCGGGCCGAGCGCGGCGACGGTCGCGCCGTCCTGCTGGAAGAAGCCGTACCCGCCGGCCTCCGGACCGGCCGACCGGAACTCCCAGCCGAACACGCCGCCGTAGAACTCCGCCGCGGCGGCGGTGTCGGGGGTGCCGAGGTCGATCCAGCAGGGGGAACCGTGGGTGTACTGGGTGCCGAGCATGGGGCGGTGCCGTCCTTCCGTCGTCCTGAGTCCGGTCCGGATCCCGCCACCATGACCGATCCCCGGCCCTCCACCCGAACGACGCGACCACCCCCACCCCGCTTCACCCACCCGGCCCACGCCCCCCGCCCCACCACCGCGCGGCGCCCGCGCCCGTCGCTCCGCCGCGCCGCGCCCGCCGTCCCGCCGTAACCACGGCGCCCGCCGCACCCGCCGTCCCGCCGCTGCTGCGGTACGCATAGCTCGGCGCCACGGCCCCCGCCCCGCCGCGTCGTAGCCCCGGCGTCCCGCCGGGTCCGCCGCCCGTGCCCCCTCAGCCCGCCGCTCCCCCCGCCGCCCGCGCCGCCAGGTCGCTCATGAGGAGGTCGCCGTGGAGTACCGCGCCCGCCCGGTAGCCCGCGCTCGCCGCGTTCACGACCTGCTCGGCCGGGCCGGTCACGTTGCCCGCGGCCCAGACGCCCGGCACGCTCGTGCGGCCCGTCTCGTCGGTCTTCACGAAGGCGCCGAACGGCGTCTCGTACGTCTCCGCGCCGAGCTGCCGCGGCACCGCGTCACGGGGCAGCAGCCGCGTCCCCGCCGCGAACAGCGCCGCGCAGCCGACCGTCCGCCCGTCGGCGAGCCGGACCCCGGTCAGCCGGTCGTCCTCGACGACGACCGCCTCGACCGCGCCCGCCACGGTCCGGACGTCCGCCGCGGCCAGCAGCCGCGCGTCCTCCCCGGTGAGCTCCACGCCGTTCAGGAAGAGCGTCACGTCGGGGGACAGCCGCGAGACCATCAGCGCCTGGTGCACCGGCATCGCCGGGTGCGCGACGACCCCCAGAGGCCGGTCGCGGACCTCCCAGCCGTGGCAGAACGGGCAGTGCAGCACGTCCCGGCCCCACCGCTCCGCCAGCCCCTCGATCGCCGGCGGCTCGTCCACGAGCCCGGTGGCCACGACCAGGCGCCGGGCGGTGAGCACGGTGCCGTCGGCCAGCGTGAGGGCGAAGCCCTCGCCCTCCCGGGTCGCGGCCGTCACCTCACCCGGCCGCACCTCCACCCCGTACTCCTGGAGTTCGCGCCGGCCGACGGCCAGGAACTCGGCGGGGCTCATCCCGTCGCGCGACAGATAGCCCTGCATGTGGCCGCTCGGCGCGTTGCGGGGCTCGCCCGCGTCCACCACCAGGGTGCGCCGCCGTGACCGGCCGAGGATCAGCCCGGCGCTGAGCCCCGCCGCGCCGCCACCGATCACCACGACCTCGTAGCCGTTCTCGTCGTCCATGCGGGCCTCCACGAGTGCCTCCCTAGGTGCGTTCATGCCACGAGCCTCACCCCGTCCCCCTCCCCCGGCAAGGAAACTTGCCGTTTCTGCAACACTGGAGTCATGACCGAAGACGACCGCATCGACGCCGTACTGACCGAGGTCGGCCCCCGGCTCCGCCGGGTCCGCCGCGACCGCGGGGTGACCCTCGCCGACCTCTCCGCCGCCACCGGCATCTCCGTCTCCACCCTTTCCCGCCTGGAGTCCGGACAGCGCAGGCCGAGCCTCGAACTGCTCCTCCCGCTCGCCCGCGCCCACCAGGTCCCGCTGGACGAGCTGGTCGGCGCCCCGCCCGTCGGCGACCCCCGGGTGCGGGCCCGCCCGATCGTCCGGCACGGCCGCACCATGTATCCGCTCACCCGCCAGCCCGGCGGCCTCCAGGCGTACAAGGTGGTCCAGGAGAAGGCGTCCGAGCAGCCGGACCCGCGGGTCCACGAGGGGTACGAGTGGCTGTACGTCCTCTCCGGGAAGCTGCGGCTCGTCCTGGGCGAGCACGACGTGGTCCTCGCGGCCGGCGAGGCGGCCGAGTTCGACACGCGGGTCCCGCACTGGTTCGGGCCCACCGCCGACGGGCCGGTGGAGTTCCTGAGCCTGTACGGACCGCAGGGGGAGCGGATGCACGTACGGGCCCGGCCCAAGAAGTCCGGCTGAACGGATGGGCGGACAGGCCGGCGGGCAGACCGGCGGGCCGGCGGACGACACGGCCCGCGCACGAAGTCGGGCCGAGCTGTTCCGCCAGGGACAAGCGACCGCTTAGTATGCGACCGACCGCACGGTACGGACGGAGGCTCGACGGATGCAGGCATGGCGAGTGCACGAGAACGGCGAACCCGGCGCGGTGATGCGCCGCGAGGAGGCGGACGTCCCCGAGCCCGGCCCCGGCCAGGTCCTCCTCAGGGTCCGCGCCGCCAACGTCAACTTCCCCGACGCGCTGCTCTGCCGCGGCCACTACCAGATCCGCCCCCCGCTGCCCTTCACCCCCGGCGTCGAGATCTGCGGCGAGACCCGTGACGGACGCCGGGTCATCGCCACCGCCGCGCTCCCGCACGGCGGCTTCGCCGAGCACGCCCTCGCCGACGCGGCCGGACTCCTCCCCGCGCCCGACGCCCTCGACGACGCCGAGGCCGCCGCCCTCCACATCGGCTACCAGACCGGCTGGTTCGGCCTGCACCGCCGCGCCGCCCTCCAGGCGGGCGAGACGCTCCTCGTGCACGCCGCCGCCGGTGGCGTCGGCAGCGCCGCCGTCCAGCTCGGCAAGGCCGCCGGCGCCACGGTCATCGGCGTCGTCGGCGGCCCCGGCAAGGCCGCCGCCGCCCGCGCCCTCGGCTGCGACGTCGTCATCGACCGCCGCTCCGAGGACGTCGTCGCCGCCGTCAAGGCCGCCACCGCGGGCCGCGGCGCCGACGTGATCTACGACCCGGTCGGCGGCGAGGCGTACCAGCAGTCCGCCAAGTGCGTCGCCTTCGAGGGCCGGATCGTCGTCGTCGGCTTCGCGAGCGGCACCATCCCCGCTCCCGCCCTCAACCACGCCCTGGTGAAGAACTACACGATCCTCGGCCTGCACTGGGGCCTGTACGCCCAGCGCGACCCGGCCGCCGTCCTCCAGTGCCACGAGACCCTCACCGCGCTCGCCGCCAAGGGGGTCGTCAAGCCGCTCGTCGCCGAACGCGTCCCCTTCGCCGGCGCGGCCGACGCCGTCCAGCGCGTCGCCGACGGCACCACCACCGGCCGCCTCGTCGTCCTCCCGGAAGGAGCCCGCGCATGACCGACGCCGCAGAACTCAGGAAGCGCACCCGGGAACTGCTCGCCGCGCACCCGCCCGCCGACACCGGACGGCTCGACTTCCTCCGGGCCCGCTTCGACGCCGGACTCGCCTGGGTGCACTACCCCACCGGCCTCGGCGGACTCGACGCCCCGCGCTCCCTCCAGGCCGTCGTCGACGCCGAACTCGCCGCCGCCGGCGCCCCCGACAACGACCCCCGCCGCATCGGCATCGGTCTCGGCATGGCCGCCCCCACCCTCCTCGCCTACGGCTCCGACGAGGTCAGGAACCGCTTCCTCAGGCCCCTGTGGACGGGCGAGGAAGTCTGGTGCCAGCTCTTCAGCGAGCCCGGCGCCGGCTCCGACCTCGCCGCCCTCGCCACCCGCGCCGTCCGCGACGAGACCACCGGCGACTGGATCGTCGACGGCCAGAAGGTGTGGACGTCCAGCGCCCACACCGCCCGCTGGGCCATCCTCATCGCCCGTACCGACCCCGCCGTCCCCAAGCACCGGGGCATCACCTACTTCGTCTGCGACATGACCGACCCCGGCGTCGAGGTCCGGCCGCTCCGCCAGATCACCGGCGAGGCCGAGTTCAACGAGGTCTTCCTCACCGGCGTCCGCATCCCCGACGCCCACCGCCTCGGCGAGGCCGGCGACGGCTGGCGGGTCGCCCAGACCACCCTCATGAACGAGCGGGTCTCCATCGGCGGCGCCCGCATCCCCCGCGAAGGCGGCATGATCGGCAAGGCCGCCGCCGTCTGGCGCGACCGCCCCGAGCTGCGCACCCACGCCCTCCACCGCCGCCTCCTCGACCTCTGGGTGGACGCCGAGGTCGCCCGGCTCACCGGCGAACGGCTCCGCCAGCAGCTCGTCGCCGGCCAGCCCGGCCCCGAGGGCAGCGCCATGAAGCTCGGCTTCGCCCGCCTCAACCAGGCCATCAGCGGCCTGGAGGTCGAACTGCTCGCCGAGGACGGCCTGGCGTACGACGACTGGACCATGCGCCGCCCCGAACTGGTCGACTTCACCGGCCGCGACGCGGGCTACCGCTACCTGCGCTCCAAGGGCAACTCGATCGAGGGCGGCACCAGCGAGGTGCTCCTCAACATCGTCGCCGAGCGGGTCCTCGGACTCCCGCCGGAGCCCCGCAACGACAAGGACGTCCCCTGGAAGGACCTCGCCCGATGAGCCACGAGAGCCACGAGAGCCACGAGAGCCACCAGAGCCACGAGCCGAACCTCCTCTACACCGACACCGAGGACGCCCTGCGGGACGCGGTCCGCTCCCTGCTCACCGACCGGGCCGGCCACCAGGACGTGCTCGACCGGATCGAGACCGGCGATCCGTACCCCGCCGGCCTCTGGCCCGCCCTCGCCGCCGGCATCGGCGCCGCCGGCCTGCTCGTCCCCGAGAAGCTGGGCGGCCAGGGCGCGAGCCACCGCGAGGCCGCCGTGGTCCTGGAGGAGCTGGGCCGGGCGGTCACCCCGGCCCCGTACCTCACCGCCGCCGTCATCGCCACCGAGACCCTCCTCGCGCTCACCGCGACGGAAGCCCCGGCCACCGCCCACATCGCGACGGACGGCCCGGCCACCGCCCACCCCGTGACCGAGGGCCCCGCCGCCGCGCTCCTCGCCGAACTGGCGGCGGGGGAGCGCACCGCCGTCCTGACCGTCCCCCTCACCACCGCCCCGCGCACCGGCTTCACGGCCACCGGGCCCGTCCGCGCCGTCGCGGACGCCGTCGCCGCGGACGTCTTCCTCGTGCCCCGCCCCACCGGCCTGTACGCCGTGCCCGCCGCCGAGGCCACCGTCACGCCGACCACCCCGCTCGACCTCACCCGCCCCCTCGCCACCGTCGACGCCTCCGGAGCCGCCGGCACCCTCCTGGCCGGCCCCGAGGCGGCGCGCACCGCCGTCCGCCGCGGCCTGCTCGCCGGCGCGGGCCTCCTCGCCTCCGAACAGCTCGGGCTCGCCGAGTGGTGCCTGGAGGAGACCGTCCGGCACACCAAGGAGCGCTTCCAGTTCAACCGCCCCGTCGGCTCCTTCCAGGCGCTCAAGCACCGCATGGCCCACCTCTGGCTGGACCTCGTCGGCGCCCGCGCGGCGGCCCGCGCCGCCGCCGACGCCCTCGCCGCCGGAGCGGCCGACGCCGAGCTCACGGTCGCCGTCGCCCAGGCGTACTGCTCCGGCGTCGCCGTCCGCGCCGCCGAGGAGTGCGTCCAGCTGCACGGAGGCATCGGCATGACCTGGGAGCACCCGGCCCACCTCGCCCTCAAGCGCGCCAAGGCCGACCAGCTCGCCCTGGGCTCCACCGGCCACCACCAGGACGTCCTCGCCGACCTGATGGACCTGCCCGCCCCGGCCTGACACCGGCCCAGCGAGAACAGACCGGGGGCCGGTACGACGCCAAGACGCCGGACCGGCCCCCGGCCCCGGTCGGCGGCGCCGCGCCCTTCACCCCTCCGACGCCGAGGCGCCGGACCGGCCCCCGGCCCCTTCACTCCTCCGACGCCGAGGCTCTGGACCGGCCCCCGGCCGCCCTCACCCCTCCGACGCCGTCCCGCGGCGCGCGTAGCAGAACAGGTGCTCCTCGGGCTCCCCGCCCGGCACCTCGGGCCGGAACACCGACAGCTCGTGGTGGAGCACCTCCAGACCGCACTCCTCCCGCAGCAGCCCCAGGTACGCCTCGGCGGAGAAGCTGGACACCCGGGCCCGCCGCCCCATCCAGGTGATCTCGATCCCCTCGACGTCGGCCGGCACCGTCGCCGACACCAGCAGCCCGCCCGGCACCAGCCACGAAGCCATCCGCCGCAGCGCCGCGATCTGCTCCTTCCGCTCCATCATCAGCAGCGGGAAGAACGCGCAGACCGCGTCGTAACCGCCCGCCGGGGGGACGTGCTCGCGCAGGTCGGCCTGGACGAAGCGGGCCCCCGGCACCCGCGCCCGCGCCAGCTCGACCATCGTCCGCGAGACGTCCAGCCCCGTCACCGCGTGCCCCGCCGCGTCGAGCAGCGCGGCCACCGGCCTCCCCGTACCGCAGCCCGCGTCCAGGACCCGGGAGCCGGGGGAGAGCCGTCCCTTCAGCCACTCCACCGCCGCGAGCTGAGCGGGCAGCCGCCCGAAGGCACGCTCGTAGTCGATCCCCACCCCGTCGAAGAGCTCGGCGGCCCCCAACACCCCGTCGCCGACCCCCGACACCCCCTCCTCCCCGCCGTCCCGCCCCGCCGCGCCGTCCCGCTCCTCGTGCGTCCCGCTCATCGCCCCTCCCGGAGTCCGTCGTCCGGGACGCATTACCCCACCTGGGGCTCCTTCGCACCATGGGGTTTAATTGCATGCTGCTCGCAATAACTGTTGATCTTCAAAAAGGGGTGTGGACCCGATGGCCGCCCGAACCGTCCGCCGCGCGACCGCCGCGATAGCCACGGGGGCCTTCGCCCTCACCGCCGCGGCCTGCACGAACCCCGGCGCCGATACCGCCGGCACCGGCGGACCCAAGGACTCCGCGGTCGTCGGCATCGCCTACGAGCCCGACAGCCTCAGCCCGCTCCTCGGCTACGGCAAGGACGGCAACTCCAAGATCTTCGACGGCCTCCTCGCCTTCGACGCCGACATGAAGCTCAAGCCGGCCCTCGCCGTGAAGCTCCCGCACGTCAGCGACGGCGGCCTGACGTACACCTACACCCTCCGCACCGACGTCACCTTCAGCGACGGAGCCCCCTTCACGGCCAAGGACGTCGTCTTCACCTACAAGACGATCCTCGACCCCAAGACCAACAACCCCTCCCGCACCGAACTCGACGCCCTCAAGAGCGTCGAGGCCGTCGGCGACGACACCGTGGTCTTCCGCCTCAAGTACCCCTACGCGCCCTTCGCCGAGCGCACCGTCCACGCGATCGCCCCCGAGCACGTCGCCGGGAAGCAGGACGTCAACACCGGCGCCTTCACCACCCAGCCCATCGGCACCGGCCCCTTCGTCCTCACCAACTGGTCCAAGGGCGAGAAGATCAGCTTCAAGGCCAACCCGAAGTACTGGAACGGCGCCCCCGCGGTGAAGAAGTTCACCATGGCGATCATCAAGGACGACGACGTCCGCGCCACCCGCCTGCGCGCCGGCGACCTCGACGGCGCCATCCTCCCGCCCAACCTCGCCGCCGGCTTCGGCAGCGACAAGGGCAAGCGGACCTACGCGGCCAAGACCTACGACTACCGCACGGTCACCCTCCCCACCCACAACCCCGTCGCCGGCGACACCGCCGTCCGCCGCGCCCTCGACATCGCCGTCGACCGCCAGACCATGGTCGACAAGATCCTCGAAGGCGCCGGCAAGCCCGCCTACGGCCCCGTCCCCACCGACAGCCCCTGGTTCGCCAAGGGCACCGAGCGCCGCCACGACCTCGCCGGCGCCCAGAAGATCCTCGACGAGGCCGGCTGGAAGCCCGGCTCCGACGGCGTCCGCGTCAAGAACGGCGTCCGCGCCTCCTTCCCGCTCTGGTACCTCTCCGGCGACAAGCTCCGCCAGGACCACGCCCTCGCCTACGCCTCCGACGCCCGCAAGGCCGGCATCGAGATCAAGACCCAGGCCGGCACCTGGGAGGTCATCGAGCCCCGCATGAAGACCGACGCCGTCCTCGCCGGCGGCGGCTCGCCCGGCGACCCGGACTTCGACCAGTACCTCCTGCTCACCTCCTCCCTCGCGGGCGACGGCTTCAACAACATGGCCTGGTACGACAACAAGGCCGTCGACCGCGCCCTGGAGGACGGCCGCCGCACCAACGACCCCGCCAAGCGCAAGGCCGCGTACGACACCGTCCAGCGCGAACTCGTCAAGAACCCCGGCTACACCTTCCTCACCCACATCGACCACCTCTACGTCGTGAACGACGCCTGGGACTCCGACGCCAAGGGCGCCCCCCTCACCACCCAGATCGAGCCGCACGACCACGGCCTCGCCGCGGGCCCCTGGTGGAACGCCGAAGCCTGGAAGCCCAAGAAGGCCGGAGACGACAAGAAGTGAGCCGCCGCCTCCCCTGGGGGGCCATGGCCCGGATGACGGGACGGCGCGCCCTCGCCGCCGTCCCCGTCCTCCTCGGCGTCACCCTCGCCGTCTTCGCGGTCGCCGAAGCATCCCCCTTCGACCCCGTCAAGGCGTACGCCGGCACCGCCGGCCTCACCGCCTCGCAGGAGAACCTCGACCAGCTCCGCCAGAACCTCGGCGTCGACCAGCCCCTCCTCACCCGCTGGTGGGAATGGCTCACCTCGGCCGTCACCGGCGACCTCGGCGACTCCGCCGTCATGCGCCGTCCCGTCGCCGACGTCATCACCGAACGCCTCGGCTGGTCCGTCCTCCTCGCCGTCACCGCCTTCCTGATCGCGATCGCCCTCGGCACCCTCCTCGGCGTCCTCGCCGGCCGCCGCCGCGGCGGCCTCCTCGACCGCGCCGTCAGCTCCCTCGCGTACACCCTGGAAGCCGCCCCCGCCTTCTGGCTCGGCCTCCTCGCCATCTGGTTCTTCGCCCTCAAGCTCGGCGTCCTGCCCGCCGGCGGCCTCACCGACACCGCCAGCGACACCGTCACCTTCGACCAGGTCGCCCGCCACCTCGTGCTGCCCGCACTCGTCCTCGGCATCTCCCAGCTGCCGTGGTTCTTCCTCTACGTCCGCCAAGGCGTCGGCGACGCCCTCGACGAGGACCCGGTACGCGGCGCCCGCGCCCGCGGCCTCGCCGAACGCACCGTCCTCACCGGCCACGCCCTGCGCTCCGGCATGCTCCCGATGCTCACCCTCATCGGCTCCCGCGTGCCCGAAGTCATCACCGGAGCCCTCCTCGTGGAGACCGTCTTCAGCTGGCCCGGCATCGCCGCCGCCACCGTCCAGGCCGCCACCGCCGTCGACTTCCCGCTGCTCGCCGCACTCACCGTGCTCGCCACCGCGGCCGTCCTCCTCGGCAACCTCCTCTCCGACCTGCTGTACGGCCTCGCCGACCCGAGGGTGGGCTTCGATGGCTGACCCCCGCACCCACCGCCTCCGCCTGTGGACCTCCGCCGTCATCGTCGGCGCCGTCGCCCTCGCCGTCCTCCTCGTCCCGCCGATCGTCCAGCTCGACGAACAGGCCGTCGACCTCTCCCAGAAGCTCCTCCCGCCCTCCTGGGACCACCCCTTCGGCACCGACGACGTCGGCCGCGACCTCCTCCTGCGCTGCGTCTACGGCCTGCGGATCTCCCTCCTCGTCGGCCTCGTCGCCGCCCTCGTCGCCACCGTCCTCGGCACCGCCGTCGGCGCCGCCGCGGGCGCCCTCGGCGGCTGGACCGACCGCACCCTGATGCGCCTGGTCGACGCCTTCTCCTCCGTGCCGCACCTGCTCCTCGGCATCTTCGTCGTCGCCCTCTTCCGCCCCGGCGTCTGGCCCGTCATCGTCTCCGTCGCCGTCACCCACTGGCTCTCCACCGCGCGCATCGTCCGCTCGGAAGTCCTTTCGCTGCGCGCCCGCCCCCACATCGAGGCCGCCATCTCCGGCGGCGCCTCCCGCCGCCGCGTCGCCACCCGCCACCTGCTCCCCGCGGTCCTGCCCCAGGCCGGCCTCGCCGCCGTCCTGATGGTCCCGCACGCCATGTGGCACGAGTCCGCCCTCTCCTTCCTCGGCCTCGGCCTCCCCAGCCACCAGGCCAGCCTCGGCAACCTCGTCCAGTCCGCCCGCTCCTCCCTCCTCGCCGGCGACTGGTGGCCCACCCTCTTCCCCGGCCTCTTCCTCATCGTCCCCACCCTCGCCATCGCCGGCCTCGCCGGCGTCTGGCGCGACCGCCTCAACCCCCGCCGCCGATCGGAGCTGATGCTGTGAACGCCCGCGTCGCGCGCGCCCTGGACGCCGTCACCGCCGAGCGTGCCGAGGACGCGCTGCTCAGCGTCCGCGGCCTCACCGTCCGGTTCCGCCTGCGCGGCGGACGGACGGTCGCCGCCGTCACCGACGCCGACTTCGACCTCGCGCCGGGGGAGTGCCTGGCCCTCGTCGGCGAGTCCGGCTGCGGCAAGTCCGTCCTCGCCTCCGCCCTCCTCGGCCTGCTCCCCGGCAACGCCGAGACCGCCGGCACCGCCCTCGTCCACGGCACCGACCTGCTCGCCGCCGACGAGAAGACCCTCGCCCGCTCCGTACGCGGACGGCGCGTCGGCCTCGTACCGCAGAGCCCCGCCGCCCACCTCACCCCGGTCCGCACCGTCCGCGCGCACCTGGAGGAGACCGTCCGGGCCCTCACCGACACCCCGCGCGCCGGGCGCCGCAAGGCCGCCGAGGACGCCGCCGACCGGGCCGCCTTCCCCGCCACCCACCTCGACGCCTACCCCCACGAACTCTCCGGCGGCCTCGCCCAGCGCGCCGCCACCGCCCTCGCCCTCATCGGCGACGCCCCGCTCCTCCTCGCCGACGAACCCACCACGGGCCTCGACCGCGACCTCGTCGAGCGCACCGCCGACGAGCTCCGCCGCCACGCCGACGACGGCCGCGGACTGCTCCTCATCACCCACGACCTGACCGCCGCCGCCCGCATCGCCGACCGCGTCGCCGTCATGTACGCCGGCCGGATCGTCGAGATCGCCCCCGCCCACCGCTTCTTCGGCACCACGGGACCCGACCACCCCTACGCCCGCGGCCTCCTCGACGCCCTCCCCGACCGGGCCTTCACCGCGATCCCCGGCATGCCGCCGGAACTCTCCGACCTCC
Organism: Streptomyces sp. NPDC085460; assembly: GCF_044541975.1. Lineage (NCBI taxonomy): Bacteria > Bacillati > Actinomycetota > Actinomycetes > Kitasatosporales > Streptomycetaceae > Streptomyces > Streptomyces sp. NPDC085460. The sequence goes on from NZ_JBITTO010000001.1 coordinate 952,474, forward strand.
CCGAGGGCTGCGCCTTCGCCCCCCGCTGCCCCCGCGCCACCGACCTCTGCGCCACCGTCCCGGACCTCCGCGCCGGCGTGGCCTGCCACCACCCGGAGCGCCCCCGTGCTTGAACTCGACTCCGTCACCGCCGGCTACGAGCCGCGCAAGCCGGTCTTCCGCGGCGCCTCCCTCACCGTCGCCCCCGGCGAGTCCGTCGGCCTCCTCGGCCCCAGCGGCTGCGGCAAGTCCACCCTCGCCCGCGTCGCCGCCCTCCTCCACCGGCCCGACGCCGGCCGCCTCGTCCTCGACGGCACCGAGATCACCGCCTGGCGCCACCGCGCCCCGCGCGAGCGGCGCACCGCCGTCGGCGTCGTCTTCCAGCAGCCCCGCACCGCCGCCGACCCCCGCCTCACCCTCGCCGACCTCATCGCCGAACCCCTCCGCGCCACCGGCCGCAAGGCCGAGGCGGCCGACCGCGTCGCCGAACTCGCCCCCGCCGTCGGCCTCACCCCCGAACTCCTCACCCGCCGCCCGCACGCGGTCAGCGACGGGCAACTCCAGCGCGCCTGCCTCGCCCGCGCCCTCACCCTCCGCCCCCGCTGGCTCGTCTGCGACGAGATGACCGCCATGCTCGACGCCTCCACCACGGCCGCCCTGGTCGCCGCCGTCGAGTCCTACCGCGAGGAGACCGGCGCCGGCCTCCTCGCCGTCGGCCACGACCGCGTCCTCCTCGACCGCTGGTGCGACCGCACGGTGGAGTGGCGGGACTGCCTGCCGGCCGAGAAGACCCCGTGACCCGGGCCTGGACCCGCGCCACCGCCGACGACCCCCTCGACGGACTGCGCGACCGGCTCACCGCCGCCGACTGCGGCTACGAACCCCGAGAGGGGTACGAGGACCACTGCTGGCTCCTCACCCCCCTGTACGACGACACCGGCGCCCGGCACCGCTGGCGCGACGTCCTGACCCGGGCGGGCACCCGCCTCTCCGACCGGCCGCGCCCCTTCTCGTACCTCTCCCTCGAAGGCGTCGCCGGCACCGACGCGCTCGACGGCGCCATGGGCGGCGAGATGGACCGCGCCACCCTCACCGCCCTCGTCCCCCACCTCGCCCGCCACAGCGCCACCGGCGAGGCCACCCCGTGCGGCGCCGCGCAGGCCCCCGTCACCAACAGCCCCGGCGTCCCGCCCGGCACCGCCCCGGAGCCCGTCGAGGCCCTCATCGCGTGGCGCGGCCCGCTCTCCGACGCCGCCGCCCACCACGAGGCCGCGCCCCACCACTGTTTCCCCGCGACCTGGTGGGCCGCCGACGGCAGCTGGCTCGTCGTGACGAACGTGGACCTGAGCGCCACGGAGGTCTTCGGCAGCGGGGCCCTCATCACGGACCTCCTCGCCGACCGGGACCTGGAAGCGGTCCGCGCACCCACCCTCGCGGAGACCCTCGTCCTTTGATCCACTCGGATCTCACCCGTATGGCCGCCCCGCCGTTCCCCCGGACGGATCGCCCATTCCGTCACACTGTCCGCCGAACGCCGCAATTCCGGTGCGGCAGAAGAAGGACGTGAGTGCGATGGCCGTTTCCGTTTCCGTCGTGGTGCTGCTCCTCGTACTGGCCGTGGTCTTCATCCGCAGCGGCGGCCTGAAGATCACCCACGCCGTCGTCTGCGCTCTGCTCGGCTTCTTCCTGGCCGGCACGAGCATGGCCCCCACCATCCAGAACGGCGTGGCCGCCACCGCCGAGGTGGTCTCCAGCCTCCGCCCGTGAGCCGGGGGTGAGCGGCGAGGACCGGAGTTGACACATGGGGGAGCGGTCCGTAGTGTTCTCCGAGTTGTCCGACGTGAGCACCGACTCCGGTCGGCCCCGGACAGCGATTCCGCAAGACCAACAAGCCGGACGGCCGCGATTCGTCGTGCCTTTCCGGTTCCCGTCGGCTTTTGCGGAATGAGGAATCCGCGTTCGAAGTCGGAGCGCAGGCCCCGATTCGCTTCGGAGCCGGGGAATCCGCTAAAGTCTCACTCGTCGGAACGGCCCAACAGCCGCAAAGACAAATCCCGCTGACTGGGAATCAGACGCCGAAAGGATCTGATAGAGTCGGAAACGAAGGAAGCGCCCGGAGGGCCTGGAAACAGGAACGAAGGAAGCGTCCGCACCTTGAGAACTCAACAGCGTGCCAAAAATCAACGCCAGATTAGTTGATACCCCGTCCAGCCGGTTTCGGTTGGTCGAGGTTCCTTTGAAACAAAACACAGCGAGGACGCTGTGGACGGTCGGTCACATTCCGACTTGACCGTCCCGCTCAACGCGAGTGTTGAACCGGATTACCGGTACACATTCACGGAGAGTTTGATCCTGGCTCAGGACGAACGCTGGCGGCGTGCTT